>CAZMNY010000008.1:35861-247532 GCA_964567745.1 uncultured Pirellulaceae bacterium | reverse complement strand
CCCAGGGGAAGCACTACCGGCGAAGCCGTAGTGCGCCGCCCTGGGTTGGATGGTTTTGAGACCACTAGTGCTGCGTTACGCCTTAGTTTTAGGGTGGCGCACCCGATTCGCCGTGGCGGGCGTTGGCCAAACGAATTGTCGATCCCAATTCCAAGCTGTAACACAGCACTAGCCCTGCAAGGCAACGCCGTGAAGGACTTTTGGCGAGTCATTGACGGTCGAGGAATCGCTTGCGCGTGCCCCCTCTCCCTCGAATCGTCTGCGCTAACATGTCCCCATTTCGCGAAGGCATGTTCGCAGATGATTTGGGGGAGAGGGCCGGGGTGAGGGGGCTTTCTTTGACGCGTGCTTCAGGCTCTCCCCGCCCCTCACGCGTCGGGCGAGGCGGCTCGTTTCTTGTTTTGGCCTTTACAATTTGGGCCGAAAAACACGATCGTTACGCTGAAACGGAGAATAGCTGTGGACAAAAATCCTTCACGGCGTTGCCTGCAAGGGCGTTACAACGACTACTCGCAAGCGATGACGTCGCCGGATCGCGCGACGCGCGGTAGTTTCGCCCTTTCGGGCCTTTCAGGGCTGCGTTTAGCACGACGACCAACCCAGGGCGGTGCCTGCGGCTTCGCCGGTAGTGCTTCCCCTGGGCTGGTATGTCGCGCCCCTTCGGGACAACGCGCTGGCGCTCGTCAAGACTCACAGGCCAGCACCAACCGCAGAGTGCAAAACAGGATAGACTCACGGGCTCGCCCCGCGTCGACGAATCAAGATGAATCAAGTTGGGTCTAACCGTGAGGCTACAAAAAAAGCCCCTGCGAATTTTCGCAGGGGCTTTCGTTTTTTCTCAATCGCTAGCCTCACTGCGACGTCAGCGAAACTTGGGCGTCTATTCCGTGTCGTTGTCGCCAAGTTCCCAATGGACGAAGCCGGAAAGCTTCATCGATTCTGAATCGGCGTACTTGCCGACAGTCATGCTGTCGTCCTTCACGTACGGTTGTTCGCAGAGAACTCGCTCAGCAAAGAAATTGCGAAGGCGTCCGTCGACCATCTTGTCGACAATTTGCTCCGGCTTACCTTCCTTCAGCGCCGCTTCGCGGAGGATTTCGCGTTCTTTCTCGATCAAGGTTGGGTTGAGGTCGTCGGTGTTGAGGGCTTGCGGCCTCATGGCGGCGATGTGCATGGCGATGTTCTTAGCCGCGTCATCGTTACCGCCATCGACGGCGAGCAGAACTCCGGACACGGTTCCCGAATTGTGGCAGTAAGCGCCGCAACCCGATTCGTATCGCTTCATCCGACCGACGTTAAACACCTCGCGAATTCGATTGAACAGATCGTCTTTCTGTTCTCGAAGCGTCATCCCTTCCTTGCCGGGAGACGGCTGATCGAGCAATTCGTCGCCCGTCGCGGCGCCAGGGCCCGTCGCCAATTGCTCAGCCAGGTTGTTGGCTAGCTCGATGAATTCATCGTTCGAGGTAACCGGTGCGCTCTCGCATTTCAGTTCGACAATCGCTCCCGTGGAGGCGCCGACTTGGGCGTAGAGGCCGAAACGACCAAAGGCGGTCTCTCGGTCAGAACGCTTTTCCTGAACCTGGTTTCCGCGTTCGCGAAGCCACTTGATGGCAGCCTCTTCATCTCCGCCTGATTCTTGCAATGCTTTCTTGCACTCCATCATCGGCAGGCCGGTCTTCTTGCGTAATCCGGTCACCGCAGCCGCGGTAATCTGGACCATAGGGTAGCACTCCTCTGCTTGGCGGTTTTTGCATTACGCGTCTCAACTGAGACTCGCCGCAACGCATTTGGGTATGGACGCTCTGTACTGCACTCTGAGAAATCAAAACTGAGTGTATTCATAGACGCCGAGGCGCCGGCTAGGGTTCATCCAAGGCGATCTTCGAGAGAAACTGGCGACAACGAAACTGCTTCGGTCGCTCGACTCTCGTCGACTCTGACTTCCAACGGCCCAATCGCTGTGGACTTGTGCCGCGACGATTTCCGTTGCTCCCACCCTAGCGCGAATACGACAAGGCACTACGCTTGCGGCGCGTCGCCTTCGCTGGCGGGAGGCGTTGCATCTTTGGCTTCGCCCGTGTCGGCCGCCGGAGCAGCCGCTGGCGAGTCCGCCTTTTGCATCTGTTCGACATTCGAGTTGCCTTGGGCAATCGCGTCGGCCAAATGACGAATGATCACTTCGATCGAACGAATACCATCGTCGTTACCCGGAATCGGCAGGTCGACTTTGTCCGGATCGCAATCCGTATCGATCAACGCCAACGTCGTGATTCCAAGTTTCTTGGCCTCCTGAATCGCATTCTTCTCTTTGAGAGGATCGACGACCACCAAGCATTCGGGCAAGCGGTTCATGGCTCGCAAACCGTTGAGGTTGCGATACATCTTGCGGTACTCGCGATTCAACGACGACTGCATCTTCTTCGAGTAGCCGTCGATTTCGTCTGTGCTGCGAATCCGCTCGAGCTCTTCGAGACGGCCGAGCCGGCTTCGAACGGTGCGGAAGTTGGTGAGCGCGCCGCCCAACCAACGCTCGCTGACGAAAGGCATATTGCAGCGAGTTGCTTCGCGTTCAATGACGCCGCCCGCTTGACGCTTCGTGCCGACAAAGAGCACCAAACTTCCGCCGCTGGCAACTTGCGACAGATACTTTTTCGCTCGCAACAATCCGCGTACGGTCTCGCGGATGTCGATGATGTGAATCAGGCTTTTCCTGGCGTAGATGTATGGGGCCATCTTGGGGTTCCAGCGACTGGAACGGTGGCCGAAATGGACGCCAGCTTCAATTAACTCTTTTACGATCGCGTTTGCCACAAATGTTGCTCCGGTTTTGGAGTAGAGGCAGATAGCCCAAAAGGACTACAGGACCTATGCCCTTCGCCTACCAAGCTCCAGCTTAAAAGATGTTTGTAGACCACGGGTTACTCCCCGCAGCAAGAACCAATCGGACCATGCTATCAGTCGTTTGAGCCCAGGTCAATTGGGAACGATTGGGCCGGAAAGAGGTGGAAACAATAACAAGGCGTCCAAAACAAGGCGTCCAATTTTGTGGCGATCTAGGTGCCTGGGGTTGCCAGAGGTTTCCCACGCCGGAGGCAAGGCCGCTCGTTTCTTGCATGCGTGAACGAGGCGTTGGCCAACACAGGTATGGACGCTTCCACTTTTTCCGACGAGTGAGATATTGCGATCCAATCGTGTTAGGATGCCATGAACAGGATAACAGTAGGCGAATTGGCAGTTTCTTTTTGCCGCTGGCACCTAAAATGCCGCGTCCCGTTTTCGACTAGCGAATTTGCAGATCATGACCGAAAAACTTTGGTTCTTGAAAAATTGCCGAGTCTTCGAGCAACTGCAAGAGGATACGTTAGCTCGGCTTGAGTCGGTGAGCACGACCAAGACGTTCGCCAAAAAGAGCCCGATCTACTTGCCCGCCGAAACGTCGCAGGCTGTGTTTTTGCTGGTCAAAGGCCGAGCCAAAATCTGCCACCTTACACCTGACGGCAAACAATCCATTCTGGCGTTTATCGAGCCGGGCGAGCTGTTTGGCGAACTGGTGATTTTCGGCGAAGGTCAGCGAGACGAATACGCCGAGGCGGTGGAAAAGACAACGGTCGTCCGAATCCCTGGGCAAGAGCTACAGGCGGTGCTCGAGAAATCGGCAGCCGTCACCATGGGCATCACCAAGATGATCGGACTGAGGCGGCAGCGCATCGAGCGACGCCTCAAGAACCTGCTGTTTCTCTCCAACCGAGACAAACTCGTCCACCTGCTGCTTGAGTTATCGGAACAGTACGGCAAGAAGACAGCCGACGGGATTGAACTTGGCATCAAGCTATCGCACCAAGACTTGGCCAACGTAATCGGCAGCACCCGAGAGACCGTGACGGTGGTGTTGGGCGAGTTGCAGGCGGCTGGCTTAATTCAGGTTGGACGGCGACGAGTGACCTTGGTGTCCTTGGACAACCTGGCGTCGAGCGTGCATGTCGATCCGCCGCCGTTACCGAACACTGAGGGGGCCTCAACTGTCCGACTTACCTGAGCTCCACGTCCGATTTCACCAAATCGAGCGAATCCCGAAACTAGAAACTACATAAAATAGCGAATGTGCGGCACCATACAGACGTAACACCGCAAAATGACGATAACTAGAGTATCTAACATTAGGCGAACGGTCCCCTAGGCGAACGGTCCCCTATGGCGAACTCCCAATCCAACTGGACTCCTTGCCCCGAAGGCGAGCTAGTCGGTCTCGCGTCCGCGCTGAAGACGAATAGGCGGCTGGTGACGGCCCGTCGAGCGGCAATGTGCGCAGCGTTTGGCTTGGTGTTGGTTGTCGGCGGATATTTTGGCGTCAAGGGAGTGACAGGATCGCCCCAAGACTTTGGGCTTCGTGGCGGAATCACCTGTCGCGACTGCGCCGAGACCTACGACGATTTCGTCGCTGGCCAGCTCGACAAGGAAATGGAAGCCCGAATGTCGGCCCATCTCGACGACTGCCCGTCCTGCAAAGAGCATCTTGAGCCCAACGGGCGCGGCTCGTCGCAACTCGACCGTCCAGGTCAAATTCAAGTCAGCTTCGCTTCTTCGTCCGCCCTTACATCATTGCGTTAGCTCGCTGGGTGATCCAATGGGTGTTCGCCCTATCTCTTGCGTCACCACACTACGCATTTAGCGACTGCCCTCTGAGCAGCGCCGCCTTCGGGAATCGAGTCATCTGGCCGAGAAGGGGTCCCGCGCACACCATCACGACGATAACAACTCCGAGAGAATCGCATTGCCAGCGCATCGCCTGCCGCCTTTCGGGCGAGAACTGGGCCCTCCACTACTCCTTCGTAGCATTGGGGCTCGGTTGGCATTCAAATGTGGCTCACCATTCACTCGCATCGGCCAGGCGATGTTGCTGAAATCCAGACGTGCCTTCTTGATGGCATTCTTAGCACTAAAGGCCGAAGGGGTTGTCGCCCTTTTTGTCGTCCTTTTTAGGTTCGGCACCAAACGGGTTCTCGCCGTCTTTGACCGCATCGGGAGCCTTTGGCTTGGCGGCTTCGTCCGCCTTGGCCGCCTCGTCTTGATGCAGCAACGGAAATTCGTTGCGGGGCTCTCGCAGGCATTGCACCAGACCGCGTTTTGTCCCGATGTAGATTCGGTCGGTCTGCTTGTTGAGGAACAGCAAGTCGAGTTCTTCGGTCGGCAGCGTCGCGATGATCGCGCCCGATTGGCGGTTGAGGATCGTCAGCCGGCCAAGCTCGTTGATGGCGTAGATTCGGTCTTGTGAAGCCGAGATATAACCTTTGATCTGCTCGGTCATCCAAACCGGTTCGCCCGACTCGGCCGCCATTGCGTACATGCGATTGTTGTCTGTGACGACGATCAAATTCTTGCCGAGCGGGACAGGCGAGTTGCTGATCGGTTCGCCAATGGAGTAGCTCCAATTGAGTCGCCCGCTCACCTCGTGAATCGAGTAGACATATCCGTCAACCGAGGCTGTAAAAAGCGTAAATGGGGCTTGAAAGGAAGCCTCGGCGGAAATCGTGTTGCGAGCTTCGATTCGGTAGCGGATTCCTTTTTTGTCCGAGGGCGCGACATAGAGGTGGCCTCGATCGGTGGGCCAGGCCACGCTTCGGGGCGTAAGAATCGGCCTAACGAGCGCGCGTCCGATCGCCTGATATACGCCGGTCGGGCGTTTGAAGTTACTGAGAACGAACGACTCCATCTTGCCATTGACCATCGGCACAAACGCCATTTCTTCGGACAGAGCCGGTCCAGCGCCGGGGGCGCTGACGACTTTGCGTCGCCAAAGTTGACGGCCGGTCGTGCGGTCGAGCAAGAAGAGATTCGATCCGTTGACTGCCGCAACGTAGCGGTCGTTGGCGGACGGAGTCAGGGTCGGGTGGTGTGGATTGCCGATCACGGCTTTCCATTTCGTTCTTCCTGTCTCGCCATCAATCGCGTGAATCATGCCGCGATCGCTGGAACCGTACAACGTGATTTCCGGCCGCACTCGACGCTCTAATTTAGGCTCAAGCCCCGCGGCCTTAAGCAGTAGGACTTTGCGTTCAGCTAGTTCTTTTGCACCGGCGTCGCCTATCTCTCGCCCCAAGTAATCAAATTGATTGGAGGCGAATCGGACCCTTCCTCCCTTGTGATTTATCTCGTAGGTCGTCATCGCATGGGTTGAGCTGACATGCAGCATCAATCCGACCACGCGGCTTCGGCCCGGGTCCAACTGAATTTGGCTAAACCAGACCCTTTCGAGACCATTGCGTTTGGCTTGTGTCTCGGAAACGAGCCCAGTGCCGCGAAGCTGCGCGAACAAAGGGGAAGCCATCGACGACGCGAGAAATACTGCAATCGCAATGCGGAGATGCATATTCATGGATCCGTGGAAGTTGAAATTCTGTGTCATCCAGCTCGAAGCCCGCACGGGCGCGCAAGAAGCACGTGTAATTCCATGATAGTTAAAAAGGCGGCGAAACGAAGCTATTTCTTCAGGATCAACCTCACTGCCGGTTGGCCAAAGCAGGAAATGAGGCTGGCGTCCCGACAACAGGCCGCAAATCTGCGGATCGGAGCGACCACCCTGTTGGAGGGGCCCCCTTTTGCATTCGCTAGTTAGCCCCTACCCTCAATGCTGTTTTCGTGGCAGGGCAGCCGTTTTATTGTCCTCAGCACGAGCGTTTTGGCTGGAAACGTTGGGAGCAGATTGGGTTGTCGGAGGCGACGCCGATGTTCTGGCCGAGTTCGGTTTGGGAGCGACGATATGCCAGAGCCAATACTTGGCTCCGATGCTGATGAAGCTTTGGAGCAAGTCCTTGGTTACCTGAACTACTCACACGGTGCCCAAGATCCGCAAACGCTTCGCAGCCTAGATCATCTCGGCGCACTCTGCCGACAAGAGGGCCTGCCGTTTTGCGCCACCCTCGGCGCCTCGCTGCGACGACGACTCGGCGAATTGGCCGCGCAATCGAAAGCCTTCGCCGACGCCGAACAGGCGGATGGCGCCCTGCGGATTCTGTGGGACCATCTGTTTGACGGTTATCGTGAGTTTCATCGCGAGCTGTTGCTGCATTTGGATGACGATGAATTGTTCCGGCCATTTTTTGTGGGCCGAGCGATGGAAGCCGTCCTGGCTCACGACCTCCCCTGGAACGAAACCCAGCGAATCACGGAAGGAGCCATCGCGCAGCTAAATGACTTTGTCGGCTATCGACCGGTTGCCGCTCTTGAATCGCAAAGGATTGAGCCCTATCCGCACGAGTGGGTGCGGCCGATACCGATTTATGTTCGCGACGCCGGTATCGAATCGGGTCCCGTCCGCGAAGTGCTCGATCTGGCAATCACGCTGTTGAAGCAAACGGCGCCTAATCTGCTACGAACGGCCTGCTTCGACATGAGCTTGGTGGACGAAATCGCGATCGATCCGCGAGCCTACGATTTTGACCATCCAGCCAATAAGCGTCCCAACCATCACTTCGGCATGTGGGACCCGCACCTGATCGACAACAGCGGGCGTTATCGCCGGTTCATCGTCCAGCAAGTAACACTAGACGCATTGATGTGTCGATTGGATGAGGACTTTGCGCCGCGAGACGAGTTGCTGTTCGAAGCCGCCTCGGTGCTGGCCGGAACCATGCTGATGTCGTCGGCCGTCTGCGGTCAGGGCCCGGGAGCGTTCGAGTCGACAATGACATTGGGCCACCTGCTCCCGCCGGTCGCCTACATGCGCGACGAGTTCTATCGTCGCTTGATTGCGAGCATGAAAGGCGACCACGCTAAGCGACTTAGCGACGAGGCCGAAACATTCCATCAGCCGTTTGGCGGCGCCCGACAGCACTTGAACGCCGAACTGGCTCGCAGTCGGGCGACGCAGCTCGAGCACGTGCATCTTGCGAAGCTTTACGCGCGGATGGGCTTTCTCGACGCCGCCGATCGTCAAGCCAAGATTGTCTCGGTCGCGAGCGCTCGAGTGCACTGCGACTTGGATTGCTTGTTGACGACAGCCAACCGACTGTTGGACGACGGCGACCTCGAATCAGCGAGCAAGCTGCCCATGCAGGTGCTCGACCTACTGCGTCGCGGCATCGACTGCGGGGCGGTCGTCGACCCGTGGAATATTTTGGGTTTCGACGCGCACTTCAGCCTGTTTCCCGCGATGGAAAACAGCATCCACGATCACCGAGTCGACGATTTAGTCGGTGTGATCGAGCAGACAATGGCTTTGTATTCGCGAATCTGGAGCGACGCGGCGGCAGTCGACAATGTCGAACTTCGGCAGCGAATCGACCATGAATTTCGCGACTTTTCGGATTGGTGGAGAAAGTTCGCAGCCCATGAAGTCGAGAGCGTCGACTGCCCCGACCCGCAGGCGGTTTACCATTCGGCCAAACACGTCGCCGACGCCTTGAACTTGTGGCACAAGGGCGGCGCGGAAACAGGCAATGTCGGATTCTGGGCGCCGCATGCCGAGCTGTTCGATTCGCCCAAGGGATATGTGTTGGTTGTCGATGCCTTGCTGCAGCGAGGCGATTTTGTCTCCTCGATGGCTCTGCTCAATCACTGGCTTGGCCAAGCGGACCGCATCCCCTTGGAACAGGGCGAGTGCTCGTTTCACGAGTTGAGTGAGACTTGGATCGAACAACTCCTTCGCAACGAGGAGCCGCAGGTTATCGCCGGTCGCTGGCCGATGCTGAAGAAGTTCTTCGACTATCTCGAAGCCAATGCCGAAGAGTATTGGGTGGCGCCGTCGTTTGAATTGTCTCGAGGTCGAGCGGCCAAGGACGCGGACGCACTGTTTGAAGGAAACGCCGACGAAGACGATTCTGAAGAGAATGTTTACGACGCGGCGTACGAGAATGTCATCTTCAAAGACAGCACCAACGACGGCGAGGAGAGCAGCGTCTTTGAGTTTGGCGACAACGACGACGAGTTCTCTCGCGAAGCGATTCGGCTTTCGCAACGCCTGGCTTTTCTCGGCAACGTCGCTCGACTTTGGAAGAACGTTGCGGTCCGAGGCGCATGGCAGGATCAGCCAGAAGACGAGACGCGTGATACGCTCATGCGTTGGGTCAGGCAGTCGGTCAAAAACCGTCACGATTTGCTGGCTCTGATGGATGACGTTCGCTCGCATCCGATCCCGTTCAGCAATGTTGATCATGAGGCGATGCTGGAGTACGACCGGCGGCGGTTGACCAAAGAATCACTTATCGACCGGATCATCGGAACCTGTGTCGAAACGCTCGACGCCGCGCGTCTGTTGGCGTCGGCGGCAATGGATGTCGACATCTGCGGCATACCGGAACTTGACGACCTAAACGGCGAGATGCTCTCGGCTGTTCGCATCTGCTCCGCAATCTTTCGCCGGCGCACGGATGTCGTCATCGACGAAATGCAGAACTTATTCGACACCCTGAGTGAACGGCCATTGCTCTACGTACCGCTCTCGAAAGGGGGCGACCCAAGCCTGATTGTCACGGCTCGAATGCGGCAACAGATCATCTATGACTTGCTGATCTGGCTTCCCCGATGCGGCCTTATCAACGCGACGTGCGAGCTGCTTGAGACGGCGCGACAAATGGAGCGCGACGTCTCGGTTGGGTCGGGTGCCGTTACTGAATTCGACGAACTCTTTTCGGCCGGATACCGTTCACTCGTTACCGCTTTGGCCAACTGCGATCTGAGCGGGGAAGCCGATGGCAAGACCGTGCTGATCGAGCTGCTGGAGCGACTGACAGAATCGCTCTTGGTCTGCTGGCTCGCACACAGTCGCACGCTGAGATTGTCGGTGCTCGAGAAAGCGGCGGGCGACAGGCAGTGGGAACGCTTGGTTCAATTCATCAAGTCCTACGGCGAAGAATTGTTCACTCAGCGGTTCCTCAACCTTGGCAACATCCGCGCGATTCTGCATCAAGGCGTCGAGGAGTGGATTTCGCAGGTCGCTCAATTTGGCGCCGACGACGAGCCGACAAAATTGCTCGCCGATTTGGACGAGGACAAGATACCCTTGGGGCGAGTCGGTGATTCGCTGACGCTGGTGCTCGAAGCCATTATCGAGAATTACGGCGAGTACCGCGACTACAACAGCACAACGACCCAGTCCGACCGGGGCGAATTGCTCTACTCGCTGCTCGATTTTCTCCGTCTGAGAATGAAATACGATCGCATCGCCTGGAACCTGCGACCCGTTGTTTGGGCCCATGATGTCCTGGTTCGACAAGGCAACAAGGAAGCCGCCGCCGATTGGCGCGAAGCGCTGACCGAACGTGTGTGTGACGAATCGAAATTGCACCTCGAGCGGTTGGCCGTGCTGCAGAAGCAATACGCGATGAAAATGCCGACCATCGCGGATCGCTTGGCGGAGCGATTCGTCAAACCGCTTCAAATCGACTCCATGCGGGCACTCGTTCCAGCGGCGATCGCTGAGCTGCGCAGCGGCGGACCGACTCCAAGTTTTGATCGACTTGAACGCGAAGCCGACTCGCTGGTGACCGAGCCAACCGGAGTTGGGCTCGACGCCCCGCCCTGGCTCATCGCCCTCGAGGAAGAAGTTGAATCGGCGACGCGTCCGACTCAATTGGCCGCCGAGGATATCGCGGAACTAGCTGGCTTCCCTCGAGTCGACCTGGCCGTCGCGACGGCCAGAGAACAGTTGGACGCCGCCTGCGAATTAAACGATATCACTCGCATTACCGACGACGAAGAAGTCGCGCTCGATGAGATCATCGCGGAACTTGACGAAGCCGAAATTGAGAGCCTCGACTTCGATGAGTTCGATGATGAAGAGGACGATGACGACGACGATAGCGTCGACGAGCCGAAAGACAGTTAGAGCAAATCGGCCCAAATCGAGTCGCTCACCATCAGGCCTTTGCGTGTAAGCCGGATCGTGTCCGCTTGGAACTCAAGTAGTTCGAGCGACACGTAACGTTCGAGCTGCTCGCCAATCATTGCTCGCGGATCGACTCCTGTGGTCGCCTGGAATTCACGGCAATTCACGCCGTCCAACATCCGCATCGCGAAAACAAATCGTTCGCGAATACGGGCCTCCAGCGGGATGTCGTCGACTTCTTGAACCGGCGACTGACCGTCACGCAAGCGACGAATGTAGGTCGTCGTGCTTCGATGATTTGTTTCTCGGCGGCCGTCGACGAATCGCGAAGCCCCCGGCCCAGCGGCGAAATAAGATTCGCCCAACCAATACGTTTCGTTGTGCCGACAACGTTTGCCAGTTCGAGCGAAATTGGACACCTCGTAGTGCTCAAACGCGCTGTCGGTCAGCCGGTCAATGGCCAACTCGTACATCCTCGCCTCAACGTCGTCGCCGACGTCGTGCAATTCGCCGCGATTTCTCTTGGCCCAAAACGCTGCGCCGCGTTCGAAAGTGAGCCCATACGTCGAGATGTGATCGGGCTCAACCGCCAATGCACTTTCCAAATCAGCTCGCCATGCATCCAGCGATTCGCCCGGCGCACCGAAGATCAAATCAATCGAGACATCCATGCCGTGGTCGCGGCAAACTTGAATCGCTCGCGCCGCGATTTTGGCGTCGTGCGCCCGCTCGAGCACGCGAAGTTTCTTCGCCTGAAACGACTGCACGCCAAGGCTGATTCGATTGACGCCGGCGTCGGCTAGAGGCCGGATGCATTCCGAGCTGATGTCCTCGGGATTGGCCTCGCAACTGTACTCGCCACCCGATGAAAGCGGCAACCATTCTCCGATCATGTCGAGCAAGCGAGCGAGCGAATATGAATCGAGATGAGTCGGAGTGCCGCCGCCGAGAAATATGGTGGCAACAGTTCGCGGCGCGCCTAGCAGCGACAGTTCGGCCTGCATTGCGGCAAGGTAGTCGTCGATCAAGTCGTCGCGACCGGCGACGACCGAAAAGTTGCAGTAGCCGCACCGATGCCGGCAAAACGGCACATGCACATACGCCGACTTCGGTTGGGAATACTCCATCAGCTACTCGCACTTTGAGTCGGTTCGCCGCGCGTTATTGCGAACTGCCCCGAGCCGCTCGTTCTGGCTCGGCGCCATGTCTTCACTTTGTAATCAAAGCCAAACCTTCAGGCGTCCGTCGAGTTGATCGGGAAGCGCTTTTTCGATCATCTTGTGAATCTGACGATCGTGGTAACGCGTGCTGAAATGCCCGACGATAACCAGCTCGTTGTTGAATCGATCGCGACGGTCGACGTAGTCGTCCAGGTGCATATGGCCGTGCTTGTGAATATTCTCTTTTCGGTGCTGAGGCGCGACGAACGTCATTTCCGAAATCAAAACTTTGGCGTCGTACATCGCCGGCGTGTTGTCGAGTCCTTGGGGCGCGCTGTCGCCGAGGTAGGCGATTAGCGGCGTGCGAGTTTCATGCGAAACTTCGTTTCCAGCCAAGCGAATGTCTCGAATCTGCTCGCCGCTCAGCCCTTGATACTCCGGCTTGAGTTTCTTCCGCCGCTCCCAAACGATGTAACCCAATGAGGGCACCGTGTGCTTCGTCGCATGAGCCGAAACGGTTAACTCGCGCGAAAGATCGACCTCATCGCCGTCTTTCAGCGGCTTCAATTCGCATGGCAAACGCCCACGGTCGAGCCGGGTGACGCTTCGCATCATTTGCTCGGTCGCGTCGATCGCATGTTCCGGCATGTAGATCGTTGGCGGATCCATCTTCATCATGCGGCGCCGAGCGACATAGACGGGCAGCGCCGCGATGTGATCCAGATGAGTATGGGTGACGAACCAGGTCGGCGTGCCCATGAAATCCCACGGCTGAGCGCCAAGATCGAATCCAAGCTTCAACTCAGGCACGCGCCAGTACGTCTGCACCGCCGCCCGCGAATAGCCCTCGATGGTCCATTGGTCGTGTTTATGAGTCAGGATGGGAACGTTTTCGAGCATGAGTGTTTCGGGGCAATCCGTCTGGGGCCGGCTGTTGTCTCAGGGCCTTACGCGTGGGCGTCACGCGAGAGTAGACGGAGCCAATCCATTGAAAAAGTAAGAGAATCGAACAGCAAGACGCAAATGAATTCGGTGTGGGGAATCAGCATCGATCGTCACCGAAAGCAACGCTGACGGCGGTGGAACGGGTGTCCATCGCCGACACTCGCGGCGTCTCGTCGCATTGACGCCACAGTTTACGTGCGGCGTGCGGACTGGGAAAGGTACTCGCGGGCCGTGCGTAATCGACTTCGATGACAAACTCGATAATCGCTATCGAGGATCGCTTGGCAAATCCGAAACGTCCCCGCCATAATTGTCGACTTTGGCGACGTTGAGTTCGTGCTCGAACTGCTCGCCAGGAACGACCCAAATCTCGCCGTGTGGGTTCGCCTGTTTTGTTGTCACGCTATGGTGCCGGACCAATTCCAAGATAGCGAGGAACACTCCGATGAGAGCCGACTTGTGCATCCCCCCCTGAAACATCTCGCTAAACGCCACTTCCCCAGTCGACTTCATGCGATCGTGAATTCGGCTCATGTAAACGTGGATCGGCGTCTCGTCGTACACAATACTCGACGGCTTGCTCAACTTGCGGTCGCGCACGATTCGCCCAAACGCGCTGACAAGGTCCCACAGCTCAAGTTCCTGAATCGGCTGGCTGGCCGGGTTCGTCTTACGCGGCGGCAAATCGTCTGACATGCGAGGAAATCGCTGCTGCCACTCGCGGCTCTTCTCTTCTAAAACACTGGCCGCATCTTTGTACTTTTTGTACTCGAGCAATCGCGCCACAAGCTCGTTGCGAGGGTCTTCGACCTCCTCGACCTCCTCATCCACCTTGGGTAAAACCATCCGCGATTTCAGCTCGATCAGGGTGCTGGCCAGGTCGAGAAAATCGCCGACGAAATTCACGTCCATTTCCTTCAGCACTTCGAGGTAGCTCAGGAATTGTTCCGTGATTTCAGCGATCGGGATGTCACATATGTCGACCTCGTGCTTGCGGACCAAATAGAGCAATAGATCCATCGGGCCGCGGTATGAGTCGAGATCGATTCGAAACGACATAGAAAGTGCGAAACCGTTCGAGGAAGGGAAAGAAGGTAGCTCAGCACCAGACCGCAACGCGGATAATAATGTGGATTTGTCGATCTCGAAAATGCAATTGTATCCTGATTGGCTCGCCAGGGGCAGAGCAAACACGAGTGGATGATACTGCAAGTACGTTCGCCAAAACACCTTAAGCGATATTGGGCCTTGTTGTGCAGTCCCTCCAGTCTTGAGGCAAGATCCGCCTGACAGGTCAGGAAATCTATTGGGGTCGGGCGCGGCCGCGCCTATACTGGATTCACGTTTTCAGCGGTTCTTCAATCCACCCCAACGCCTATCGACTGATTTAGGTGAGCGGCCATGGTGGCGATCAAGCACAAAACGACCGGAGAGGTCCTGGGCGAGTTGTCTGACGATCCAGCGGAACGTCGCGATCTCTCGGGGACGAAACTCGCCGGTGGCGACTTTTCCCTAATGGATCTTAGCAATGTGGATTTCCACAATGCTGACTTGAGTGACGCCACGTTTATCGGGGCGAATCTTGAGGGTGCCAATCTTCAAGCCGCGATCCTGATACGAGCCAAGCTAGACAAAGCCAAGCTTTCCCAGGCGAATCTTACCGACGTCATCGCCAACTCAGTCTCGATGATCGAAGTCGAGATGTTTGGAGCGACTTGCCGCTATGGCAAATTTCGCGATGCCGACATGGCTGGTGCCCGCGTGCAGGAGTCGGACATGAGTATGACTGACTTGCGATGCAACCTGAACAACGCGAACCTGAGCTCGGCGGATCTACGCGGAGCGGACCTGAGAGGCGCCAACCTGAGCGGCGCGGACTTGAGGCTAGCCAACCTATTTGAAGCCAAGATCACCGACGCTCGAATGTCGCGCACTCTGCTCCAAGGGGCCGTCGGACCTCACGGAAAGCGAATTGGGGGCGGCACAGCTACCTCGGACGGTGCCGCCGGAGCTCGCCGGAAAACGGCCAAGCCGTGGTGGAATTTCTGGGGTTAAGACGAGTTAACCCCAGGCGCTTCTCAGCCCACGATTCCCCCACTTCAGCCAAATGGCGAAGACGCGCAAGCCATCGGCAGTGCCTCGCGTCCCCTTGCCCGCGATTAGGCGTCAAATTACGATACGGGTTTTGCTTGCCTGAGGATTTGGCCCAATGCGGCATGTTCTTTCCGCTGTCGTGCAAAACGTTCCCGGCGTGCTTGCCCACGTTTCGGGAATGCTCGCGTCTCGCGGCTACAACATCGATTCACTTGCCGTTGGCGAAACGGAAGGCCCCAATCTGTCGCGCATGACCTTTGTGGTTGTCGGCGACGACCGAGTCCTCGAGCAAGTGCGAAAGCAACTGGAGAAGATCGTCACCGTCGTCAAAGTGGTCGACATCAGTGCTTCTGATTTTGTCGAACGCGACCTGATGATGATGAAGGTTGTGGCGCCGCCCGGCGGGCCCCGCAGCGAGGTCCGCGAGTTGGTGGAGATCTTTCGGGGGCGTATCGTCGATGTCGGCGCGAGCGAGGTCATGATTGAGATTTCAGGTCGAGAGAACAAGATTGAGGCCTTTATTGAACGAATGCGGCCATACGGCATAACCGAACTTGTACGTTCCGGCCGTATTGCCATGATTCGCAGTTTTGACAATGCTTCGGATTCCGCATGTGACGACGAATTGTCTGACACATAGGCCGAAGTCCGCCGACATGACGATTGTCTGCTGGTGCCTGCACAAACGAACGAACATTTTGTCCGCTGCTGAATCCCGTTTACAGCAGCTGCGTCTGGCGGCGATTCGAAGAATCCACCACGCCAGCAATCCTTTGCAGCCTCGCGGCGGCAACCGAACACACCCACTATTGGAGACATTGGCGCTATGGCTGCCACAATCTACTACGACAACGACGCCGACCTTTCCGTTCTCAAAGACAAGACGATCGCCATTTTGGGTTACGGATCGCAAGGCCACGCCCAAGCGCAAAACCTTCGCGACAGCGGCTGCAATATTATCGTCGGCCAACGAGCCGGAAGCGCCAACTATGACCTGGCCAAAGAGCACGGATTCGATCCGGTCCCGATCGACCAAGCGACTCGACAAGGCGACTTGATCAATATCTTGCTGCCGGACGAAGTCCAAGGCGATTTGTATAAGGCCCAGATTCGCGAGAATCTCTCGCAGGGCAATATTCTGATGTGCTCGCACGGATTCAATGTCCACTTTGGGCAGATTGAAACTCCAGCCGGAGTCGACGCTTTACTTGTGGCTCCCAAAGGGCCTGGCCACTTGGTTCGCAGTGAGTTCGAAAAAGGCGGCGGCGTGCCTGGCCTTATCGCCATGGAGCCCAACGCGAGCGACGACACGTTTAAAGCAGGCTTGGCCTACGCCAAAGGGATTGGCGCCACGCGAGGCGGCGTGATTCAAACCACGTTCGCGGAAGAGACCGAAACCGATCTCTTCGGTGAACAGGTCGTACTTTGCGGCGGCGTTAGCGCGCTCGTTCAAGCGGCTTTCGACACCTTGGTTGACGCAGGCTACCAGCCGGAAATGGCCTACTTCGAATGCTTGCATGAACTCAAATTGATTGTCGACCTGTTTTATCAAGGCGGCCTCAACTACATGCGGTACAGCGTTTCGAACACGGCGGAGTATGGCGACTACACTCGCGGACCGCGGATCGTGACCGACGAAACTCGTGCGGAAATGAAACGGATTTTGGAGGAGATTCAGTCCGGTCAGTTTGCTCGCGATTGGATCCTGGAAAACCGAGCCGGCGCGCCGGCGTTCAAGGCGACGCGCCGCCGTCAGCGCGATCACAAAGTCGAGGAAGTCGGCCTGCGATTGCGACGCCTCATGACTTGGATCGACTCGAAAGAAGTCTAAACGGCAATTGGCAAAGCGAACTCGCGGCAAACTCTGCGATTTCGATTTCCGACGGTGCACAAGAAACGTTTGTCGCATTCGCCAGAATGCTCCTTTAGGCGGACGCCCATGGCGCTGACCAATATCCACTCCCGACACGCGCGGCAATTCGACAAGAATCGATTTGTCTACCCTGTCGTGAGTCGGCGGAGCGGCGGCGTTTCCATCGGAGTCAATCTGAATCCGGACAAGGTCTGCAATTTCGACTGCATCTATTGTCAAGTCGATCGTCGCTCGGAAAGCGAAACCCGATTCGTGGAAACGGATCAATTGTTCGACGAACTGGGCGACCTGCTCAATCTTGCGTCGAGCGGCCAGTTGTTCGAGCACCCGAGTTTTCAGGATACGCCAGAGTCTCTTCGGCGACTCAACGATATCGCTTTCTCCGGCGACGGCGAACCGACAACGTATCGCAACTTCGACGAACTGATGAAGCTGTCCGCCGAATTGAAGGCCAACCGCAAGCTTGACCAAGTCAAGATGGTGCTGATCACAAACGCCAGCATGTTTCACCGCGAACACGTTCAAGCGGGCTTGAAAACGCTGGATGAAAACCAGGGCGAAATCTGGGCCAAGTTGGACGCGGGAACCGAATCCTATTTCCAACTCATCGACCGGACCAAAACGCCGCTTGACCGGGTACTGGACAATATCCTCTTGGCAGCCAAGATCCGCCCCGTGGTAATCCAATCGCTTTTCATGCGAGTTAACGGAGAACCGCCAAGCGAATCGGAAATCGACGCGTACTGCCGCCGTCTGTCAAACATAGTCGAACAGGGCGGCCAGATCTCGCTGGTCCAGGTCTACACGATCGCTCGTCGCCCCGCCGAGTCGTTCGTGACTCCGCTCGCAGACTCGCAAGTCAACGGCATTGTCGAGCAAGTTCGCAGCATGACCGGCCTTCGCTCGCTACCCTTTTACGGCGTTCAAGCAATCGCATGACTAGCAAAGACGACGCAAGCCGAAATCGGTTGATGGCGTGGCTGATGATCGCTGTCGCCGCTTGGGGCGGTATGCTGTCGCTCGGCACTTTGCTGTTTGGAATCAACGACGAGGGAGTCGTTACTTTTGCCGTGCAGCCGGTTCGAGGACTTGTCGCGATTCTCACCGTGGCCGGGTTCATCGCTCTTTGGGCAGTCACCGACCTCTGGCGAAAAAGAAGATTGCGCCGTCGCGACGCGAGAATCGCAGCCGCCAAGCTCGCAGACAAATCGAGCGCCGGCGCCTCTAGCTCTAGCTCTAGCGGAGCAACTGGGCAACCGTCGCCTAGCGGTCAAAAATCAGACTGAGCGATCGAAACGTTGCGGCTCGGCCAGCACGGCCTATGGACGTGGTGAGCGGAATTTCTTTCGGACAAACGGCGACACAGTTTTGAGCGTTGCCGCAAATCTGAATTCCGCCTTCCGCCATCAGCGCGTCGAGACGCTCGCCTGAGGAATCCTTGCCTGTGGGATGTGAATTAAAGAGCACCGCTTGACTGATTGCGTGCGGTCCCACAAACGCTGAGTCGTACGTGTCTTGCTGTCGCTCGGCGAATTGATCGTCGTTCTCACCGGCTGCCTTGTCCAGCTCCACCTTAGAGTACTGAGGGCACGCCTCCAGGCAACATCCGCAACTCATGCATTGACTCAACGGGTAGTTTTGCTCTTGCGCCTGGCGGCTGATACGAGGCCCGGCGCCGAGGTTTTGGTAGCTATCGACCGGAATCCAACCTTTGACCTTCTCAAGCGAGCGGAACAATCGAGTGCGGTCGACGACGAGATCGCGAACCACGGGAAACTTCGACATCGGTTGAAGTTCAATCGTGCCGTCGTTCTCGGTGAGCAGTTGATCGACGAGCGCTGAGCAGGATTGGCGGACTCGGCCGTTGATATTCATCGTGCAGGCACCGCAAACTTCCTCGAGACAATTGCAGTCCCAAGCGACCGGCGCCACGGTCGCTCCGTCCGTGGTCTTTGCTTGAGCAGCGACTTTCTGCAGCACGCTGATGACATTCATGTCTTGCTCGTAGCCAACTCGATGACGCTCCCAATAACAGGACTCGCCAGGCCCATCCTGCCGAAGAATGCGAACGTCAACGTGGTCACGCATGGTTTGGTCTGACATGGTCGAAAGCTCTCCGAGCTCAAAATGTTAGTCGCGTTGAATTGAGTTGAGGTTCAACGATTGTCGCAGCGCAGCAGCATTAGAATCACTGGCCGAACTGGTCTGTCAACTGTCGCTGGCGTCGCCGCCTTCCGCGTCCTTTTTCTTTTGTCTCTCATTCCAAACCTCTTCGATCACATCGGCGCCGACGAGCCCGTAGAGCCTTGGTCGAGGCGGTACGAGCGACGTGTCGACATCTTCATAGACGAGGTTGGTCTTTTTCCCGTCCCAGCTCGCGACGGTCGATTTTAGCCACTTCTTCGTATTTTCTTCAAAGTGGTCACACCAGGTTTCAGCTTCTTTGCGACGTTCCGCCTTGTCTGTCGCCTTGAGGCTGGGCATTTCAAAATCGGGTTTGTAATGAGCGCCTCGGCACTCATCACGCTGCAGCGCGCCCTTGAGGATCGTCTTGGCGATCGGCATCATGTCTTGCAGCGCTTTGGTAAACACCACGTTCTGGTTCGTCCATGCGCCGGTATCACTTAGCGAACTTTGCATGGCCCGCTCGTGCAATGAGTCGACCGCCTCGACCGCCTCGGCTAGCTGGTCGTTACGCCGCACGACGGTGGCCGCTCGAGTCATCACGTCGCCGAGCTCTTGGTGAATCAAGTAAGGATTCTCGCCGCCGCCCGGTCGATTCAGCAACTCGTCGTGTCTTTGCTGCGCCTCGCGTTGGGCGTTATTGAATAGAGACGAAGGTTGATCCGCTGCGGCTCCATCGGCGTTTTCCAGTCGGTTTTGTAGGCTTGGCGCCACGTAGAGGCCGCTGAAAATGCAGCTCAAGAGCGAGTTCGCTCCAAGCCGATTGGCCCCGTGATACTGGTAGTCGCACTCGCCAATCGCGTAGAGCCCTGGGATGCTTGTCGTCTGGTTCTGCAACGAACCGGATTGCAGAAACCCGTCCTGTCGACGTTCGTAATCGACCCACAATCCGCCCATGGTGTAGTGCACGGCCGGAAAAATCTTCATGGGGAAATCGCGAGGATCGACGCCCTGGAACTTCTCGTAGATCTCCATGATCCCGCCCAACTTGCGATCCAGTTCGCTTCGCGAGATATGGGTCAAGTCGAGATAGACGCATTGTTTGTCGACTTCGACGCTGAGTCCCTCGTTGACGCAGATGTCGAAGATTTCTCGAGTGGCGATATCTCGCGGGACCAGGTTGCCGTATTCCGGATACCGCTCTTCGAGAAAATAGTACCGATCCGACTCGGGAATCTCCGTGGGAGCTCGGCTGTCATGCGGCGTTCTGGGCACCCAGACTCGGCCCCCTTCGCCTCGAGCTGATTCGCTCATCAGTCGCAGTTTGTCGGCGCCCGGGATGGCGGTCGGATGGACCTGAACGAATTCCGCGTTTCCGTATTTGGCGCCCGCTTGAAAACAACGACTCACCGCACTCCCGGTGCAGACCATCGACATCGTGCTACGGCCGTAGATCAAGCCGCTGCCGCCACTGGCAACCACGACGGCATCCGCGGGAAACGACTTGATCTCCATCGAGACAAGATCTTGCCCTGTGCAGCCTCGACAGACACCGTTTTCATCGAGAATCGGTCCGAGAAAGTCCCAGTATTCGTAGATCTTCACGCGGCCTTCGGCCTGCCAGCGGCGAACTTGTTCGTCGAGAGCGTAGAGCAATTGTTGGCCCGTCGTGGCACCGGCGAACGCCGTTCGTTTGTAGAGCGTTCCGCCAAATCGGCGTCGATCGAGGAATCCTTCCTGAGTTCGATTGAACGTCACGCCCAAACGATCCATCAAGTCGATCACTTTCGGCGCCCAGTACGCCATTTCTTTGACGGGCGGCTGGTGCTGGAGAAAGTCGCCGCCGTAGACCGTGTCGTCGAGATGCTTCCACTCGCTGTCACCCAGACCGCGAGTTTCGTCGTTACAACTATTGATTCCGCCTTGAGCGCAAACGCTATGCGATCGTTTCACAGGCGTCAGGCTCATCAGGTCGACGTCGACGCCCAGTTCGGCGAGTTTCATCGTGGCCGCCAAGCCGGCTAGCCCGCCGCCGATCACCATCACTCGTTGTTTCGCCATCTGCTTACCTTGTGATTCTGCTCTACGCACCCTGCGAGAATGTGACTTGCGAGAAAGTGACCGGAGAGAATGTGACGCGGAAGAACTGTCTGCTTGCGGCCACGCCGCGAGCGAGTCGACCTGAGCTACTCTGATTCGTGCGTGTCGGATGACCTTTTGTGCGGGTCCGGAATCACAGTGCCCGCCTCGATTTGTGCCGAGTACATGCGATTCTCGACCTCAACGGCCTGATCGTGATCCACAGAGAAAGCAAACCCGGACCAAGCCGCGACGCCCAAGGCCGCCACGACCACTCCGGCAGCCGAACAGACTCGGCCCGCCAACTCTTGTGACTTGGGCGTCGTCCAAACTCCCCAAGTGATCCCCATCGTCCAGATGCCATTGACGAAGTGGAATACGCAGGCCGCGACGCCAAGCAGGTAAAACGCACTCACATACCATGAGGACATTGCTTCCGAGGCGCTCGAGGCCGCGTTATAGGGGCGAAAACTCGCGCCCCACCACGGCTGCGCCACATTCTCAAGCCACCATTCGGCATGGAACCAACCGTGCATGTGAAAAACGTGAATGGCGATAAACGCGAAGGCGATGACGCCCGTTGTTCGCTGAGCTGTATATCGGAGGTTGGCCGAATACTGATACGCCGAGGTGTTCGGCGTCCCATCGCGAATAATCACAAAGCCGAAAATCGCGTGAAACAGCAGCGGAATGAAGATAAAGACCCACTCAACGATCGGCAACACCGCACCGAGGCTGTGGATCTTATAGACCGCATTCTGAAAACTCGATGGGCCATTCCAAACGCTCGCGTTGACCGTCAAGTGGACCATCATGTACGCCCCGACCGGAACAAGACCAGTCAGTGAATGCAACCGCCGAATGAGAAACTCGTTGCGGCGAAAGAATGACACTTTGGATTGCGTACCCACCAAATGTCCTTTCCTGCGTTCTGGACGCCCCTCATGATGAGGAGATCGTAGAGGCGAGTGGGCGAATGCACTGCTTCCGGCGGCCGTTGCAAGCCAAAACCGAACAGACGGACGTTAGTATAGATTCGCCTGTTACGCTGACAACCAGGGCGCAACTGCAAGTCAGAAGGATCTGCATGCTCGTTTAACCCGTTTGCCGAAGGCGAGGCACGCTGCGGCCGGTAATGTGAGAGGGCCTTGCCTTCGGCGACGGGTTAAACGAATGCGTTGGAAAGGCGCGCTGCAGCCGGATGAGAGACGAGTGCAACGTCTGCTAGTCGAGTTGTGACTTGATTAGCAAGAAAGCAATTCCAAGGAAGACAAGGATCCCGACGACGATCGCCCAGTTGAGCCAGGCGTTGCCGATCTTCGCTTCGCGTCGGCGCCGGACCATCTCGATCTTCTTCTTGTATTCATCACTCTCCGTCTCAAGCAATTCGAATTGCTGAGCGCAGTGCGGGCATGTCGCCTGCTGCCCCGCAAGCTCACGCGGTGCTTCAACAAGGTGACCGGAGGGGCAATGGAAGTGCAGCGTCCGATATCCCTCACCCAAAACGGATGCCGCGGGCGAGTTGGCGTAGGACACGGCCTGCTCTGTCGGTTGCTCCGCCGGCTGTTGTGGCGCCGGTTGTTGAGCCTGCGGCGCGTTGGGATGTGCCTGCGTTTGATGCGGTGCCGGTTGATAGGGCGGGGGCTGTTGAGGCCCCGCCGGCTGGTGGGGCGCCGCTTGATAGAGCGTGGGATGCTGAGGTGTCGCGGGATGCTGAGGCGCGCTGGGTTGCTGTGCGGAGGGATGCTGCGGCGCGATGGGCTGCTGAGGGGGAAGCGGTTGGGCCGCCGGATGCTGAGGCGCGGCGGCGACCGGTGCCGGGATCACGAACCACTGCGAACATAGGGGACACTGAATCGTGCTGCCCGCCTGAGTCGGCTCACCTTCCAGCAGACAACCGGAGGGGCATTTGAACTGAAACGTCATCGGCGGATTTCTACTTCGAGGTGGTATCCTTGGTCATGCCCAGCCTTCCTGGCAACGAACTCGACTCGATTCAAATCCGTCGAGACGCCTATAGCTACGGTAACTTGCCTTTCAACATCTTGGCAAGCCAGCAAAATATTCCCCCAAGTTGGCACATTCTGGCTGGCACATTCTGGCTGGCTCACTGGATCAACGCCCGCCAATGCCGCGAAATCCTCCCGAGACTAATCGACCGAATCAAATCCGAGCCGAAAACAGTAGTCGAACAACAATCGCCATTCGGCTTGCGCGATAGTGCGGCAGACCCGGCTGAGTTCTGGCGAGCCGCCGCGAGTCGCGTGTTCGCAAAGGTCGATAAACAGGTATGGGTCCCAACAGCGGCGCAATTCCGCCAACTCAGTTTCCGCCCCTTCGCACGATCCCGCGGCCGACACGGCGTCCTGTAATTGCTCGAAAACCGGATGCTGCCCCAATCGATTGAACCAATATTTGGCGTTCGGAAAATCGGGCTCGCGGCGGTGCATAATGCCGTGCCAAAAGCTACCTTCGGCCGTCTTGACGGATTGGCTCAGCGTATGCGACCCGTCGAGATCATTGTGCAGCAAGAGCAGCGCTGACAGGCAGCACGTCGCCATGGTCGAATCGGCGACCGAGCGATCGGCAAATAGGGTTTCTGGGTCAGTTGAGGCGAGGCGATCACGAGCTGCTTCGTCGTTCGCGTAGGGCGAGCCGGGCCCGAGCGGCGGCAGATCGGCTCGATCAATCAAGTCGCCGATCGCGTCGCCGTAGTCTTGAGGAGTGAATCCCATGTGTGGCTTTCTTCACGGTATGAGCGGGACCGGCGCCAACGACGGCTGGCGCCGGTTCGCACAATATACACGCTCCAATTCCACCGCGAACATCTCGCTCTCGCGAAACCGGCTGACACCGCGGTCGCGAATAAGCAGAGAATTGACTGGGGCACCTCTTACTGGCGGCCTTTAGCCGCTTGAAGCGAGCCGGGTCAACGGGCTAAACTGAGGGGCTTATTCAGTTGGCTCTGTTGATGGTTAAGGATTAAAAGAAAGATGAGTGACAACCTCGAACCGACTCCGGACGATTCCCAACCATCGGCCAACGAGCCGGCCAAGCCGACAAATGAGGCAGGCGAGACCGCTTCACCATCTGAGACGCCAGCGGGCGACGCCACGCAGCCAGCGCCGGAATCACCGGCGGATTCGGCCTCATCTGGCGAATCAACGGACGGCGCAGGCCAATTGAATAAGTTTGGCATTCAAGTCGGACGCCGAGCGGACGCGACTGGGCCGAAGCCGAGATCGAAACCGGCGCCAATCGGCGGCGCTGTTGGCGCGATAGACAAGGTCGACGCGCTCGAACGACCGCCGTTGCCAAAGAAACCTTCGCGGCGCGACGCCTTGCCGGAAGAGCTTGAGGCCGAAATCAACGCCGCACTCGGCGAAATGTCTCTCGATCAAATCGTCTCCAAGGGCGGACTCGAAGGCGAAGAACTTGAAATCGATTCGAAGCGACGCGCTACCGTTTTGCGAGTCGATCAAGAGAACATCTTCTTCGCGCTCGACGGACGTCATGAAGGCGTCGTTGCGGCTCGGCATTTCGAAAAGCCGCCCGAAATTGGCACCGCCCACGATGTCGTGGTCACCGGATACAACTCGGAAGACGGCCTCTATGACTTGCTCATTCCCGGCGCATCGATCGATGTCGGCGATTGGTCTGACATCGCAGACGGGTCGCTGGTCGAAGCTCGAATCACTGGCCACAACACAGGCGGGCTGGAATGCCAAGTCGCCAAGCTTCGCGGCTTCATTCCCGCCAGTCAGATTTCACTCTACCGAACGGAAAACCTCGCCGAGTTCGTCGACCAGAAAATGGTCTGCGTCGTCACTGAATCCAACCCCGAACGCCGCAACCTGGTGCTGAGCCGGCGCGCGGTGCTCGAGCGTGAGCGCGAAGAGGCCAAGCAGCAACTGCTCGGTGAATTGGCGCCGGGGCAGATGCGCGAAGGCATTGTCCGGAACATTCGCGACTTTGGCGCATTCGTCGACCTGGGCGGCGTGGACGGTCTGATCCATATCAGCCAGCTGAGTTGGGATCGAGTTAACCATCCATCGGATGTTGTCGAAGAGGGCCAAACGGTCAAAGTCAAGATCGAAAAGATCGATCCCGAGACAGGCAAGATCGGACTTTCGCTTCGCGATTCAACTCAACATCCTTGGGCCAGTGCTCAGCAACAGTTCCCAATCGGCACGGTTGTCACGGGCCAAGTGAGCAAGATTGCTAACTTCGGCGCCTTTGTTAAATTGGCGCCCGGCATTGAGGGGTTGGTTCACATTTCCGAAATCGCCCATCAGCGAGTGCAGTCGGTCGGCGCCTACTTGAAAGAAGGGCAAGAAGTCGAGGTCAAGATTCTCGAAGTCGATTTTGACAAACAGCGGATTGCCCTCTCGATCAAACAAACCCAGCAAGCGCCAAGCAGCGGGAAAGACAAGGCCGAGGAGGAGCAACCGCCGGCCGAGCGAATGCTCAAGGCGTCCAATAAACCGCTGAAAGGCGGCACGGATCGGCCGAGTGGTGGTGAACATTTCGGTCTGAAGTGGTGACCTACGTTTGGGCCGAGTTCTGGCCCGACACAGATTCACCCTGTCGGACTCTGAAAGCATGACGATCATCGAACCTCAGGTTGCCCGATCATTTTCGATTGACGTCGTCCGCAAGTTGCGAACCGCCGGTTACGAAGCGTTTTGGGCGGGCGGCTGTGTCCGCGACCAATTGCTGGGCCGGCAACCGAAGGACTACGACGTCGCGACCAACGCGACTCCCGATCAAATCCGATCGTTGTTCAGCCATGGAAAAACGCTGCCGATCGGCGCGGCCTTCGGCGTCATTTCCGTGCTGGGCCCCAAGGCGGCTGGCTCGATTGAAGTCGCAACGTTTCGTCGAGACGGCGCCTATTCGGATGGCCGGCGGCCCGACACGGTTCACTTCACGACCGCAGAAGAGGACGCTCAGCGACGCGACTTCACCATCAACGGCATGTTCTTCGACCCCATCGACGAACGCGTCATCGACTACGTCGGCGGCGAAGCGGACCTACAAAAGAGAATTGTTCGAGCGATTCGCAATCCGCGCGAGCGAATTGACGAGGACAAGCTGAGAATGCTGCGGGCTGTGCGATTCGCGTGCGTGCTCGAATTTGAAATTGAATCGGAAACGCTCGAGGCGGTTCGCGAAAGCGCCGAACAAATTGGTCAGATGAGCGGTGAGCGAATCTCGCAAGAGCTGCGGCGCATGTTCTCGCACTCCAATCGACGCCAAGCATTCGATCTGCTTTTTGAGACCAAACTGTTTTCCTGCATCTTTCCGTCGTTGGGTGATCAAACTGAATCGGCCCCATGGCGGAATCAGACTTTGGGTATTATCGAACGCCTTGGAAACGCATCGCTGCCGCTCGCCCTTGCGGCAATCTACCGCGATACGTTTTCGTCCCAAGGCCGCTCGCTCGTCGACGTCGGCTCGCAGCTCAAGCTTTCGAAAGCCGAAGTCGAAACGACGCTGGACGCTCTGACGTACGAATCGACCATCCGTACGGCAAACGATGCGGACTGGCCGGCGGCGCAGCGGGTGCTCATACGCAAACGAGCGGAGACAATACTCGACTTCGCGACCGCAGTCGCTTCGCAATTAGGCGAGGGCGCCGATGGCATCGCATTTTGTCGAGCCAAAATGGCGCTGCCCGAGTCGCAGTGGAATCCAACGCCGTTTGTCGACGGCGCCGAGCTGCACCGATTAGGAATTCACGCCGGCCCGATTTTCCGAGAAATCCTCGATGCGGTCCGCGACCGGCAGTTGCGAGGCGAACTACAATCCAAAGAAGAAGCGCTAACTTGGCTGCGCAATCGCTTTCAAATCTAGCGCTGCCCAAAGTCCCAAAATAGGAACCCCATGGACAAGAAAGCAAAAAAGAAACGCGACGTTATCAACAAGAAGGTTCAGCAACTTCAACGTCGACTCTCAGGCGCTCGAGAACAGGACGACGAGCCGGGCGAAATCGAGCGGCTGGAAAAAGAGATCGCCGATTTGCAGGCCGAGTCCGCGAAACTGAAGAACTCCTAGCCAGTGGCGACGTAACGCTCCGTGTTTTTTGGGCCCCAATTGTAAAGGCCAAGACAAGAAACGAGCCGTCTCTCCGCCGACGAGTGAGGTTCCGGGAGAGGCGGAAGCGCGTCGAACAAATCCCTCACCCGTCCCTTTCCCTTAAATCATCCGCGAACACACCTTCGCAAAATGGGGACATGTTAGCGTGTTAGCGTGTTAGCGCGGACGATTCGTGGGAGAGCGGGCACGCGCAAGCGGTTCCTCGACCGTCAATGACTGGGCAAATTTGCTTCACAGACCAACCCAGGGCGGCGATTACGGTGCCGTTGTCTACGAGGTCAGCGCGCCGCGGGATGTATGGAAGCGTCGAAGATGCGGACGGTCAAGGATCTCGAACGTCTTGGCGAGCGGCTTCCAGTCCTCGCCCCGCTGCTCGATTTGAGACTCCTCGATAGGCCCCAAACGGTTGGCCGCCAAGTGCAAATACTCGACGTCGTGCGGCTTGACGTCCATCAGACGACAGACGGTCGCGTCGACCGCCGGAGCGCTGGCGCCAACGACGACGACGCCCATCCTCTTGAGACTTCCCATGATCGGCCCGTCGCCTTCCATGCAGTCGATCCCGTCGACCACGGCTAACACGGGCGGCAATGACGCGTTGATGTCGTAGACGGTCTGAGGTATGCCGCCGAAATGCAAGACGTTCTTCGGCCACCCGTAACGAATTCCGGGGATCACGCCGTAGAGGTTTTTCATTGAGGCGGTGACGCCGACCCAATGGTGCGTCTTCATTTTGGGCATCGAAATGACGATGTCGGCGTCCATCACCGCGCGTGGGAAATAGAATCCAGCGAGCGGTGACTCTTTGCCTTGGTTCGGCACCCAGACGGTGTCGTCATAATTCAAGTCGGCAAACGGAATGCGCGCATCCTCCAGCGCTTCGCCCACCCCGGAAGCGTCGAGCACAATCTCGGTGTCCCGCACGTGCCCGGGGCCTTCGCCCACGATTACCTCGGCGCCAAATCTCTGCAAGACTTCCGCGGTCGCCACTATCATCGCCGGGTTGGTCGTCATGTGAGGCGCGGCGCGGGTTGGTTCAACTAAATTGGGTTTGAGTAGTACGCGTTTGCCGGCGAAGAGCTTCTCGCCGCATCCGACAGACTTCAAACCATCGGCGATTGTGCGAGGCAGATGCGAGCCGTACTGTTGCCCGCGGCCAACAAAAACCGGCGCCTCGGTTCGCGCCCATTTGCCGAACTGCCGAGCGGCCAGGATTCCGGCGGCGACGACCGATCCTCCGACAATCAACGAACGACGATCGATGCCGCTCGTCGGCGTCTCTTGCTGGTGCTGTTCCTTGCTCTCGCTCATCGATTTTGCCTCGCGACTTCCCAAGTTGGCAACAGCGGCGAATTTTCGCCAAGCAGCGCCAGCCCCAGTAGGGCGATGCGGTACGGGGACGCATTGCCTTGAAAAGCGCGCTCGACGGCCGCCAACAAACGATCGGGCCGGTGTTCACGGCCATTCGCTACGAGCCCCAGTGAGCTCCATGACAGAGACGCCGCCGCTCTCGTTCGCAACGATTCTTTTTCCAGGTAGTCGAGCGTCGCTCCCATGAACTCGCCAAACTTAGACGACGCCGAAAGCGCGACCGCCGCCATTCCCGATGGCTGGAGATGAGGTCGCAGCTTCTGCCCGAGGACATACGTGTTGCCATAATTGCAGCCGCCTTCCGGCAAGATCCTGTCCATAACAAGGTCTTGAGCCGCCATGGTTTTCGGATGTCGATCTTGATCGGCGGCGCGAAGCGCAATGATGTGAAGACAACTCGGCTCCATCCAGGAGTGGGTGCCAATGACCCAGGGCCAAGCCACCATCGTCGTGTCATGGCCGAAGACGCCGTGGCCCTTCGGCTCCTCAACCGCCTCGCCTTGATTGTTCAGCAGCCAATCGACCGCGGCGCGAATCGGCTCTTTGAATCGGGATGAATCGACGCCAAGTTGGGCGGCGCGGACGAAACAGAGCAGGCCCAAACCGGTCGGCCAGCAAGGCTCCTCCGCGCCCTCCGCGATACCCAGCGAACCGCTTGCGTCCTGACGTTCGAGCAGCCAGCTCAAGCCGCGATCGGCTTCCTCAAGCCGGCCATGGGCGAGCAACAGCAGCGTCGCCATGGCCGTCGGCTCGGTCGTTGGCTGGTTGGATTCGGCGTACCCGACGACTCCGGTTCCCAGCTTGTTCAAAATGCGATCGCTCGTCGACACAGCGCCCGTCCCTAAAATTCTCGGTCGGGAATGAACTGATACTTCCACGTTACACTCTTGCCACACCGGAAACTATAGCTTGACGGTCCGGACCAGGACGCTGCCCACGACCCGAGTCGCCTGGCGAGGCGGAGCTTTCCGAAACAACATTGCCAGACGATCAGCCGTTACAGCACGAACGCGAAAGGTTGGCCCGGTCGGTTCGCACATTGAATTTCTAAAGAAACGGACTGCGGTTAGTTTGACTCCTGATGAATCCGACCTAGGTTTCAAGTGTCGAGGAAAGGCAGCCTCGACAAGTCGCAGGAGCAACTGTTCACTTCATGTCTTTACTTGGTCCATTCGGATCGAGCAATCAGAAGTTCTTTCCATTTTGGTGCGAACCTGTCGCCTCACCATCCTCGAGAAAGGCAAACCGGCCGAAAGGTTGGGGCGCAAAGCTCAGGGCCGTTTACGAACGGTAGCCGAGCTGCCGAAAGGGTGTTCGGCTTTCCCTTGGGAACGTCTCAAGCGAGAGCTGTGGCAGTCTGACGAGGGCACGAGGCACAACATATCGTTTGAATTCGTTCAGCGCATGACGGGTTGACGCTTTTGCGTCGCGTTGCAGCCGAATTCAGTTGTCCACGTTTCGATGTTTTGGGATTCGCCGCAATCGAATTCCGCCTTGGAGGATGCCATGAGAAGTTTTGCTCAGAAGGTACAACAGTTCCTCGTGTCGGAAGATGGCCCGACCGCTGTGGAATACGCTGTCATGCTCGCTTTGATCGTGATTGTTTGTCTGACCGCCATTCAGGCGATTGGTACGAACGCGAACAGCACGTTCAACAGCATCTCAAGCCAGCTCGGCGGCAGCTAGTCTAGCCGCAATTGAGTCACGCTTTTGGATCGACGATGCCCCCTTTGCGCCCTGCGCCCAGGGGGTCTTCGCCGTTCCACGCGCGGCCTCTTTCGAGAAAGGAGCGAGACGATGTTTCCCATGATTCCCAGCGGCGCAATGTCCGGCGGGTTTGAAATACTGTGCTACGTTTTTACCGTGGCCGGAGCTTTGTTTAGCTGCTTGTACGCGATGCGAGCGTAGGCTCCGTCAGCGCGGATGTCGCGAGACGGCAAGTTCGCGGGCATCGGTTTAGAGCTTCAAGTTGAGCAATGGCGGGCCGCCAAAAAATGACGGCTCGCATGAGAACACGGGAAAGCGATCGGAGAAGGTGAGATGCAATTCGATTCAATGCAAGAGAGCTTTGTGCAGCATTGGCCAGTCTGGCTCACCACCGCACTGCTAGTCTGGGCCGCTGTCATCGACGGCATTCAACTCAAAGTGCCCAACTGGTTGACCTTTCCCATGATCATCAGCGGCTGGGTCGTTAGCGGCCTGATGTTCGGCTGGGTCGGGTTGGCCTGGAGCATCGGCGGTTCGGTGATCGGGCTCGTTCTGCTCCTGCCCGCGTACGCCATAGGCGGCATGGGCGCCGGCGACGTAAAGCTGCTCGCTGGTGTCGGGGCCTGGATGTACGTCATGCTCGACGCGACAAGCATCGCCGAAGTCAATCCAGCTATGGCCATGTTTTACGCCTTTGCTATTTCGACCATCATCGGCGCCGTGATGGCTGTCCTGATGGTGCTCAAACGCAAAGCCTGGGGAAAGCACTCCAGCCAGTTCTGGATGTTGCTCGACGAAATCAAGAGCGTGGGAAATCCGACTCAGCTGGCCGAACGCGCCGCAGTCCGGAAGCCCACCATGTTATTGCTGCCCTACGGCATTCCAATCGCCATCGGAACGATTGGATACTTCGCTTGGATGGGTATGCTGCTATGAGCCATCAAAATAGGGGCCTTGAGGCTCTTGGCGGCTCTAAGGTGAATACGAAGACAACGGCGGATTTGCGGGTCAAGACATACCAATTAATCCGATTGGGTTGTGTAGGCCGACAGAAACGACGGGGGGCGACAGCTGTCGAGTTTGCGGTCGTTGCGCCCATCGTGCTGCTGCTGGTTTTCGGGATGATCGAATTCGGACGGATGATCGTCGTCCAACAAGTCATCACCAACGCAGCTCGTGAAGGCGCCGAACACGCCCAGCTGCCTGGAACCACCTCAGAGCAAGTCAACAAGACGATTAGAAACTACTTGGCTGGCAAGAGCGTCTCCGATGCTCGAGTTAGCCTAACCCCGATAGAGCCCGCGAATGCCGGTGACGGTGAGCAGATCACGGTGACGGTATCGATTCCCTTCCATAGCGTCAGTTGGCTGCCCTCGCCAGCGTTCTTAGGCAATACGAATTTGAGCGCCCGATCGGTCGTGCGGCGCGAAAGTGGGCGAGACAGCGAATCCTGAACGGATGCGTTTGCCGCCCAAGATGAGTGGAAGGAGCGGCCATCGTTGGCTGCAGCGATACGGACGGCATTCGAAGACCGGACCTAACAACAACAGGTAAAACGTCATGCGTCCCAAATCGCTGATTCTCGTTATGGTCGCCATGGGGTGTGGGCTCGTTGCAGCCTTCGCGGCTTTCCAAGTGGTCGGCAAGCAAGGCGGCGAGTCGGTTGCTGTCGAGACGACGAAAGTCTTCGTCGCCATGTCCGAAATCGACATCGACGAAGAATTCAGCTCGACCAACGTGCAACTTGAAGAGTGGCCCAAGGATCGGGTGCCGGAAGGCGCCGTCAAGAACCTTGAGAATCTCGAGAACAAATACGCCGCACAGCGACTCTACAAAGGCGAAATCATCATCGAGAAAAAGGTTCTTGATCCCGAAAACCGCAATTCAAACGCTTTGCTAATCCCCGATGGTTATCGAGTTTGCACGGTGAAAGTCGATATCAGCGCCGCTCACAACGGTCTCTTGAACCCGGGTGATCGCGTCGACTTGATGGTTTTCCTACGTCAGTCGAGAGACGTTGACTTCACTGGCATTCGATCGGTGCTCAAAGACGTTCGCATCTTCGCCGTTAATGCAGAAACCGAAAGAGCTTATGACAAAGAGGGGAACAAGGTCAGCGCGAAGACGATCTCATTCCTTGTCAAACCCGATCAGGCGGCCAAGTTGTACTTGGCCTCTCAAATCGGTGATCTTCAACTGACGCTTCGCCGGCCTGACGAAGCCAACGACGAAACAAACACCGCGGACGCGACGCTCGATTCAATCCTTAATGGCGCCGTCGACCGCGCCGATGAACGCGAAGACCCCGCTGAGCCGACGACGCGGGCTGTCGTGCTCACGACGCAAGAGCCAGTCAAACCAGCGCCGGTTCAGCCCAAGGCCCAGATGACGGTGATCTACCCTGACGGCGCCAAGCGGCATGTTTGGTTCAAGGAAGGCGAGTTGCCGCGGGTCGTGAGCGACGAAGATTCAGACAGCTTTAAGTCTCCCCAAAGCAACTCAAACACGAGCCCCCCAAATGGCGGTTCACCCGATCTGAGCGCCTCGACAAGCTCCAGTGACGGTGGCGGACTGCCCGATTTTGACGATGAAGACAGTTTTGGCGCGACGGATGATGGCGATCAGTCCAAGGATGGCGACGGAAGCGAAGACAGCTTCTAATACCCGCCGCCTGGGGCCGATAGCCGACATAACCCACGGACGAACATGCGTTGGATGCGCATAAGGAATTACACGGATGTCAAGCAACTCTACGGCATGGACCGTCGTCGCAATCAGCGCTGTGACCTTTGCATGGTCGACGGCTGCCGCTCCCAAACTCGCCCATGCACAGCATGCGAGCTTTGCGAGCCAGACAGCCAACTTCAAGATCAAGGAAGCTTATCATCGCCTGGAGATCATCTCCACGACGAGCAAACTACTGACGATGGACTTCGACGTCCCAAGAATGTCCGTCGATAATCCAGAAATCATTCAAGTTCAGCCGCTTTCCACCAACCAGATTCAGATCTCCGCCCGCAAACCGGGCGTGACGAATTTGAAGATGTGGGACAAAGCAGGCAAGGTCTACTTGGTTGACGTCATTGTTTTCGGGGATGCCCGCGAACTCGAGAACCTGCTGATTTCCGAATTCCCCCAAGCGTCATTGCGAGTCCGACCGCTGGCTAGCAGTGTGGTCATTTCGGGATTCGTGCCCAACGCCGAAATGGTCGGCCAAATTGTCAGCATGGCCGAAGACTATTACCCCAAGGTCATCAACAAGATTGATGTCGGCGGCGCCCAGCAGATTCTGCTGCACGTGAAAGTGATGGAAGTCTCGCGCACTCGGCTCAGGAAGCTCGGCTTTGACTGGGCGTTCTTTAACGGGAACGACGCGGTGATTAGCCGAGCGGCCGGATTGGTCGGCACAGGTTTGACGGCAGCCGCCTCTTCCGGCGGAGAGACGCTCGCATTTGGGGTCGTCGACAACGCCGGTAGCTTTTTCGGCTTCATGGAAGCGCTACGGCAAAACAATCTGGCCAAGGTGCTTGCCGAGCCGACGCTGGTCACTGTGAGCGGACGTCCCGCCAGTTTCCAATCTGGCGGCGAACTTCCGATTCTCGTCCCGCAAAGTCTGGGCACGTTCTCGATTGAATACAAAGAGATCGGAACTCGAGTCGATTTCGTTCCGCTTGTGCTCGCAAACGGCCACATTCGCCTTGAAATTCGCCCGATGGTGAGTGAAGTCGATCCGTCGCGAAGCGTGACGATTCAGAACGTCACCATTCCAGGCATCCGCAACCGCTGGGTCGACACCGGCGTGGAGATGCGAGCTGGCCAAACTCTGGCGCTGGCCGGCTTGGTTCAAACTCGCGTCGAGACCGAGCGAATGGGCCTGCCATGGCTCTCCGAAATGCCCTGGATTGGGACCTTGTTCGGACGCATCGAAGAGGTTGAGAACGAAATCGAATTGGTGATCACCGTGACGCCTCAGTTCGCCTCAGCGATGGACCCCCATGAAGTGCCACCCTGCGGTCCTGGCGGATTCACCCGCTCGCCAACGGATATCGAACTGTACGGCCGCCGATACTTGGAAGTGCCGAAGTGCTGTGTGGACGGGTCATGCCCGAACTGCGTGAACGGCTCCGGCCACGCGCTTCCCGGCTTCTCGGCGCCAGTTGACGGCCCGCACCGCGCCGTCCCGCTACCTCTGGAATCGCAACAAGACGGAGCATCGGATTCGGTCAACTACGCTCCTTTACGTAACCCCTTCGGGCACGCCGAAACTGAAAACGCAGCAGCGAGGCCGCCACATCGGCGAGTGGAATCGGGATTGATTGGGCCGCAAGGATACGATGTTGTGCGTTAGCCACAACCGAATCAAGAGCCTTGCCCTTCGCGACGGACGTGACGGACAATTCGCTTAATTGAGAGAACATGGAATGAGAAATGTTTTTCGCCTAGCCATCGTCGACCCCGACGATCAGAGCCGCGAGCAACTCAAGAATATTCTCTTGAGCATGGATGTGGTCTGGCTGGAAGCCGAGTGCGGTAAGTATGAGTTCTTTGCCGATGTCGTCGAGCAAACTCATCCTGAAATCGGTATTGTCAGTCTCGACAACAACGTCGAGCAAGCGCTCAAGCTTATCGACAGTCTTCGCGTCAATGCGCCGGATTGCAGCATTCTTGTTATCAGCGAAGAAGACGATGGCCAGCTGATCCTGAATTCGATGCGAGCGGGCGCCAAAGAGTTCTTGACTCGGCCTGTACGAGGCGAAGATCTCGCTGCCGCGTTGCAGCGAGTTGGTGCGGCGAAGGGCGCCTCTAATGATGGGCAAGTCCGAGGCAGCTCGGTGATCGCCGTTGCCGGTGCGACGGGCGGAGTCGGCACGACCAGCGTCGCGGTCAACGTCGCTTGCACGCTCGCCAATCAAGACCGCAACTCAGTCGCACTGGTCGACCTGGACTTGGCGCTCGGCGACGCCGATGTGTTTCTCGACAGCATCCCGGACTATACCTTGGTCGACGTCGCGCAGAACATCAGCCGGCTCGACTTTGCCCTGCTCAAGCGATCTCTCACCAAGCACTCCTCCGGCCTCTACTTGCTTCCGCGGCCGGTCCAACTGCAAGATACAGCCTGTATTACGCCCGATTCTCTTCATCGCGTGATCGGTTTGCTCAAGGCGACGTTTTCGCACTTGGTTCTCGACATTTCCAAGTCGTACACCGCTGTCGACATGGTGGCGTTGGAGGCAGCCAGTCAAGTTGTCTTGGTCACCCAGCTCAACTTGCCATGCCTGCGCAACGTCGTGCGATTGCTCAGCTCGTTCGAGGCAATTGAAGGGCTGAAGGACAAGATTCGGATCGTCGTTAATCGCGTCGGCTTGGGCAATGGCGAAATCAGCTTGAAGAAGGCCAAAGAGACGATTGGCCGCGAGATCTTCGCGCAACTCCCCAATGACTACCGAGTCATGATCGAGATGCGAAACAACGGCGTGCCGCTGATCGAACAGAGCCCGAAAGCTCAAATCACCCAAGCAGTCAACGAACTGGCCGACTCGCTCGTGGGCGCGAAGCAGACCGAGGCGCCGATCGCGGCCGCTCCGGGACTCAGCAAGTGGCTCAGCTTCTGGCCGCGCGGCACCAAGAGCGAGTCCAGCTAATCTTCCAAGTTGCGACTTTTCTCTATTCCTCTCTTACTCCCCATCTTGCTCTTACTCGCAATACCGCCCGAGCAAGCAGCGAAGCCACCGCAGCAGTGGTCAGATCAAGATTCGGATATCCGCTCCAGAGCGGCTAGCACACTTGCTTGTTGTTTGCCCTCCCGCGCCATCAAATCAAGCTGCTCCGGCACCCACCCGGACGCGTGCGCAGACGTTGCGACCCCTATCTTTGTTGTGGCGTCTATTCTCGTTGCAACGGGAATTCTCAAATACGCTGGATTCGTGAGCTAGAGTTCTTTGTGGTCTATAGGCGACATGCGTGCGTCCGCCTTTTTGTAGCCACGGATGAGATCTGTCAGGAATTCGTGTCGATGAAATCGTTCCCAGCAACTCTCGGCCACGAGGCAACCAAGGCTCACGAATTCGACTTCCTCAAGCGACGAATTCACAATAAGCTCGTCGACAAACTCGATCTGACAAAAGTCGGCGAGCTCGAAGGCGATACATTGCGGAGAGAAATCCGCCTGGTCGTCGAGCATTTGTGCGACGCGGACGATTCGCTTTTGAATCGCAACGAACGCGAACGGCTTATCGAGGAAGTGCTCGACGAGACATTCGGTTTCGGCCCGTTGGAGTTCCTGCTCAAAGACATGTCGATCAGCGACATTCTGATCAACGGCCCGAAGAACATCTTCGTCGAGCGCCGTGGTCGCATGGAAAAGACCAATGTCGAATTTCGCGACAACGCCCACCTGATGCAGATCATCGATCGAATCGTGTCCAAGGTGGGACGACGTGTCGACGAGGTTTCGCCGATGGTCGATGCGAGACTTCCGGACGGCTCCCGCGTGAACGCAATCATCCCACCACTGGCCCTCGACGGCGCGGCAGTTTCGATTCGGCGTTTCGGATCCAACCCCTTGCGACTTGAGGACCTGCTGAAGTACAAGGCGTTCACGCCCGAAATGGTGATGTTGATGGAAGGTGCCATCAAGGCTCGCCTGAACATGATCATCTGCGGCGGTACCGGCTCAGGTAAAACGACGCTACTCAATACGCTCTCCAGTTTCATCCCGAACGACGAACGAATCGTGACGATTGAAGACGCTGCCGAGCTCCAATTGCAGCAGGAACACGTCGTCCGCTTGGAGACGCGACCGCCCAACATCGAAGGCAAGGGCGCCATCACTCCGACTGACTTGGTCAAGAACGCCCTGCGGATGCGGCCAGAACGAATAATCATCGGCGAATGCCGAGGCGGTGAGACGCTCGATATGCTCCAGGCCATGAACACCGGTCACGACGGCTCGCTGACAACCATTCACGCCAACTCGCCTCGCGACGGGATCGCCAGGCTCGAAACGCTGGTGATGATGGCTGGATTCGAAATGCCGATCAAGGCAATGCGACAGCAGATAACAAGCGCGGTGCACTTGATTATTCAAGCCAACCGACTGCAGGGCGGACCTCGCCGAGTGACTCATATCACTGAGATCGCGGGAATGGAAGGCGACACCGTCGTGATGCAGGACATTTTCAAATACGTACAGACAGGCATCGACGAGGACGGCGTGGCTACCGGCCATTTTGTCTCCACGGGTGTTCGCCCGACGTTCATGGACCGCTTGGAACAATCGGGCATTCGCTTGCCCGCCAGCGCGTTTCGCGAACGAGTGATGCTGCAAGATTAAGACGAATAGAGTCGTTGTATGTGAATCGTCTGACGATTGGGCGAAGCCCGCTCAGCAGACGAAGTCAATTTGGAGGCCCGCTTGGCACCAGACGCCAAACCCTTCCGTATTGGCGATCGAGTCTTAAGGGAAACGAATCATGTTGACGCTCTTATTTATCCTCGCGGCTTTCGGTGCCGTCGCCGCCATCGTCGGCGCAGCTGGGATGATGATGTCATCCGGCGCAGAAACGGAACTTGAAGACAGGCTCGATATTCTGACGGGAATTTCGACGCCGGAGGACGAAATTCGCGACTCGCTGGTGGTCGGCGGACTCACCGATGACGGCGGGTTTGCAGATCGGATCATGCAGAAGATCGGCAACCTAAGCCTGATCGTGCAGCAAGCTGGTCTGCAGATGTCGCCGAACAAGTTTCTGGCTCTCACTGCTGGTGCCGCTGTCGTCGGCGCGGCCGTGCCTATTGTTCTCAGTTGGCCCATCTTTCTGGCGCCAGTCATCAGCCTCACCTGCGGCGGACTCCCGTTCGGCTATTTGCTGTTTCGACGCAAGCAACGGTTGAGCCGATTTGCGAAGCAACTGCCAGAGGCGCTCGAGCTCATCTCCCGCGCATTGCGAGCAGGACATAGTTTGGCTGCCGGGTTCGCTCTTGTGGGCGAAGAGATGACCGATCCCATCGCAGCCGAGTTTGCTCGTTGCTACGAAGAGCAAAACCTCGGCGTGCCGCTCGATGAATCGATCGAAGAGATGACCGAACGCCTGCCCAACCTCGATCTTCGTTTCTTCGCGACGGCGATCATCCTTCAAAGACAAACGGGCGGCGACCTCGCCGAGATTCTCGACAAGATCGGCTACATCGTTCGCGAACGCTTCAAGATTTGGGGACAGATTCAAGCATTGACGGGCGAAGGACGTCTGTCCGGCATCGTCCTGTTGGGACTGCCACCGTGCCTGTTCATCGCCCTTTACCGGCTAAATCCGTCTTACTGCATGATCTTGTTTGACGACCCGATGGGCCAGCAGATGTTGGCTGTTGCGGGCGTCATGCAAATCGTTGGCGCGTTGGTCATCAAGAAAATCATCAGCATCAAAGTGTAATCATGCTTAGCTTTGGCATCATTCTGACTATCGCTGCGGGCATTGGCATCGCCGCGTTCGCCTGGTTCCTCATGGACTGGATCAGCCCCGATAAAGATCGGCACGAAGAGCGTCTCGACGAACTTCGCGATCCAGGACGCCGTCGAAACAATGCCGACTCGATGAGCGTCGCTCGTATGCTCGAGCAAGCTGCGCCGAAGCTGGCCAGCCCGCTCACTCCGAAAAATGAAGCTGAGACCAGCAAGCTGAAGTTGCGGCTGACCCAATCGGGATTCCGCGCCGAGAGTGCCTCGACAGTGTTTCTCGGGCTGAAGATCGTCGGCCTCGCCATCGGACTGATCGTCGGCGGCGGAAGCACCATCATGCTCAACGGCATCGGGCAAAAGAGCATCATGATCTCGGTCGCCATCGCGGGCCTGATGTTCTACGCCCCCGACGCGCTCGTCTGGTTCATCGGCAAACGTCGCAAAGAGTCGATCTTCTTGGGATTGCCCGACGCGCTGGACCTAATGGTCGTCTGCGTCGAGGCGGGATTGGGGCTCGATCAAGCGATGAGAAAAGTCGCTGAGGAAATGAAGAAATCGTACGGCAACATCTCGGAAGAGTTCGCCCTCTGCAACCTTCAACTTCAGATGGGACGACCGCGTCATCAGGTGCTGCAAGAGTTGGGGCAGCGGAGCGGCGTGGAGGACCTGCAACAATTGGCCTCAATACTTATTCAAGCCGACAAGTTCGGCTCAAGTATTGCGACCGCACTTCGAGTCCAGAGCGATTCGATGCGAACGCGGCGGAGCCAGATCGCCGAAGAAAAAGCGGCCAAGACGGCTGTCAAGCTGATCTTTCCTCTGGTGATGTTCATCTTTCCCGGCATTTTCGTGGTGCTCGTCGGCCCGGCCGCGATCACGATGATCCGCGAAATGCTGCCCGCGATGGGCGGCGGATAAATCGCCCGCTCAGGCTCGAAAAACGCCGATCGGTTATTCCATCGCGTCAAACTGGGCGGACTTTAACGCCCAACGAGACACGGCAATAGCCGTCGTCCTTGCCGGTCGATAACCACCTATGGATGGGCGCCTCTGCGCACACCCAGTGGATGGCCTCGTCGGCGGATGAGGCGCAACGGTCCAAGGGAGAAAGACCATGCGCAAGGCGATTGTTTGCTTGGCGGTGTTGGGACTGACAATTCAAGCGACGTCCACGGCTCAGGCCGGTGGATGGTCCGATTTTTGGGACCGCTTTTACATCGACACCCATCGCAACAATTGTTGGCCCGAGCCGTTTGTGCGGGCCGACCGCCAGGCCGCCCGAGCGCCTTTTGCCATGATGACTCACAACGGCTGGCGTCAGCAGAACACGCTGAGCGACGACCTGTTTCATCATGAGACGCACCAGCTGACCCACGCGGGCGTCATTCGAATCCGCTGGATCATCACCCAGAGCCCGCAGTCGCGGCGCGTTGTCTACGTACTTCAAGGACCGTCGAAAGAATCGACCGACAAACGAATTGACGCGGTGCAACAGACGATTGCTCGCGTTTTGCCGACCGGCGATTTGCCACCCGTCGTGTTGACCTCGAAGGTCCCCTTGTCGGGTTCCGGCGACTACTTTGACCAAATCGACCGTCGCGTTCGCCAGACCATTCCCATGCCGCGACTGCCCAGCTCCGGCGGCACGGATGCGGGCGGCTAGGCCGAGGCTAATCGCGCCGGTGCCAACCGGCGCGCGAATCGTTCCAGATCAAGGATGAAACGAGGAACGTATGCGTCTAACGACTATCAGAATCGCGGCCAGCGCCGCGCTTGCGTTCGGATTTGCCCTTAGCGTTGCCGCCCCCGCGACAGCTCAGTTATTCGGCGGCAATTCGGGTGGCGTCACGATTCAGCCGCCTTCGAGCGGCCAGGCGCCGTTGTCCGGCCCGACGTCGTCAAACTACGGTTTCCCAAAACCGGTTGTCGAACAACCGAAGTCGACTTGGACCAACCCGCTCGCAGGGGCGGCTACGGCGGTGCAGAACGCTTTCACCGTCAGCCAACCGTATTCGACGCCAACTGACAATCTGCGGGCCGGCGACCCAACGAGCCTGCGAACAGCGCTGCCAACGGTCAACGCCAACGTCCACTTGCAAGCCGCCCGATTGGCCTCAGGCAAGGGCCACGTCGACGAGGCCAAGCGACAATATGAAGCCGTACTCGCGCTTGAGCCCAACCATGTCGAATCGCTGATCAGCCTGGCTCGCATTGCCGATCTTCGCGAAGGCATGAACGCCGCCGCCAAAATCTATATCGTCGCGCTCAACGCCCATCCCAAACGGGCTGCGATCCATAACGACTTCGGAATGTGCGCCGCGCGTCACGAACGGCTTGACATTTCCCTGTCCGCATTCAATGAAGCCGTTCGGCTGGCACCCGATAAAGTCCTCTACCGAAACAATTTCGCCAAGGCGCTGATTCAGGCTGGCCGCCACGACGAGGCACTCAAGCAGCTTGTGGCCGCCCATCCGCCTGCTTCGGCCCATTACAACTTTGCTTTCCTGCTAAATGAAAACAATGCGTCATCGGACCAAGTGATCTTCCACTTGCGGCAAGCCCTTCGGATCGATCCGACTCTGGGTAACGCGCGAATCCTATTCCACCAGGTCGCCGACCGGGAGCGAGTGCTGCAACAGACGCGAGCCTTCAATAACTTGCGCCAAGACTCAAGTGCCGCAATGAACGGCCCTCGAGTTCAATCGATACCCGCGCGAACTCAACAGCTCGATAACCACTTCGCCAGCCCGTCAGCCCGTGGCGCCGTCGGACAGAACAGCTCGCGCCGATACCGACAACAGCCGAACCTCGGCCAACCGGCCCCACCGCACCAACCCAATGCCCGTTACCAACCGCCAGCAACTCAAGGCGGCGCTCGTTTCCCCAACACGAATCAGCCCATCAGGTCGGCGCCGGGACAAGCGTACCAACCGCCTCAGGGACGGCCTGCGTATCCGTCGCGTATGCCCCACACTGGCGCCCAAGCAGGTGGATCACAGGGTCGGACTCCCTACGCGACTCCCTACACGACTCCCTACACGGCGTCGCGATTCCCATCGACACCGAACCCACAACCTCAAGTTCGCCGAGACAACTCGATGTTTCGACAGCCCGCCCAACAGGGCCCCGTCTACCTTCCCGCCGCCGCCCCAGGACGCAACTGGAATTAGTTTCAGGCGGCCACTGGCGCCAGCGTACCTTTTGCCCCCTGGGCTGTTATGTCGGGCCCCTTCGGGAAGAGCGAGTTCTAATCACGCATCGCTTCGATGCATCGCTTGAGCGAACCGAGGATGACGGCGGCGACGTCGGGCCCGCAACTGTTGATCTCGCCATATTGGCCCGTCTTGCGATCGTAAGCGAATGGCGAGGCTTGATCCCACTGCCGCTTGGGAATGATGTAGCCGATTTCGTCGTTCGCCAAACCGATCAACATCCAGTGCTTCGCGGTCGTAAAGTCAGCGACGATCGGCTCCTTGTCTGCTTCCGGGTAATCGACGTTGGCTTGGGCTGGGTCCTCGATGCCGCCAAAGACGAGCTCGGGGTAGATTTCTCCCGGGATGCATGGGATCCCAAGTTGACCGAGTTGCAGGAACGCGACCTCAGTTCGAATCGCCATCGTGGCGTCTTTGTCGCCGGCCGCTAAGGGAGGCCCTTGCTTGTCTGGGTCGCCAGTCCAAGCGAATGCCATTCGACGTAGGACTTTCAATCCGCGTGCGGCGCGATAATACAAGTTGTGAACAGGCACGGTGATCTGTTTGGCGCTCACCCGCATCGGCGTCAGCTCTATCGGCTTGGCGTGGTTCATCGATCGATCGGCCAACTCAGCGACAAGCTCTCCGTAGGCTGCAGTGAACGGAAAGTTTCCTGATCGAAGCTCTTTGCCCTTCTCGTCCAACACGCCTCGGCTTGGCGGCGCTAAGAGCCCGCCGATGGCCCCGACGACAAACACGGCTGGGCAATTGTGTTTTGCCGTGATTGCTTTCACCGTCCATGCCGGAAAGTCGGCCGTGAGTTTCTTGTTGCGAGATCCCATCGCTTCGGGGTGCACGCTCCATTTGACAAGCACGCCGATCGCGGCGCCGGTCTTGTCATAAAAGGCAAGCGTCTTGATCGCGTCGTCTTTCACGAACGGTTTGCGGCTATCGCGAACGAGCGACTCGTCTCGAGCAATGCCGTATCTGGCGGTGGCGGGCTGCTGAGCCTTCTCGGCCGCTCGAACCACTTCCACACACGAGGCGACGACTTTCCTGAGATAGGCGGTGCTGGCCCCTCGCTGAACGAACGTGGGGCCCCACAGGCCGACCACATCGGGCCCCTCATGATTGTGAGTGCTGGCGACTAAGACGTAGTGAAAATCAGACAGCTCTTTGCGAACCGCCAGAACCTGAGCGTATTGAAAGCCGACGACGTCCAACGAAACGACCGCGATCTTCTTGTCGCCCGACGAAACCACGACGCCTCGAGCAAAGATCGGATCGTGAACCGATTCCGCCCGCCGACCCGGACCGTATCCGGCCAGCCAAACCGAATTGGCTCCGTCAACCTTCGGCGTGATGTCGCGATGAGCAAAGCCGGCTTTGAGCTGCGCGCTATTGGCTGAGGCCGTTTTGATTGGACAACAAACGGACACGCCAGCCACGATGAGCCAAACGCAGGATTGTCGACTGAGTTCATTCCGCAACATCATCAACACCTCGATCTGAATCTTGCGATCAAGACGGCGCACGTCGGCGAATCCACTCGCCAGATGTCGGGCCGAGCGGCTATCAAGTGTGGCAGTGCGAGCCAAGTTCAGCAACTAAGGTCTGAACGCTTTATTCGGCACCGCGAGTGAATTAAGCTGTGCGTAAGTGATAACTGGTGCCTGAGCGTTATAACCGGCAGCGAATCACTGTTCGACCGTGTCGGCCATCGTTTTCTTGAAACTCTACCGGTGCGAGTATCCTCCAACTCCGCTTAGAATGCTCGTTGCCGTTTCCTGTTCATCCGTTTTTGAGAGAGAGAATCATCGATTATGGAGTCCAAGCCCAAAAGTGATCCCGGCACAATCGTGACGCTCTTATCGATCATGATGTTCCTGCAATTCTTTGCGTGGGGCGCTTGGTTTACAACACTCGGCGCCGCATTGGCGACCAATGGTCTGGGCGATATTATCGGCGCCGCCTACGAGTCGGCGCCGATCGCAGCCATTTTCGCGCCGCTCTTTCTGGGCCTCATAGCCGATCGACTCTTCCCTTCGGAAAAAGTGATGGGCGTTTTGATGTTGCTCGGCGGTCTGTTGATGCTGGCCATGCCTGCGGTTGGCGCTATGGAAGGCGGCGGCAAGATTCTTGTCTGGTTCATCCTGGCACACATGCTTTGTTACATGCCGACGCTGGGACTTTCGAATACGATTGCCTTTACGCACATTCCCAACCAAAACTTGTTCCCGCGCATTCGCGTCTGGGGCACGATCGGCTGGATCGCCGCGGGATTACTCATCGGCGGCTTGGGCTGGTCAACATCATTCAACATGTTCTGGCTCGGCGCGGGAAGTTCAATCCTGCTTGGATTGTTCTGCTTCGCTCTGCCAAACACTCCTGCTCCGCTCAAAGACAAGCCGATCGACTTGCGTTCGCTTTTCATGGTCGACGCTTTCAAGCTGCTCGCCGATTGGAATTTTCTCGTGTTCGCGGTCTGCTCGACTTTGATCTGCGTTCCGCTTGCCTACTACTACGGCCAGACGGCGAATTACCTGACCCAAACCGGATTCCCGGCGTCCGCAGCCACGATGTCGTTGGGGCAGATGTCCGAGATCATCTTTATGCTGCTGATTCCGTTCTTCTTCCGCCGCTTGGGGATCAAAGTCATGATCCTCATCGGGATGGCCTGCTGGGTCATGCGTTACGTTCTGTTCGCATTCGGCGCACCCGACCAGGCAACATGGATGCTGCTTGTCGCCGTCGCACTGCATGGTATCTGTTACGACTTCTTCTTCGTGACCGGTTTCATGTACACCGATCAAAAGGCGCCAAAAGCGATTCGAGGGCAAGCGCAGGCGCTGCTCGTTTTTCTGACGCAGGGAATCGGAATGTTTTTTGGCTACCGAATCATGGCGGGCGGAAGTCTCTTCAAAGTGATTCCGCTCAACCTGACCGTTGGCGACTATGGAAAACAAGTGACGAGTTCAGACGATTATGTTGACGCCTTGACGAAAGCGAATGCGAACCTCGAGCCCGTCAGTTTCTTCGAGACCTTTGCCCAGATGTTCTCGCGAGACTTGCCAGCCACGCTCGATGCCAACTTGCTCGCTACTACGATGAATGAGTGGAAGAACTTCTGGATGCTGCCAGCCATCATGGCGGCCGTCGTGTTCGTCGTTTTCGCCATCGCGTTTTGGGACAAGGCGGAAACCGACGACGCGGACGAAGCCCAGTCCAAGGATGTCTAGCGGCGCGTGATTCAAGACGCGACACCGTGAAGGCCATTTTGTTTACCATCGAATTGCGTCGCCACGTCCAACGCTGACAAACTCGGCGCATTCACTACAATCCGATGGCTTGGCCGTGACATTGGGGATTTCGTCCCGGAAGATTCGCACGCGGCTCAATCGAAGCTCGTGCAATATGGGACGGTGTAGAGTGGATTAGCGACCGCGTGGATTAGCGACCGCATGGATTAGCGACCGCATGGGCGACGCGAGAAGTGAAGTGGAGGATAGGGGACTCGAACCCCTGACCTTCTGGCTGCCAGCCAGACGCTCTCCCAACTGAGCTAATCCCCCGTTTTGGGCGTTTTTCCGCCGCCCACGAGAGCCCAAAAGTAGCACTGCTCGAAAATACTGTCAAGCACAAGCCGAGCGCGACAGCGCCGAGCCGCCCGTGCAAATACCGCAGCGTCGAAGAGGCCACAGACCGTGAAGAAGTACATCCTGCCAATCTTGAAGTTCGCCTTGGCTGCGAGCATCATCGGCTGGCTGGTCTACAACATTGACGCGGAACAGCTGGCCGAGGTTCGGCGTCGACGGATCGATTGGAGCACGCTTTTTGCCGGATTCGTCTGTTGCTTCGGCGCCGTCAGCCTCACATTCGTCCGCTGGCGAATGCTCGTCCGAGCGGTCGACATTCCCTTTGCCATCTCCGACGCCTTTCGGCTCGGATTCCTCGGCTACCTGCTCAACTTCGTCTCGGTCGGCATCGTTGGCGGCGATCTATTCAAGGCGGTCTTTATCGCCAGACAATGTCCCGGAAGGCGAGCCGAAGCGGTTGCGACGGTCATGGTCGACCGCGTTTTTGGACTCTACGCGCTGCTCGTCGTGACCTCCATCGCGGTACTGACCAGCAATATTTCGGGAACCTCCGCCGCCTTCACCACGATCTGCAATTCGACGCTGCTCGCCACCGCAGTCGGCGCTATCGGCATCGGCTTGCTGATGACGCCCGGCCTGACCGGCCCCAAAATCGTCTCGATCATCGAGTCGATCCCTTTGGTCGGACGCATCGGCGGACGACTCGTCTCAGCAGTGGGACTCTATCGAAAACGACCGGGAGTCCTATTGGCGAGCGGACTGCTGAGCCTGATCGTCCATACAACGCTCGCTACGGGCGTCTACCTCTCCGCTCGAGCCGTGCTTCCCGCAGCGCCATCTCTGCCCGAACACCTTGTCATCGTGCCGCTCTCGCTCGTTGCCGGAGCGTTGCCGTTCACACCCGCAGGACTCGGCGCATTCGAAGCGGCAATGGAGCAACTCTATTCGATCATTTCCGCCAACACGGCTGGAAGTGACGGCCTGATCGTCGCACTCATCTATCGCATGATTACAATCTGTATCGCGGCCGTGGGAGGCGTCTACTACGTCATCGGTCGAAAGGAAGTCGACGAAGTGCTCGAAGAAGCTGAGCATGAAACAGGCGATCCGCCGAACGAGCTTGTCGACGAGACAGAATGCGACGAAGAGCCTCAGGCGACGACGCGGCAAGGCACCATTAATTAGACGCTTCACGACCGCGCTACTTAGCGACGAAACAAATCGCGAGCAGCTGCGCCGACTTTGGGCGCATCGCCTGGCTTCGCCTCAATCACACGTCCGCCTTGCTTGTCGATTCGAGGAGCCGTGTTGTCAAGCAAGTCGCAGTCGATGAGCTCGGTTGTGGAGAACCCTTCAGTTCTGAGTTGAGCTTCACCGTTGTTGCCAAGCAAACACGAACGGATCTTGACTCGAGACGCGCCGCCGATAGATATGCCGCTCCGCGCGTTTCCGCGGCAAGTCATGCCGGAAAGTTCGCCGTGAAACACGCTGTCGTGTGCATTGACGCCGTCGAGCTCGAAACCTTGCACGACGAATCCCGAAATCAACACGTACTGCGTTTCATAGATAGTGATGCCGACCTTGAAGTAGGTGTGGGCGAGTTCGTAGTCGGCTGGCGTCTTATCTTTCTCCGGGCGGAAATAGATGTAGCCCCCTGCCCAACACCATTGCAACGGCTCCAACTTGGCCGGCTTGGCGCCTTTTTCAACCGGCACTCGTTTGGCCGGCTTTCCTTCGAGGTAGAGGATCTGGCGAGTTAGCCCGCGAGGTCGATAGCGATAGGCGCCGTCTCCGAAATAGACCCACTGTCTGACTGGCACTTCGCGAGTGCCGTCCAAGATTGCGCCATCGCTGACCAAGCGAAACGGCCGGTCAACTCCGCCGCTGTGTCTACCAGCTTGGATCGAAATGCTTTCGCGATACGGCTTCTTCGTTTTCGCAACGATAACGCGATCGCCAAACTCAGCCGCTCGAAGAGCTCGGCCGATACTTCGAAACGGACCATCCCCGCCGGAGATTTCATCGGTCGTGCCAGATCGCCGATCGTCGCCGGTGACATTGTTCACGTAGATATCTCGAGCAGATGCGGTGGCCGAAACAAATAGACACACCGCGAGGCACAGCATCGTACTGATGCGCCGCATCTTGACTTCCCCCGGGTTCGGTAGCACTAGTTTTTGACAAGCGCAAAGTCCTTTCGGCCTCGCGTGTCGGCTTTCTCGAACCACTAGGGTATATGGGGAAAATGGGGTTTGCACGATTTTTATGCAGTTTAGGTAAAATACTTCCCCGAATGGGTGGCGAATTCTCTCCGCAGGCCCCGTCAGCGTCAAGAGCGAAAACGGGAGCCGCCCATTTGTCGTGGATCTCTGGGGAGAATAGGAGAATGGAAATCGATGATTCCCTATCCTCGAAGCCAGCCGTGCGCCCTGGCGTCGTACTTAACCAACAAATAGACGCCCATTTCCAGTGACCTAGTCCGTTTCGGTCAGCGGCCGAGAACGTTGACCAGGCGTAGCAATTCGGGTGGAAGCGGTTTGTGCTCAGCGAATGTGTCGGGGAAAGTCGTCTGCTTCTGCGCGCCTCCGACTCGTCCGATCATGATGCCCGTCTTGCCATCGGTGAGCGCCTCGACGGCCCAGAGCCCGAGTTGGTTGCCGAGAATTCGATCTTCGGGAGTCGGCGAGCCGCCGCGTTGGAGATGACCTAGGATAACGGTTCGCGTCGAAAACGGACACTCGGAAGATTCCAATTGAATGCGAATTGCGTCGGCCCCGCCCCCTTCGTCGCCTTCTGCGACGATCATCATCACCGAGCTTTTGTTCCGCTGTTTCAGCAGAGTGAGGTAGTCGCAAATGACGTCCATTTCCGTCGGCAATTCGGGCACGCACACGATTTCGGCACCGGCAGCGATCGCCGTATGGAGGGCAATAAATCCGCTATGACGCCCCATCACTTCGACCAAGAACATTCGCTCGTGGCTTTCGGCCGTGTCGCGGATCTTATCGACTGCCTCCACGGCGGTCTCAACGGCCGTCGAGAATCCGATGGTGAAATCCGACCCCATCAAATCGTTGTCGATCGTTCCCGGGCAGCCGACGATTTGACCGCTCCAATGGCGAGCCAATTCGACGGCGCCGTGAAACGTTCCGTCGCCGCCAATTGGCACAAGCCCGTCGATCTCATGTTTTCTAAGAATGTCCGCCGCATTCGCTTGGCCCGCCTCCGTGCGAAACTCATCGCTGCGACTGCTGCGTAGAAACGCGCCGCCAGCATAGTTCCACCCCGAGACCGAACGTAAACGCATCAACGGCTCGCCGCTAGTATTGATAAAGAAGTCCTCGTCCAACAGGCCTTGGTAACCTCGTCGGATCCCGACAACTTCATGACCGCCCGAGATGGCGGTCCGCACAACGGCTCGAACGCACGCGTTCATTCCGGGCGCGTCGCCTCCGCTACAAAAAACGCCGATACGCATTCTAGATTGGCTCCTATCGACCGAGCGGGTCATCGTTTGTCCACGCAAGTTGGCGCGGTCAACTGGCGACGCTCATTATAGGGCGACTTCTTCGTCGCGGAACCTGTGGCCCCGAGCTGCCGACTCGGTTCGCATCGAGATTGTGCAGCAGTTGCCGAGCCCGATGCGCTGGTATAGAGTTTCGTCGATGCAACCAGTCGTTCTGTTGTTCGTTCTTCGTTGCGAGGGTCTGTCGCGTGTCGCAAATATGGAAAGTTGCCGGAGTGCAGATGGACGTCGAGATCGAGCGTGTCGACGCGAATTTGCAGAAGTTGAAAGACTATATCGATCAGGCGGCAAACGAAGGCGCTCGCTTGATCGTGTTTCCCGAATGCGCGTTGACCGGGTACTGCTTCGACAGCCTAGAAGAGGCCGCGCCGTATGCCCAAGCGGCCGACGGTCCTGCGGCAGCCGCGATTGCCGAGCGTTGCCGCGAACATGATGTCTTCGTCGTGTTTGGCATGTTGGAAAGTGACAGGGACCGCCTCTTCAACGCGGCTTTGCTTGTCGGCCCCAAGGGGTTGATCGGCGCGTACCGAAAGATCCACTTGCCGTTTCTGGGCGTTGATCGATTTGTCACGCCAGGCAACCGACCGTTCGAGGTCCATGACGCGGCCGATTGCCGAATCGGACTGAACATCTGTTACGACGTTTCGTTTCCCGAATCATCGCGAATCATGTCACTCGACGGCGCCGACATCATCGCGCTGCCTACCAACTGGCCCCCCGCGGCGCGATGCTTGTCGGACTATGTCGTCAACACTCGAGCCATGGAAAACCATGTCCACTACCTTGCGGTCAATCGAGTTGGCGAGGAGCGAGGAGTGCCATTTGTCGGCTTGAGTCGAATATGTGAGGCATCAGGCAAAACCCTTGCCGTGGCGGACGACGACACCGAACAGGTGCTGTACGCCGAACTCGACATGCAGATGCCGCGGAACAAGCAGTTGGTCCGCATCCCGGGCAAACACGAAATCCACCGTTTCGACGATCGTCGCCCTGAGTTGTACGACGCGCTGGTGCGTCCCAAACCGGAGTGACGTCAAGTTGCGGCGGAGCAAATCGACACGTGCGCATTGAAGTTCGCACGCAATCCTCGTCGCTTCCTAAGCATCGACGACCGGCGAACGCAGCACGCCAATCTTCTCGATTCTCGCGTCGAGCATATCACCCGCTTTAAGGAATTCGCCTCGCGCCGCGCCGACTCCCGCCGGCGTTCCAGTCGAAATAATGTCGCCCCGTTCGAGCGTCACGATGTTCGATACAAATTCCACAACGGCCGCAGCCGGAAAGACCATTTGCGATGTGGAAGCATCCTGTTTTAGTGCTCCGTTAACACTCAGCTGCATCGCCAGATCTTGGGGATCGCCGACGGCGTCCAGCGTGGCGACACACGGCCCGCAAGGACAAAAGCTATCGTGCCATTTTCCATGCAGCCAGTCGAAGAATCCGTCGCGTTCTCGTTTGGTTCGGCCGGGATTGGGGCGGTACTTGCGGTTGGAAATATCGTTGACGACAGTGAAGCCAGCAACGTAGTCCAGCGCCTCAGCTTCACTGACACATTTGGCCGTCTTACCGATCACGATCGCCAGTTCTAGTTCCCAGTCGATGTGGTCTGGTGAGTTTTGGGGAATCGTTACGGGACAGCCCGGATCGTTCAGCGTGGTCGACGCCGGTTTCATAAAGACGTAGGGAAAGGTTTCTGCTCGCTCCGCGGCAATACCGCCGCCTTCCTCAATGTGTTTCGCATAATTGCCCGCCAACAGGAACAGCTTGTCGGGGCGAGGAATCGGCTTGAGCAATTTGAGATCAGCGAAATCTTTGCGAACTGCGAACAAAGCATCGGCGCCTGGTCCGACCGCCCAGTCGGCCAGCTGTTTGGCTTGCGTTTCAGCTTCACCGCCCGGCAATAGGCGAAGCAGACAGCTGGAATCGGGCAAGTCGAGCGACTCGCCTGTTGCCGCCGCATAGGCTTCCGCCGCAGCTTTCACTGGCACGATGTATTCATCGGCATAGAATCCGGCTTGAACATCCCCATCCACTTCAAATCGGCAAACTCTCACGTGGACGACCTTTCCTTTTCCGGAGTCAATTAGATTCGTTCCCAAACACGATCGCTGGGACGTCGTTTCAAAATTCGACGCGGGCGCCTAGCCAATCGCGCACTCAATGCGCCTTCCCTCTCGTGACGATTCATAAATGGCGTCGAGCAACTGAAGCGTGGCGAGTGTCGACTCGGGCGTGTTCCGACAGTCGCTACCCTTTTCGATCGCCTGAATCCAATCGGCGATCAAGTCGACTCCGCGTTTTCCGCCGTAGCCCGGCGTCTCATCAACGGGCAGCGTCCAGACTTCGTCCATCGGGTACCACTGCGGTTGAGGACCGTGAATTTCCAGCCGCCCGCCAGAGTCCTTGGCGGTCGGCTGCCAGTGAACCCAGCGTTCCGTTCCGCGCAACCGCCATTCGTTTTCGCCGCTCCATCGAGGAATCCAGTACCCGCCGACAAAAGTAACCAACGCGCCAGATTCCAAGTCGATGATAACCGCGCCGCCGTCCTCCACATCCGTCTCGGTCTCGCCGTAGACGCCAACTCGCGCCGTCACGCCCACGACTTTCTGTTGAGTGACAAAGAAGAGCAAATCGAGGTGGTGGCAGGCGAGCCAATTGAGGAACCCGACTTGGCTGATCTTTTTGTCAAACAAATAGTGTTCGGGGTTTCTTCGTCGCACATCGGCGGTCGTCATGACCATCTCAATCGAGATCAACTTGCCAAACTGAGATTCTTCGAGCATTCGCCGCAGCCGTTGCGCGGCTTGGTCGTACCTCCACATGTATCCGTTTTGAAAAGCCACGTCGGCTTTTCGCACGGCATCGGCCGCCGCCACAAAATCGCTGCTGCAGCCAGCGACCGGCTTTTCGCAGAGCACAGCGACGCCGGCTTTGGCCAGTTTGGCAACGGCCTGCGGCGTCTCATTATTCGGTAGACAAACGATTGCGCCGTCCCACGTTTCCGCTTGGAGCAGACTATCGACCGTTTCGTATCGAGGCGTTTCGGCGTAGCGTTCTTCAAGACTCGCAATCGCGCCATCGAAACCGGGCATCACGCCCCGAATCTCTGCTCGCTCATCAAATTGAGCGAGCAGATCTCGCCAGCCGGCGCCATGCGGGTTGTCGACGCCGAGAAAGGCCAATCGCAATGGTTTACTCATCGGAACAGCTGGAAACATAAAAGGGATTGTTGCGGAGGGTAAACTACAATCTACGCGTTTCGATCAAACCACGTCAGCCCCGCCAGTCGCTTCTTGCCTGGAAAGACCAAGCTCGCCGCGCAGGCGGCTGCAATGGCGACCAACAACGCCATCGGCATGATCCACGTGAAGCTGATCGCCGGCGGTGTCTGTTCAAGCGCCCCGACAGCGACGAGGGCATCGCCAATTTGCGACAAGTACCCCAGCCCGATACTCGTCAGCAACCCGCACGAGGTGCCAATGAGCATCGCTCGCTGACCACAAAACGGCAGGAAAAATCCGATTAAGAACATCGAACCGAGCGGCGCGGTTACGGCGTTAAAAGTTCGAGGCATCGCGTCGACAATTCCCCAGTCGCTAGGCAGGAAGCTGAGAGCGTACGCGGCCAAAGTGATCAAGACGCCAGCAGTCAGAGTAACAACTCGAGCCCAAAGCACATGCGATTTCAGTTTTCCCTTCTTCGCCTCAACTTCGTCCGTATCGGAACGTGCTGGGTCGCTTTTCGTCGAATCTCGAAAGCGTTCCGCGGTCAGCACGGTCGCAATCGAATTGACTCCTGAATCGATGCTCGACATCGCGGCGGCGAACAGCGCGGCGAGAATCGCTCCGCCAAATCCGGGCGGCAATCTTCGAACGGCGAACATCGGGAAAATCAAATCTCGATCTTGCTTGGTATTCGGATCGAGCCCGACAAGCTCCGCGCCGCTTTGCGTGTAGTAGTACAGCATCGCCATCCCAACCACCATCAACATGGCATTGATGCCCACGCCCAGTAGCGAGCCGGTGACGAAACTGCGCCGCGCGGCTTGCACGTTGGACGTACTGAAGTATCGCTGGACCGTCATCTGATTCGCACAGTGGGTGCAGATGTGCCAAATCGCCATGTTGATGGCGACCGTCACGACCGTCGCCCTAACGGTCGGATCGAAACTGAACCAAGGAACCGCCTCAGCGTTTGTCGCAGCGAGTTGCGACTCGGCGGCAGAGACCCAATCGGGCAACCACGTGCCCGTGGTCCAGGCCACGTACGCGATGCAAAAAACGCCCCCGCCGATCAGCAGAACCACTTGAACAACATCGGTCCAGATCACGGCTCGCAATCCGCCCATCACGGTGTACAACGTCGCGACGACGCCGACCAACATCATGACTTGAAACAATGTGAAGCCGGAAACGATCGCCAATGCGCGCGACGACGCCAGCACGACGAATCCCATCCACAGTACGACCATCAAGACAAACAACGCTGCGCCGACGCGTCTCGACGCAAGGCCAAAACGGTCCTCGAGATATTCGTATGCGGACGTGTAGCGAAAGCGCATCAGGAACGGCAGAAAGAAGATCCAGACCACGGCCATCTCGAACGGAATCGCAACGAACTTGCCGATCGTGTGGGTGATCCCCGAATTCCAAACCTCGCCTGGTTCCGACAAGTAAGTCAGGCTCGACAGCAATGAAGCGATGACGCTCATGCCGACCGCGAACCACGGCATCCGACGCCCGGCCAAGAAATACTCGTCATCGCTTCGCTGTCCCCATGAGAGCCGAACTCCCAGCGCGATCATGCCGACCAGGTAGGCACCGATCACGAACAGGTCCCAGAACGCGAGTTGTTGTTGCATGGGGAGGCCGATCCTCAAGGGGCTCATGCCGACGCAGTTGCGCTCGGTCCGAATGTGTCGATGATACCGATTTCGCAACCGCCGTGCGCTGTGGAGCGGAATCGTGGCGTACATTCCTTTTGGCGGCCGGTTATTGCGTTGTCCGAACCCGATCCGCAGGCAAAACATCGCGTTTGCTTCAGCGACGTTCGCCACGATGTTTTGTAACGACGTTTCTTGCTGTCTCTTTCATGCATGTTGGTGGATCTAATGGACCCGAATCATCTTCAGGAATTGATCAGCCTGGAGGAGTCGTATTGGTGGCACGTGGCGAAGCGTCAATTGGCGACTTCGCTGCTCGAGCAGTTTGCGCCGCCGCCGGCGCGCGTTGTCGAGGGAGGCATTGGCTCCGCCCGAAACTTGGTGGAGTTTCAGCGTCGAGGGTACGAGGTCGCTGGGTTCGATCTGATGGATGTATCGGTCGCCCACGCCAAGTCGCGAGGGATCGAAAACGTCTGCGTCCACGACCTCCAACAGCCTTGGCCTCTCGAGGATGGATCGTTTGACGCGGCCGTTATGTTGGATGTGATCGAACACGTCGAGGATCCGGTCGAAGTGCTTCGCCACGCCGCTCGTGTTTTGACGAAGGACGGCGTGATCATCGTCACCGTGCCCGCCTATCCATGGCTCTTCGGGGAATGGGACAAGAGGCTGGGACACTACCGCCGCTACACGCGTAAGATGCTTCGCGAAAACGCCGAACAAGCGGAGTTGTCGGTGACTTGGATGCAGAATTGGAATGCGTTCAGCCTGCCGCCAGCTGTTGTCGTACGCGGTTATCAGCGGCTCTTTCCCCAAGATCGAGACGCCGAGTTTCCGCGAGTCCGCCCGTGGCTAAATCAAACTCTGTTAGGTCTCGCCGGAATGGAGCGTTGGTGCATGAAACAGGCCAACGTACCCTTCGGACTGTCGCTTGTCGGAGTGCTGAGCAAATGAGCGACCGCCGCAGACCGGAAGACTACCTTGTCTCTTTCGTGTTGCCCGTCTTCAACGAGGCCAATGCGATCGACGTGCTCGTCGCGCGAATCCGCGAAGCCGTCGCCGAGCTCGGCTGCCGCTACGAACTTGTGTTCGTCAATGACGGCTCAACCGACTCAAGCGGAGATCAGCTCGACGCGTTGGCTCGAGACGACGGTCGCATTCGAGTTGTTCATTTCTCGCGCAACTTTGGCCACCAGCCCGCCGTGCAAGCCGGACTCGAACACGCCTACGGCGACGCGGTCGTCGTCATGGACTCGGACTTGCAAGACGACCCGCGATCCATACCTCGAATGATCGAGAAGTGGCGAGAGGGGTTTGATGTTGTGTTTGCGATTCGGGTCCAACGCAAAGAGGGCCCGATCAAGCGAGCTCTGTTCTATTGTTTCTATCGCCTGCTCAATGCTGTCTCCAGCATGCCGATTCCAAGCGACGCCGGCAACTTCGGGCTGGTCGACAAACAAGTCGCAAGAACGATTCGCGAGATCCCCGATTCGGATCGCTACTTCTCCGGACTGAGGAATTGGGCCGGGTTCCGGCAGACCGGGATCACAGTCGAGCGATTGGCGAGGCACGACGAGAAGCCGCGGGTCAGTTGGTACCAGTTGTTTCAACTGGCCAAGTCAGCGCTGTTTTCGTTCTCTCGGGTGCCGCTCACCTTGTTCTATGGAATCGCGATCATCTCAATGGCCGTCTGCGCGGGCTGTTTCGTATTCACGATTTACCATAAGACGATGACCGGATTGGCTATCCCCGGTTGGGCGTCGAACATCATGACCGCGTCGTTCTTCGGCGCACTGAACGCGTTGGGTATCGGCGTGCTCGGCGAGTACGTTGTTCGAATCTACGACCAAGTTCGAGGCCGCCCGCATTTTGTGGTCGCCCGAATCGAAAACGCCGACGTCGCGCAGCAGCAGTCGATGCACTCAATCAGTGGCGAACGACAATGCGATCAGGCGGAAGACCGCCTGATTCTCGAAGGGCTGAACGAATTGGTTGAGGATCTCGCTCCGTTGGACGAACGCGGAATCGTCGCCGATAAACCAGTCCCTCGTTGACTTGCCGGACTGACAAAGCAGATTACCGATGCCGCGAATTGATCCAATAACACGAGATGCCAAACCGAACCGACGCGGTGATCGGAGGTGGCTGTTCGCGGCTTGGATCTTGTTGACGCCGGCACTGTTGTTTGCCGGTTTTCAGCAGATCTTCAGCACCCACGCCGATTACGACGACGAAGGCTACGTGATGCTTTCGATCGTTTCTTACAGCGAAGGCGCGCCGCTTTACGACGAGACGTATTCGCAATACGGTCCGTTCTTCTATATCGCCCAATCGGCGTTTCACGACTGGACAAGCCTTCCTGTAACTCACGACACGACTCGATGGAAATCGCTCTTTGTGTGGCTCGCGGCGGCGTCGGCCATCATGATGTTCTTGTTCGCGCAGACATCGTCATGGAAGCTCGCCGTTTGCGGCTATGCGGCGTCGTTCTTTCACCTTGAACGATTGTGCCTCGAGCCGGGACACCCGCAAGAGATGTGCCTTGTTGCGATTATCTCGGCGTTGATCTTGGCAACCAGTTTGGTTCGGCAACGCAGTCGACGAGTGGCCAGAACGGCGATCGCGGCATTGTTAGGCGCCGTTGTCGGTGCGACCTTAATGGTCAAGCTCAACATCGGCGTTTTTCTTTTCGTCTCTGCGACGCTACTGTTGCTCACACTCGGCCGAAGAGGTCGGTTACATCAGATGCTGTTCTGGGCGGGAGCGATCGGCGCGGTCGCCCTCCCCTGCCTCGTTGCATCATCTCATCTCACCTCCGGCACCGGCTCGATTCTCCCAATCATCTGCAGCCTTTCACTGTCGTCGATACTGGCGACAGCGCTCGGGAAGAACTCGTCCGCACTCAAACATCAGCTTTCACTCGATGTTTGGCTGGCCTTTACACTGGGAGTCGGAATCCTTGTTGTCGGCTCCTGCCTTGTCGCGATCGCGGGCGGAACGACGACGGATGGTCTATTTCATGGGCTTATCGGACAGCATCTGGGATTCAAGCAATTGTTTTATCGGCCAGCGCCAATTCCGTTGGTCGCGGTCGTCGTTGCCGGAGTGTTGTCGATTGGCGCAATCATTGGCCGCGACAATCCACAGGCGCTTCGTCCTGTTGTCGTTGGAGCCATCCTGTTCGGGCTGACTCAGTTCTTGCCGGAGACGCTGCAACCGCTCCGACACGGCCTTGTCGACCGCGGCGCCGCCGGTTTTCTTCTCGGCTCGATTGCACCGGCAATGTGGCTACTGATGATTCCGCGATCCGATGGCCGCAGGGGTGAAGCGTCCGCCGTTCCCATCGAACGGTTGCCGTTGTGCTTCTTCGCCGTGCTGCAACCAATGGCCGCCTACCCGACCCCAGGCACGCAAATGGCCGTCGGCACGCTACTTGTGATCGCTGGCGGTTGGATTGTGCTGCAAGATTATTTCGAACAGGCGCCAAGCGGAAAACGCCAAATGGAATGGGCACCCGCGGCGCTTGCGTTTCTGCTGACTTGTTTGCTTGTGTTCCGCTCCGCACACCTTTGCGATTACCGAAATCGACTCGCCTCACTTTCGTTGTCGGGCGCCGAACTCATGCGAGTGCCACCTGAAAAAGCGAGTCGCATTCAGTGGCTCGTGCGGACGCTTCGAGAAGAATCGGACACGTTTGTGTTTGGCGGACACGCGTGCAACAGCCTCTACTTCTGGACAGGCCAACGGCCTCCCACCTCGCTCAATCCGACATTCTGGCCGTTCCTGCTTCGACAAGAGGAACAGCGACGGGTGATCGCCGCGCTCGGCGACACGCCTCGCGCCGCGGTGGTCCACGAACCGTTTGGAGCGCCGCTGCCTAAAGATTCGGCGCTGCTCAAATATCTTGACGAACGATTCCAACCCGCGCGGCGACGCGATGACACCGAGGTTTGGCTTCCGCGAAAGTGAGATGACAACGCGGCCCTGCTTAAGCCTTCAGCTCGTCGAGCGACTTCAGCGCGAACGCAACATGCATCGCGACGCCAAACGGCAGAGCGTCCTCATCGGCCTTGAACTTAGGGTGGTGAACCCCGTACACCGCGTCGATCGCCTCGTTGCGAACTCCCAGCGCGACAAAGCAACCCGGCACCGTCTCGGTGTAGTAAGCGAAGTCCTCGCCTCCCATGACCGGTGGAAGCTGTGCGACGTTGCCCTCGCCAAGCAACTCCGTGGCGACGTTCTTGGCCGATTCCCAAACCTCCGGCGCGTTATTCGTCGGGGGGTAAACGTGGCCCGGAAATTCGACCGTGGCCTGGCACTTGTTCGCCGTGGCGACTGATTCCGCAATTGCCTTGACGCGTTGCTGCAGTTGGGTCATGACCTCCATCGACATGGTGCGAATCGTGCCAGTCATCTCGACGGCCGCAGGAATCACGTTGTAAGCGTGGCCGGCGTGAATCGTCGTGATGCTGACTACAGCCGAATCGAGCGGGTCAACTTCGCGAGCGACAATCGTCTGCAATTCGGTGATGATCTTGGCCGATGTGGTCACTGGATCGACACAGTGATGCGGCATCGCCGCATGCCCGCCGACTCCCTCAACTCGAATACTGACGGAACCGGCCGCGGCCAAGAACACGCCGGCTCGAGATCCTGCGCTGCCTGTGGGAATGTCCGGCCATACATGCAAACCAAAGATCCGCTGAACGTCTGGATCTTGCAGCGCGCCCTCGTCTTTCATTCGCTTGCCGCCCGCGCCTCCCTCTTCCGCGGGCTGGAAGATCAGTTTGACGACGCCGGGAAGATCAGCCTCGCGCTGCTTCAACATTTTCGCCGCGCCCAAAAGCATGGCCGTGTGGCAATCGTGGCCGCAAGCATGCATCTTGCCGTCAACTTCGCTTCGAAAGTCGACGTCCGTCGCCTCCTGAATCGGCAACGCGTCCATGTCGGCGCGAAGCGCGACACAAGGGCCGTCGCCTGCGCCAATCTGCGCGACAACGCCAGTCACTGCGACAGGATGCTCGTAGCGAATATCGAGCTCGTCCAACGTCTCACGAACCAACTGGCTCGTCCGCACTTCCTCGTACATTAACTCGGGATGACAGTGAAGCGTGCGACGTTTCGACACAACCCAATCCTGAAGACGTTTCGCTTCCGCGACAATCGACTCGGCGTTCATGTGCTGTGGCTCAGCTGGGAGGGAAGAACAGACTAGTGGCGCGTCAACTCTAAAAATGAGGGTTGGCTTCGGCGTAACTTGACTTGGCGGCGTACGATACAAACACTGAGATCCAAATTCTTAGTGTTGACGCTGCACTAGACGTCGCGGTTCAACCCGCGGTTTGGTGCGGCAGTGGGAAGCGGCTGTACGAATATGCTATTGCGAGAGTTGCTCAAAAAGGAGCATCACCCGAAGGCGCAACTGCGAGTGCTTTCAGCGCGTCGAGACTCGCCAGCACATCTTCGCAAGCGATGTCGGCCCAACCGTCGCCTTTGTGGGCGAGGATGGCGAGTTTGAAACTCTCAAACGCGTCGGACAAGTCGTCGGGCAACTCGCTCAAGTTTTCGAAAGGCCGAACGAAATCGCACTGTTCGGTTCCATCGTCCGCGTAGATCGATGCCTCTTTCGCTGATCGCCCCTCGTCTTCCTCACCGAAATCGGGACCGTCGTGTCGCGGACCGCTGACGCCTTCGATGGCGCCTTCTTTGGAATGGGCTGTCGGGTCCTGAGTCAGTGCATGATCAATATCCTCATTGATCTCGGTGACGATGATATCTTCGTCTTTCGGCTTCTTGTCGGCCGGGGCACCGATCGATTCCCATCGTTGCTTTCGCATTTGAGACACCGACCACTTGTTTTGCACCGCGCCCTCGAGCCACATCTCGGCGTCTTCCCATTCGACGGCCGCTTGAAAATGGCTCCAAAAAAGACCGCCGAACGATTCGTAGCTCGCGCCGAAACGCTGGAACACGCGTCGCAGCCGACCGACATGTTGCCCTGTCACGCCGCCAACTCGCTTGGCCCACGCCTCGTCGGAATAGTCGGTGACTGGCGCCCCCTCATCGGCAACGGCGTCCCGCCACTGCAAGATGATCCGGCCCTTCTCCCAATTGGTTGTGCTGACGAGCTGATACCAGCGGCCGATGTAGGCAGCCGAGGCCGTTTCGGTTTCGTCCGACCAAGTTGAAATCTCAATGGCGGGCTGAGGGTCGATGGCGGGTTCATCCATAAGTGCTATTTCCTTTCAAGACGGCATCGCAGACAAACCGTTTTCAAAATTGAACCGGCAGATAGGAGCGACTCCGGCAATCGTAGATCGCGGCTCGATCGATCGACGGAGAATTCCAGGCCAACTCGTCGAGCCAAACGACTGCCTACCGTAACAGACCGCGGCCCGAGAAAATGAGATGTCTGCTGCTTGAGCGAAACGCCGATGGGAGCTTGGCTTGCGTCATCGCTCGCCGACCCGCTCGCTGGGGATAACGTGTCGATGCAACGAGTTGAGCGACTCGTCCAGCAACGAAGGCGGGTCCGTCTCGCATCATGCTCGGATCGATCCAGGCCACTCGCGTGCGGCGCAGAAACGACTTTGACTAAGAGGGCGCTCGCTCGGCTGATTCGAATCCGCATCCGTTGTGCGAGCCATCGCAAAACGGTTGGTTTGCCGAATGACCGCAGCGACAAAGAGCGATTACGGGCTTGTCGGGTGTGGGGAACGGTGCCCCTTCGCTGTCGACAATCGTAATCGCGCCTTCAATCAAGAAAGGACCGTTATCGCGCACGCTGATTTTTGTTTCTGACATTGGTTTCTCACCTCGATACTAGTGCCGCGTCAACTCTAAAAATGGGGGTTGGCTTCGGCGTAACTTGACTTGGCGGCGTACGATACAAACACTGGGATCCTAATTCTTAGTGTTGACGCTGCACTAGGTTTCGGCGATACCCTTGCTCGATCCCGTCCGCAATCTCGATCCCTGTCGCTCCGATTCCGCAACGACGCGCAGAAAACGACCAGAGAAAATCATATGAGCAAGAATTGTAGCACTGCAGCGACGTCGTGGGCGCCCGTTCGCCATGCCGCTCAACTCGCTTCGATGAATCGCAAGAACAATACGACTCGCTGAGACGTTGTCCGCAGAACCGCCTGTCGCAAGCGTTGAACCGTCGCTGACGCTTCTGGTCTCGAGTGGCTCTCGCTAACGCGACGGGTCGGTGATGGAAGCCTCCGTGACGTTCACGTCACCGCGTGTGCTGTAAGACTCGCGGCACGTTAGACTCCCTCAACCGATTGCGCGTTACGGAATGTCGTCAACGTCCTTCTTGTCTGCAGGCTTCTTGTCTGCAGGCTTCTTGTCTGCAGGCTGCTTGTCTGCTGCTGGCTTGTCTGCTGCCGGTTTAGCGTCGGCAGGCTTCGTGTCAGCCGGTTTGGCATCCGCCGGTTTGGCGTCAGCCGGTTTAGCGTCAGCTGGTTTAGCGTCTGCTGGCTTGTCTGTTGACGGGGCCGCGTCGGGAGCTCCCGCGGGCGTGATCCGAGTTGGCGTTGGTAATGCCGGTGGCTGTTCGACGCCAGATGAAGGCATACCGACGAATTGCTTGAGTGGGAAGTCGAGCGGAAACTCTTCGTCCAGTTGTCGCAGCAACACGGTGTACTGCTTGAGGTGGCTAGACAAATCGTCCTCGGCCAATTCATCGCGTAGGACTGGATTTTCGGCGAGCACTTTGGCCCAAATGCCCCACGACTCATCGTAAAGCTCTTTGGCTTCCTCAAGGTGAGCCTCATCCATCGACTGTTTCGCGTTGAAGATGAGTTCGCGTGCTTTGGTCATTTGCGGCGTTTGTTCGAGTTCCGCCCTCATCAACCAATAGCGATAAGCGACGGTATCTTGAGACTGAGAGACTCGCGATGCGTATTCCGTTTTCGCCGCAATTTCCTCGGCAATTCTCAACGCTTTGCGTCGTACATCGTTTGGCGCGCGGTTGGCGACGTCCTCTTCGCTATAATGCATCTTCTGTGCGCCAGCCATGTAGGCTTCGTACATGTCGTCCTGCATTTGCTCTCGTGGAGTCGCAAGTGCTTTTCGCTCTGCCTCAGTCAACGATGCTTCGCGTTCCGCGACGAGGTTCTTTCGAACGCCAGGTGCGATCGAGTCGAGCTCCATTTGCATTTCGCGAATCTCATGCGAAACGTCGTCGCCCAGGCGAATGGTCATGCCGTATGAGGTCGGCAGTTGGCGACGGCCAAAATTCTTCCAAGCTACCGCAGCCCTCTCCCACGCCCTCATCGTGAAGTCAGAAAAATTACCCTCAGCTTCAATCGCCTTGGAGAAGTTCATCAGCGACATCGGCGCGTCTTTGTGAAAAATCAGCGGGCTATTCGCTGGGCGAACACCAAGGTCATCCACCAGAGACTGGGCGCGCAAGTGGAAGAGTCTTCCAACGAGCCAATTGTCGGGGCTCGCGTCCGGCCCGCGAATCTTATTGTTGCTCAGCACGTCCACTTCTTGGTCGAGCCTTCGATGGAATTCGAAGTCGTTTCGGAACAGCACGCGGAATGGTCGCTTCTCGTCGGAGCGGCCGATTTTTTGGCCCATGTACCATCCGGTCTTTGAAAGCAATTTCGGACTTTCGGCATTATGCCGAGTGCCATCGATGAGGAAATCGATTCCCTTCTTGACCCAGTGATACCGGTGTTTGTAGTTATCGAATTCGACCGAGACGTTGTAGCCGAGGTTGTGCGCTTGGAAATCCCAAACGGCGATGTAGTTTGGCTGAATCTTCGACATTTGTTTGATAGCCACCGCCATCTTGTCGAAGTTGTGCTCGTTCTTGTAATGCTGAGCTTGATTCCACAACACTGTCGCGGCGACGCCACTCATTCCCAACGAGGCTAGCCTCATCGACTCGCTGGCCGGGTCGATGTCGCCCAAGTTGGCTTGAGACAGTTTGTGTTGATGACGCAGTTGAGCCAACTTCCCGCCAGGCCGACGGCCCTCAGGTCCCATGCTCGCGGGCTGACCGAGAATGAACAACGGGAAGAGCAAGACGCCAATGCTGGCGGCGTACACGATCTTTCGCCAAAACGATGATCCTAGATTCATGCCGCGATTTCCCGTGTCTTAAGAATGAAATAGCCTACAATGGACAGCATGACAAAAAACGACAACGTGATCAAACTGTGCTGAGTCATCAGCGTCATCGGAATGTCAAAACCAGTCGCAACATTATCGGCTCGATTGAGCTGCCTGAAGTCCGGAAGAATTTGGGTAAAAATATAGAGCACGCCCATCAGGAATAGATCAATCCAGCTGATCGCCGCCGTGATCAATGGGTGGAGCTCCAAATCGATTGAGACGTTCTTCTGCGTGACAACTCGGATGAGTGATTCGATCGGTCCGCCGCCCGGGATGCCGACGCCTTTGTCAGGCACGGTGCCAAAAAGCCTCGCGAGAAACGGATTCGCCTCGAATTGCTCGCCAAATATCCCGGCGATGAATCGAGTGAAGACGCCCATCGCAAGAGTGGATATTGTCGCCATCATGGCAACGGGTCCGCTGAGGAAAGTACTGAGTGTGACGCCGAGGCAAATCACGATCAGCATCTGCATCCAAATCCCGGCGTAGGCTTTGAAAAAGTTGACGATGAACCATGTTTCCGACGCCTTGAAGTAGACATCAGCTTGAGCCATTCCAAAATATTGGGCTCGTTCCGCACATCGTACGATCACCTCGAGCTTGCCATCTGGCGCGAGGTCATCAAATAGATCGACGTCAATTGGGGTCGACTCATCGAGCCTTACGGCTGGGATTTTCCGGGGGATAAACTGCTGATCCGACTGATATTCTTTCACTGAAAATGTGATCGGCGTGCTGCGGCGAATCGCGGCATTAGGGTCGGGGTTCTGAAGTATGATCTCGCCAACGATTGTCTTTTCAATATCGCCTTTGTGTGTTCGAAACACCGTCAGATTGAGTTCAAGCGGAAGGCCTCCTTTCGGAAAATTCCTCTCGTTGATGCCGTCGAAAGTCCAGATGGCGGCGGCCAATGTGCCGCCTTCAATGTACTTTCGGTAGGTCCATTCATAACCGACGTTCACTCCGTCGCCTTCCGCGCCGGCTCGGTTCAAAAATCGAAGTTTGCCAAAATGCGGAACTCGGCCCGAGGGCGGTAGTCCTTCAGGCGAACCGGCGATAACAAACTCATCGCCCGCCTTCTCGATGATATGAGTGTGTTGCATGACAGAATCCGTTACGCCAATACCCTCCTTCTCATCAAATGTGAACTCGTGGGAGTGGTGGTTCGAGTGTTCCGTCTTGCCCTTCTCGACAACCTTGCCCTCGACAATCTCCGCCGCCGCGTTCTCAGCCACAAACTCGTGCCGGTGCGACAAACCTCGCACAACAAAGAGGTAGCTAACGCCGCCCATCATGGCCAGCATGACCGTGCCCACAGCGGTGAAGCCGAGAATCCGCCCGATGACGATTTCTGACGGAAGCACGGGCTTGGTGACGATCGTGTAAATCGTTCGATTCTTGATATCGTTCGGCAGGCTAAACGCGCTGATAAACAGCGCCATCACAACGATCAGGAAGTTGGTGGAGGTCAGCACAAACGACAAATAGATCTCGGCGGGGCGGTCGCTTTCCTGGTCGAGATACCAGCCGGCGACCAAAAGGAAGAGAACAAAAATGCCGAAAACGATGAGGATCTTTTTTCGAATCGCTTCTTGAGCCGCCAACATGGCCATGGCCAGCACGCGGCCAAACCCGATACGCAGCAGATCGGCGGGCGCGTTAACGACGACAGCCGCCATGCGGTAGAAGCCCTCGTTGAAGCCGTGACGAAGAGCCGAACCGAGATAGCCGACAATCACGCCTAGGAGGCATATGACTGCGGCCATGAACACGAATTCTAGCAGTGCTCCGTTTTTCCCAAGCGAGGGAAGTAGCCACTCCCAGAGCGACTGGATTTCGTAGTCGACAATCATGAAACGGTCGGCCTAAGTTGAAAGGTGTTTCGTAGGGAGTTCGATCAGTGTCGCAAAGGTCGAACGCGTTATCACTCTTTGTCCGACGCAGCTCGGCGACCCGGTCGCTCGTCGCTGTCGCGCACAATACGCAGGAACAAGTCTTCGAGAGTCGATGTCGGGCGTTCCATCGATACAAGTTCCCCGCCATGTTTTTGGATGACTGAGGCGATCTCGTCCTTGGCGCTCGCGGGAAGGCTCTTGGCCTGAATTTGCGTGACTTCCTGAACAGTCAGCAAATCATCCACTCGGCCCAGTTCCTTCAACTCGCCCTGGTGCAAAATGGCAATTCGATCGCACACATCCTGGACGTCGGCCAGCAGGTGGCTGCACATCAACACGGTCTTGCCCTGTTCTTTCAGCCGCAGAATGAGATCCTTCATGTCGCGTGTTCCGATCGGGTCGAGGCCCGTTGTCGGTTCGTCGAGCATGATGAGTTCGGGATCGTTGATCAGCGCCTGAGCCAAACCGATTCGGCGCGTCATTCCCTTGGAATACTCTTTGAGCTGACGTCGCTTGGCCCAATCGAGGCCGATCATGTCAATCAGCTCTGCGACTCGAGCTTTCCGCTCGCCCGCCGTCATGTTGAACAATCGAGCGTAGAAGTCGAGTGTCTCTTCGGCGTTGAGGAACTTATAGAGATACGACTCTTCTGGCAGGTAGCCGAGCCGCGCGTTCTTTTTGACCTCGGTCGCGCGACGATCGAAGACCAGGGCCTGTCCGCCTGTCGGGAAGAGCAGGCCGAGAAGCAGCTTGATCGTCGTCGACTTGCCCGAACCGTTCGGTCCAAGCAAGCCAAAAACCTCGCCGCGATGCACCTTCAGATCGAGCCCTTTGAGTGCGTGAACTTTCTTGCGGCCCCAGAAATCGCGGTAGATCTTGGCCAAGCCCCGCGTTTCAATGACTACTTCTTCCGAGGGGGAATCAGTCTTGGTCGTATCGGGGGTATCAGCTGTTGTATCGGCCATAAACACTTCTCCGCAGACGGCTTGCGTCAAGCACCTAACCCTATGACGTGACATCCGCAGAGGGGGCGCAGTCGTGATTGGAAGTCTGTACGCTCGGCGAGAAACTGAGGTTCGCCTAATTCTTGGAATCAGTCGAACGATATCTGGACATCAATGGCCCCAGTGGTGTTGCTCGAGCACGATGTGTAAGCCTCTACTATAGCCGCTTCCGAATTGGCTTCAAGAATTCACAACGCTCGGCGACCGGCGAACAGCGCAGAAAAACCGGACGGAATCTTGCGGTTTAACACCTGGCGCGGTTTTGCCGCGCATCGCGGATCAATAACGGCATGAATGAGATTGCGGACCGTCAAACTGCGCTGGAATTCTTGACCGGTAGGATCAACTACGAACGCACGGGCAAGGTGCCGTATCGGGCAAATCGCCTGAAGCTCGATCGCATGCGATGGTTTCTCGACTTGCTCGGCAAGCCGCACCTCGCCTGTCCCACGATTCACATTTCGGGCACCAAAGGCAAAGGATCCACGGCGGCACTGACGACCAGCATCTTGCGCGAGTCCGGGCTCAAGACCGGTCTGCACACCTCGCCGCACCTCGATCGGCTAGAAGAACGATTCACGATCGACGGAGTCGAGTGCGAAGATGGCGAACTGGTCGAACTGGTTGCCGATGTCGAGCAAGTCGTGCGTCAAATGGACGACGAGTGCCAACTGAAAGGCGAGACGGGGCCGACGTTCTTCGAGATTACGACGGCGCTGGCTTGGCTGCGGTTTGCCCGGCATCAAGTCGATTGCGCCGTCGTCGAAGTCGGACTCGGCGGTCGACTCGACTCAACCAACGTCTGCCAACCCAACGTGACCGCGGTGACCAGCATCAGCCTTGATCACACTCGTCAGCTCGGAGATGACTTGGCCTCGATCGCGACCGAAAAAGCGGGCATCCTCAAAGCGGGCGTGCCTGTCGTCGTTGGACCGCTGGCCGCCGAACCGTTCGAACCGGTCGGCCGACTCGCCAAGGAGCGACGGTGTCGGATTTGGAAATGGGACCAAGACTTTCTGGCCGATCATCTCGATCAGGGCGGATTCTCCTACCACGAGCCGAGTGCTGGGATCCAGCTCGATCAACTTGAGGTGGGCTTGTTGGGTCGGCACCAGGAGGCCAACGCGGCCATCGCGGTCTGCCTCGCCCGCAGGTTCGCCGAACAAACGAGCGCCACGGTGACGGAGTCGGCGATACGGAACGGCCTGGCAAATACGTCGTGCGCGGCTCGCATCGAACGAATTTCCGCTTCTCCACTGGTCATTTTGGACGCCGCCCACAACCGAGCTTCCGCACAGGCTCTTTGTGACTTGCTCAGCGAGATCGATCCGGGCGGGCCGAAAACGCTCGTCTTTTCCACGAGCCGCGACAAAGACGCCGGAGCGATGCTCGACGTGTTTGCGGACTTCTTCGATGAAATCATCGTCACCCAGTTCCAAGAGACGTCTCGCGCGGCTCGCCCGGAAACGATCTTGAACGACTGGCACCCGAGTTCGTCGCCCCACGACGCCTCGACCGCCAACGCGAAGACCAAACTGCATATCGAAGCCGATCCGCGAACCGCTTGGCGGAAGGCGATCGACAATGTCGAACCCTCGGGCCTAGTCTGCGTCGCGGGCTCATTCTTTCTGGCCGCTGAACTTCGCGGTGTCATGAAAGAGGAGTTAGGCGGATAGTCGACCTGATTACGCGCCGTGCACACGACATCCGCTTTGAATCAATCGGGCAAAGTTGATACGTTGAGGCCATCCGCAACGTCACGCGATAGTGAGAGAGATCGGATGCTGGACATTGTCATCGGAAGTAGGCAGACAAGTCGACGAGGGTTCTTGCGAGTTGGCGCCGGGATCGGCGGGCTATCGCTTCCCTGTCTTCTCGCTGCGCGAGCCAACGCAAGTCTGAACGAGGCGGTCAAACCGGTTTCGGTGATCCTGCTCAACCTGCAAGGCGGACCGAGTCAGTTTGAGACGTTTGATCCCAAGGTTCAGGCGCCGCGCGAAATCCGCAGCCTCAATGGCGCGACGCAGACCAACGTCCCTGGAATCGCGTACGGCGCCGACTTCCCGATGCTTGCGGCCCGAGCGGACCGGATGTCGGTCGTGCGTAGCTATCGGCACGGGATTTCCAGCCATGGACCGGCGGCGATGCATGTGATGGCGGGAGGCAATGCGACGAAGGCCATGATGGGCGCTCTGTATTCGCAAGTTGCCGGCCTCAGCAACCGTGAGCGAGGTTTGCCGAACAACGTCTTAGTGACGTCGCGAGCCATGGGCGATCAATACAAACATCTCTATTACAACTCGGACCGAGTTTCACAGACGGGCGAGTTGCCGAGCGCGTATCGCCCGTTTGACCCGAGCGCCGGGAGCGAGCTTGTCGCCAACATGAGGTTGAACGTGGATGCCGATCGGCTGTTTGATCGGCGCTCGCTGCTCCACCAATTGGATGCCTTCAAACGTCAAACCGACAGACCCTCATTTGAAACGTCGGACCGATTCCAACGTCAGGCGTTCGACGTGCTGGCTCGCGGCGTCGCCGATGCATTTGACCTATCGAACGAAGATCAACGTTGGGTCGAGCGTTACGACACGGGCGAGCTGGAGCCGAGCGAGGCGATCAAGCGACGAAATTCGTATGCGAAGCAGTTTTCGCCCGTGGCCCTTGGCAAGCAGCTTCTATTGGCGAGGCGGTTGTGCGAATCGGGTTGCGGATTCGTCACCGTCACGTGCCCCGGCTGGGACATGCATGGCGGCGGCAAGGAGTTCAGGATGGACGACGGCATAGGATCGCTGGCGCCGGCGGTCGACAAGGCGGTTAGCGCTCTGCTTGACGATTTGCGTCATCGCGATCTAGATCAGCGAATCTTGCTGGTGATCACCGGCGAATTCGGGAGGACTCCGCGAATCAACAAGAATGGCGGTCGCGATCACTGGGGCAATCTCTGCACGCTCGCATTTGCTGGCGGCGGATTAAGGATGGGCCAGGCTGTTGGCCGGTCCGACCGTAACGGAGGTGTGCCGTCGAGTGATCCGATATCGAGTTCGCAGGTTCTGGCCACGGTCATGCACGCCATGCTCGATATCGGCAAAGTCCGGCTGATGAGCGGACTGGCTAAGAACGTCGAGCGGGCGATCACGGCGGGCTCGCCAATCAAAGAACTCGTCTGAACAGGCGTTGCTTTGCTCAGGTCGGATGTTGGTCTGCTAGCGGTGCAGCCGCTTCTCTGGCGATTGGATTGCGGCAAACCAACCGCTATCGGCTTGGCGGCAGATTCGTCTTGACCCTATTTCAAGGCATTTCTATACTCCCGCCGAATTTTGGCTGCGAATCCGCGCCTCCATCGATTTGTTGGCTTGGCTCGCCGTCGCAGATTGGGTCATTCGCACTGGGTCTTTCGTTCGCGAGACGCGAACCGCAATCCCAGGGTTTCCGACACGGACTAGGAGAAGAAGTAATGAATCGCACGGACGCGATGAAAACACGCGGCGGAAGTTGGAGCCGAGTATTGGCCTGGGGCGGCGGCGTCACGGTCTTGGGAGCCGTCGTTTGGGGCGCCCAGCAAATGGGCGGCCCTGATGACGCGAACGCTCAAGCGCCAATTCGTCGCTCGGGCGTGGCTCGCGGAACAACAACCCAGTCGACGGCAGGTCCGACTCGCTCGACGAGCCGAGCGCCGGTCGGCAACGCAGCCGAGGCCACTGCGGGACCGAAACGTCAAGTTGTGGCTGAGGTGAACAACGAGCGAATCACTCGCACGGAACTAGGCAATGACTGCCTCCGCCGTCACGGTGACGAAGTGCTCGACAGCATCGTCAACCGCCAAGTCATTCTTCAAGCTTGCCAGAGACGAAAGATCGTCGTCGGCGAGGCGGAAGTGACCGCCGAAGTCGCGACAACGGCAAAGCGATTCCGCATGGACGTTCCTACTTGGCTTGCCATGCTGAAGAAAGAGCGAGACATTGCGGAACAACAGTATCGCCGCGAAATCATCTGGCCGATGCTCGCCTTGCGAAAACTGGCTCAAGCCCAACTTGTGGTCAGTCCAGACGAAGTCCGTAAAGCGTTGGAAGCCGAATACGGCCCGAAGGTGCGAGCCCGCATCATCTCAGTGACTACGGAAGCGAAAGCAAAAGATCTGCATGCCAAAGCAAAAGCCAACCCAGCCATTTTCGGCGACTTGGCCAAAGAGCACTCAGAAGATCCCAATAGTGCGAGCGCGCGTGGTTTGATTCCGCCAATTCGCATGCACGTTGGAAATCCCGAGATCGAAGCTGCCGCGTTCGCGCTGCAAGACGGCGAAATCTCAGACGTCGTGTTTGTGGCGGAACAGTACATCATCATCAAATGCGATAAGCAAGTGGCGCAGACTTATCTTACGCCGGACCAAATGGAAGCGGCGAAGAAGCAAGCCAACTCGCAACTTCGAGACCAACGGTTGCGGAGCGAAGCTGCAAAGATCTTCGCGCAATTGAAAGACGAAGCCAAAGTGATTACGGTGTTTGGCGATGCGGAACTCCAAAAACGAAATCCTGGCGTCGCTGCCTTCATCAACGGCCAGCCGATTACCATTGATCAGCTCGCGGAAGAGTGCATCATCCGCCACGGCGTCGATGCTCTGGAAATCGAAATCAACCGTCGATTGCTCGCTCAAGCTCTCAAGCGAAACGGCAAGACGGTATCGCGCGAAGACGTCGACTATGAAATCAAGCGAGCCGCCGATGCTTACGGCTACCTAAAGAAGGATGGTTCGCCCGACGTTCAGAAATGGCTATCGACCGTTTCCGATGGCGATCAATCTCAAGTTGACGTCTACGTCAGCGACGCTGTCTGGCCGAGTGCGGCATTGAAAAAGCTGGTCAGTCAGAACATCGACATCACGCCGGAAGACTTGCAGAAGGGCTACGAAGCCAATTTCGGAGAACGTGTCCAAGTGCTTGCAATCATGATGAGCAACAGTCGCGAAGCCCAGAAAGTCTGGGACATGGCTCGCAACAACCCGACCGATGAATTCTTCGGCGAACTCGCATCGCAATACTCGATCGAGCCGGTGTCGAAAGCCAATTTCGGCAACGTACCGCCCATCCGGCGGCACTCAGGTCAGAAGAATCTTGAAACCGAGGCGTTTCGACTTCGTCCGGGCGAACTGTCCGAGCTGATCGCGGTCGGCCCCAACTACATTATCCTCCGCTGCCTTGGCCGCACCAAGCCGATGGTCGCCATCGACGCCGTGAAGGACGAGCTCCACAAGGACCTTCACGAGAAGAAACTGCGTATCGCCATGAACGATGCGTTTGACCGGCTCAAGGAAGCGTCGCGAGTCAGAAACCACTTGGCGCCGCGCAAGCCTCGCACCGTGGTCCCGGCGTCGGCGACGAGCCCGATCAAACCGAGAACCGTCGCGCCATCGGGCACCAGGACGGGCCGCACGACAACCAACGCGGCTCGCACCAGCGGCCGGCCAAACACCGGCTTCAGCCGAGGTCCCGTCGCCGGACCATCGCGACGTTAACGAGAACCTCATGTCTCGTAGCCAACTCAAGGCGTCCCCAATCTGGGGACGCCTTTTTTTTGCGCGCACCGGAGACGGCATCGAGCGCCTTCAGCCACGTGGCTTTCAAGCTCATGCGGCATAGGCAGATCCAAAATCGACTACGTTTGCGTTGAGCTGGCGAGACGGCTACGCTGATTCGAAAAGGCTGGCTCGAATTTGCTTCAGGGAGAGACACCTATGTTTTCCGCTCGCCGACCAAGAATGATGGTTGCGTTTACACTTGGCGCCTGCTTGGCCCTCCTCGCTTGCCAACGGCCTGTCGAGGCAGCGCGGCGTCTCAATGTCATCCTGTTCGTCACCGACGATCAGAGCCCGGACGCCGGTTGCTATGGGAATCCGGTTATCAAGACGCCAGCCATGGACGCGTTGGCGAAAGACGGCATCCGGTTTACCAATGCGTTTTGCACGACAGCGAGTTGCAGCGCCAGCCGCTCGGTCATTCTCTCCGGAATTTACAACCACGCAAATGCTCAATACGGCCACCAACACAGCTACCATCACTTTCGAACGTACGACCGAATCAAAACCTTGCCGGCTCGATTGACCCAAGCGGGCTACCACACCGCTCGGATCGGCAAATACCATGTCGGCCCCGAGTCGGTGTACCCGTTCGAAACGGTCATCGGTGGAGTCAGTTCACGCAGCCCGGTCGAAATGGCCAACCGCTGCGAATCGCTTTTCGAATCGAAAGACGAGCGCCCGTTCTTCCTTTACTTTTGCACCTCCGACCCGCATCGAAGCGGCGGATCCGTTGAGGGCGCTGAGCACAATCCGAACCCGTTCGGCAACAAGGCCAACGGCTATCCCGGCGTCAAAGAAGTTCGCTATGACCCAAAAGATGTCATCGTTCACTCGTTCCTACCCGACACGCCCGTTTGCCGAGCCGAACTTGCTCAATACTACCAGTCGGTTTCACGCATCGATCAAGGGCTGGGCCGGTTGGTCGAGCATTTGAAAAAGCACGATCAATACGACAACACCCTGATCATCTTCACGTCCGACCACGGCATCGCGTTTCCTGGCGGAAAAACTACGCTCTACGAAGGCGGCATGCGAGTGCCTTTTCTTGTACGAGATCCACGGCAAAGCCGACGCGATGCCGATTGCAACGCCATGATCAACTTGGCCGATATCACTCCGACGATTCTGGACTATGCCAACGCGACGCCGAAAAAAAAAGGCGAGGTGCAGGGTCGGTCGTTTCGTAAAGCTCTGGACAAGGCCGATAGCGACGGTTGGGACGAAGTCTATGCGTCGCACACTTTTCATGAGATTACGATGTACTATCCCATGCGAGTCGTGCGGACTCGGAACCACAAGCTGATTTGGAATATCGCCCACGGCCTCCCCTACCCATTCGCCTCGGACCTATGGGCCGCGCCAACTTGGCAAGACGTGTACAAGAAAGGCCCTGACGCGATGTATGGAAAACGTACGGTGAAGGCGTACATTCATCGCCCCAAATTCGAACTCTTCGACCTCAAGGAAGATCCCTACGAGACGGTCAATGTCGCCGACGATCCCAGGTACGCCGACGTGATTGACGAACTCAAGAAAAAACTCGAGCGATTTCAGAAACTGACTCAAGACCCTTGGATCCGAAAATGGACCTACGAATAACGCATCAACCGTCAGCGTCCTGAATCCACTCCACTCGAACTCAGTTTGTTCGAGAATCGGCCAATCGGATTCAAGCTCCGTTAGGACCTATCCGAAATCAGCAAAGACGTTGTATCTTGAAACGACCAAAGCCTATGCTTCGCCTTCGGAAATCAGGTCGATCGAATGTCGGAATCCAAGCAACCAGCCAACGAGAATCTGAAGCCGTTTGAGATTCAACCGGCTGCTCGAGTCCAGCGGTTGCCGCCCTACATGTTTGGCCGAATCAACGCTTTGCTGCACGAGAAGCGTCGAGCTGGCAATGATGTGATCGACATGGGGATGGGTAATCCGTCTGATCCGCCCAAGGATCAGGTTATCGAGAAACTGAGCCAGGCCGCCGCGGATCCCCGCAATCACGGCTACAGCAAGTCGAATGGGATACTCAACCTTCGCCGCGAGGTGGCGGCCAAGTACCTGAAGCAATACGGAGTTCGGCTCGACCCCGAAACCGAAGCGATGGTCTGTCTGGGGTCCAAAGAGGGCTTCAGCCACATGTGCTTGGCCATGATGGGTCCCGGCGACACGGCGATCACTCCGGCACCCTATTTCCCGGTTCACATGTACGCCGTCGCACTGGCTTCGGCCAACGTGATCGCCCTCGATGTTGGAGACAGCGAGAAATTCCTCTCGAACATTGCCTATACGTGTGAGCATCTTTACCCGCATCCCAAACTTCTGATCATCAATTACCCCCATAACCCGTCCACGGTCACGGTCGAGTCGGAGTTTTTCGTCGAGATTGTGAAGCTGGCGAAGCGTTACGGGTTCATGGTGATTAGTGATTTCGCTTATGCGGACGTGGCTTTTGACGGATATCAGCCGCCAAGTTTCCTCTCGGCACCCGGTGCGTTGGATGTCGGCGTCGAATTCACGACGATGAGCAAGGGCTACAACATGGCGGGCTGGCGGATCGGTTTCTGCGCCGGTAACGCCGAGATGATTCGGGCGTTGGGTGTTATCAAAGGCTATTACGACTACGGCATGTTTCAGGCGATTCAAGTCGCTGCGATCGTCGCCCTGCGTCACGGCGATGCCGCTGTCTCCGACCAATCGAGGCTTTATCAAGGTCGACGGAACGTGATGATCGAAGGCCTGGCTCGAATCGGTTGGGACGTTGATCCGCCCAAGGCTGGGATGTTCCTGTGGGCCAAGATCCCTGAGTTTTGGGCGAAATCGATGAGCACCATGGACTTCGGGATGATGCTGCTCGAGAAGGGCGACGTCGCTGTCAGCCCCGGATCCGGTTTCGGTCCTGCGGGTGAAGGATTCGTGCGGATGTCGTTGGTCGAGAACGAAGAGCGGCTCCGCCAGGCGGTCAGGCAAATTGGCCGTTGTCTCGAGCAAGAACAGGCTCGGGTTTAGGGGCCATTTCTGGCGGACGTGTGCGAACTGCTCGAGTGGAGCCATCTGCTGTTGCTTCTGGCCTCGCTGACGCGTGCGAGTCAGTGTCGGACGGCTGAGAGCGATGCTCGAGAGAGGGCAAGCTGCGGCACACTCTGGCGAGCGGCCTGCTTGCGGTCTATAATGCTCGCCAAATTCAGCGGCGAGAAACGACAGACGGCTCGGCCTGTGGCAAGAACGAAAAAAGGAGGGTTCTTGCTCGCCGCAACAAGAAACCCTCCCAAGTTGGCTGTCCGATTCAGGGCAAGCCCGTCTCGGAGACCCACAGCCGTATGAATGGTATCGGGGCGCGACGAGCAAATACTTTAGGTTGCTCAGGTTGCGCCCGCATAACCTGACTCTTTTGACAACCGCTAGAACCCCATACAGACACCGGCGGGCCGCCAAAGCTATGAATCAACCTGCAAAACTTGCTCTCGAAGACGGATCAGTGTTTACCGGAATCGCTTTCGGCGCGATCGGCGAAGTCGCGGGCGAGGTCGTATTCAACACCTCGATGACCGGTTACCAAGAGATCCTGACCGACCCCAGCTATCGCGGTCAGATCGTCACGATGACGTACCCAGAGATCGGAAATTATGGGGTCAATCGAGAAGATATGGAGAGCGTCAAGCCGCATTTGGCAGGCTTCATCGTTCGAGAAAGCAGCCGAATCGCCAGCAATTACCGCTCTCAAGGATCGCTCCACGAGTACCTTTGTGATCACGACATCGTCGGGCTGGAGAATATTGACACTCGAGCCCTGGTCAGACGCATCCGAACTCAAGGTGCGATGAAAGGGATCATCTCGTCAGTCGATCTCAATGACGACAGCCTCATCGAGAAAGCCAAGAACAGCACCGGATTAGTCGGGCGAGACCTCGTCCGGGAAGTCATTCCGGCCTCGGCGTGCGATTGGTCCGAAGGGCTGCATCCACTATCGCGTGATGAAACCGCGCCTGACTCTGCGGAAAACGGAGCTCAGCGAGTCCGCCGAAAGGTGGTTGCTCTCGATTTCGGAATGAAGTGGAACATCGCTCGACATCTCGTCGAAGAGGAAATCGACGTCAAGGTCCTTCCCGGTTCGGCAACGGCGGAGGAAATTCTCGCCGAAAAACCTGATGGCGTGTTTCTGTCGAACGGCCCCGGCGATCCCGAACCGGTCGACTACGCGATCGAGACGATCAGCCAGCTGATTGGAAAGACTCCCATATTCGGGATCTGCCTCGGGCACCAATTGATGGCCCTAGCCTGCGGCGCCAAGACCTTCAAACTCAAGTTTGGCCATCGCGGGGCCAATCAGCCCGTGATGAATGAGCAGAGCGGTCAAGTCGAGATAACGTCGCAGAATCATGGCTTTGCTGTCGAGGAAGACACGCTTCCCGATTCGCTCGCGATAACTCATCGCAATCTAAATGACGACACGATCGCTGGCTTGCGGCACCGCGAGGCCCCGGCGTTTAGCGTGCAATATCATCCCGAAGCGTCAGCTGGCCCCCACGACAGCCGCTATCTGTTTCGCGAATTTCGCGAGATGATCGACAAAGAGGCAGGCTGAGCGAGTTCGCCAGCATGTCGCAAACTCGTTAGATCCGTTCGGTGAGCCACGCCATGGGGGCTGCGACGCCCCGTGGCTCCACCCTGAGCGGAATCTCACGTTCGCCCTCGAACAGAGTCTGGCCCGCGACGGACGCGAAAAAGAATCTGTGGTTCGGTAGACGCTCGACGCAGTGCCGGTAAAGCCCAGGCGCTTTCTCTTTGGCAAACTGCTCCGGACCATTATCCGTTTCGACTTTGTCCGCCTTGGTGAAGACGACGGCGACAGGCTGGCCGCCCCACATTCGTTTGGGAACTCGGCGAGTTTCCGAGAGGTAGCCGACCGTCTTCATCGTTTCATAATCGGGGTCCGCGTCACCTTGAGCCAATCGAGCCGCGTCGACGAACACGATGGCCGCTCGGCACTGCCGCAAGAAAGCGCGAATGACGGGCTGAGAGCGGGGTTGTTCGAGTTCGCGGGAAATCGCCGCCCCGCTAAAGTCTGGGATCACCATATCCGTGGCCGCCTTGCGGCCTCGCTTGAGCTGGCAATACATCCAGCTCCAGTCGTGCGGCGAAGTCGGCGTCAGCCTGGGAAAGCAACACGCTTGCAGCCCCTGCACGACTTGCCGTTGCAGCCCGACAGAGAAAGCGCCGCGTGCGAGCAGGTGTAGGTCGCCCGGATGCCGCGAAAGGATGTCGATCATCATCGCCAGAAAAACGGTCTTGCCGCTGCCCGAGGCGCCGAGCGAAGCGACAAACTTGGGCGGGTTTCGTTTCTGCTCGGCAGCCCGCTGGGTGATCGACATGGGGGCGCAACAGTGTTGGCAGCGTTCGGCGTCGAAAGCGTTTTCGCCCCCGCAGACGACACATTTCACTTGCACGCTGTACTTGGCCAACTCGTAGGAATCGAGCGGGACGATCACGCGTCGCTTCATCTCGACCCTCCGGATCTTGCGTCGTTCGATTCTGATGTGGAGGTCGCGTCGGTCGGCAGCGCGGGCGGTTGGCAAACGACATCCACAGCACTCACGACACAACGGAATCCGATGTTGGCTTTTCGCTCCGAACGATGCTCGGCGCTAAAGAACGCAGAAGTCGCTTGGGACTCGAAGAACGTATCAAACGCCCCGCCGCGGATGGAGGCGAGTACCGAATCGGGTTGGAATGGCGAGCAGGAGTCCCACAAACAGAAGTCATCGTGCATCCACTCCCAGACATTGCCGATAAGATGCTTCACGCCGACAGGATTCTGCCCGGCGGCTCGCTCGCCCACGTCGCAGGGGCCGAGCGGCTCGCCGGTCCAGAGTTGTGCCTGGTCAGAGTTGAGTTGGTTACCCCATGGAAACGTCCATTGGGAGATTTGATTCTCGGTTTCCAGCGGCCAGGCAGCCGCCTTCATCCATTCGGGATCGCTGGGCAGCCGTTTTCCAGCCCAGGTCGCGTAGGCGTCGCACTCGTACCACGAGACGCCGGTCACGGGATAATCCGCCTCGTCGCGTTGGAACCATTGCGATTTCCATGGACGAGGTCCAGGGTTGCCGCATTGATCGACAAATTGCCCGACCATTGGATGCGATTCTTCTCGCCAGAATGCCAGGTTGAGGTAGCCACCAGCCTCGACAAACTGGGCAAACTGCCGATTTGTGACGGGATGGCGATCCATCCAAAAGGCGGCCACTTGAACGATCAGCTCAGGGCCATCAACATCCCCTTCGCCAACTCGAACCCAAGAAGGCACTCGGACGGCGCCCGCATGAATGAACGCCATCTGTTCTCGAAACGCGTCCGTCAATTCGGCGGCGGCGACTTTGCCGAGCTCGCCTAAGACCATGGGACGAAGCAACAACGCAGCCCGCCCCTGGCGAAGCATTTTGTCTGCTGGATCGGCCTTCGCCGTATCGCTTCCCTGTCCGGGCCAATCCTCGCGCTCGGTCGATTCACACTCTTTTTTGGATCTGCGTTTGCCGGACGCCCGCGGAGAAAACAGGCCGAGCATGCAAAGTCCAAACAACGCGGCCACTGATCCCAACAACCAATTTCCGGTAAGATGCCCGGCGGCAAGGGCGGTTGCGCTCGCGGTTGCGATGATTGGAGCAGGCATCGGAAACATGTCTAAACCGCCTCAGCGACCAGTGATTTGTCCTCGACACGAACTGCCTCCGCTTCATGCTCCATCCGGTCCTTACTCGCTTCAAACGGGCTTAAAAGCCAGGTTGGATCGGTCCGAGCCGACTTGAGATCACGGATCGTGGCTCGCGCAGACAACAAGGCAGCTTTCGCCTCGACAAACGCTTTCCATTGTCCGGCCATAGTCCAACCATTGCTTGGATTCGGGATTTCGCCATTGAAAATGTACGTCGTGTTTCGCGGTCAGGCAAATCAGTTACCCCAACAAAAGCGTCATCAATCGCATCGGCCAAATCGACCATCGCCCGAATTGAGCAAACGCCCGAATTGAGCAAACGCCCGAATCGAGCCAACGCCTAAAGCAGCTGCCATGAGTAAGAAAAAGAAGAAAAAGAAACGGCAGAATTCGGGCGGCAAGCAGGCAAAGCCGACATCGAGCGGGAGTTCGTCACGAAAACCGACAAGGAGCCGCCGACCCCAGCCGACTCAAGCACAAGAGGAACGACCGGCCGAAGCGTTGACGGTCGGCTGGATGATTTGCGCCATCGCAACATTCTTTGGCGCGCTCGCTGCACTCAGCTTGTGGCTGCTTCTGTGGTCCACAGTGGAAGGCGAGATCGCTCACGAAACGCGGATGTTTTTGAACTTGATGTTCTTTACCGCTCAGATCAGCAGCTTGGTCGCCCTGGCGTTGACGCCGGTGATCCACTGGCTCCGTAAATCGCCGCCGCCGCGTTTGATCACATGCGCAGTGCTGCTTATCGTCGCGCTGCCCTGGATCCTCAGGCTCTCACTGCCAGCGCTGCCCTAAGGCGCGGTCCTAACGAGCGGTCGCCTGCGGCCAACCAGAATACGGGCGGTCGTCCTCATTAGAATTCGGCGTTTCCGGGAGTTCGAGGGAAGGGGATGACGTCGCGAATGTTTGTCATTCCCGTGACAAACTGGACGACTCGTTCCAGGCCCAATCCGAATCCGGCGTGCGGGACCGTGCCGAAACGCCTTAGATCGCGATACCACCAGTAATCGTCGATATTCAAATCCTGGTCGCCCATCCGCATTTCAAGAACGTCGAGTCGCTCTTCGCGCTGGCTTCCGCCAATGATCTCGCCGACTTTGGGCACCAACACATCCATGGCCCGCACGGTTTTGTCGTCGTCGTTCAGCCGCATGTAAAACGGCTTGATGGTGCGAGGATAGTTGTAAACAATCACCGGGCAATTGCAGTGCTCTTCCGTCAAATAGCGTTCGTGCTCAGACTGAAGATCGATGCCCCACTTCGGCTGAAACTCAAACTTCTTTCCACTCTTCTCAAGCACGTCGACCGCTTCGGTGTAAGTCATTTGTGCAAAGTTGCTCGCGACGATTCCCTCCAGCGAGGCGAGCACGGTGTCGTCGATTCGCTGATTGAAGAAAGCCATGTCCTCGGCGCACTGGTTGAGTGCATCCGAGAAGACTCGCTTCAAGAAAGCTTCGGCGAGCTCCATGTTGTCGTTGAGATCGTAGAAGGCCATCTCGGGTTCGATCATCCAGAATTCGGCCAAGTGTCTGGATGTGTTGGAGTTCTCGGCGCGAAACGTTGGGCCGAACGTGTAGACCTTCCCCAACGCAGTGGCGTAGATTTCCGCCTCGAGTTGCCCACTGACGGTCAGATACGAAGGTCGGTCGAAGAAGTCTTGCGTATAGTCGACGCCGCTGGCGTTCTTCGGCGGGTTCTCCATGTCGAGCGTCGTGACTCGGAACATCTCCCCTGCGCCCTCGCAATCGCTGGCCGTAATCACGGGCGTGTGGACATAAAGAAAGTCGTTCTCCTGAAAGAACTGATGGATCGAGTTACAGATGCAATTGCGGACGCGAGCGACGGCGCCGAAGGCATTGGTTCGAGGGCGCAGATGAGCCCATTCGCGAAGCTTCTCAAACGAATGGCGTTTTTTCTGCAGTGGATATTCTTCCGGATCAGACCAGCCGTGGACGGTCAGGCTCTGAACTTGCAATTCCGTGCTTTGCCCTTTGCCGCCCGACTCCTTGATCAGGCCTTCGGCACTAATGCTACAGCCCGCCGAAAGGCGTTTGATCTCGGACTCGTAGTTGTCCAAATCGGCATCGGCGATCAACTGAACGTTGGATAGACAGGACCCGTCGTTCAACTCGATGAAACTAAAACCGCCCTTTGAGTCTCGTCGAGTGCGAACCCACCCGCGCAGAGTTACCGTCTGACCGATTGAGTTCGCGTCTCGCGCCGCCCGAACGCTCATCACGTCGCTCATTTGACCTCTCCTCATCGCTCTAATTCAGATCCAGACCGAGGTTCCATTTCGCACGCGCCGATTGCACGCCGGCCCAAAGTCAATGCGAGAATGCCTTACGACTTCTTCCCGCTTCTTGGGCTCAGGATGGTCTGCATGAAATACACAACAATCAATGACATGACGAATACGCCGACGAGCCCGATGGCCGTCCAACGAACTGACAATTCTGTCCCAGGCAACGTGTCCGTTCGCCCCCAAATGGCCAATGAAGCACCGGTCAGCGCCGCAAGCACGGACAGCAGCATGACCAGGTTAACGGCGATTCGCTTGCCGCCTCGCAGCATGTGTTCGCCTAACAGGCTTCGATTGTTCATCATCAGGAAGAACGTAATGTAGGCGATTGGCAGCAGCGCCATCCCGAAAATGCTCGTCGGCACGGCAAGCCAAAACTTGGCTTGCCCCTTCCAGAGATACATTGCGCCCAAGCCGCCGCTTAGGCCGGGCAGGATGCAACCGATTCGGTAAGCCAAGCCTCGCGACTCGAGACCGAGCATCTCACAAATCGTGAAACCGTTAATCAACATCAGGATGATAATGCTCGAGATCGCCATCCCTAACACGCCGATGCCGAACACGACATGAGCAACCGTCTTTCCGGTCAGCTCTTCGAGCGACAAAGCGAGGACTTTGGCGTCTCGTTTGATCAGCATCGCCGCGACTTGTCGATCTGCGGCGAGAATGAAATCGCTTTGGATCTCCTCAGCACTCTTGCCAGCAACTTTATTGTTGTTGGCCCTTAGGTGGCCAAGATAATCGCCCATTTCCTTATCGAAACTGCCTTGCAGTTCCGCAGTCGCGGCGGTCGCCTTGGCTGGATCGACCAAACCCTCGTCGTACTTCCCGTGAAACTGAGCGGCGGCGGCGATCACGACGCAACTTGTGGCGAGGAAGAACGGGACAAACAGGCCGGTGGAGAGATCGAATGTCGCCAGACCGCGGAAGTCGCGATCCCAACCTCGCTTTAGCATCGAATAGGGCAATAAGAAGGTCATGTTGATACCGACCGCAGTCGCCGCGGCCGCCACCATACGATCGCGTTGGGCGGCGAGCACGTGCTGATTCCAGTAGATCGGGTCGGACGTCTGCGCAATCACGTTGGCGAATGATTCGGCCGGATTGAATAGCAGTTTTGGATTAGGAATGAAGCCGGAGAAGATCTTCCCCCAGGGCAAACCTTGTTCACTCATCGCAATCGCCACGACGACTCCGAAGAAGCAGAGAACGACAATGCCGACCATCAGCTTCAGCACGACGTCGAAAATCTTGACGCCCCAGCCGCCGGCGTCATAAAACCAGACGACGATCGCGGCCACGACGAAAAGAGCGCCAATGCACAGCGGTTGGTTCAACTCGATGCCAATCGACGGTGCCAGATTCTGTTGCATCGCGGCGCTGCCGAGTGAAAACTGCGGCATCGCCCAAACGAGGTTGGCCATCAATGTGGCGATGATCCAGCCCCAACCGAGGACCGGGCTCACTTCCGAGTTGATCGCCTCGAATGGCCGGCGTCGAGTGGACAAGGTGACGTAGCCGATCGCGCTGAGCATGACAACGCCGAGAATCATCATCAGCGGCTGAAGCCACATCATCTCGTAGCCGCCAATCACTCCGACGTAGAGACTGCCTGCGAGCGAGCCGCCGCCAAGCGTGATGGCGCTTTGCAGCCACCCCGGCCCGGAAAGCTTGGTGTACGCGAAAAGAGTGGCACCGAGGCCTTTCTGTTTGGCATCGACGATTAGCTCGCGTTCCGTTTCCAAGTTGCTGTTCTTCATGGGAACCTACTGACCGTCGGGTCCTTCTCTCGCCGACTGGGCCAAGCCTTTCATCGATAGTTTTTCGTGTGCAGCCGTTTTCTCCGCCAAACGAAATCGACTCGATTCGCTTTTCGCCGCATCGGGAACGCGACAATCTAAGCAGCGCCGTCGTGCCACTCCGTGATCCCGTTTTAGATAACGCCTTTGTCCGTCAGCAAGTGTTCGACATCCAGTGCCGCCATGCAGCCGGTGCCGGCGGAAGTGATGGCTTGCCGATAGTTGTCGTCAGCCACATCCCCAGCGGCGAACACGCCTTCGACGCTCGTGTTGGTTCGAAACGACTTTTGCCAGACGATATATCCTTTGTCATTCGTTTCCACTTGCCCGTCGAGGAACTTCGTATTGGGCGTGTGGCCGATGGCGAGAAACATGCCGGCCGCGTCAAGATCTTGCAGGCTATCGTCGTTGACGTTGCGAACGCGGACACCAGTAACGCCTGCATCGCCGGCGCCGAGCACTTCTTCGACCACATGATTCCACACGACTTCAATCTTCTCATTGCTCAATGCTCGCTCGGCCATAATCTTCGACGCTCGAAGTTCGTCGCGGCGATGGATCATGTAGACCTTCGAAGCAAACTTGGCTAAGTAGTTCGCTTCCTCAACGGCCGAATCGCCGCCGCCGACCACAACCAACGGCTTATCTCGAAATCTCGGCAACGCGCCGTCGCAAACCGCACACGCGCTGACGCCCAAATTCTTGAATTTCGTCTCCGACTCGAGCCCCAAATAATTCGCCGTGGCACCTGTGGCAATGATCACGGCATGCGTCTCGATTGGCTCGCCGTCCGCCGGTTTGACCATGAATGGCGTTGAGCTGAAATCCACCGATTCGATTTCCTCGGTGACAATGCGAGTGCCAAAGTTAAGTGCTTGCTGCCGCATCAGGTTCATCAATTCAGGACCTGTCACCGCATGCGGCTCTTCGTCAATTGGGGGCAGGTAGAGATCGCGCTGGCTCTGGTCGACGGCGGAGCGAATAAAACCGGACAGATCACCAGACGGGAATCCGGCGTAGTTTTCCACTTCCGTCGTCTGAGCCAGCTGGCCGAGCGGCGTGAGTTCTTGTTTGAATGGCGAGCCCTCATAGAGCAGTGGCTCGAGATTGGCTCGAGACGCGTATATGGCCGCCGAAAAACCGGCAGGTCCGCTGCCAATGATGACTACTTTCTCGGGCACAGGGAAATCCTCGCGTTGGCTGGCCGCTGTTTGAGTACCAGCGGATGGTGCAATATGTTTCGTCAGTGGAAACGGCCATTATAGGGCCGCCAACGAACCGTGCCAGCACGCCCCGATGAAACAGAGAAGCAGTTGCATCGTCTGATAATCATCGCCCATACTGGTTCGTGTCGGCCTCAACCGATCGCTCCTGCAGCAACTCGGCCTGACCGAGTCGCTTACCAGGACAGCGATCAATAACGAATCGATTGGCGGCTGAAGAATGGTGGGTTGAAAATGGACCGCCTGCTCTGGCAATATCGATTTCGAGACACGTGGAATCGTGTTCGTATAGGCAATAGGAAGTTTCGCTTTCGCGCCGACGACTGGTCTGCGATCGCGTTGCGTGGGAACATCGCCAGCCAGAGGCCCAACGCCCGAGAGGTCACGTGGCTGTTGCCATTTCGGCGCGTGCTGCGAAAAATCATCCGATTCGAGCCTCGCATCGCGCTGGCTCTGATCATCGACTCGACCGACGACGAATTTCTGAGGCGACTTGCCATTCGCCTTCGCGGCAAATGCCATGGTTCAATGGGCGCTGCGATCGTGTCTCGATTCAGCACGTCGGGCGACCGAGCTCTGAGACTCGAAGTTGCTCGCTGCCTCAATCGATTGGGAGCGTGGTCGCAGCTCCGTCTCATCGCAAGCGCGGATTCCGATCCGCAGGTTCGACGCATCGCCACCCAGCCGCCGCCCAAACCGTACACCGATCGGCTTGCCTCATTTGCTGGCCACGTCGCCGCGATTGAGAATTCCGATGAACAGCGAGACCTCGTCGTGTCGCCGGCATTCGTCTCAGGCCAAGGCCGGCGCCCCAAGTCCCGCTCGTTGATTCGCCAGTTGCTAGAACGCATCCACCAAATGGTCGTCAAAAGCAACAACCGTCGCGCAAAATCAAGCGGCCACTAGCACACGACCCGTGGTTTCATTTTGCACTTTGCACTTATTCGCACTTTGCAATCGGCCTAGCTGACGCGAATCCAATTCACAGTTCGAGAAAAGCTCGTTGGGGTCTCACATCGGCGGCTGGGGGTAGGGTGAAGAACCGAGTCGCCGTTGGTATCATGTCAGGTTGCTTTGGCCGCCCATTGGCATTGCTTGCCAGATCGATTGGCCGAATTGAAAACGAACTAGGACAACGACGATGAGTACGTTGCTGATTGCGGTCGGGTCATTCTTTGGCTTTATCATCGCCTACCACACCTATGGTAAGTGGCTGTCGAAGCGGATCTTCAACCTAGATGAAAAGACGGTGACGCCGGCCTGCCAATTGCAGGACGATATCGACTACATCCCCACCAAGCGCGAAGTCATTTTCGGGCATCACTTCACGAGTATTGCTGGGACCGGCCCGATCGTCGGACCGGCGATCGCCGTCTTCTGGGGCTGGCTCCCCGCGCTGCTGTGGGTCGTGTTCGGGTCGATCTTTATCGGCGCCGTCCACGATTTTGGAGCACTCGTCGTCTCTCTTCGCAATCGAGGGCAGACGGTGGGCGAGGTCGCAGGTCGCTTGATTTCTCCCCGAGCAAGGCTTCTGTTCTTAATCGTGTTGGCGGTGGCGCTGACCATTGTCCTGGCCATTTTCGGCCTCGTTATCGCGTTGATCTTCGCCAACTATCCAGAATCCGTCCTTTCGGTCTGGGTCGAAATCCCACTTGCTCTGGCGATTGGCTACTGGGTTTATCGTCGAGGCGGCGGGTTGCTCGTACCGTCGATTATTGCGCTGGCGGTGATGTACCTAGCGATTTGGTTGGGAGTGAACTACGCCCCGATCGACCTCAAACAACTTCTCGGCATTGAGTTGCTGTCTGAAAGCGTGGTCAACGTCGTGGTGCTTTGGACTGTTGTGCTAATGGTCTATTGTTTCGTGGCGTCGGTACTTCCCGTTTGGGTTTTGCTTCAGCCTCGAGACTATATCAACAGTCATCAACTTATCCTGGCGTTAGGTCTGCTAGTCCTTGGACTGGGCGTCGCCAGCGTGGTTGGCAGCGCCGACGTCGTCGACTCGGCGCCTGCGATCGCAACCGCGCCGCCGGACGCGCCGCCGATTTGGCCCTTCCTGTTCATCACCATTGCCTGCGGCGCCATTAGCGGTTTTCATTGTCTCGTCAGTTCCGGCACAACGAGCAAGCAGATCGCCAAAGAAACCGACGCGCAATATGTCGGCTACGGCGCTATGTTGCTCGAAGGTGCACTCGCCGTGATCGTCATTCTGGCCTGCTGCGCAGGCGTGGGAATGGGATTGGTGGAGCGGAAAGTCGACGGGGTCTGGAGCTATCACTACGACTCGGTGCAAAACGAGAGTGGCAAGCAGATTGTCGGCCGTGAAGCCTGGCGCCATCACTACGATGCCAGTCAGGCGAACGGCTGGAAAAGCCACTCGCTGGGCAAGAAGGTGCGAGCGTTCATCGAAGGAGGCGGTAACTTTATTTCCAGCCTCGGCATTCCCTTGCGATTGGCGATTGGAATCGTCGCAGTGCTTGTGGCCAGTTTCGCCGCGACGACGCTCGACACGGCCACTCGATTACAACGATACGTATTGCAAGAGCTTGGCGCGTCGGTTGGATTCACGCCGCTAAAAAACAAATACGTCGCGACAGCTACGGCCGTCATTGTCGGCGCGACTCTCGCCATTTTCGTCGGCGAAATGCCCGGAAAAGGCGGCATGATTCTCTGGCCGCTATTCGGAGCTACGAATCAACTGCTCGCCGGACTCGCATTCATGGTCACCGTGTTCTATCTGTGGCGACGCAGCAAGCCAGTCTTTTTCGCCAGCATCCCGATGGTCATCATGTTACTGATGCCGGCTTGGGCCATGATCCACAACATTGTGTTCGAGTGGATTCCCGACGGCAACTATCTGCTGACAGGATTCGGTCTCTTCATTCTTGGCCTGCAAGCCTGGATGATGATCGAGGGGCTATTGATCTGGCCAAGATCCAAAGGCGTGCTGGAGCAAGCGTTGCCGCCGCTGAGCGACAAGGAATTGGTCAAGTCGGGCGGACGTTCGTGCTAGCCCCGCGCGCCGCTTGACGGTAACACTCAGAAGCGCCGACTACTCCTCAATTCGCGGAGTTTGGATCTCAACCGCTTTGCGGCCCTTCCACGCTCCCGGAGACGCGTTGAACTTCTTGACGCCCTCAACCGCGATTTCAAGCGGCGACTTCACATCGTGATCGGTCGTAATGATGTCGCCAACACGCAGCTCGACGAGGTCGCCTGTGCTGATCTTGGTTCGAGCCAACGTCGCCACCAACTCGACCTCAGCCTCGTTCAGTCGTTTCGAAATTAGCTCGCGAGTCTCTTCACTCGATCCGCTTCGTCGATAGCTCGACCACGAGTTCGACGACAATGAACTACCGATACGCTCAATAGAGTTGAACGGAATGCAGAGGTTGAGCATTCCGCGAGTCTTACCGAGCGTCAATTCAAAACTGATCAGCACCACAACTTCGTTCGGCGGCACGATCTGAACTAGTTGTGGGTTGCTCTCCACACGCTCAATTGACAAATCGAGTTCAAGCACGTTTTCCCACGCCACACGAAGTTCTTCGAGGAACTTGTCGGTGACGCGTGAGACGAGCCGCAATTCGATTTCGGTCAAAGGGCGTCGAGCCGTTTGCTGCGGTTCTTTCCCGCCGCCCAACAGTCGATCGACTATGGGAAAAAGCACGGACGGGTGTATGTCCAAGATCAAGTTGCCTTCCAACGGTTTGGCGCGAACCAAATTAAAGCAGGTTGGCGTATCGAGGCTGAACACGAATTCGCTGTAAGTCAGTTGATCGACGCTCGTCAATTTAACGTCGACAATCGTTCGCAACATGGCGGACAGCGACGCCCCAAAGTTGCGGCCAAACCCTTCATGGAGCGTCTGCAGCGAGCGCATTTGCTCTTTGCCAACGCGCTCCGGCCGCTTGAAGTCGTAAGGATTTACCTTTTCACGACTCCTGGGAAGAGTCGGACGCGCTGCCGCTGGCACGGGCGTCGTCGCCGCCGGCGAAGCGGATGCGTCGCTAGATAGCGACGTCAGCAGATCCTCAACTTCGTTTTTTGATAGGACCTCATCGGCCATCGCATTCACTCCTTTGAACTCTTCAACCGCATCCTGCAGGGAAAGGCCTGCCGTCGCACAGGCTACCTAACATGCCCCTCGCCGTGCACGACGTACTTATAACTCGTCAGCTCTTTTAGACCGCAAGGCCCACGAGCGTGGAATCGATCGGTGCTGATTCCAATCTCGGCGCCTAAACCGAACTCCTGCCCGTCATTGAATCTCGTGCTCGCGTTGACCATCACCGCCGAGCTGTCCACCGCCGACGTGAACTTGCGGGAAGCGGCCAAGTCCTTGGTTATGATCGCGTCGGTATGATGCGAACCGTATCGGTTAATGTGATCAATCGCTTCGTTCAAATCGTCGACGACTTTGATGGAAATGATCGCATCAAGAAACTCCGCCGCGTAATCATCCTCACTGGCAAGCGAAGCGGCATCGACCAAGTCACAGGTCCGTTTGCAGCCTCGCAATTCGACGCCCTGCCCGCACAGCGCGGCGGCCAGTTTGGGGAGCATGGCCGCGGCAACGTTTGAGTGGACGAGCAACGACTCGCATGCGTTGCAGACGCCCAGGCGATGGCATTTTGAATTGACAACGACATCGATCGCGACCGTCTCATCCGCATGTTCATCGACGTACACGTGGCAGTTGCCGGCAAAGTGTTTGATAACCGGCATCGTCGCGTCTTGCGAAACTCGACGAATCAAACCCTCTCCGCCTCGAGGTATCGCAACATCAATGAACTCGTTGAGTCCGAGGAAGTGTCCGACTGCGTCGCGATCGCTGGTGCTCACAAGCTGAATGGCGTCAGCGGGAATCGCCAGCTGAGCGGAGGCCGCATGCAAGCAGTCGACGATCGCTCGGCTTGAATTCGCCGCCTCTTTGCCGCCTCGCAAGATCACAGCATTGCCGCTCTTCACACAAATCGCCGCGGCATCGGCCGTCACGTTGGGACGCGACTCGTAGATGAAGAAAACGACGCCTAACGGCACTCGAATCTTGCTGATTTCCAATCCGTTGGGCCGACGTGAAAAATCGATCATGTCGCCAACGGGATCGGGTAACGCGGCAACCTCCTCAAGCCCGGAAGCAATCGCTTCGATGCGGTCGGGAGTCAGTCGGAGCCGGTCAACCTGAGCACTTGTCAAACCAAACCCGGGCGCGGCCTCGATGTCCTGCTCATTCGCCGCGAGGATTGTCGATTGGCCCGACCGAATATTGCTTGCCGCAGTTTCCAACCAGAGGTTTTTTACGGCGCAAGTGGCCAGCGCCAGCTCGGCGGAAGATCTCTTCGCATTGCTTGCGACGTCGAGGCAATACGTTTTCAGTTCTGGATTCTCTACCGTGGCCATCGGGGCTCCGAGAAAACGCGGAAAAAGCGAGCGAAGTATCGTGAAAACCGTCGTTTGCGTCAATGTCGGCTGGCGGTTTAGCGGCTTTCCGTCAACTGCTTTATCGTTGGAATTGCTGAGCGTTGCAAGCGAGCTTCGCTAGCATCCGGCGACGACCCGATAATCACGAGCCGTCGTTGGCCCCTTGGTCAGATTCCAAGCGTTGCAGTTTCGACTGAATCGACAGACCCGTTCTTCGTCCCGCGGCGGCGGCGTACAAGGTGGCGACTACGATCGCGGCGCCAAATGGTAGGAGTTTCCACGAGCTGTCCGACTCGCCCAACGAACGACCACCGTTGAACAGCGCGATCCCTCCGCCAAGCATCCCGAAGACGACGGCGCCGGTCTGGTGCAGCGATGTCTTACTCCAGCGACTGGACAGTCCGACGATCGCGCCGCCAACCGCGCCCACGGCCATGCCCGCGACCCCACCGACCATTCCGGCGAGTACGAAATAGAGAAGCAAACGGATGAGCATTCCGTCTGAGGGCCCAAACCAGCCAGGTAGCCGAGTGACCGCGTAAAAGATCGTGACGATGATCGCCAGCGACACGCCGGCAAAGACGCCGAAGGTCGAGCCGTGGATTGGGCCAAAGAGAATCCCCCAAGCGGGTCCCGTCGCGACCGTGACTCGCCCTTCGTCCTCTGATTTCGGGCTCGCATACGGATTCGCTCCGACGCTCGAACCGGCTTGACTGCTCTCGCTGGCGTCCAGTTTGCTCGGGCGATGGGTCAAGTGAGACGGGCCTCCTTGCCGTCGACACCGCCGCAGGCAGCGAAAAGAGTCCACGCCTGTCGGTGAGCCGCGACGTCGTGAACGCGGAGAATCTGCACGCCTTGGCGAGCTAGCGCGAGACCGACGCCAACGCTCGCGAATGATCGGTCGCACTCTTTGTCGCCGATCAACTTGGCAATGAATCCTTTACGCGAATGCCCCACAAGCAGAGGTTGCCCCAAGTCGTGGAATCGGCCACACGCCGCTGCCAGAGTCAGATTGTGCTGGTGCGTCTTCCCAAAACCGATTCCCGGATCGAGACAAATCCGATCGAGCTCGATGCCACACGAAATCAAATGCTCTTTTCGCCGCCGCAAGTATTCAAAAATGTCCTCAACGACGTTGTCATAGGTCGGGTTGTCTTGCATCGTCTGCGGGTCGCCTTGCATATGCATGACGCACACGCCCGCGCCGCTATCGACCGCCACCTGGCTCATCAGCGGATCGCCTTCGAATCCGGTCACATCGTTAATAATTTCGGCACCGCAATCGATGGCGGCCTTGGCCACTTGGGATTTCGACGTGTCGATCGAAATCGGCAACGCCGTTCGCTCGGCCAATCCGCGTACGACTTGCTCAGTGCGAGCGAGCTCCTCAGCAAGAGAAACCGGGTCGGAATAGGGCCGAGTGCTCTCGCCGCCGATGTCGAGAATGTCGGCGCCTTCTTCGCCGAGTTTCAGACCGAGTTCAATCGCCTTTTCGGGAGCGAGGAACATGCCGCCATCCGAGAAGCTGTCCGGCGTGACATTGACAATGCCCATAATCAAGGGGCGATCGGCAAGTGCAATTGTTCGAGTGCGCAATCGCCAACTCAACGCGCGATTGACGAACCGATCCGACAACGATGCCTGACGACGTTGCACTTATTTTCTCAGCTGAATGAATTTGAGCCATGGGAGTCTGCGAAGCAGCTTACGATTCGAGCTGCGCAGAGCGGCTGATTTCGACGGCCCGCGAGGCTGATGATGTTGCACCGGTCGCCTCGCCGGATGGGTAAGGCCGTCAGTTTAAGTGGTCGCCGACGTCAGGCCTAGAGTGGCGTGAATTCCATCAATGAGACGATTTGCTGCGCGGCGCGGCGAATGTCTCGCTGCTGCGCTGTCACCATGGATTGGCCCGCCTCCGGAATAAAGTGCGACGCCGTGGCTGAGGTCACCGCGGCGGTCTCGATCGGCACGGCGACGTGTTGCATCAGAATATTGCCCGCGTTGTCCTGCCAGCGCACTTCAACGTAGAGCTCGACTTCCAAGTCGCGTAGATCGTCGTTCGCCGTCTCGGCCAGTCCGGTTTTAGAAATCGAGAGGACGCGTCCGCTGAGCACCGTGTCGGCGGTGGCGGCTGCGACAACTTTGTACGGCGTGCGGTTCTCGACTTCTTTGACAACGGCTTCCGTGAGCCACTCAGCCACGTTTCGCCGCAACGCGTCTGAATAAAACATCGGCACGTGCACGGTGCGAATGTCGGGGCGAAACAGCGTTCGCGAGCCGACTTGGTAGCCGGCGCACCCTTGGCTCAAAAGACAAGTTAGGGCGATGAGCGTACTGATAGATGATCCGACGTAAAATCGAACTGACGAGTTCGCTGCGGTTTGGCCGGAGCCATCGCGGGAAGAGATTATCAAAGTAACTGCCTCGTTAACGACGAATCGCGTCGAGCGGGTTGGTCGTCATCAGGGGTTTGTCATCGCGAGCGGGAAACGCGTCGACGAGCCAGCCGAATCGCGTCTCTGGCGTGGCGGGCAAGTTGGCGATCTGGCCAATCCGCGTTTGGGCCTGAGCGGCATAGGGCGTGTCGGCAAATTGTTCGGCGACTTCTTCGTAGAAGATCCGAGCCGCCCGAAACTCGCTGCGTCGATCGCGGTATTGCGCCCGAGCCCATTTTCGTTCGGCGTTGGCAAGTCGGATTTTGGCGTAGGATCGCGCCAACAATTCACGTTGCTCCCCCGCTTCATTGGGAAACTGCTTGCGAATCTGTTCGATCAACTTGGCCGCCTCGTCCAAAGGCGTTCCGGAATAATCGGGCCCCAAGTAGCTGCGGAGTTTCGCTTGCATGCCAAGCAAGTGGGCTGAAAACTGATGCTCGCTGCTCGGAAATGACTTGCGCAGATCGGTATAGTATTCGTCCGCCTTGATAAAGTTCCCGTCGCGGAACGCCGCGTTGGCAGCAGCAAGCGTCGCGTCATCGGCAAGTTTACCGCGAGGGTCGTCCAGTCGAATTCGGTCAAGAATCCGAGCGGCATTGCCATGGGTGTCGCGAAGAGGTCGCTTCTTGTCCGCAAAATTGAATTCCAGAACCGATTCCGGATCTTGCTCGTCCAAGGCGAACCAATACATGGCGATCGAAAACCGTCTCGCTTCAACTGCGTCCAAGTATTTCGAGTTCGGAAACTTTTTCAGCAGCAATTCAAACTGTTGATTCGCTGCCGGGTACTCGTCGGCGAAATAGTACGATTGACCGGCCCAATAGAGAGCGTCCTGCTGCAATGCCGATTCGGGCCAGCGGTCGGCCGCCTTTTCGTAAAGCGCCGCAGCCTGGGCGAATTGGTTCTGTCGCGTCGCGTCGTTTCGCGCAGCCGCCTTGGCGTAGAGTTGCTGAGCTTCGTTGAAGTGTTGCTGTGCGACCGTCGGGTTGGGTCCGCGACCGGTGGCGTTCAAGAATTGCAGGTTAAGACTGTCGGGCGATAGCGATTCGAGCGTAAACCCGTGATCCGCGATCTCCTCGGTTTGCTCGGCACCTTCATACGACACGGGTCGATACACGCCCGTCTCCATCTGCTGCCGAGTCTGTTCGTACGCGGTGAGCGATCGGTCGTTCTGTTGAAGCGACGTACAGCCAGACGCTAGTAGCGAACAACACACAACCCACTTGATTCCGTTCAACTGCCTTAGCATAAGGACATCCTTGCCCATTGAATTCGCCGATTGAGCTCAGCGTCTATTTTGTCAGTCTGTTGATGCAGCCGTTTCATTGACTCACATAGCTATGCATACGTGGCCGGCGCCCCATCAGGTTCGCCATGTAATGGCCCATTATCCCTCGTATTTCCCCTCGCAATTGCTTAGGGAGCCGGCAATCGGCCGAGTTTTCCGTTTGGCTAAACTGTTTCAACACGTCGATCGCACCGCTGGAAACGCTAATTACGTTCTTCTGGCCGCCTCGACAATTTGGACACAATACGCCGCCAGCAATCGGAGCAAATGAGACTCGTTGCTGAGGTTTTTTTAAATCACAACCGCATTGAACACAAACACTTAGCGACGGTAAGAGTCCCAAACTCCCCAATGCAAAGAGCTCGAAACGCAACACAACATCACGCCAATCCGTATCCGCCTCCAACGCCCGCAACAAGCGAATCGATTCGTCAAACAGCTCCGGATACGGGTCGCCATCCTCCGTTAATTCGCGCAGCAGCTCGGCAATGTAGTAACCGGCATACAAGTAGGACAGACCGCGGGACGAACCGCGAAATCTGCGATCTAACTTTGCCTCGGTTAACAAGTCGAGCGTTTCGGATGATTTGTGGAGGAACACTATGCGACAGACGGCGAGTAGGTCAATAGCACCCTCGAACGGCCCTTTGGGACGTCTCGCTCCCTTGGCCAGCCCCACCACTTTCCCAAAATCGCGAGTAAAGCAGGTCACCACACAGCTTGTCTCGCTAAAGTCGATCACACGAACCACGATGGCCGAAGTTTTTTCGCTAGACATGGTTGTCGTGCTTCGTCAGCAATTGAGGTTCAGGCGTGACTCGCTGCTAAGGCCGCCCACTATAGATGATCCTGTACCGACTCACGCCGACTCGCGTTGTGATGAGAGCTGCTTCACCTTGACCTTGATCACGCGGCGACGATTCGATTCCATGACAGTCAGTTCATACCCGTTTTCCGAGATCATCTCGCCCGGCTCGGGGATGTATCCCAGGTTGGCAATGACGAATCCGCCCAGCGTGTCGTAAACGTCGGACTCGGGAATGGCGATGCCGAGTCGATCGTTGACGTCCTCGATTTGAGTTTGAGCCGCTACGATCGCCGTTTGACTGTCAATCGTTTCAAACTCTTGCGGAGCCTGCTCGGCGTCCGATTCATCTTGAATCTCGCCCACGATCTCCTCGAGCACGTCTTCGATCGTCACTACGCCAGCGATCGCCCCGTATTCGTCGACGACGATTGCAAGATGCATGCGAGTTCCCAGGAATTCCTGAAGCAGATCATCCACGGGAATCGAGTCGGGAACGAACCAAGGCGTACGAGCAATCTCGGCAAGCGTTCGCCTCTCTTCGGGACTCTTGGCCAACTCTGGCAAGAGGTCTTTGACATAAAGCACTCCGATAACTTCGTCGAGCGAATTGCTATAGACCGGTACGCGAGTTCGCTTAATCAGAGTGACATGGTTCAGCAACTCAGCCCAATCGACGACGCTGCTGATCGCGTCGACTTCATTGCGCGAAGTCATGATGTTCTCGGCAGTTCGATCGCCAAGATCCATCACGCCTTCGATCATTTCGCGCGCGTCCTCTTCCATGAATCCTTCGCGCATGCCCGACGTCACAATCGCTCGAATCTCATCTTCAAACGCCTCTTCGCCCTCCTCATCCGTCGGTTTGGGGCGGCCGGATGCTCGACGCAGCAAGGTGCTGAATAGAGCAACCCCAAGCGTCAATGGGAAAGCCAGCACAGCGACGGTCCGCCAGAGCAGCCAAGTGCGAGTCAAAAGCGGTGCCGAGAACAACTTGACGGTCGCCAACGGAATCCAATGAAGTAGCATCAGCAAGATGAAGATGGCGGATCCGGCGAACACAAGAAATCGGCCGAACGAGATCGGCTCCGATGTTGGCGATTGAAGAAAATACAGCGAGCCGCTAGCGATCGCCACGACAACCGATACGGTTCGGACGCTATCGACGGCCAAGGCGACTTGATCATGAGTCGCCATGATCATGGCGAACCGCTCGCCCATTCGGTGGCGGCGACAATAGATATCCAAGTCGCGTCTGGAGAAATCGACCAAGATCCTGCCGCCGATGGCCATCAGCGTGGCCGAGACGATCGCAAATAATGCGATGGCAAGAAACATGCTGGGCGTCATTCACCGAGTCCTTGGGCCGTTTCCCGATTGTTGCTTGAGCCGCCGGTCTCCGCGCGGCCGGGAGGCGTCGGCCGCCCCAACGCCTTGAAATACTCGACTTCCTTGCGACGCATGGCGAGCCGATCGGATTCGGAGTGGTCATCGAACCCAACTAAGTGCAGCATTCCGTGAACGACGTAAAGAAGCAGCTCGTCATCCGCGGACCAACCCCACTTGGCCGCTTCGCCAGCTGCATAGTCGATGCTGACAATCACCTCTCCCTCCAACCTCGATTCATCGTGCTCAAGGAGAAAACTCAACACATCGGTTGGATAATCGTGCGACAAATGCTCACGATTCAGTTCATGCATCGTCTCGTCGTCGACGACGGCGATGCTGATCGCGCCGGAATCGACGCCAAAATCTCGAAGTATGAGCTCGGCGGCGTCCTTAAAGGGTTGCATATCGACATGGGTGGACTGTCGATTAACCGCATCGATTTCAACCTCGAACTTTTCTCGGTTGTCATTCATGGGGCACGGACGCCTTTGCGTCTAGAACAGTACGAAGCGTAGTTCGCCAATTCGCACAACCTCTACTTTCGCCTTGAGCTCAGTCGCTTCAGCCAATTCAGGCCGACTGTTGATCGGGATACTTTACACGTCCATGGTACACGGCGGTAAGGGACATGACCAAGCTATCTTCGATTTGGTCGAGTTCTTGCAGTGTCAGTCCACACTCGTCGAACTGTCCATCCGCAAGCCGTTTCATCGCCAATTCGCGAACCAAACTTTCGATTCGAGCGGGCGCGGGATCGACCAAAGACCGCGATGCGCTCTCAGCTGCGTCGGCCAACATCATCACTCCAGCTTCACGCGTTTGCGGTTTCGGACCGGGATAGCGGAAGGCCGATTCATCGATCTCATCGCCGCCGTCTTTTTCCGATTGTCGAATCGCCTGCTGATAGAAATACTCAACCAGCGTCGTCCCATGGTGTTGTTCGATAAAGTCAATGAACGGTTGAGGCAGATGGTGTTGGCGCGCCAGGTCGGCGCCATCTTTCACGTGGGCGATGATCACCAGCGTACTCATCGCCGGCGCCAGCGTATCGTGGCGACTGCCCTCTTGACCTTGGTTTTCGACAAAGTAGCTGGGCTTGAGCATCTTCCCGATGTCGTGAAAATACGCGCCGACTCGGACCAGCAGCGAATCGGCGCCAATGGCTTCGGCCGCCGCTTCCGCCAATGAGGCGACATTGATCGAGTGGTTGTAGGTGCCGGGCGCGCGCTGAGCCAACTCTTGCAGCAAGGGATGCGAGGCGTCCCCAAGCTCCAGCAAACTGAGATCTGTCTGGACATCAAAGATCTTCTCGACGAACGGCAGCAGGCCCGTCATGAGAATGCCTGATAGAAGCGTGCAAAAGCCAAACCAACCGGCGCCGGCAAACAATGCTGCGGCGTAGGAAGCGTGCGGCCAAGACTCCAGAATCGCCGGCATGGTATAGCCGGACATGCTCGACAGACCAAAGGCCTGCCCCGCCATCGTACCCACTCCAACCGCCGTGGCCGCGGTCACGAGGCCGGCTGCGAAGCCAACGTAAATCAACTTGGTCCGACTGCGGATTCGTCCGACGAGCAGAATAGCCACGGAAACGGACGACACGAGGATCACGAATTCAGCGAGCCCATGCCCAAGCGAAAGGGCCACCGCCAATGCGGTTGCGGTCGAAATCAGAAGCGACAATTCGCGTTCGTGCGCGATCGTGATTGTCATCCCCAACAAGGTGAGAGGAATAATCTCAGCTCGCCATTGATCCGCGGCTGTCAGTTTCGACACGGTCACGGTGCATACGACAAAAAACAGCAGCGTTGAAAACTGCCGCAAGTCAGACAACACGGACGGAGCCTGGTAATAGAGATATGCGCCGCAGAGAACAAACATGGCGACGTACATGCCGAACGCCGCCAAACTCTGACGAAGCATTTGCCAAATGGACATGTTGGCGAGGATCGCCTCGTGCTCGATCGCAAGCAGACGAATATCTTGCGTCGACAAGGGCAGTTCGCCCGCCGCGAGTCGGTCCCCGACGTGATAGCTAATCATGGCCGGCTCAACAGCGTCCTCGGCAACCTTTCTCGCGGCGCCCGACTCAGCCGAGTCGATCGTCAACGTGGTCGGCAGCCCCTTTTTCTGACTCCACAAAGACGACGCCAAGGCGAGCGATTGAGCTGCGTTTTCGCCAAATCCAACCTGCTGAAATTCGGCGTCCAAGTCGCGGACCAATTCAGTCGAGACAGTCGCAATGCGAACCTCCTCAAGCTCCAAACGGCGAGTGAACGAGGCACTGCCGACCGGGTGAACGAAAATCGCGGTCTGACTTCCATCCTCGAGGGCGTGTTCTAGATTCTCCAGCAGTCCATTTTTTTCGTAGTCCGCAAAGGCCTTTTCGAGCCCGGTTTGGAATCGTGCCAGTTCCATGTCGTCCGCAAGCGCCTCGCGAACCATGTCGAACAGGTCTTGTGACGTTGGCGTTTGGGTCTTGCCGGGTTGGAACGACTCCCAAAACTTGCTGGAGAGATCGGAAAACGCTTTGGCGCGAGTAATCTCGAACATCCGTTCGCGAAGCGCCTGGCGCATTTCGACGAGCGGCCGGACATCGTGTTGGTAGATACAGATCGTCTCGGCTCGCTGCTGCTTTCGTTTTGCTTCCGTCTTGTCGGGATCAGGAATCTCAAAATCAGCTTGGGCGACGATCGCTCGGCCCGGTATGTGGCCGCTGCGAAAATGGAATGGAGGTGCCCAAGCCGCAGTGACGAACCACATCGCCAACGCGGACAGAATGCACAGTCCGATTCGCGCGAGCGAACGAGGCTGGCGTAATCGAGCGATCCCGCGAGCAAATTTGCCCGGGGGCAATTCGAACGCGGCAACGCGTGCAAGTCGCGTGCGATTTGGCGAACCAGAAGACATGTGACACCGAGACGGCTGTTGAAAGACCAAACGAACGCCGGGCAGGCGCTCCCAGGCTAGCGCCTTCTCGCCTTTCCGTTTCTAGGTCCGTTGTCGTCGTACGCTTTGACGATATCCTGCACCAACCGGTGTCGCACAATGTCCGCTCGACTCAAACTCACATCCGCGATGCCCTTGATTCGTTTTAGACGGCGTTGGGCGTCAACGAGCCCGCTGCGGGCATTCTCTGGAAGATCGACTTGGGTGACGTCGCCCGACACGACAATCTTCGATTGCTCACCCATCCGAGTGAGAAACATTTTCATTTGACTCACCGTCGTGTTTTGAGCTTCATCCAAAATGATGAAGGCCTCATTGAGCGTGCGTCCACGCATATAAGCAAGTGGAATCACCTCAATCAGATCCTGCTCCATTAGACGCTTGATTTGGTCGAAGTCCACCATTTCGTTTAGGGCGTCGAGCAAAGGCCGCAAATAGGGATTGATTTTGGCTTGCAAGTCGCCCGGTAGGTAACCGAGACTCTCACCCGCCTCAACCGCGGGCCGAACGAGAACGATTTTGCGAACCGTTTTCTGCTTGAGCGCCTCGACCGCCAACGCTACGGCCAGATATGTCTTTCCGCAGCCTGCGGGTCCGGTGGCGAAAGTGATGCTGTGCTTGCGGATCGAATCGACGTAGCGCTGTTGGCCTGGAGTACGCGGGCGGATCAACTTGGTTACGTTGATGACGTCAATCGGCACGTCTAATTCAGATGCGTCACCCTGGACGATTCCCAGCAGCTGCTCGACCTCGTCGTTTCGAACCGCGCCGGCTCGCTCAACAACCGTTTTCATTTTCTCGAGAGTTTCGATGGCCTGGGCGACGGCGTGCTCGTCTCCAGCCACATGGATCTGCCCGTCACGATGGGTGACCGTCACACGGAATGCGTCCCGAACTCTTTGCAAGTGTTGATCGTGGGCGCCGAACAGTGGCAAAACAAGAGCTTGCTCGCCCATCGGCATTGTGGCTTCGTGCATCTTTGAATCTGGTCTCGCCAGACCCTACTACCATCGTTCAAAATCTCTGGCCAAAGGGCAATCAACCTTTATCACGGTCGACGCAAACCGGCGGCCAAAGCCACAGAAACTATACCTAATCAATGACAACAGAAAGCTGTCGCTTGTTCGGGATTTCGTTGTAAACCTCGTAATACTAACGCATTAGCCAACGGATTAAATCAATATTCCGATTGGACGGGCGCGTCAATCCGCCAGGTGCTCTGGTCGGACGCGGCCGCAAACAAATCGCCTTGGTTGTTGTCACATTATTCGGACCGATTGCGCTGTGCGGTTATGGACCGACAAGACCCAAAACCCAACAAAGGTAGGCGATCGGCGCCGCGAAAACGAGTGAATCCAAAATGTCCAGCACGCCGCCAAGACCGGGCAGGCACCCAGAGTCCTTACACCCAAGATCTCGCTTGATCAGTGATTCCGCCAGATCGCCGACCATGCCAGTCACGGACAAAATGACTCCGTAAATCGCAGCGCACAACAGCCCCATCGCGCCGACAACTGGCGGGTCTGTAATCATCCAACCGGGCGCGAGTGCAAAGTAAGCGACGCTGACGATTGCCGAAGTCGCCACGGCGCCCACTCCGCCGGCCACGGTCTTCCCCGGACTCAGTTTCGGAGCAAGTTTCGCTTTGCCAAACGTGCGGCCGATGGCGTACGCGCCAACGTCGCCCATCTTGACGACGACGACGACGGAAATCAAAGCGACCATTCCCCATTCCGCGTCCCGGAAAAGCCTAAGCCAGACAAAAAAGGACAACGGCAAGGCAACGTAGACGCTCGGCATCACCGTTGAGGCGACCGTCGACAACGGTCTCGCGTCGTCCTCGCCGTAACGCCGCATGGCGAATACGAAGGCAACAATCACCGCCACGGCCTGAGCCCCCAAGGGCCAGCCAAGTTTTCCCATCGGGCAGTCGGCCGGATAAGGACTGCCGAACAGCGGATGGTAAACGGCGACGCCGCACGACAACCAGACCAACAACGAACCGACCATCGCGGCCGGATACGAAATCGAGTAGCTCCCCTTCGCCATCATCACGCACAACTCGTGCGAGCCCATCATGACCAACCCCGCGCAGAGCGGGAACAACAACGCCCCCGGTGCCTGCGGCAGCCACGAATAGTCCGCGACAAAAATCGCGATGAGTGGCGTAAGAATCAACGCGGCGGCAATCAGTCTAAATCTAAGCACGGCTCGGCGCCCCCATCGTTAAGGCCGCCGTATCTTCGATCGCGCGAGGAATAATCACGAATGGCCTGGTGCAAACTCGCTTCGTTGAATTCAGGCCAACACACGTCGGTCACCCATAACTCGGCATAGCTGATTTGCCAGAGCAGGAAATTGCTGATCCGCATTTCACCCGCCGTCCGCACCAGCAAATCGGGGTCGGGCATGGTCTGCGTGTACAAGTGATCCGCAATCGTCCCCTCATCGATCTGCTCCGGCGTCAACTCGCCGCGAGCGACCTCGGATGCGATACGCTGAACGGCGTCGACCATCTCGGAACGTCCGCCGTAGTTGATCGCCAGACAGAGTTGAGTCCCGCTGTTTCTCTGACTCATCTCAATCGTCTTGTCCATCTCCTTGAGCACTCGCGATGGTATGCCACCGCGGCGTCCGATAATTCGAACCACAATACCCTGTTCCATAATCGTCGTCCGCTCTTCGATCATGTACTGCTCGAGCAAATGCATCAGGAAGTCGAGCTCGTGTTGCGGCCGCTTCCAGTTTTCGCTGGAAAGACAGTAGAGCGTCAACTGCTCGATGTGGAGGCGAGCGCATTCTTCGACTGTCCGTCTAACGCTGGCGACGCCGTGGCGGTGCCCTTCGATGCGAGGCAATCCCTGGCGCTGTGCCCAACGCCCATTTCCATCCATAATGATGGCTATGTGCCGCGGACGGCGCTCATGCGGTACGTCGAGGTGATCGCTCACCGAGTGTTCTCGCCAAAGGAAATCATTTGCCCCGTCACAATCTCTCGCAGGCTAACTCGCCGCAATCGTTGTTTCCGCAAACATCGTCTGAGCTCGATCGGGGCCTACCGAGACAATCTCCACAGGCCGCTCGACCAACTGACTCACACGATCAAGATAAGCGCGAGCTCCTGAAGGCAGCTCTTCAATTCGCCTGACCGAAGTCACGTCGGTCTGCCAACCCGGAATCGTCTCAAAAATGGGCACCGCGCGGCGGAGGTCGTCGACGTTGCTCGGAAAATGGTTGGTGCGATCGCCATCGATTTCGTAAGCGACGCAGATCTTGATCTCCGGCAATTGACTAAGCACATCCATCATCATCATCGAGAGCGCGTCGACTCCGCTGAGCCGCGCAGTGTAACGAACCGCCACCGCGTCGAACCAGCCACAGCGACGAGGTCGCCCGGTTGTCGTTCCAAACTCATTCCCCAAGACGCGAATGCGGTCGCCCATGTCGTCGTGCAGCTCAGTCGGAAACGGTCCGCCGCCGACTCGGGTGGAATAAGCCTTAACGACGCCGAGCACTTTCGATATCCACTTGGGCGGTACGCCCGCACCGGCGCACACACCAACGCCGGAACTATTGCTACTGGTCACAAAGGGAAATGTGCCGTGATCAATATCAAGCAACGCGCCTTGCGCGCCCTCGTAGAGGATTTTGGCGTCCCGTTCGACCGCGTCGAGCAATTGCGATGTGGTGTCGGTTACGTGTTGCTTCAATCGCTCGGCGAATCCGCTGAACTCTTGATAAATGGCGTCGGCGTCGAGTGTGACGGGATCGTCACAGATTCCGCCGAGGAATCTAGTCTTGGCCTCAACGATCTCCTTCACGCGTTCCGCAAAGCTGTCGCGGTACATGTCGCCCAGGCGAATGGCATGATGCCGACCGACCTTGTCGCGATAGCACGGCCCGATGCCGCGCAACGTCGTGCCGATGCTCTCGCCGCCGACCTTCGCTTTGTTCTGAGCCTGGTCTTCCGCCAGATGCCATGGCATGACGACATGAACGCGATCACTAATCAGCAAGTTGTCCGCAACGGTTATTCCGCGGGATGTCAGTGATTCAATTTCCTTGAGAATCGTTGGCGGGTTCAGCACCACGCCTGGCGTGACGTAATTGATGACCTCTGGGTTCAGAATACCTGACGGAATGTGGTGCAGCTTGTAGACGTCGTCTCCAACCACGACCGTATGGCCGGCGTTCGCGCCGCCTTGGTAGCGAACAACCATCTCGAATTGCGATGTCAGAAGATCGACAAGCTTGCCCTTTGCCTCGTCTCCCCACTGAAGCCCAATGACGCATGTTCCCGGCACAACTCGTCCCTTTCGCATTCTTTCCCAATAGCCAAACCCGCCAGTTTACGGCTAGGGCGCAAAGGAGGTCAAGCAGCAGGAGAAGGTGAACAAGACGCCACGGAGCTGAATCGCCGTAGGGTTCGCGTCGTTCGCCGGTCGAGCCCTAACGGTTTTTGACCAGATCTAGGCCAATCGGCTCGCCAGCCTCGCGGCCGACCGCGCCGATTCAGCCCACGGGGAATTGACGACAGTACTCGTACATCACCATAACGGCCGCAGTTGCAACGTTAAAACTGTTGGGCAGCCCATAGACAGGAATCTCGGCGACACGGTCCATCGAGGCGAGCAAAGAACCCTCAAGCCCCTCCCTTTCGCTGCCGAGAACAACTGCTGTTTTTCGATTGAAATCGAATTCAAACAAACACTCAGATTCGCTCGATTGCTCGAGCCCAACGATCTGAAAGCCCTCTTGCTTGAGTCGTTCGATGACAGGCGGCAGGCTTCGCCGAACTTCAATTTCGACGCAATCGGCGCCATCGCGAGCAATTTTCGAATCGACTTTCGGATTGCCGCACGCGATCACTCGAGTCAACCCGAAACAGCTAGCCGCTCGCACGATGCGCGAAAGATTGACGCTACTCCGAAGCGGCGGGCAGACCAGAAGCAATTCGCGCGGTCGATCCAACGCCTGAGGTTGTTTATGTCGCTGATGTTGAAATGCCATCGATTCGGTCGGCGAAATCGCTTGCCGCTATTCGCTGGAAACCGCCTTGGGCAGCTCACCCTCAGTCGTGATTACCCGTTTCTTTTGGCCGAGCAATCGTTTCGCTTCAGTCAAAACGAAATCGGGATCCATAAACGGCTCGTAGCTAATATCGCGCCACAAGACTTTGCCTTCGCCGCTGATGATGAACGTTCCATGCAACGGGAGATCTTCAAAGTCGTCGAAACATCGATATCGCTTGAAGGCCTCCAGCGTCGGGTCGGCGAGCAACGGAATCGGCAGCTTGCCTTCATCGTAGTCGTCGATCGACTTCTTGAGACCGTCTTCTTCATCGCTGCTAATCCCGACAACGTTGATGCCAGCCTTGTTGAATTCGTGAATCTTGGGAGCGAACGCGTGCAATTGTTCAACACAATGCAGGCAGCCGTACCCCAGATAGAAAATGACGACGACTGGTTTGCCTTGATACTCTTTGAGCGTGTGGGCGTTTCCTTGGACATCGTCAAGCGTCCACTCAGGTGCCGGCGACGGGCTCCAACGGAATGGCCCGAGCGAACTGAGATCGACACGGTTTCCGATATCATCTTGAAGCGGCGCCGGCGTGCGCCAATCCGACGGGTACTCCAACGCCTCGGCAATCTTTACCAGGCGTTTGAACACGGGAGTCGCCTTCAAGTCGGCGTAACCGGCGACAGTTCGAAGCGAATCGAAACGCTTCTTGGCTTCCTCTTTCTTGCCAGCTCGCCAGAGCAAATCAATCAAGCAGGCCATTGGCTGCGACTCGTTGCCGCGCCGATCGACTTGCTTGGACAGCGAGGTGATCGCCTCGTCTTGCTTTCCGGCGAGAAACTGAACGACGGCAAGTTGAGCCGCATCTTCACCACCGGCTTTCTTCAATTTTTCGTAAGCGGTTGCAAATTCATCATTCGCCCACGCGTGATGCCCATCCAACGCGTCGACGGCGCTGCCAAGGTCGCGAATCCTTCGATCAAACGCTTTGCCCGCGTTCTTACCCGCGGTTTCCGCCGCTTTCTTCGCTTTTGCATCGGGCTCTTCGCCCGGTTTCTTTGCCTTAGCAGCGTCCAAACTCTTCTTCTTGGCCGCCTCAATTGCCGTCTCTTGCTTCTCTCGTTGATCCTTCAATCGAGACTGCAGCTCCGATTTCAAGGCGTCGCCCTTGGTCAGATCGCCGAGCCTGTAGTAGGCCGTCGCTAGATACCGAAGACGCTTATCCTGCTCAGTCGCCTTCTTGGTCGGCTCGAGGTAAGGCGTTTCGCAATAGTCGACAAGCATCGCCCACAGTTCATAGCGCCGAAGCGTCTCGAACAATCGCGTCCGGCCGTACATCGTGCTGCCGCGCCGGTCGATCGTGTTGTACTTCGGATGTCGCGGAAGCTCGATCATGTTCTCGGCCAACCGCACCGCATGTTCAACTCGGCCAACATAATTCAAGTTGCGAATCAACCACTCGTTGTTGTGTGCAAAGTTGTGAATCCGATCGGGCAGCACGCCGTCTCGCATCATGTGAGCATGGTCGACTCGCGCAGATGCCTCTTGTTGCCAAACGGCGTCATTGTAACGCTTGAGTCGCGAAAAGATGTGGCCGCCCATGTGCCACATGTGTGCGATCGCCGGCGCCGACTGACCGCTCTTGGCTGCGGAACTGACCGCGATCTGCGGCCGCTCGTAGTCCCAGAGGTGGATGCGATAGTGATGCGTTGGATGCATCGGCGCCTTCTCGAAGACTTGCTGCATCACCGCGTCGATCGCCAAGTGACTCGTCTTAACCTGTGATCGATTCTTCCAGAGGTGCAACGCGAGCAATGAGCGCGCTTCAACGTCGTCCGGATACTTGTACAAAATGCGTTCGAGAGCCCGAACGTAAGTCGTGCCGCGGTCTTTTCTCTTTTTCGAGTCGACATTGATGTAGGCGTTCAGCGCGTCGATATACATTCGCTCACGATCGGAGACTTTCTCCTTGCGCGACATCGCCTCTTTGATAAAACCCTTCGCTCGCTTCTCATTTCCTAAATTGGAATACGCCATTCCCCAGTAGGCTGTGGCGCAGTCGGGATCGATCGCCGCCGCCTGACGAAATGACCGCTCCGATTCGAAGTACCAAAACCCATGCATTTGGCCGAGGCCTTGGTCGATGAACTTTTTCGCATCGCCTTTGGCCGTGGCGCCAAAATCGATGTTGCCGACGCCCTCCATCAAGTAGGCGCGTTGCCTCGCACCCTCGTTGAAGACCTCGCCATGGTTACTATGCCCCGCGAGCACACTGTCTTTTTCTCCTTCCGCCGATTTGACGGCGTCGGAATCCTTGTCATCTGACGTCGTCGTCTTGTCGACCTCTTGGGGATTTTCAGCGGAGACTTCGCGGGGCGCTTCGACCGTCTGACCGAACGAGATGGAAGCAGAGAAAATCAGGGCGAGGAAGGTGCATCGCTGCATGCGGAAGGACCTCTGACTAAGGGGCGGGGGCCCGCGTGGTGGTGACCCGCGTGGTGGTGACTAGGCACCGCTTTACGACTGGCGCCTAGTGGGGATGCGCGGAATGAGCTTCAGAGTTTTGGAATGGGCAACGACAGACGTTTACCAGCGTTGCTCAGCCCATTAAGCCCCTCCTCTTTCGAGGAGAATTCAACCTCACCAAGGTAAACAGGACGAAGCCGAATTGCAATCGTTTCGGCGCTGATTCGGCCTTGCTATGCGGCTCCCCACATCGGCGGCAAGCGGCATTTTCGGCACCGACAGTGCGATTGGAAGCGATGACCGGCAATGTTCACCTAACCGATCAAAGTCCTTAGGTCCTCCAGCGACCGCGTATTGACGACATCGTCCTTCTCCAAGCCGCCCCGACGCGCCTGCAAGACGCCAAACCGCATGTTGGCGAGGCCTTCCGTACTGTGGGCATCGGTGTTGATCACGATCGGAATCCCCATCGACTTGGCCGTCGCCAAATGCTGATCGTGGAGATCGAGTCGATGCGGACTCGCGTTCAACTCCAAGATCTTGCCGTGCTGTTTCGCGCATTGCATGACCGCGTCCATATCGACAGCGTATGGCTCTCGGCGGTTGATCAACCGGCCGGTCGGATGGGCGATCGCGGAGACATGAGGATTCTCGAGCGCGCCAATGATACGATCGGTGATTTGTTCGCGCGGTTGCTGTTGTCCGTAGTGAACACTGGCCAATACCCAATCGGCTTGAGCGAGTACATCGTCCGGCAAATCCATTCCGCCCGCCTCGAGAATGTCGCATTCAATTCCTTTGAGTACGACGAAGTCATCGTCGAGCCCCGCATTGAACGCATCGATCTCGGCCCATTGCGACAGTAAGCGTTCGGGGTCAAGTCCGCGAGCCATCGCGACTCGCTGCGAGTGATCCGTGATGGCGATGTACGACAACCCTTGGGCCCGAGCCGCCTCGACCATTTCAGACAGTTCGCCTCGACCGTCGGTGGCGTTCGTGTGCATGTGCAAATCGCCGCGAATGTCGGACAACTCAATCAGCCGTGGCAGTGAGTCCGATTCAGCCCACTCGATTTCGCGTCGCCCCTCGCGAAGTTCCGGAGCGAAGACGGGCAGGCCAAGCGTCCCGTAGACATCCTCTTCGGTTGCGCCGGCAATGTATTTCTCTTCGTCACCCTCGATCTGAAAGACTCCCCATTCATTGACTTTAAGACCTCGAGCCTTGGCCATAGCTCGAATCGCGACGTTGTGTTCTTTGGAGCCAGTGAAGTACTGCAACGCGGCGCCGAATGACTCCTCGGGCACGACGCGCAGGTCGATCTGCAAACCGGTGTCGAGCCGGACGGACATCTTGGTGTCGCCTCGAGCCAGCACGTCGGCAACTCCGGGAAAGCCTCCCAGCCGATCCATCACCTCGCCGTGATCTTTGGACACAACGAGAACATCCAAATCTCCGATGGTGTCGCGACGGCGACGATAACTCCCGGCCAATTCGAGTTGCTCGACGCTCAGACATGCGTTTAAAAACTCGCAAAGCGACTGCGCGATGTCGTCGGCCGCCTCCCAGAAGATGCGACGATTGGCCGACTCGGCGACAGCCAATCCTTTGAGGATGATCTCCTCCGTCTTCTTGCCAAAACCCTTGAGCTCTCGAACTCGGCCCTCTTCGCACGCCGCCTTGAGTTGATCTAGATCGACAATGTTGAGTTCTTTGTAAAGCGCAGCGGCTTTCTTGGGACCCAGGTTCGGGATTCGCAGCAGGGCGAGGACTGACTTGGGCGTCTTTTCGAGCAGCTCTTTGAGCTGAGGCAACTCGCCTGTTTGAACGAGCGTGACGCATTTCTCGGCGACGGCTTTCCCGACTCCATCGATCTCCATCAGACGCGAGGCGCCCTCTTCGGCGAGATCCGCGATCGACTCGGTCATGTCGCGAATGGCCCGCGCACCGTTGCGGTACGCGCGAACACGGAACGCATTCGCACCCGTAACTTCCAGCAGGTCGCCGAGCATCTCCAACGTGCCTGCTATCTGTCCGTTCGTCATCGCCGTGTTCCTTCGCCGGGTTGAAACTTCATGATCCGCAAACGCAAGCTGGCGATTCTGTCGCTGTGGATCTAGTGAATCTCGACGATGTCTTTGTCATGAACGACATAATCCCGCTTGACCACCGCACCGTCGTGCACAGTGCTCCCCCATACTTTCGCAAAGCGGAGGTTCTTAGCCAAGTCGTGGTGAATAAGTTCCGCCACGTCCTCGAGCGTCCCGCCTCGGCGAACGGTGAACGGCTTCTCAAAATCAGCCTCTTTCTCACGAGGCGATTTCGTATAGACGCGGACCACGTCGAGCGCTTTGAAGACAGAATCTTTCAGTTCGCTCAGGCCATCGCCCGCAGTCGCCGATATCGAGAACTGCCGAAAATTCAATTTGCACAACCGTCGAAACGTCTCTGCTCGCTCGCCCGCGTTGGGCAAGTCGACTTTGTTGAGAACAATGAATGTTTCCGTCAATGAGAGTCCCACGTCGGTTGGCGATAAGTAGGTGGACGTATCGAGCTGAGTCTTCGTCTTCGCGAGGCGTTCAACGATGTCGCACGCCTGGCTGACTGGATCGTCTTCGGCGAGGTCAACGAGCAACAGCGCGAGGTCGGCGCCGCGCACCAACTCCTGAACATCCGAGTCGAGATAGTCGACGGTGGTCGGCGGCGTGTCGATCAGCTGCACGAAAATATCCTCGTAAGGCATCATTCCGGGTGCCGGTTCACGGGTCGAGAACGGATAGTCGGCGACTTCCGGTTCCGCTTTGGTCAGCGATTTGAGCAATTGGCTCTTTCCGGAGTTTGGACCTCCGAGCAGCACGACTCGGCCGGCCCCCTGTTGAGGGATTCGAAAACGAGCCGCCTGTCCGGTCGTAGAAGGTTCGAGGCAGGACTTTTTGGCGAGCGATATCTTTTGCTTTAGATCGGCTTGCAAGCGTTCAGTGCCCTTGTGTTTGGGCAACTCGCGAAACAGCACAAGCAGACTGGCGAGTATTTCGTCCGGCGACTCCGCAGCTCGATAGGCGCGTTCGGCTTTGCGATATCGCTGAGTGAGATTGGCGGCCATTCGCGCTAGTTTAACCGGGGATCGTTTCTCGATGAACCGGATGCGAAGCCGCCCAGCGATTGGCAAGTCGATGTGGTCGTCCTACCGTCATCCCAAATATACTTGCCGAATTCGCGAACTTGTGTGCAATCGACTGCGAACCGGCATAGAATCTCTGAAGCTTGGCCGAGCCGTATCGCTTCTAGTTTGATGACGTCCAATTCAATTCGGCAAAGCAGCCATGTCGCCAAGCCTATCGAACAACCCTGAGAGCGATGAGCAGACACGGGCAGCCGCCAGGCGACCTAGTAAACCGTTTTCGCTCGCCTCACACTCCTGATCTTTTCCCTGGCGATGCTCGCTCTCGTTGCGTTGACGATCGTCGCTATGGCGGCGTATCGGATGACCGAGGGCTTGTTATCGGCGTGATCGCGCTGGTGTTTTGCCTGGGTGTCGGCGGGTTCATACGAATTCGCTGCCGTATTGGTCTCCGCACTTTTCTGGTGCTCGTCACCTTGATGGCGGTCGGACTTTCTTTTGTGGCCAAGATGGCGATGCGAGTGCGTAGGATGACCGCCGCGACGGAGGAACTCCAGCGGCATGGCGCTGCCGTGCACTACGACATCGGCCACACCAGCGATTGGTTTTCGACTTCTTCGGCCATCCTATTACCCCCGTGGACCGCACAGGTGTTTGGCAAGGCTGCGTTTTCGAAAGTGAGTCAGGTCAGTTTCTTCCAGTCGACGGTCAAGCCAAAACAGATGAAAGTGCTTGCTGACAATTTCCCGGAAGTGACTCGCCTTTCCTTCTATCAAGCGAACATTGAATCGGGATCGTTCCAAAACCTCGAAGGGCTAAGTCAGCTGACTCGCCTCGACCTCACAAATTCAACAGCGACAGACCGCGACCTTACCGAGCAAACTCCCATGCTCATGTCTATTTGCTTGGCCGGTACAAAAGTAACGCCGGAAGGACTTCGGGCCGCGCGTCAGCTTCGGTCGCTCGAGACAATTCACGCAGACAGCGCCTTGGCGGACGACGCGAGCATCACTGCAATCGGGCCTCATACCAATCTAACTTTTCTCAGTCTCGTCAATGGTCGCGCCCGATTGACGGACACGGGCGTGTGTCAAATCGTAAGAAACGCGCCAAACCTGGACGTTCTTACCCTTGCCGGAAACTGGGACGTCACGTCGGATGGCGCAGCGGAGATCGCTCGGCTCAAAAAGGTGCGATTCGTCAGCCTGTCGAGCACGGCAGTGGACGATCTCGCACTTGAATTGTTCGCGAGGAATTAGCTCAGATCGACGTCAGCCGCAGCAACGTCACCTGGACGGGCGTGAGCAAGTTCAAGTAACTCAGGCCGGACGTGTGGATACGGCATACAACGAGCGCGCAAGATCCTTAGGTTCACGACAAGGGTCGTCGATTTCGTCATCGATCGCGAACACGCGACTGCTAGTGAATCGTTCGCCAGCCGGAGTCATCGAGTTTGCGAGTCGGATGCCGGCGTACTGGACGACGTTCAACTGGCTGCGAGACTGTCGAATCGCGCTGAACGCGAGTGACGGACGGCTTTTTGGCTTCAGGCCAAACCGCTTGGTAGGCAATTCGCCGAACGCGCGGCGCGGAGAAACTCGCAGTGCGATCGCGCGGCTTCATCAGTTTCGGTGCTTCTGGATAGCCGTCTCGATCCTCATCAGGATCCGGAATCAAGCTACTTCGCGCAGGATCGGACTCCCTCTGCGAGCGAGCCGATTCCGTCGTGCTGTCACCTCGAGTCGACGCTCGCGGGGTCGACGACACTCGGTCGAAACCAGGTCGTCGCACCGAGCCCATCGAGTTCGGTTCAGGCGGAGCGCCTTCGAGTCGTGGTCTTCGCTCTGACGGTTCAAGCGTTTCTTCGCGAATCACTTCCGCATCGCGAGGGATCAGACCATCTGCGGACCGTCGTTCGCCGGGCCTTATGATTCGCGAACGGTCGTAGTAGGGATCGGTCGACGGTCGCGATTCTCTGGCCGCAGGGACTGCCGCTGGATCGCACCAAGGGTCAATCGGCATCGCCGGAGCTCGGCGAGGGAGCAAGGTCGATCGCTGTTGAACTTGCCAGCGATAGGTTGTGCAGGGCTGCATCTGCTGGACGAGTTGTCCGGTCACCGGATCAACTTGACTGACGGGCCGGAAATAGGTGACCGGAACGCGCTGCCAAACCGGCCGGTAGGAGGTTCGAGGTTGATAGTTGGTTGTCGTCGAAGCGTAAGGACGGCAAGGCGTTAAACCGCCGCACGCATTTTGCCAATTGAAGAGTCGGCCGAAAAATGACTGACGTGGCGGCGTCGAGGGGTAATAGGCGACCGTCGACGGCGGATAATTGGTGACCGTCGGATAGCCGGGCGTCCCTCGATAGAACGTCGTGGTCGGCGAACGATAATAAGTGGTTCTCGGCGCTCGATAGAAAGTCGTCGTGGGACGACCGGCGGCGGGCACGCGGTACGCTGAGTACGGAGCATAGTATGCCGTGGCGCGAGCCGTCGGATAGGCACCGGTGGCCGGCGAGAAAAGCCCTTGCGAATAGGGCGCGTAATTGGTTGTGTAGTGAGTCGCTGCGGGTCCCGCGTTGTAATAGGCGCCACTGGGATAGTAGCCAACCGTTGACGGCGCGTACTGTACGGGCCTCGGACCCCACATCCAGTCAAACAAACCTGCCTCGCTCGTGTTGGCGGAAATCACGCAACAAAACGCTAGGCTCGAAGACAAGACGATTCTCATGATGCGGTGCATCGCAGACTCCCCTGTGACAAATTCAGCGCACTATTTTGCGCAATGGCATGCTGAAAGGTAGGTCACTTGACGCCTGACGTGAGACAAATTCAGAAAAATTGGCTTCAACTTATCCACCAACAATCCAGTTACAACACTCACGAACTTTAGTGAATTCGCGCATCTTCGGCAAAGAACGGCCAACGATGACGCGTCGCGAGATTGGGCGCATCGGATAACCGTCACAACCGGCATCGTCACGCACCGCCATCGTGCAAAGGCGCGATGCCCACAGCCATTCTCGTTTCAGCGTAGCGATCGTGTTTTTCGGCCGAAATTGTAAAGGCCAAAACAAGAAACGAGCCGCCTCTCCCCCCGATGCGTGAGGGGTGGGGAGAGGCTGAGCGCGCGTCAAAGAAAGCCCCCTCACCCCACACCTCTCCCCCAAATCATCCGCAAACATACCTTCGTAAAATGGTGACATGTTAGCGCGGACGATTCGAGTGAGAGGGGGCACGCGCAAGCGATTCCCGTTCCGTCAGTGACACACCCAAAATGCTTCACAGCGTTGCCCTTCGGGCAAAGGAAACTGACAACGCCGCGCCAACCACGCGTCAAGTCCAAACCCCAACGAGCGTGCCTCGTTCGGTGAATCAGGTTGAAAAACTACGGGCCCATTGGGCCGCGTTGCAGAAGTGACGATTGGCATCTCTTCTTCTTTTCGTGCCTTTTCGTGCTTTTCGCGGCTCGTCCTTTCTTGTCAGACGAAGTTGGCCACGAAGAAGTACGAAGAAGAAAGGCCGAATTGAAACCAGTCGCCTGTCAAGAATGGCAAAGCTAGAGCTGCTAGATTCGAGCTTGGTAGATGTCGTAGAGGGCGAACAGAGTTTCGCGGGCATCGCCATGCTTTCTAAAACAGCTTGCGACATCTTGCCGAGTGACGACAGACCAATCATCGTCGAGCAGCTTGGCGACAATCAATTCGATGACCGGCAGTGTCGGCGTCATGGCCAACAGCACGGGCAAGTTGGGTTTGCGATGAACGGTCGTGATCAATGTCGCTTCACGACGCTTGGCGAGGCGAACCAGACGCCATCGGTGCCACGCGCTCAGCTGTTCAAAACCGTCGACAACGACCAAGGTCGCGGCGTCCCAACTTTCGCCGAATCCTGTGTCCGGCGACCAGCGGCGGTCGCTGCGAAGCTGGATCCAATCGACGCTCCACCCGTTCTCGACGAACCAGCGTTTGAGGGAATGACAGAGCGTCGATTTTCCCACGCCGTGCGGCCCCACGATCGATGCCGCTCCCAGCGCCATCAGTTGTCGGGCCAGATCGGCGATGGAGCGATCCGATTCCGCAAACAGAAAGGAAAGCTCGCCTGGCTGGACAAATCGAGTGCTGAACGGGTTCTCAATGACGCCCGGCTTGGGTGCACCATTCACGTGGTCATTCCACCTTGAGAATCGCAGCCGAAATCAGAGAGCCCCGTCGACAATCTCATGTTAATCTTCGACTTCTTGGGCCACGAACAAGCGTCCAAATTGGAAAGGGTAGTCGAGGTGAAAATCTTTGCCGTTCCGCATAAAGACACGCACTCGAATCGCCCAGCGAATTTTCAGAATCACGCCGTCGTAGCTGAGCGGCGAGCGAGGCAAGTGGGTTTCAAATTTATGTTGAGCGAGGAAGTCCGACTCATCCTCATCTCCGAGCGTCATCCGCTTGAAGAAGTGGACGCCCATATCCTCATCGCCCTTGCCTTCGGTGCGCCAGAGCACCGAAACCTCGATCGCCTGCACCTGCTTGCTCGGGACAGCATCGATCTGGCAGGCGAATCGAATCAGTTCCCCCGGCACGAAACCGGTTTCGCCGCTATCGGCGCGAATACTGATCAACGGCTCCATACCGTCTCCTCCTCAACCTTCGCCACCGGCTCGGAAACCGGCGGCGGGAAGACGACGATAGGAAAACTGCGTTCCAACGTTTGCCGCGAAACCGGATCGGTGCGGACGAGCAACTTCCAGTTCACCGCGTTGTGGTCCGAGCAGAACGAATGGATCGCGTCCTCAGGTATTACCACTCGGCACGTCTGCATGAACGGATGGCCGGGCTCGATTTTTACGTTGCGTTGACGGTGGAGCAATTGCCGGTAGGTCGCATACGTTTCACTTCGCACATCGGTCCCTTGCCGAAACGTTGTTTCCTCCTCGCAGACCAACCAGAGTTCAATCGAGCGAAATCGGAGCGCGCCGGCCTGAGAGTACGCGGCCTCGTATTCGCGGCCTGGGCTGAAGGGGACGTCGGACACTTCCACCGACGTGGGGCCAATGGAGGCCAGCGACCAAAGTTGTCGCACGAAGAACTGAAACGCCCAGGCGCCAACGCCCAAGAATGGGGTGCCGAAACCTAATAGCAGCCAGCCCGAACGGCCCGGCTGCAAGTGATTGACGGCAACCACCAAAGTTGAAACCGCCGCAGCCAGCCAAGCCACACAGAGCAGAGCTCCGGCGAGCAACTTCCAGACGGGCGTGTCGGATGGCGGAAGTCGATAAGGGAGGAGCACGCCAGGACTATTCGTCATGTCCGGGTGGTTTGGCACGCTCGGACATTCGCTCCGCTGAGGCATCGCCTCGACAAGCAACTCGAGATCGGCCGCATGTTTCGCCAAAGCGGAACGTCGCTCGGGCGACGCGTTGATCGTCAAAATGGAACGGATCAATCCGCCGCCGCCAATCACGGAAAACGTCACCGCGACGAGGATCATCGACCAGTATCCCTTGCCCACCTCGATTTGAGTCGATTCCTCCGCCACGAACTGCCAAGTAAGAATCGCGGTCAGGGAGAGAATGCCCAATAAGAACAGGGTGCCAAAGAAGGCAGCTTCGCCCAAACGGCCGACCCACCGCGCACCGGTTCGCCGGGCGCCGCGTTTCTTTCCGCCGTAAAGCCAATGGGTGCGAGCCACGTCAGCCTGTTTTCTCCTCTCGCGCGCCCCGAGGCAAGTTCGACGCTGGCGGTCCCCCGCCCACTCGAGCTCCCAAGACGAGAGCCGATATCGGCGCGGTCGCCAACGATCGAACAACCGCAGACTCTGGGTTGCGAGTTGTGCTTCTGATAACCTGTCCGTTACGAACTATGACTATTGTGCCTAATACGCCCCAACGGGGAAGAGTCACATTCCATGAAAATACTGTGCAAATCAAAAATTACTTCGATCTTAACGACGCGTCCACACCGAAATGCCTCGCTAACCGGCAAAGTTTTCGCAGTCACTGTGAGCGGAGTCGTCGTTGCCGTGATGGCCGCGTTGACGACCCCCACGGCCAAAGCCGGTGACTGGCCGCAGCTGCTCGGTCCCAATCGCAATGGCGCCGCCGAAGGCGAACGACTGTTGGATTCATGGCCCAACGACGGCCCCAAGCGACTCTGGAGCAAGCCGCTTGGCGCCGGTTACGCGGGCGTCGCAATACAAAGTGATCGAGTCATTGCGTTTCATCGAGTCGGCAACTCCGAACGAGTCGAGGCTTTCAGCGCCGATGGACGACCGGTGTGGAAGCAAGACTATCCAGCGCATTATCGAGGCGGAATCAACTCGGACAAAGGTCCTCGCTGCACTCCGGTCATCGCCAATGGACAAGTTTTCGCCTTCGGCGCCGCTGGCGATCTCTACTGTCTCGCTCTTGCGGATGGCAAGAAGCTGTGGACTCGCAATCTACTGGAAGACCACCCGGCTCCCGACAGTTATTTTGGCACCGGCTCGACTCCCGTTGTCAGCCAGGGACACGTGCTCGTCAATCTTGGCGCTCGAGGTGCCGGCCTGATTGCTCTCGATCACAAAACGGGTGAAACGGTTTGGAAACGGACCGACGAAGCCGCCAGTTACTCCTCTCCCATCCAACTGAATACGGGCAACAACAACGTTCTTTTTATTACGCGTTACAACGCGGTTTGTGTTCGCCCAAAAGATGGAAAAGAAATCTTCCGCTTCCAATTTGGCAAACGCGGACCAACGGTTAACGCCGCCACACCGTTGTTCGACGATGGTCTGTTGTTCCTCACCGCCAGCTATGGCATAGGAGCTCACGCCTACCAAATCAAGAACGATACCGCCTCGAGAGTTTGGTCCGGCGACGATGCCATGTCGTCGCAGTTCGCTACGCCCGTCTTTTTCGAGGGACACTTGTTTGGCTGCCACGGCCGCGAAGACATCGGCCCAGCCTCGTTCCGTTGTGTGGACGCCAAGACGGGCAACGTCAAATGGTCTGAAGACGGATACGGAGTCGCCCACGTGATCCGAGCCGGAAAGATGTTGCTAATCCAAACGACCGACGGCCGGATTGAGCTCTTGAGAGCTAACACGGCGAGGTTTGAACGGCTTGCCAAGGCGCAAGTGGCTGAAGGATCGACGAAGGCAATCCCGGCGGTTTCCAATGGCAGGCTCTTCGTTCGGCAAAACAGTGATGCTCGACGCGGCGCGGAAGGCAAGTTGATCTGTCTGCAGGTTGGCAAACTCGACTAACAAGTGACGCTGCAAAGTCGCAGCTGAACGGCGTCCGATTTCAACCGCGTTGGCGTTTCGCGGATGCGGATGCGTGGTCAGTTTGAGCGAACGAGCTGTAGACGGACGTGTCGCAACACGAACTGCCTTGTCTTCTTCTCACCGAAAAATCGCACCACCACTTGCCCACGCTTCCCCTCACCGTCCGTTGCGACAACAGAACCCGCACCGTACTTCGCGTGGTTGACAACCGCTCCCATCGCCAGCTCCTCGACGTCGGAAACGTAGTCCTCAAAGACTTCGATCTCCGGCTCCAGCTGAGCGGATTCGTCGACGTCGTCCGAGTCGCTTGTCGATTCAGAAACGTTCGGGGCGGATGCCGATAGTTTCAGCAGGTCGGCTGCAGTCATGACGCGCAGACCCTTGATCGACGGTTCACTTGCCTCGCCATCCTCGCGCCGTGCATTCGGAGACGACGCACCGTTCTCGCTAAACCTCGGCGACCTGGGCTCGATGATGTCCATTTCGCCAGAGGGCAACTCGCTGAGGAAGATGCTCGGAACAGTGGGGAGGTTTGAGCCGCGATTCATGCGGTAACCGGCCAAACTCAATTGCAGCTCCTCTTTCGCCCGAGTTATCCCGACGAAAAGCAATCGCCGCTCCTCCTCTAAATCGTCATGGTTTTCTCGGCTTCGACGATGCGGGATCAGCTCCTCTTCGAGAGCGATGATGTAGACGCACGGATACTCGAGTCCTTTCGCCGAGTGAAGCGACATCAACGTGACGGTCTCCGCCTGCCCATCGATTCCGTCCGTGTCGCTGACGAGCGCTACTTGTTCGAGGTATGACTCCAATGACCCATCCTCCGGATGAATCGCGTCGTACTCGCGAGCGGAACTGATGAGTTCGCGAGCGTTTGCGAGTCGTTCTGTTTCGTCGGCGGCGTCAGCCTGCTCCAAATAGCCTTCGTAGCCGGACAACGTCAATACGTTTTCCATCACCATTTCGACCGACTCGTTGACCGATTCCCGCAAGCGGTCGTAGAGCGCAACGAACTTGGCCACCGCCACGGCCGAACGCTTCGCGAGCCCCTCGATCAGGCCCGCTTCACGAGCCGCTTCGAGCAGACTGATTCCTCGTTGCTGCGCGCGATCGACGATCAGCTGGAGCGTCTTTTTGCCGATGCCGCGAGCCGGCGTGTTTACGATCCGCAGGAATGCGGCGCCGTTTCGATCGTTGTTGAGCAAATTGAGGTAAGCGATGATGTCGCGCACTTCCGCTCGCTTGTAAAACTCGGCGCCGTTGAGAATTCGATACGCAACGCCGCGCTCCATCATCGCCCGCTCGATCACGCGGGAAATCGAATGCACTCGGTAGAAGATGGCGATCTCGCTGGGGCGATACCGTTCGGATCGAATGTCCTCGGCGATGCGATTGGCGATATCGGTCGCCTCGTCGATGTATCCCGGATACGTTATCAACCGGACGGCTTGCCCCTCTTCACGCTCGGCGAGCAATCGCTTTGGTTTTCGTCGCGAGTTGTTGGCGATCAAAGCATCGGCGGCTCGTAGAATGTTTGGCGTGCTGCGATAGTTTTGCTCGAGCCTCACGACACCCGCGTGCGGGTAGTCATCCTCGAAATTTAGAATGTTGGAAATGCTCGCTCCCCGCCAACCGTAGATCGACTGGTCGGGGTCGCCTGTCACTGCAAGATTCGGGTAGTCCTGCGACAACGCTCGCACGATCGCGTACTGGGCCAAGTTTGTATCTTGATACTCGTCCACCATGATGTATCGAAAACTCGCGTCGAGCTTGCTTCGCAACTCGGGGCTGTCGCGCAATAGGTGCGCGAAATACATCAACAAGTCATCGAAGTCGACCGAATTGGAAATCTGCAGCGACTCTTGGTATCGCGGGTAGATGCGAGCCGCCAGTCGTTCCGCGCCCGGCCGAGCCACCTCGGCGAATCGCTCGGGCGACATCAGATTGTTCTTCGCCATGCTGATCACATTGGCGACCGATTTCGAGTTGCTCACGCCAAGCGTCTCTTCGTCGTCCTCGTACGAAATCAATTCGTTCAAGACTTTGGCCGAATCGGACGTGTCGAGAATCGAAAAGTTCTCGGCCAGGCCGACATGCGATGCATGCTCACGCAACATCCGCGAACAGAATCGATGGAACGTACTGATCCAGACATATTGTCCCGGAGCGAGCGAGGCGACTCGATGCTTCATCTCGTCAGCCGCTTTGTTCGTAAACGTCAGGCCCAAGATTTGACTGGCCGGAACACCGTGACATAGCAGGTTCGCGATGCGATGAGTGATCACTCGAGTCTTACCACTGCCGGGTCCCGCAAGAACCAACAACGGGCCTTCAAGACGCTCGACGGCCATCCGCTGTGCCGGATTTAAGGCGGAGAGATCGAGCGAATGGCCCGGGCCGTCAAAAGGCGTCGCTCCGTCCTCGAATTCGTCGGGACCTGAAAAGAAATCATCCATCGTGCAAAGATTGTCGCCAAAGAGGTCGTTCGCCCGCCGTTCCATTCTCCGGGCCGCAGAACATGCCCGCTCATTATAGCGCCCTTCGGCCGCTTGTATATTCGGCCCACCGATGACATCAGTGACAAATCAGACGCGTGCTTCGCGGCATAGTTTGCGTCCGATATTGTCCGCGTTCGGCGTTCCTAGGGTCACGTTAAACCGCACCAGACGCGAAGTGTTGTCAAAGGCCGGACACTCCCACCTGTTGGCCGAAGGTCAACCTCATCATCGCCTTGGGGTACCCCAGAAACGGCGTTCTCGACCCTGCTGACCGGACGGTGCTAGCAGCTAGCAGTGAATCTTTTTGGGGAAATGCTATGCGTATTTCGCGATCTCGGTATACTCACCGCTTCAATTTTTTGCGGGCGGCAAGGTAGCTGCCCGAACGACCCGATAGAAGATTGTCATGGGAGGGATTCCGATGGCCCGCACTCGTATTCCTTTGAGCAAGTCTGAAGAAGCCAACCGTAGCCTGGAAGAGCGATTGGAGATGAGCACTGCCGAGATCGGCTTGACCGTGCGAACAACCAACTGCCTTGAGGACCGTGGCATTTTTTCAGTTCGAGACTTGTTGAACTGCACGCCGAACGACTTGTTGGGCATCTCGAATTTTGGCGAGAAGACGCTGGATGAAGTTTATCGCGCGTTGGAAAAGTGTGGATTTCCTCGACGGACCGCAGTCGCCGCCTAAGGTGATGTGAAGCGCAACGACGACGAAATAGATCTCCGAGCCCAGCTCCAGCAGCTGGGCTCTTTTTTTGTCAACGCGGGCGAAGCCTTCCGTTTCGTGTTCGTTTAACCCGTCGCCGCAGGCGAGGCCTGCCGATCACTTCGATAGAAAGAGGTAATGAACGGTAGCGACTGGTCAAGGTCTTGCGCACTGGATCGTCCGATTGCGGCGCGCCTTGCCTGCGGCGACGGGTCAAACGAAGAGGTGTGACACGGCGGTTATCGCACTTCGCAATTCGGCAGAATTCGCTTGATCTGCTCGTCACCGACGCGCGAGCGGATCTCGTCGTCTAACGTCATGCGTCGAAGTGCTGGAAGCGATCGAAGGTGCTCCAGGCCGAGCGCCGTCACTTGAGTTCCGGCCAGGTCAATGCTTTGCAGTTGGATGGCATCGGTGATGCGAGCCAAATCGCCATCGGTAACGGCGGTGTCGCGACAGGAGAGCATGTGGAGCTCTTGAAACTGGGGCAGCATCTTGAACGCTTCTCGGTCAAAACCGTTCGCGAGCGTTATCCCCTCCACTCGGCGAAAAAGATCCTCGCCCAAAGCGGCGGCCAAGAATCCTGTCGAGCGTTGGTCCTTTGGCAATAATTGCCCCTGATCGTCAAAGTCCGTGTCGTAATGGACGGTTCCGCCGAGCCTCTCCAGTTGCTCGGTCAGGCGAATCTGCAGCGCGAGCTTCTGTCGCTGCATGACGAACCAACCGGCCCCGAGAAACACCAACACAATGGCACCGATCAAGAGTCCGCGTATGAATCGCCGAACGTCGAGCGGCCGAGTCCAATGGGCGTCGGCTTCCGCTTGTGCGTCAAAGAAATTAGCGGCGTTGCCGTCTTCCGAACTCGATTCCTCCGCGGACAAGCTTTCTTCCTCGGACTTATCCTGTTCAGGATCTACTTCATCTGTGGGCTGCCCGTCCTTTTGGCTTTCATTCATACCGCACGAATCTCGCTGAACGGGGACCACACCGACAAAACACGCCATGCCTTACCTACTCACACTAAATTCGCCAAATTAACTCTGAGCCGGCAAAATCGGAACAATCGTTACATTTTGCCTAACCGGACTAGTACGAGCAACCGACATAAATCATACGACCCATTGTGAGGTCATCGGGCGAAGTATGCACGAAATGCGTTCCCTTGCCGAGCAGCAAAATGACTCGTATTGCCTGGTTTCTAACGGCCACCCTAATCGCCGCCAACTGCGTTTCGGCAGGCGAGCTTCGCACGGGGCGCGGTGTCCGAACGTTTGTCGTGACCGAACCCGAACGGGCGGAATCCCGACCGCTTGTCGCCAAGCCAAACGTCTTTCGCCAAGTCTCTCAACAGACACCTCAAACAAGCCCTGGTGCGGTTGACCGAGTCGAGCCGCTTCTCGAACCGCTCTCGGCCGAATTTGATTCCGAAATTTCGGCCCACGGTGCCCTGCCCTTTGACGATCATGACTCAGGAGCGTGGACAGCCTGCGGCGACTGCGGCCAGTGCTCGCAATGCTCCAACTATTGGTTCGATGCCGAGTTTCTTCTTTGGTGGCGCCGAGGCAGATCGCTTCCGCCGTTGGCCTCGACGAATATTCTCGGAACCGGATCCGTCCTGTTCGGGAATGAGACTGTCGGCGACCGAGCTCGACCCGGCGCTCGGTTCGAAATCGGCGGCTTTCTAAACTATGACCATCTGGACAGCCTGTCAGCTCGTGTCTGGGCATTGGGCGATTCGCAAGTCCGTTTCGATTCGAGCTCGCTGCCAGCCGGGACCGCTGTCGTGCGCCCGTTTGTCGACGTCGAGCCGAGCAGCCCCACGCTGAATCAGGAAACCGGCTTGCCGATCATCAACATCGGCGGATCGACGGGCAACATGCAGGTCGCCTCAGATGCCAATGTCTGGGGCGCGGAGGTGCTTTACCGACACGCGTTCTATCGAGACTGCAACACTCGCGGGCACGTGATCATCGGTTATCAAGCAACACAGGTCGACGAGGACGTCGCGATCGACCACAACTTCACGAACGCGGGCATCAATGTTATAGGGCGGGACGTTTTCGATACCAAGAACGAGTTTCACGGCGCCGTCTTGGGTCTCGAAGTCATCTCGCGACAAGGACCTTGGACGATCGATCTGCTCGCCAAAATCGGTTTGGGCGACATGCACCAAATGGTCGACATCAGCGGCTTTGAAATTCGCGACGATGGCGCTAACGTGCAAACATTCAATGGCTCGCTCTTAGCGCTCCCGAGCAACATCGGTTTCCGCGAGCGGAATAAGTTCGCTGTCGTTCCGGAACTCGGCATCAACTCGCGCTGGCTGGCCCATCCCGATTTAGAATTGTCGATCGGCTACTCGTTCGTCTACTGGAGCGACGTGATGCAGGCCAGCGATATCATCGATCGCGTCGTCAACGGTAGCCAGACAAGCGGCGGAGCGCTGAATGGCTCTGGCCGGCCGGCATTCACTTTCCAGGACGGCACCTACTGGGTCCACGGCCTCAACTTCGGACTCACCTGGTCCTACTAAAACCGTCTCGACGACGGCCACTCTCTTTTCATCATGTCAATCCTGTTTAAACCGACCCCGCCAACTGGCGCGGACGACAGGTTTGGACAGAATCTACAAAATTGACAGGATGAATGAAGACTGCTTGCCTATGGCAGCAAGTCGGAAAGCAGGTCTGATGTGTCATCAGCAAGAACGTCGTCCAGCGATTCGGCGTAGTGGTCTTCCGACGCCGCAATGGCATGCTCGGCAATAATCTCCTCACGCGCTTCGCTCGGCCAGGCGGTTAGAGTAGAGTCCGCATTGTGTCGAATCGACTGAGCGAGTTGCCTTACGTCGCTCGACAGAGATCGCGAATTCACCGACAGCGATTCGCCTTCCGCCAAAGGCACCGAATTGTTGCTCACCTCAATAGGCCGGCTATCGATAACCGGTCGCGAGACGGGCCGCGAGCCAGGAGGCAGGCTGACGGGCGGAAGGCTTGAATCCGGTTGTTGCGAAATGGCGTTCCGTTCGCCTTCGCCAACGGGTGCGTCTTCGCCGCTTGCGTTCACGCCGAGTTCGGCAACCGAAGCCAAGACTTTTCGGTAGATCTGGCTGCCTGCCACGCGCGTCTCAAGTTGATTATGAGGCACGGCGACAGTTTGGTTGTTGCCGTTACTTGTGGCCACGTTCAAGACGGCGGATCCTTGACCGTTGTCAGGACTGGCGAGGTTGACGCTCGTAACGTTCTCCCAACCTGGGCCGAGTGCAAACGTCTGGGTGCCTGTTTGAGTGTCCTCGAACAGTTCGGCTTGGGGCATCGTCGGTCGAAGGAAGAAATCGCTCAGTTTGACAAACTCAACGACTCGTCCGAGCTCGGTAAAGTTGTTGGCGAGTCCTTCGAGACCTTCAGCAAGGTCGACTGAAATCGTGTCATTCGCCGTCAAACTTCCGCCTTGCGTTCCAACGTGGTCAGGTCCATCGACGAGATACCCGGGCTGACTCTGTTGAACCGAGTAATCTCCAGACGCGAGATTTTCGAACTTGTATGTCCCCGTTGAATCGGTGAGTACGGTGAGATCGACTTGAGCTCCAAAATCATCAACTCCAAACAATGCGACCGAGACGCCTCCAATGGGCGTTTCGCCGAAATCTCGGAGTCCATTGCCGTTGCTGTCCACAAACACGGCGCCGCCGATCATGCTCGGCTCAAAATCGCGAACCGTGATGGTGGCCGTCCCGGTCGCTTGGCCGCCGCGGCCATCGTCCAAGGTGTATGTGACGGTATCGTCGCCGGTGAATCCTTGATTTGGAGTATAGAGAATCGAGAGCCCGTCGCCGCTCACCGTCGCCGTACCGTTGGCCGGGACGCCGACGCCAGCCACGCTCAGCACTTCTTCGGAATCTGGAGCGAACGAATCGTTCGTGAGAACGTCAATCTGATTTTGACTTGTGTTCTTGGTCACCGTGGCCGTGTCGTCGACGGCGGTGGGCGGATCGTTGACGTCAGCGACTCGAAACAGCACGGTTGCGGTGTCGACACCGCCGTTGCCGTCGGAGATCGTGTAAGTGACAAACACCGGGCCTTCAAAATCTTGCCCCGGAGCGAACTCGAGTCCAGTTGCGTTGTCAACAATGGCGATGGTCCCGCTGACGGGATCCGTCACATCGGTGATCGTGAGCGTTTCGTTTTCGTCCGGCGCGAAAGTGTCGTTCGCCAGCGGGCGGAAAATGGCGGCTGGGTCGTCTTCATTGAGGTTGAAATTGTCGCCGTTTGCCGTCGGCTCATCGTTGACTGCCGCCAAGTTGACAGTGACAGTCCCTTGGCTCGTCAGGCCTCGATTGTCGCGAACGGTATAAGTAAACGTCTCAACGCCGTTGATGTCCGCAGCGGGTGTGTAATGGACGAAACTGCCGGCACCGCCAATGGTCGCTTGGCCGCCTCGATTCGGAGAGGAGACGTTGGTGATCAGCAGCGTCTCGCCTGTGTCAGGAGTGATCAAGTCATTGAGCACAACGTCAAGCAACATCTGGCCGTCATCTTCCGTCAGGTCAAACGCGTCGTCCACGGCGGTGGGCGGGTCGTTGACGTCCAGCACGTTCACGACGACCGTCGCCGTGTCAAATCCAACTCCATCGGTCACGGTGTAGGTAAATGTGTCGACTCCGACAAAGTCAGCGGCGGGCGTATACAACACCGACTTAGAATCGCCGGCGATTTGAATCGTTGCTCCTTGACCAGAAGCGCCCACTGCGGAGATCGTCAGCTCAGCCGATGAGCCTTGCAGGTTCTGATCGTTCGCCAACACATCGATCGTGTTGTTGGTCGAGTCTTCATCGATGCCGACGAGGTCGCCATTGGCGCCGAACGCCAAGTTGATTGTCAGGTCGACGCCATCAATTCGAATCAAGTCGGTTAGGACAGGATTGGAATCGCCAACTAGCAGGCTATCACTGGCTGGAAAAACGTCCGCCGGTTCGCCGCTAAACGTCTCGACACCGCCAACGTTTGCGAGAAACGGAGCTTCGAACAGCTGAAGCTCGGTGCCGTTAACGACCGTCGTGTTGCCCGCGGCACCAAGTTCGTCAATTGATCCAATTTGGCTGTTGTCGCCGGTTTGTGAGTTCGGGAAACTGGTGCCGAAGGTGATCGGTCCGTCGGCGAGCACGAAGTTGTTCTGGTAGATCAAGTCAAAGTAAGCTTGGGCGACGCCTTGCGGCGCGACTCGGTTGTCGCTGACAAATCCCCGCACGAGGAATTGCTCGCCCGCGTCAATTTCAGTGATCGGCGAACCGCCCAAATCGGTAACCTCGAGCCGCACGACGATCTTGTCGTTACTAAGCACCTCGATGTTGGCCGTTTGGCGGACTTCATTTCCCGCTATATCCGTAGCGGCAATCTCGAACGAATGATTTCCAACTTGAGCCGACGTCGGAGTCCAAGACAAGACACCGGTGTTGGCGTCGATGGTCGCGCCGGCCGGAGGGTTGACGAGCGAAAACGTGTCGGCTGCATCCTGAGTATTTGCGTCGTAGGAAATCGCTTCGGCCACGGTCACCAGCGTTGGCGGGGTCGTCGTAAACGTCGGCGGCGCGTCATCGATGTTAATCGTGAGCGAGGTGTTTCTCGGCCCGGTGACGCCAGCCACCTCTTGCTCAGCGGTAATCACCGTGCTGCCATCGAGTTCAAAATCACCATTGGTCAGGATCGTCGCCGGACTGCTCGCCGTCGCTTGTCCCAAAAGTTGGTTGCCAGCGAAGAGCCGGACAATGGCACCATTGGCTGCGCCGCTAACGACGAACTCGAGCGCTCTTGCGACAATGCTGTTGTCGAGGTTGGTCAGGTTGTCGGTGTCGCTCGAACCGGTATCGAACGCGGCGGAAAGATCGATCGCAGTCACGTCGTCGACCGTAAATCGGCCGAGGTCTTGAATGGTCGCCCGCCCGATTTCGACGGTGACTTCATGCCGGGCGGCCAACGCCGTCGTCGATGTTTCGTTAGCTCCGAGTGCAAACCGTACAATGTGGTCGCCGGCACCGACAACGATTGAGTAGTTGCCGTTGGCATCGGTCGTTGCCGAGAGTTCGCCCGAATCGAAAACGCCGTCATCGTCGGCGTCAACGAACACGGTCAAGTTTTCAATCGCGGTTTCGCCGTTGTCTCGCACGCCGTCCGTGTCGGCGTCCACAAACGCAACGCCGCGAATCTCACCGCTCCCCTCAATCGATTGAACAACAACAAGTTGGTCCGTCGCCGAAACGGGCAGCGACGAAAACGCGCCGCCAAGATTGCGAGTTGGAGTTTGAGCGAGCTGATCGACTGCCGCCATATCACGGACAATGGCGAAGACCGTAAAGCCGCCGTTTTGATTATCTAGATTCGCGCTGTTGTTGCCGAGATTCACGAACAACTGACTCGTCGCGCTGTCCGGGTTTCCGCCAAGTTTCGCCATCGCGACGGTGGCGCGAGTATTCGATACATCGAATTCATTGGTGATGGGCGGATCAGTCGGGATCGATGACAACTGGCTCGAGTTGACGAGCGTTTCGCTTGTCGTCTCGAATCCGCCGCCTTGCAGGACGAATCCGGGAACGAGTCGGTGAAACACAGTGTTGTCGTAGTCGCCGTCGTTGACATAATTCAAAAAGTTGTCGACGGTGCCCGGCGCGTTGCCAGCGAGCGTTTCCAATTCAATCGTGCCGCCGTTTGTCTGCAAGGCGACGATGTTTGTCGGCAACGGAACGCCAGACGCCGCGCTAAGTTGGCTCAGGGTCAAGAAACCTGTCAGGCGACTGCCATCTGGGAAATCCCAGGTTGGCGTGACCGTAATATTATTGTCGATGCCGATCTGATTGAGCGAACCGTCGGGGTTCGTGACATTGATTTCGGGAAGGGAGTCGGCGCCGTCTCCAAAAAGCGCCTTCTGCCGGGCACAGGCGGGACACGTCGGCGATCCGTACATCACGACACCGGCATCATCCAGAGCTACGGCGAAGTCGGTTAGATTCGCCAAGGCTCGGCTTTCGCCTTCCGCCTGGGGCTCGCCTTCAGCGACCAGCGCGGTCTCTTCGGCGAGCGAAACGAAGGTGTCTGCAGCCAGCATGGTGCGGGCTTCGAGTTGCTCGAGAAACATCGATCGAGACCGACTCTGCTGTTTGCGGCGGCGACGCAACTCGCTCGCCCCCCAGAGGTTGGAGCGATGTGAGACACGGAGTTTATTCCGTTTCGAATGGCTCATAATCTTTGTTCCCCGATCGGAGACGCGTGAAATGTGGTTCGTTTTTCGCACGGACCGTTCTCGCCGCCGCCAGGCCTATGCGTAACGATACCGGTAGCCCAATTGGTTTGCTGTGCAAGTATCCAGCTTAGACAGAGACGAGCGAATCCATACCGTTTGCGGGCGTTTTTCCCGTAAACTCTGCCCATCTCCGTTGTCATAAGTTACTTATCGTTCGCGACTTACAAGTTCCGACTAAGCCCTTCTGTCTGCACAACCGTCCCCGCTGTTGCAACAGATCTTAGACGCGGAAACCTAGTCGGGAGTTCCCGCACAATCGGAACCAATTCGAGCCGGATCGGGCAAAAATCGCGAACCGACGGCGAGCAATATCGCGGGTGTCTGAGTCGGCCGCTTCGGCTGCTACATTGGGAACTTGCGAAAAAGCAGTCACGTGCATTCAATCGAAACCGGCGAGCCCCCACAATCGCCGTCCATCAGGCGGAATTCGCCGTCACCATCGATGCAAGATCCCAACGACATCCCGCTACCGATTCTGATCACCGGCGTCGCTGGCGTTGCGGGATACAACGCGTTTCATTATTTTCGCCGGCGATATGGTGAGCAAGTCATCGGAGTTCGCCGTGTCGACAATTGGCCCCTCAGCCAACCCGGAATTGTCGGATGCGACCTGCACGACCGAGACTCACTCGCCGAGCTCTTTCGGACTCACAAGTTTCGTTCGGTGCTCAATACCGAGGGAACCTGTGCGTTGCGAGCATGTGAGCTCGATCCGATGCTTGCCTGGCGAGTCAACGTGCTCGGCCTGGCCACGTTGCTGGGTGCCATTGAAGAGTACGAGCATCCTGTGCGGACACTTCACCTGTCGATCGACCTTGTCTTCTCCGGCACTCGCGGCGGTGAGCACATCGAGTCGGATGCGACCGATCCCGTGACGGTCTACGGCAAGACGATGGTGCAGACAGAACGCCTCGTCTTGGCCGAGGCGGACAACGCCTGTGTCTTGAGGATTTCGCTGCCGATGGGCGTCAGCTTCAATGGCCACGCCGGCGCCATCGACTGGATTCAATCGCGATTCAAGAAACAGAAACCCGCAACACTCTATTTCGACGAAATCCGCACGCCGACGTACACCGATTGCATGAACCCACTGTTCGAAGACTTGCTCGTTCGCCCGATCAAGGGTCTCTTCCACGCCGGCGGACCGAATCGGCTAAGCCTTTACGAGATCGCTCAAATCATCAATCGCGTCGGAGGGTATGACCCTGATTGCCTGATGGGTTGCTACCGGCACGAAGCCGGCCCCGTTCCGCCGCGAGCTGGTAACGTCAGCATGACGTCGTCGCTTATCTCGGATGCCTTGGGCTACGATCCCTTTCATCCCTGGCCGCTCGATCCAAAGTGGATTCCCACAGACCGGCAATGGCACTATCAGCGAGACAACGAAGAGGGCTCCGCTGAGTTGCTTGAATCGATCCTGTACGAAAACCCTTCGCGGCGGAATCCAAGCGGAGCGTAGGGTCCCACTCTCCTACGCACCCTCTTGCTCTTACTCTTGCTCTTACTCTTGCTCTTACTCTTGCTCTTACTCTTGCTCTTACTCTTGCTCTTGCTCTTACTCTTACTCTTACTCTTACTCTTAATCCGTCCGAACCAGCGGCCGCTGTAAAAGCAAGAGCGTCTGAACGGGATTAAGATTAAGATTACGAAACAGAAGAAGAACAAGTAAAAGAGCGAGAGGGCAAAGGTGCCGTTCAACAACGGATCGTTTTTCGCTTCTTGCCGACGCGTCCCATCTTTTCCATCTTGGCGATGTATTCCGGCGCGTGGGGCACTTTGCAGGCCGTGCCGTTCATGTCGACCTTCACCAGACCATTGGCTTTGGCGACCTCTTTCGCTCGTGCAAGCAACGGCTTGACGTAACCGCCGACGGCGATCACAAATCCGTTCATCGTATAGCGAACTCGATCGTCCGAGTCGACGATGTTGTCTTGCACGTAGTCGAGCAATTGGACGATCTCATCGAGATCGAGTTCGTCGTCGGGCGTGACTGCGACGATGCCGGCGTACGTACACCAACCGGTCGTGATCACCGACTCCTTCGACGATTCCGTCCAGTCCCAGGCCAGCTGCACGGCGTCCTCGTGTTCGACTGCGACCCAGGGCACTGTGTATTCCGAGATCATTTGCCACGACGCTTTTTTCGCCCAGCCGTTCAGCTGTGGTTTCGTCATTTGAGAGCCATCGGCGACGAGCCCGGCCAGGTACATGGCGTCGAGATTGCCGCAATCGAAGAGCTCGAGGGCCAGATTCTGATTCCCTTTGATCTTTTTTGCGATGACCTTGAGGTCCGCTACGCTCACGCCGTAGAAATCGCCGTCGGCGCCATGTTTGGCGAAAATCTTGCGAGTGTTTTCCTTACCTTTGCTCTTGAGGGCCTTCATGACCTGAGGCAACGTTTTCATCGTTCGATTCCTTTGATGGCTGAGCGGAGATGTCGATCAACGGCAATCGCTATGAACGATTTAGCCTCTCAAATGGTGCTCGTAGATGAACAGTCCAACCAATGTCTTAGCGTCTTCAATCGTTCCGTCGCGGCACATCTTCAATGCGTCATCGAGCGATAGAATCACGTTTTCGATGAACTCGTTGGCTTCCAAACGAGCGTCCCCGGGCGTCAAGTCTGTAGCCAAGTAGACGGTCATGCGTTCGTCCATGATTCCCGGCGCCAGGAAGAACTCATGCAGTTGCTCGACTTGCTGCGCTACGAATCCGGTTTCCTCTTGCAGTTCGCGTATGGCCGTGTTCCGCGGATCTTCGCCCGGCTCGCGCGTGCCCGCAGGCAGCTCAATCAGCTCGCGTGCAACGGCAACGCGACGGTTTCGAATCAAGCAAACTCGCTTGTCGGACAGGACGGGTACGATTGCCACGGCGCCGGGGTGGCGAATCACATGCCGCGACTTGGACGATCCGTCTCGCAGAGGCTCAGGGACTTCCTCGACTCGAAACCGTTCTGTTTCCAAGACGACATTCGGTTGATTCAACTGATTCTCCGGCGTCTGCTCGCTAACGTGTTGGCTGGCTGCGTTCGAATCCCAATCGTCCCTCGCGCTGTCGCGAATCGCAGTCGCCTATCGCTGTTCGATCGGCTTGAATTCGCGAACCGTCTCGCCCGTGTAAACCTGTCGAGGCCGCGCGATGCGTTTGCGTTCCGAGCCGTGCATTTCGACCCAGTGGGCAATCCAACCGGGTAGTCGGCCGATCGCAAACAGAACGGTGAACATTTGGACCGGAATTCCGATCGCTCGGTAGATCACGCCGGAATAGAAGTCGACGTTCGGATAGAGTTTGCGTTCGACGAAATAGGGATCGTTCAACGCGACGTCGGCTAATTCCTGAGCCACGTCGAACAGCGGATCGCGGATTTCAAGCTTCTCGAGCAACTTGTCGCACTGAGCTTGAATGATGGTCGCTCTCGGATCGAAATTTTTGTAAACGCGATGTCCAAAGCCCATCAAGCGAAAACCACTCTGCTTGTCTTTGGCCATGTCGACATACTTCTTCACATTGCAGCCATCCTCGATGATTTTCTCGAGCATGTTCACAACCGCTTCGTTGGCGCCGCCGTGCAACGGACCCCACAAGGCGCAGATGCCGGCGCTGATCGAGGCGAACAGATTGGCGTCAGATGAGCCGACCATGCGAACGGTCGACGTGCTGCAGTTTTGTTCGTGATCGGCGTGGACAATCAACAACATGTTTAGCGCTCGAGCGAAGTCGGGATCGAGTTCGTACGGTTCACTCGGTACGGCAAACATCATGCGAAGGAAGTTTTCGCAATAGTCGAGATCGTTTTGCGGATAGTTGAACGGTTGTCCCCACGATTTCTTGTAGCTGTAGGCCGCGATCGTCGGCAGTTTCGCCAACAATCGGTGAATCGACACTTCAACTTGAGCCGGGTCGCTCGGATCCAATGCATCCTGGTAGAAGGTGGATAACGCGGTGACCACCGACGACGCGATCGCCATCGGGTGTGCGTCGCTGGGGAAGCCGTTGTAGAACGAACGCATGCCCTCGTGCAGCATGGTATGGCTTCGAATGCTCGCTCGGAAGCCCGCCAGTTCCGATTCGGTTGGCAGCTCGCCATAGATCAGCAGATAGGCGACTTCGAGGAAGTCGCAATTCTCGGCAAGCACTTCGATCGGGTAGCCGCGATAGCGGAGCACGCCTTTTTCGCCATCGAGAAACGTAATGGCGCTAGAAGTCGAACCTGTGTTCGCGAACCCTTCATCCAGCGTTATTAATCCCGATTGGCCGCGTAACGCTGCGATCTCAATCGCCGATTCGTTTTCACTTCCCGTGACCACGTCCAGCTCATATTCCGCATCACCGACTGTAAGTTTGGCCGAATCGGGCATTGTCCGCCTTTCCACAACATAACTCGTTATCGTTCCTACCGGTACATATAACCGCTCTTGCGATGCAAACGGCGTCATCGATCCAAACTCAACGCGTAAGTCGCGAAATCGAACTGACGTCGTCTTGCGGGTCGGCAAACCTAACGCGAGCGCCGGCCGCAACCTCAAGAAGTCTCCCGCAGTTTACCTCGGCCAGATCGGTTCCACAATTCGCCATCGGCCCTCGCGCAGCGAGATGATTTCGCCGCGAAAAATTGCCGCCATCTCCCCGGCGAACAGAACTTTTCTACGCAAACCCTACAGTTTGACAATGATCGACGCCCCGGCGGCAGGTCGATTGCACCTTGACTGCCAACCGTTTACGCCAAGAAAAGAAGTGATGGTGCGCGAAAGAAATACACCGTCAGGAAAAGCTGCGCTGTATTGCGCACAGATCGGCGCCGTTGTGCACACCGACCTAAGCGAAGCAAGAAACCGCGAAAAGATTTCGAGTCGTTTCGGCCGCCCGCAATTCCTGCTCACGAACCCTCGCGCACCGCTATTGCCGCGGTCCGCCCTGCGGGGAAACAGGAGATCCGTTCGCGGAACTCGACGGCGCGGTGGGACGAAGCTCGTCGTCGAACACCGTCCATACAGGAATCTCTTCCCGCAGCCGCTTCGTGTAAGCGACGACCTGATCCTGCCGCTTCTGGTTGAGAATCGTTTTGCGAATCTTAACTTGGGCATCGATAAACGAAGTCCGCCCAGCAGGTTGTCGCTCGATGACGCGAACGATATGAAAACCCGTCTCGTCTTCAATAATGTCGCTCAACAGATTGGGCGGAAGTGTGAAAATCGCCTCGTCGATCTGCTGGGAGCGAAGACTGCCGCGAGTCGTCCACTCATGGAAACCACCTTCGCGTTTATCGAGTCCGTTCGAGCTTCGCTTGGCCACCGCCGATAGCGGGGCGCCGCCGAGACGAACCTGATCGCCCATGACGCCAATCGCGTACCGCGCCTCGGACCGGCTCGCATGCGCGTCATGCCGCGCCGTGAGCTTTTCCCAGGTCGCTTTGGCCTTGTAATCGTAATCAGTCAAGTGACCGCGGTAGTAATCCAACATCTCTTGGTGGGTGATTTCCGGATTCAATTCGATGTTCTGCATCACGGCAGTTCGGCCTAACTGCCCCTCCATGTACTGAATCTTCTGCTTGTAGAGTGAAGTACCAAAGCGGCGGAGATACGCGTCAAACTCGCCAGGCGTCGACACTTTGGCCTGCTTCATTGCCTTGTCGAGTTCCTTTTCGTCGTACTGCTTGAACGCTTCTTCTCGCACGCCAACAATCGCCTCGGCGACTTTGTCTTTCGGTATCTGCTGCAGGAACGACACGTACATCAGTTTCGACTCAAGCATCCGGCGAACCATCGCCTCAATGCCGCGTTCCTTTTGCTCATTGTATTGCGCCTCCGTCAACTTGTCTCGATGAGGCTCGAGCATCTGAGTGACTGCGCCTAACACATCCCCGGCGAGAATATATTGATCGCCGACCTGAGCGACGATTCTCGCCGGTGCGAACTTCTCAAGCGAAGACGCTTGACTGTGTGACAAGTTGGGCGAATTGCCAGTCGGATCGAGATTGCCAGTCGGATCAGAGTTCGTGGGGTATCGACTTGCGTATGGCGCCCCGGGCTGAACGATTTGGGCCGGCGGCGTATGCTCATACCCCGCAGCAAACGTCGGCGACGTCGGCGGACCACTTACGTTCGATGCATACTGCCCAGGCGCATTTTGACTCGGCGCATTCTGGCTCGCCGCAAATTGCCCCGGCGCATATTGTCCTTGCGGAACTTGACCAGGCGCGTATTGACCGGGGGGAGGAAACGCGCGCGGCTGTTCAGCGGCTGGAGGTACGGGCGTCGCCCGATTGGCCATCGACTCGGCCGAGACACTTGACGTGTCGTCCCAAATACTCGCCGTTTCGCGCGTGCCGCCGAAACCGCAACCGGTACCGGCAAGCAACAGACTGGCGACGAGAAGTATCCTTACTTGCTCGCAAACCACGGGAAGCCTTCTGTTTCTGTTTGATGTGCAGCGCAAAAAAATGCGCAAAACGTCCCTGTCTACATCTTCCTCGACTTCGCAATATGCGGGGCGGGATTATAAGAACGTCACCCGGTTGACCGCAACATCGATTCGACCAGTTTCAGCAACGATTCAGAATCGAGCCGACTCGCCAAATCGGAGCGCCCATCGGACAAATCCATGATGGGCACGCAGGCCGTCTCGTCGTCGACCACTCGTATTTCGATACCGGATTGGCTCGCCAGCTGTTCAATTCGCGGCCGATTCGTGTAGCGAATCATCAAGAATTCGTCCTCAACCGAGATCGATTCAATCTGCCATACAGCAGCTTCCATTTTGAGATGTGCCAGCCTGAAAACCTGCTCAGCCGAGGCGGGTAGCGGTCCGAATCGGTCGCCCATTTCCGCTTTCAGCTCATCCAGATCCCGAAACGTCTCGGCTCGAGTCAAACGCCGATAGATGTCGATCTTGGTTCGCATCTCGGGCACATAGTCGGTCGGCAGGTGGGCTTCGCCGGGAAGATTGATGTCGACGTTGGTCGTCATGCGAGGCGGCAGTTGCTTGAGTTGGCGAACGGCGGTCTCGAGCAACTGACAATAGAGTTCGTATCCGACGGCGGAAATATGGCCGCTTTGCTGCGACCCCAGCAAGTTGCCCGCGCCGCGAATCTCGAGGTCTCGCATGGCGATCGAAAATCCGGCGCCCATCTCGCTGTATTCCTCGATCGCTCGCAGTCGCTTCGCCGCCGTTGGATTGAGATGTTTCCCCGGCTCAATCATCAAGTAGCAATAGGCCCGATGCTTGTACCGTCCAACTCGCCCGCGCAGTTGATGCAGATCGGAAAGCCCGTAGCGATCCGCCTCGTCGATAAAGATCGTGTTCGCGTTGGAGATGTCGAGTCCGCTTTCGACAATCGTCGTCGCCAGCAAGACGTCGAACCGGCCGGCGACGAAATCGACCATCACCTTTTCCAAATCGCGCTCGGGCATCTGTCCGTGACCAATGCGAATGTCCGCTTCGGGCACGATGTACTTGAGCTTCTGGTAGAGCAGTTCAATATCCTTCACTCGGTTGTGAACGAAATAGACTTGCCCGCCGCGATTGAGCTCGCGCATGATCCCGTGGCGAATCAATTCGGAACTGAACCGAGAGACCTTGGTCTCGACGGCCACTCGATCCTGAGGCGCCGTTTCGAGGTTGGAGATATCTCGAACTCCGATCAGCGACATATGTAGAGTTCTGGGGATCGGCGTTGCACTCATCGTGAGCACGTCGACCGTGGCCTTCAACGACTTGAGCCGCTCTTTGACCTCGACGCCGAACCGCTGCTCTTCATCGATCACGACCAAACCCAAATTGAAGAAACTCACATCCTTCGAAGCGAGGCGGTGTGTTCCGACCACTAGATCGACTTGGCCCGACTTCAGCCCTTTGATCGTCTCGCGTTGTTCCTTTGTCGAACAGAATCGACTCAGTTTCGCGACGTCGATTGGAAACTCGGCCATGCGATCACGAAACGATTGATAGTGCTGTTCGGCGAGAATCGTGGTCGGCACAAGCAGCGCGACCTGGTAACCGCTATCGATGGCTTTGAAGGCGGCTCGCATCGACATCTCCGTTTTGCCAAACCCGACGTCGCCGCAGAGCAGCCGATCCATCGGTTTGGCCAACAGCATGTCTTTCTTGATCGCGGCGACCGCGTGAAGTTGGTCCGGCGTTTCTTCGTACAAGAACGCGTTGTCGAATTCGAGCTGCCACTCGGAGTCGGCATTGAACGCGATGCCCGGCCGGTGAGCCCGCGAGGCTTGAAGCTCCAGCATTTCCGAAGCCAGGTCAGTCACGGCGGCTTGGGCAGCCTTCTTCTGAGCCGACCACGCTTTGCCTCCGATACGAGCAAGACGGGGTCTCGTCTTCGACCCGCCAACGTATTTCTGAATCAAATCGATCTTGGCCGCCGGGACGTAGATCTTCGTGCCGCCGTGAAACTCGATACGCAAGTGCTCTTCAACGTGGCCATCTTTGTCCAGCAGCTCGAGCCCGCGGTACCGACCAATACCATGCCCCAGATGCACGACAAGATCACCTTCTCGCAAATCGAGAAAGCTGTCGATCGCTTTGCCGAGCCGTTTTTCCTTCGGACGTCGGACGATGGTTCGGTGAAAAAGCTCGTCGCCGCTCACGATCAGAAGACCGTCGAGTCGAGACCGAAAACCCGAACGCAGCGCGCCGACCGCCAATTGCACGGCGGACTGCTCGTCGACGTTGTCGTTGAGGATCTCGCCGAGACGCTTGGCTTCGGCATCGGTCGAACAAACGACGATCACGTCCTCATCGCCGGCAATCGTCGTCAATTCCTCTCGCACTCGATCGATCTGCCCTTGAAATCGTTCGACCGATTCAAAGCCCAGATGGCAATACGCTCCGTCACGGCCGTCGCTGATCAAACTTGCCGAAGCAACTCCGTTTCGCGCGACGGACTGCAATGCCTTATCGACTCCATGAAACCCTTCCGGATGTTCCAGGCGGCTCAGGTACTCGACGCCGTGATCCCGCGCTTTCTGAGGCTCGATGAGCAGAGTCCAAGCGGCCTCGGTAAGAAACGAAGCGAGCATGCCGCCATCGTTCTCATTCGGCTCGAGAATCGTGATCTCAGCCTGAGTCAGCTCGGAGATGCTGCGCTGCGTGGCGATATCGAACGTTCGAATCGATTCCACTTCATCATCAAAGAATTCGAATCGGCAAGGACGAATCCAATCGGGAGCGAAGACATCGAGAATCCCCCCCCGCATCGAGTATTCGCCGGGCAGTTCCACGGCGCTCGTGTGATGGAATTTCTGTCTCGCGAACCAACGCAGTAGAGCGTCGATGTCGATTCGCTGGCCAACGCGCATGATTCGCGACGCCGCGGCGATGGACTCGGGAGTGGGCGTCGGTTGGATCAGGCTCTCGACGCTTGTCACGACGACGCGGGGGAGATCGTTCGACGCAAGTCGCTTAAGCGTTGCGAGCCGGTCGCCATAAATGTCATCGTTGATAACGCGTTCGCCCGGTTCGCTTTCCCAGGCCGGAAAACGCACAACGTCGTGCTTGGCGAATAGGTCGAGTTCGTCGCAGAAATCGTCGATCTCGTTTTGCTCTGGCAAGACGACCAGTAGCGGGCTATCGCCGTGCCTGGCAAGTTCGGCGGCCAGCAGCGCGCAGACTCCGCCCCAGACTCCGTCCAATGTCGCCGATTCGCCGCGTCTCAAGGACGCCAGAACACTGGAGAAGCCGTCTTGTCGATCGAGTTGCTTCGACAACTCCCTCAGCCGCGTCTCGGCCGAATTCGTTGCCGCTGGAGCCTCCGCCATGAAAGAGCAACCTCTCCGGGGCGTCAGGGCAACGCGTGAATGCAAACACCGTGCAAGACATCGCGATGCGTAGTGGGCCGAATTGTAGGCGAGTAGGGCAATTCGGGAAAGACGTAACGGTCACTGAAGCCTTCCCGCTCGCGAAGACTCGCACTGTCGTCGAGGTGGCGCCAGTGAGCTTCCGGCTCGAATCGAGGCGAACCGGAATTCATACTACCGATGGCCAGTCAGTCGAATAGAATAATCAACGACAAGAGCGATCCGTAAAGACCTCGACGCTCACCTCACCCCAGACAATCAACTGGTGCAGGAGACTAGGTAGCCATGGCGAAACGCGTTTTCCTGGCGGACAATAAAGAGATCGCTGTGCCCCATGTCGGTTCGTACATCATCGATTGGTGCGTCGCCCGCCCGGAAGCGGCTTTGGGGGGCGCGACCGGACGCAGCCCGATTGAAGTTTGGAAGTGGATTTGGGACGCGCTAGCTAATCGACGCCGCGGGGATCGCGCCGCAGTGGTCGGACAAGACGTCTTGTTCCTCGATGAGTACTTTGGCGGCTACCCGTCGTATTATCATTGGGCCCACCGAAATCTTCGAGTCGATCGAGGCGGATTCGCCAGCGAGAACATCTTCACGCCACGCGGTTGCTTTTTCGAACATGGCCAAATCGTCAACAGTTCGCGGCTCGAAGAGATTCTTGCCGATTGGCCTGAGGAGTGGACGGGACTGACCGCGGTGGGTGAGGATGGTGCCCCGCCTGAAATTCGAGTCAATTCGGAATCGACTCATCCGGTGCTGAGCGAAATCCGCGAGTCGATGCTCAACTATGACATGCGAGTGCGCGAGCGGGGATCGCGATTGCAGTTGCTCGGCGTCGGAGTCGGCGGCGCGATCGATCGAGACCAACGCGCTGGAGGGCACATCGGTTTTGTCGAGTACGGCGGCGCCGCCGGAGATTCAACAACCATGCTCGTACGCCTGGCAAGCAGTACGGCCCAAGCCAATCTAGCCGACTTCGATCTCCACAGCGCCGACGGTCCGGCGAGCTTAGAGCCCGCCAATTTCGCGGTGACTCAAGGCATCTCGACGATTCTTTCCGCAGGCGAGTTGCTGATGATGGCCTGGGGCGAATCCAAGTCCAAGGCGGTTGAACGAATGTTCTACGGTGAGCCGAGTCCGCAAAACCCAGCCGCCTGGGTGCAGCGGCACGAGAACGTCACCGTATTTCTCGACCGAAAGGCGTTCCGCGGATTGGATGTCTACCAGCTCGGCAAACGAGGTTGGAGCGTCGAGACGTTACCGGCGGATGTGGAGAACAGCCCGGCTCAGATCGAATGACACAAGTCCATGACGGGCTTTTTCCAAGCGTTTGGGAACATCAAGATCGCCGTGTTCCGCGCCGTTGCAACCAGCCGTCGCGCGATTTCCTACTTGTCCGACCAGACGGCCAGTTCATTTCCGTTGGGATCGGCAAACTGAAAGCGTCGGCCGCCCGGAAACGAGAAAATGTCCTTGATGATTTCGCCGCCGTTCGACAACACGCTCTCGTGAACTTGTTCTAAGTTTGAGGCGTAGATCACGATCAGCGCGGCGCCGTTTTCCGTGCGTGAACGCATTTCGGCTTTATAGAAGCCGCCCGTCATCTTGCCATCTTCAAACGACGAGTACTCCGGACCATAGTCCATGAATTTCCAGTCGAATGCCGCCTCGTAGAAACTTCGGACTGCGGGAATGTCGGCTGCCGGCAATTCGACGTAGTCGATTTTCATATCAGTCGGCACGTTGTTCTCCTGATCGCTGGTAGCGGTGTATGGCCATCCGAATCGATCGACAAGTGGAACTCCTCACGCAGTCGCACGCAAGTCTCTTAGTGGCTGGGGCGTCCAGCCGCAGCTTTAGTTTTAGACTTCCTGAAACTTCTCAGCTGCATCCGCGCAGCGACCCTATTCCCAAAACGAAACGATCACTAAAGCGAGTCCGTGAAGAGAGGCGTAGCCGCCGATGCAAGCGATCGCGAGCCCGGAGATCGCGAGTGCGGAACGACTCGATTCGGCGAGCATCAGGCCGGCGCAAATCCCGGCTGCGCCGCCAAAAAACATCGTCGCGATCACTCGCTCGCGTTTCCCTTTGGCTCGGCTTCCAAATGCGGCGGCCGCAGCAAAGAAAAGAAGAAAGCCGAAAGTCTGTTGGTAGACGTACGCCAACGAGAACAGGCCGGTGAGCAGGAAAGCCAAGAAGAGCGCCGACACAGGAAACTGCAGTGGCCGAGAAGGAAGATCCTCGCCGACAAACTCGTCGCGTTCCAAGTCGTCGATGATATGCACCGACTCCGATTCGCCCAACGCTGCGAACACGTCGTCCACATTGTCAGGTCGATCGGGCGGCTGTTCCGGGTGTTCCGAGTTGTCCATCGTTGGCTATCGTTCTTCTTGTCAATGCGCCAGTCCGCACTACACAGGACATGAACTTGAATCCGGTGGATGGCTCGCACGCAACTACTCTGCGCCTTCATTCGGTACGGCACCGAAGGCCTTTTCGTAGAACGCCATCGCTTCCACCGCGTTTGGCACGATTAGGTAACTGCTAATTGTGTTGAAACCGTCGGGAATTGGATTGACGCTCATTGATATGCTTCCGAAATGTCGGCCAGGCGTTGGGAGCAGACATGTTGACGGACCTCAATGGGCAATGCAAGTCCGCGTACGACGCTGGGACGGTCGACATCGCCTGGACGGTTCTCCAAGACTTCATGAGCCGCGCCTGCGAGAGTATTCAGGATCGACTAATCCAAGTTTGCCTAATCATTGGGACCGGAATAACCGATACAGATTACGGCCTGTTGCCGCCGAGGGATCGAGGTCCATTGATACGGGTGCTGTTTAACGACAAAGGCGCAACCGCTGTGCGGATTCGCTTCCCATTCGCGATCATCTTGCTATTGGTGCCGGCCCTCACCGGTTGTCAATCCGCGCTGATTCTCCGTTCGTCCTCGGCGCCTACATTCCATGACGACGATTGGAATGGCGAGGAATGTGGCGAGACGCCGCCGGAAGTCTTTGTCCGCGAAGCGGCGTACGAACCAACTGACGACGCGGGGCAGGTTTCGACGGTCCAGCCCCTTCAAAGCTCGCCCCCGACAGGCGTGCAATCGACGACAGTCTCGCTTTCGGATCTTGAAGCGATCGCACTGGACAACAACCCGACGCTCTCCGCCGCCGCCGCCCGAATCGACGACGCTCAAGGCCGACTGCGGCAGGCCGGCCGATACCCCAACCCGGTGATTGGCTATCACGCGACCGAAATCGGCAACCAAGGAACTGCGGGGCAGCAAGGCGGCTTTGTCGGCCAACGATTCGTCACGGCGGGAAAACTGAAACTGGACAAAGAGATCGCGAGTCGCGACGTCGATGAAACGCACTTTCGCTGGCATGTCCAAGAGCAAAGAGTACTGAGCGACGTCCGGCTGCGATTCTACGATGCGATTGTCGCGCAACAACGAGTCGAGTTGGCGAGCGAATTTGCCCGCATTGGCCAGAGCATTGTTGAGGCAACCGAAAAGCTGCAGGCCAATCACTTAAGGACGGAAAACGACGTGCTGCAAGCCGAAGTACGAGCCGAGCAGGCGAACATCGTGCTTGACAACGCTCGCAATGAGCAACTTGAATCGTGGCGCAGGTTGGCCGCCGTCATCGGCATGCCGACCATGAAAAAGCCCATGCTTGCCGGCGAACTCAGCGCGAACCAAACAAGACTAAATTGGGACGATTGCTACGCGAAGGTTCTGGGCAGCAACCCTGAGCTGAGCGCCGCTCGCTCGCATGTCGAACGCGAAAAAGCCGCCATTCGCCGCGCTGAATTGGAGTCGATTCCTAACTTGGACTTTTCCTTGAGCGTTCGCCATCACAACGTCACCAGCGACAACGTAGCCAATGTCCAAGTCGGGATGCCCATTCCTCTGTTCGACAGAAACCGCGGCAACATTCAATCCGCTAAAGCGAGATGGATCGGGGCGATGAATGAAGTCGACCGAATCGAACTGCACCTACAAGATCGACTCGCCATCGCTTTCCGCCGATACTCAAATGCTTCACAACAGACCGAGCGGTATCAGCAGCGAATCATTCCCCGCGCAAAACGGTCGCTCGATCTAGTCGCCAACGGTTACGATGCAGGAAAGGTCGACTTTGTAACCTTGTTGACCGCCAAGCAGACGCACCTTCAAGTCAGCCTTGCCCATCTCGACTCACTCGGCGAACTCTGGAAAGCGTCGACAGCGATCGACGGCCAGCTGCTCGATGGCAGCCTCAGCCCGAGCCCGAGCCCGAAAACTAAGCGAAACACGCTGACCAACTAATCCGTCTCGCTTCGAAATCAGGCCCGCAACCTGGTCCCGAGCGCTGCATCAGATTACGTAGCCGCAGCCAGGCACAAGTTGGTGTTTGCCGCACCTTGGGACTCAGCGTATGATGGGACTGAGCAATCCAAGGACGCAAACCATGTTCTCTCGAGCAGTCTCCATCGCGACGATTTTCGCCATAGTGGCATGCCCGCTGTGGTGCGGTAGCGGCATATGCCAAGCTGGCTGTTGCGCGTTGCAATCCGATTCGCAAGGAAGGAAAGGCGCATCCGAAGCCGACTGTGATTGTTGCTGTGACTCGGCGAAGCAATCCCATCGCCGTCCATGCGACGAGTCGCCTCAGCCGTGTGACTCGCCACCCAATTCTTCCTGCCAAGGCGTCTGCGGCGGAGCGGTTATTGGGAAATCGTCCGAGCTAGACGAGAATTCGACGTCGACGATTGCTTGTGCTGTTGCGGGGTTCGATCAAGTCTGGCCGCAACAATTACCCTCTTTGAACGACTTCGCCCGGAGCGGACAATCGCCAATCCGCGGCAAAAATCCAGGCCGCGTCCTGCGCACTCGGTACATGTCGTTCTTGTGTTAACAGGCGACGCCAAGTCGATTGTTGCCATCCACCTCAGCGGATCAAGTCACGGGCGAGCTTGTTGGCGCACGCCTCTTCGCTTGATCATTCCTGAACAAATCGAGCCATTCGCAATGCGTCTGGCCGGTGATAAAGTAGCGTCATGTTCTTTCGACTGCTCCCTTGGGAGTATGCAATTCGAAACCTGTTCCGGCGACCGTTGCGCACATTGCTGACGCTCGCAGGGCTGACGACTGTCATCACATTGGTTCTTGTTGTCGTCGGATTCATTCGTGGCTTGGAAAAATCACTGGCAGCGAGCGGCGACTCGCGAACGGCCATCGTGTTCTCTTTGGGGATGGGAGAAAACCTTGAATACTCATCGATCCCAATGCGGACCCATGACTTAGTTCCGGCGAGCGTCACCGGCATAGAACAGCGGTATGGGCAGAAGTACGTTTCGCCGGAGCTGTATCTCGGCACGCAGGTGGGCGTCGGCCAAAACGAAGCGTCGATGGGGCTCGTGCGAGGCGTAACTCGCTCTGCTCTGTTGGTTCGCCGCAGATTGGAGATAGAAGAGGGTGATTGGCCGGGAGTTGGCGAGGTCATGGTGGGCAGATTGGTTGCGACAAAACTGGGCAGCGTCGACGGAAATCTGACTATCGGACGTTGGCTTAACTTTGAGGGAAGGAGTTGGCGAATTAGCGGAATTTTCTCCGCTGGCGGTTCAACTTTCGAATCGGAGTGCTGGTGCCGGCTAGATGAATTGCAGCAGGCAATGAAGCGTCAAGACCTTAGTATCGTCGCCGTGACTCTGTCGTCCGACGTGGACTTCAGGGATCTCAATTCGTTCTGTAAAGAGCGTCTCGATCTCGAACTGCAAACGATAAGGGAAAGCGAGTACTATGCCAATTTGCAAAAAGACTACGGCCCCGTCCGTTGGCTGGCGCTTCTCGTTATCACGTTGGTTTCCGGCGCTGGCGTGTTCGCCGGACTCAACACGATGTACGGGTCGGTTGTCGGTCGCATCCCGGAGATCTCGACGCTGCGCACGCTCGGCTTCGTCCGCCGCGCCATTGTCGTGAGTTTGATCCAGGAGGGCCTGTTGTTGGCCGCAGCAGCGAGTTTGCTGGCGGCTCTATTGTCAGTGATCTTCGTCAACGGCGCCGCTGTGCGATTTACGATGGGAGCGTTTTCCCTGCAGGTTGACAACACCGCCGTATTGATCGGCTGCGGCATCGGACTCGTCCTCGGTGTATTTGGCGCGATACCTCCCGCCATTCGCGCGCTCAGCATGCCAGTCGTTGATGGGTTGAAGACGTTTTAGCACCAACTGTTTTAGACGTTAATTGAATGTATTCATGAATGGCCAACGGCGGGCGTCAGCCGCGCAATTGGCACAACCAAGATGGAGCTAGGAAATGAAAAGAACAAAAACCGCGAGCCTTTGCTTGAGCCTCTGTTTGGGGCTGAGTCTTGTCGTCGGCTGCGTGGAGGAATATCCGATCGATCCAGCGCCCGACAATGTCAGCGGCAAGACCACGGTCGATGGCGCGGCGTACCTACTTCAGCAGGAACCGTCCGGCGCGCAGGAAGTCATCGCGGTCCGCGAGTCCGCCAAGGATGGCGACGAGATCACGATCGTCGGGCGAATCGGCGGAGAGGCGAACCCGTGGATCGACGGCCGCGCTGCATTCACGATTGTCGATGGTTCGCTCAAAGCATGCAGCGACATTCCTGGCGATCAGTGCGCGAAGCCCTGGGACTATTGCTGCGAGACAGACAAACTGCCGACAGCAAGGGCGCTGGTGAAAGTCGTCGACGGAGACGGCGCTGTCGTCGAAGCAGACGCCCGAAAGCTGCTTCAAGTCAAAGAGCTTTCGACGGTCATCGTTCAAGGCAAAGCAAAACGTGACGACGCGGGCAACTTGACCGTGCTTGCCAGCGGCATATTCGTGAAAAAGTGAATTGAGCATGAACAGTAATCTTGATTTGCAGGGGCTCGCTGTCGACCGCAGCGAGCCCCGTACGGGCGGGCCGAACCGAAGACGGCATGTATTTACCCGATACGTGCTTCCAGGCGGTTTGATCGTTGGATTCTTGCTCCTGCTCGGCTGGGCGGCGCGAGATTACGTGTTTCCGCCCAGAGTTGTGAAAGTCGTTCCGGTCTACGCGACAACGGCGGAGCGGCGGCAAGAAGGCGAGCCACTGTTTAACGCCTCTGGCTGGATAGAGCCGAGGCCCACGGTCGTCCGCGTCGCGGCGCTGGCGCCCGGAGTCGTTGAAACTCTGCTCGTTGTTGAAGATCAACCTATTCGTGCTGGCGAACCTGTCGCCGAACTCGTCAAAGCCGACGCGCGGCTAGACGTTGAAAAAGCCGTCGCGGACCTTGAGCTGCAACTGGCCCAAGCAGACGAAGCCCAAGCCGCTCTGGTCGCTGCCAAGACTCGACACGCAAAACCTGTCCACCTTGTCGCAAAACTGGGCGAGGCCGAGGCAGCGTTGGCTCAATTGAAAACGCAACTGAAAAACTTGCCGTTTGAAACTCGGCGAGCTGAGGCAGACCAAGACGCCGCGCAAAAGGACTACCAAGCCAAAGCCAATTCGAAAGGAGTTGTGCCGAAAGTTGAGATCGAAATCGCCTCAAGCAAACTCGCATCCGCCAAAGCGCTCGTCGATGAGTTGCGTAACAGGGCCATCTCACTTGCCAATGAAGTCACCGCTCAAACTGGTCGGCGCGATGCGCTGAAGACCCAGCTCGAACTTCTTGCCGACGAAGTCCAAGCCGTTGCCAAGGCGGACTCGCAGGTCCGTTCCGCTGCGGCTCGCGTCGCTCAAGCCCGAGTCGCCGTTGCTCAAGCCAAACTGCAGCTCGACAGAATGACGGTCGTTGCCCCGATTACCGGTCGCGTGTTTCAACTGATCGCCGACCCCGGTGCTCGAATCGGCGGTCCGGCGCAGAATCCGGGATACGACGGCAGCACGATCGTCACTCTCTACCGTCCAGAAATGCTACAAATCCGAGTTGACGTTCGTTTTGAAGATATCCCGCGAGTTCAACTCAACCAACCAGTCGAAATCAACAACCCCGCCCTGGCCTCTCCGATCGTCGGACAAGTGCTCATCATAAGTTCGGAAGCCGACATTCAGCAGAACACGCTACAGGTCAAGGTCGCGATCCCCGACCCTCCCGAGGTCTTCAAACCGGACATGCTCGTCGCCGCAACTTTCCTCGCCCCCAAACAGACCGGTCGACCGACCACGGACGACAAGGTCGCGAGGATTTACGTCCTGCAGCAACTGGTCCAACAAGGCGCGGACGGTCCTTTCGTCTGGGTTGTCGATCAGTCGAACGGCGTCGCTCGTCGCGTTGCGATTCAAACGGGAAGCATTGGAGCCAACGGCCTTCGAGAAGTCACGAAAGGACTCAATGTCTCCAGCCGAATCATTGCCTCCAATGCCGACGGCCTTGTCGATGGCGAACGGATTCGAGTTGACAGCAACGCCGCCCCAGAACCCGCCACGCCACCTGAAAACGATGTGACGCCTAATAGTCGTCTTCCCAATCAGGAAGGAGGCGCCTGATGCCGCTAATTGAGATCAAGAGTCTATGCAAACGTTACCACAAGGGCGGCGAGACGATTACGCCGCTGGATAAGGTTGACCTGGACATTGAGCAGGGCGAGTTCATCTCGCTGATGGGCGCGAGCGGAACTGGAAAGTCGACGCTGCTCAACCTGATCGCTTCAATCGACCGGCCAGATAGCGGCAGCATCACGATCGACGGCATCGACATTACGCAGCTGTCTCGCACGCGACTCGCGCACTGGCGAGCGGCCAACATGGGCTACATCTTTCAGAACCATAACCTCGTTCCCGTACTGACCGCATATGAAAATATTGAATTGCCGTTACTCCTTCTGCCGATTCCGAGACGCGAACGGCGCAAGCGGCTTGAGATTGCACTTCGCGCAGTCGACCTGATTGATCGAGCGGACCATTACCCTCGGCAAATGTCAGGCGGTCAGGAACAGCGAGTCGGCATTGCCCGAGCGATTGTCGCTCACCCCAAGGTGGTTGTCGCCGATGAACCAACGGGCGACCTCGACCCCAACTCCTCCTCTCAGATTCTCGATCTTCTCAAACTCCTCAACAAGCAACTCGATGTAACACTGCTCATGGTGACGCACGATGAAGCGGCCGCCCAGCTCGCCGACCGAGTCTTCCGTCTCGATGGCGGCAAACTGAAACAGCAAGACGCCGGCGAGCCGCTCGTCAGCGAAACAGGCCAGAACCCGAAATGAAGTTCATACCTTACATTTTGAAAACGCTCTGGCGACACCGCTCGAGGACGATTCTGACGGTCACCGGATCGGCTGTCGCGATCTACGTCTTCTGTTTTGTCGGCGCTATTCAGGAGGGCATGGACGACCTGCAAAGGCGCCAACGGGCGAAGGGAGCTTTGGTCACGTTTCAAGCCAACAAGTTCTGCCCGGCGACAAGCCACCTACCGCAGGATTACGATCAGCAGATCGCCAAAATCGATGGTGTCCGAGAAGTCATTCCTATCCAAGTGTTCACCAACAATTGCCGAGCCAGTCTCGATGTCGTCGTGTTTTACGGAGTGCCGCCTCAACTGCTCCGCACGGCTCGAGATTTCGAGCTCGCTTCCGGCAATTGGGCCGAGTTCGAGGAGCACCAGGACTCGGCGGTCGTTGGACAAGCCGTGGCTTCGCGTCGAGGTATCAAGACGGGCGACAAGTTTTCAATCGGAGACCTGAGCGTTCAGGTGGCCGGCATTTTCACGAGCGATGACCCGGCGGAAGAGAACTACATCTATTCGCATCTCGATTTCCTCCAACGGGGGAAGGGGATGAACCAAGTTGGCACGGTGACACAAATAGAAGTCCTGCTCAATGCAGGTGTTGATCCTGAGGCCACTGGCCTAGAGATTGACAAAGTACTTCGCGGCGGTCCAGTGGAGACGACGACCCGCCCCAAAGGCGTTTTTCAAGCCAAGAGTCTCGGCGACCTCACGCAACTTATCGGCATGGCCCACTATCTCGGCTTTGCGTGCGTTGGCCTCGTGTTGGCGTTGGTCGCGACGACAACGATTATGTCCGTGGAAGATCGCATCGCGGAGCACGCCGTACTGCAGACGATCGGATTCTCAAGCCTCACCGTTTTTCAATTGATCGTGACGGAGAGCGTTTTGCTCAGCCTTGTCGGCGGCGCGATTGGAGTTGCTGCGGCTATGCTCGCGCTCGAACTCAGCAGCCTGTCCGTTGGGGCCGAAGCCGTCACGATCGCTTTCACGCCTTCGCTTAAACTCGCGACCGTCGGGATTCTCGTTTCGGCTGTCGCCGGACTGCTCGCTGGAATTGCTCCCGCTCTACACGCCGCCTTCACCGAAATCGTCCCTTCGCTTCGGCGAGCGTGAAACCTCATGCGTCCAACCAGCTGGCGTCTTTGTCTACCCTCGGTCCGTTTGAACCAGCTCTGAATCAGGCGATCTGTTTGGCGAAATGGCCGTGATACGATTGCCGGCGATACCCAAGCACACAATAAGGCCGAATAAGAACGGCCAGACAATGAAAAAATGAGGCCAGGCAACGACATCTCCATCGAAAATTTCATGGACGATATAGACGGTTTCCCCCGCGCAGCCCTCGAAGGCCGGTAGAAACAGACAACAGAACAACAGCAGCCCCAGGCTCCACGTCGGAGTGAACAAGGACGCGAAGACATGCCGCCGGGAGGATGGACGCTCGGCTCGGCTGATCGCTTCCGGCGATGCGTCGCCACTCTCGTTTGCCGATTGAGTCGGATGTGTAGGATTCGACATCGGTGCTTCTTGGGTCAGCACGAGCGAGACTAGAATCGCGAGACACGGAGTATAGCGAATGCTGGCCCGCACTCTTGTCGCTGTATCTTGATATGATGGTCAAATGGGCATGTGAAATCTGAAATGCCTAAGACCTACAGTCACGATTCGGAGAGTCGACGCGATGCCCAATATTTCACGACGCGGGTTTGTGCAAACGAGTTTGGCGGCAGGTGCGGCTTTGACCGTGGCGCCGCAAGCGTCTTTTGCGAATGCGAATGACGAAATCAATCTCGGCTTTATCAGTTGCGGAGGACGAGCCAGCGGGTTGATGTCATCCTTCGACCGCATCAAGGGCGTCAACATTGCCGGCCTCTGCGACCCCGACGAAGGTCGTCTGGGCAAAGCGAAGCAGCGATTCCCCAAGGCAAAGGGATGGGCTGACCTCCGTGAGTTAATCGAGGACAAGAGTATCAACGCGGTGGTCGTGGCGACCTGCAACCATTGGCATTGCCTGGCCGCCATTTGGGCCATGGAAGCGGGGAAGGATGTCTACGTCGAGAAGCCGTTGTCGCACAGTCAGTGGGAAGGACGACAAACCGTCGCGGCGGCTCGTAAGTATGGCCGGATTTGCCAGGTTGGAACGCAGCAACGCTCCGACCCGATGCAGACGGAAATCAAGAACTTCCTGCACCGCGAAAAGGCGCTGGGTGAAATCGTCTCTGCGCGAGTGAATCGCTACGGCGTGCGAAGCCAAATTGGCAAACGCACCAGCCCCTTGGCGATCGACAATTCGGTGGCCTACGACCTTTGGCTCGGCCCCGCAGGTGAACGGCCGATCTTGCGCAACAAACTTCATTACGATTGGCACTGGGATTGGAATACCGGGTCTGGCGAAATGGGGAACTGGGGCGTGCATGTCTTGGATGACTTGCGCAACAACGTGTTTCAAGACCGTGTCGCATTGCCAAAGAGAATCCTCGGCGGCGGCGGTCGTGTCGCATGGAATGACGCTGGCGACACGCCCAACGTCCACTTTGTCTACTTCGACACTGGCTCGATTCCCGTTGTGATAGGCCTCAGCAACCTGACTAACACGCCGGGCAAGAAGGGCGCCGCCAAGCACCCGGGACCCGGCAGCGGATACATCGCCTACTGTGAAGGAGGCCGGCTCGAAGGCCAGCGAGGTCGAGCGGTCGCGTTTGACAAGCACGGGAAGCAAATTCGCGCATTCCGAGGCAACACCGGTTTGCATCAGAAGAATTTCATCGACGCGATGCGATCACGCGACGCCGCGTCGCTCAATGCCGACGTCGAAGTTGGACACTTCTCCACCGGCTGGTGCAACCTGGCCAACATCGCATTTCGAGCGGGCTCGGCCGGAACGCGCGACGCCGCGTCGCTGGTGAAGAACGACCGAGGCGTTTGGTCCGGGCTTGTCGGCGAAATGAAAACACACCTCGGTGCCCACGGGATCGATATCAACAGCGATCAAATTCGTTTTAGCCCGATGCTTCAGGTCGACGTCGAGAAAGAAGTTTTCGTCGGCGAGCAGAATGAGACCGCGAATCGTTTCATCCGCCGCGAATACCGCAAGGGGTTCGAAGTTCCCGAACTCGTTTAGCGATCAGTTCATGCCGTCGATGTTTCGACAGGATCAACATGATCGACAGGATGAAGAAAGGGACTACTTCGTTTCTCATCCTATTGATCCTGTCAAGCTCTTTCGTCCGTCCGTGCCCTCGTTGCTTTGGACAGGACCGGCTAGGCGGACCTCGACTTGGAATCGGTGGGCGACCGTCTGGCGCTGCGCATCATGACGAGTCCGCCGAGGATCAAGATGCCTCCCACGACTTGCGCGACGGTCGGCGGCTCGCCTCGTCCCACCCACGTTGCCAGAATGGCGATGACCGGGATCAAGTTCTGAATGATTGCGGCTTGAGCCGCCCCGGTATGGCGCACGCCAAAGTTCCACATAGGCAAAGCGAGTCCGGAGGAGAGAACTCCGGCGTAGAGGATGATCATCCAGAGGTCGATCGATTGCAGGGCTGGCAGGCTGCTGCCGTAGCGGCCCGCCGCGACCAGCAAGTGAATCGGCAAGGCAACGACGGCCGACGCGGCGGCAAGCTGCATCGGCGAGATCCGCGTCAGCAACGACCGACTGTAAACCGTGCCGCTAGCCCACATCATTGCGGCGCCCAACACCGTGATGTTCCCGACGAGGTGCTGGCGACTCACGGCGACGTCGCCCTTCTGCAGCGCCACGATAATCGTCCCGACAAGCGCAATTGAGAGGCCCCACCAAGCCAATACTCTCAGCCGCTCTGCGAGAAATATGCGAGCCAGCAGCGCTGTCCAAATGGGAACGGTCGATATGATTAAGGCCGTGTTGCCTGACGTTGTCGTCGCGATCCCGCCGAGGAACAAAAGCTGATAAATCGCCGACACAAAGAGGCCGTGGATTAAGATCTGCCGAAACGAGATACCCGCTTTGGGTTTCACGCCGCGCTGCCATTCACGCAATGCAAAGGCGGCCAGCACGGCTGCCGAGACGACAAGGCGAATCGCGTTGAACACGTAGACGTCGACGACTTCAAGGCCGCTTTTCATCAGCGGAATGTTGACGCCCCAGATCAACGCCACGCCGATCAACGATGCGTCGGGCCAAAACGCGCTGCCGCGATCCTTTAGCTTGACATCGACAGTCTGCGATTCGTTCAAGTCTCTTCCTGTGGCAGGGGGTGACGCTGACTAGCCAGTGCTCTGAAGTCGGCCAAGACGCCGCGAATTGCCGATAGCAAATTCAACGGTTCAGCCCGAGAATCGAATGCTGACAGAGCAATCGGTTCACAATCGACGGAACGCGTTCCTCGAGGAACGTTCAGTCGCCCCGCTGCCAGGCAAGCAAGAATCTTGACGAGCAATGATCAGCGAGTCTAACACTTTGGCCGCGACGCATGCACTCGCGCAGCAACGCAGCAACGGGGCACAGTCGTCGCCGTCCCTGATTCATCTGCGTTTCCGCTACCGAAGTGAGACGATGTCTTCGACCACAAAGAACATCGACTTAACCCTCGATGGCGTATTCTTGGCATGGCATCCCTGGCGTTGGTCATCACGTCATTTGTGGTCACGTTGCCTATTGCCATTCTCGCCAACATTGCGACCGTTCTGGGTTCGGCCTAGGTGATCGCCCTGATCTTTTCGCCGCGGCGACCTGAAGTTCGCGTCCAGGGTGTTGGTCGCCCTTCTCGCGCTGCTTGTCCTGTCCCTCGCGCCATTCTGGCTTTGGCACTCCACAATCCCGGGCGATGGCGGCCCCATTGGCATAACGCCAGGGAAAAGCTGCACGTTCATTGCATAAATGCGAGCGGAAGACGCCCGTAGCAAGCTTCACCTCCGCGCGTCAATGTAAAATAAAATTTACCTTAGGGTTTTCTCAGCACGCAGAAGACGCCGGTGGCGCTCAGGTCGTCTTTGGTCATGTCGCGGAATCGACCCGCGACTTGATCGATAAACCCTTCCGGCATCTGTGCGACTCGATTGTCATAGCGAAGCACCTCGAATCCGGCCTCTTTGACGCTTCTCTTGATCTCGCTTGATCGGAGGCGATTGACCAGTCCGTCAGACCAATCTTCGCCTTCGGCCAAGAACGACCAATAGTGATAATCCGAGCTTCGATAGGCTCGGTGGTCGACAAGATCAATGTGGTGGTAGATCACACCGCCCTTTCGCATCAACTGAAACAGCCGTTTCATGGCGACGTCGAAATCAAGGAAGTGTTCGAGCACCGCTCGCGATGTCATGACGTCGATGCTCTCCTCTTCCAGAATCGGATTATGGATGTCGGTAACGACGTGCGACATGGGAACATCCGCGAGCCCCTCGGTCAGTCGGCCCTGATTGAGCGCTTGAATGTTGAAGCGTTGTATTTTGTTGATGAACTTCACATCATCGACATCGGCCCAATTCCATTTTTCCTGGCCGCAACAATCGCCGAGCAGGTCGGCAAGCGATTCGGCGGCTCGTTGTTTGTTTCCGTCGTTCAGGTCAAGCGCGATTGTCGAACCGGCGCCGTTGAGAAACATGACAGCCGAAATGCCGAAGGGATGAAACGTGCCGCATCCCAGGTCGCAGAATACTTTGCCTTCGAGTGAAGTGAATTCCTGAATGGCCTGGAAGCCCTCTTTGGCAATTTCATGAACGCGGGCCGGACCGTATCGCCATGCCGGATCGGCGTGTAGGCGCCTCCGGCACAGGCTGTAGACGCGATCCAGCTCGGACCACGCGCCATCGAATTCGGGACCGGGCGTCAGGTTTTCGATGAACGCCCGGTCGACCATCCGCCTGAGCGAACTCCAGCGGCGAGCTCTGCGAATCGTTCCTTGAACGACGGAATTGGCAATCTGCTTGAGGGCGGGCATTCGGTCATCTCCAAGAATGATTCAGTTAGCGAATCGCTCGCGTTTTCGCCATGAGCACCTGGTCGTCTGACAAACAGCGAAATTGGTCGAATGTTCGCGCAGGCTGAGCCAGGGCGCCGGAAGGGTATCGAATTCCCACAACATGTTCTATGTGAGTTTTTCGCGAGAAGACGGCATTAACTGAGATTTGACGCCGCGAACCTAGGGGGAAACACGGCGGCTCGCTAACCTGGGGGTTTCAGATAACGAAGGGGTCATTGGTGCGCGCACCGCGAGCATAGGGAGCTAGACCTCGGCAAGAACCCAAGACAACTCATTTACTGGTGTTGTTATTGGCCGAAGAAAAGGCCCAGCCGTGGCCGATCGGTACGACCAGCGCACCAGCGCGTATCTCTGGAATCTGCTCGAGCGGTGCCAGCGTGTTTGCCCACGCGGCGTGTTTCGCCGCCATTTGCTTCACGACCGAAGGATGCTTCGCGGCTACGTTGCGTTCTTCCTTTGGATCCGATCTAAGGTCAAACAACTGCCACGGGTCTTTTTCATATTTCTTGTACAACCGCCAGTCCTTCCAGCGGACGGCGATCAGGTGACGTCGAACGGCGTCACCCGGTTCGTTGTTAAGCCAAAACAGATATTCATGCGCCGCACCGCTCCGCTTGCCTTTGAGAAACGGAAACAGGTCAACGCCATCGCAGTGCGTTGGGATCGGCCCCCCGGCCAATGCCGCAATCGTTGAATAAAAGTCGAAGTTAGCGATCAGACCGTTGTGCTCCTTCGCTTCCGGCAGCGTGCCGGGCATCGAGAAGATCGTGGGCACGCGGACCCATCCTTCCTTCTGAGTCCCCTGCCCTTTCCCACCGACGTATGGCGTCGACGTCCCGCCTTCGCCTCCATTAGCGCCGTTGTCGCTGGAGAAAATCACCAGCGTGTTCTTACGCAATCCATGCTTTTCCAGCGACTTCAACAGCGTTCCGACTTGATCGTCGACAGAAACAATCGCCCCGGCAAGTTTTCGTCGCCGGCCCTCCGCCGTCGTCCGATCCATCAGCCGCTCAGGGACCTCGATGCTAGGTGAGTGCACCGCCTCGGGCGACCAGTAGAGAAAGAAAGGCTCATCCTTGTGTCGAGCCACGAAGTCCGTTATCGACTTGCCATCGTAATCGGTCAGCCACATCGTTTGACCGGCCTTGTTCGTGCAAAAGTATTTTGACTTGCCGGCCTTCTTAGCAAGTTGCCTTCGCACGTTCGCAGGCAGGCGAGCTAGTTCTTGTTTGGAGTACTTCTTTTTGGGCGGCGTCTTCGCGACCTCGGTGAAACCAACCTGCAACGGCCCCTGACGTCTTGTTCCGATATCCCATTTCCCGATCTGGCCAGTCACGTAGCCGATGTCGCGAAGGTGCGCGGGAAGCGTCGGTCGGTCCTGCGGGATTGGAAGTCCGCGCGACATCCCATACTTTCCGAACCGCTGGGCGTACTGCCCCATTATCAAGCTGCATCGACTCGGGCAACATGGCGGGTTGGTTATGTATGAGGCTGTGAAGCGAACGCCCTCCTGCGCTAATCTGTCAATGTTAGGCGTCGGAATGTCGGTGCAACCGTACGAACCGACGTCCCCGTACCCCAGGTCATCGATGTAAATGAGCACGACATTCGGTCGGCGTTCGGTTTGTTTACGACCTGGCTCCGCCGCCGTGACCTGAATTGCAATTGAGCAAAGAACACAAAGCAGGACTGAATGAAATTGTTTCATTTGGATCCCTGAAATCGATTGATTGGTTACACACGAACTGGGGTCGCGTCTACTTCAGTTAGCGCTTCATTTTGGAGCATACGATCGTGTGCTCCGTTCACAAGCGAGGCGTACCTTGCTTCGGCCCGTGTTTCATTTGAGTTTGATATCGAATTCCGCAGCCACCAGTCGAATGAACGATCGATGCTCGTCAGGAACTCGGTCGTGCCAGCCTGCCAGATAGGCCTTGAACGAAGTGTTCTCTTCAGCCGGGCCCAGGTTGAGATACCTCAACGATTCCCATGCTGTCGGGTTCGCTTCAAAATGCGGAAGAAGTTTGACCGCCAAGTAAAGATTCAAATTCCGATTGGTCGCTGTCTTCTCCAGTGCTGCCCGGTTGTCGCGATAAAACTGTGCGGCTGGCTCCTTGCGACCGGACTGCTTCTGGATGCGATCGTTCGCGTAGCTGGCAAGCGATCCCGAATAGTTCTTCCAGTTCGAATACGGCGCGTTGGTTTTCCACTCATCCGCCATGCGTCGCAGGGCGTACAGCGATGCGCATTCGCACAATGTTTCTTCAAACCATTTCTGAGGATTCTTGGCGTCGCGGTAATTGCAAGCGATGTGGCAGAACTCGTGCGCAAACTGAAAGGCGCATTGTGCCCAAGCGTTACTACCAGTATCCAACTTGACAATGTGCTCGTTGCCCGAGCCGCGTTTGTAGAGTGTGATGGGACCCGACTTGCCGCGCTCGACGAGAATGGGGGCAAAACCGTCGTCTGTCAATTGAGCCGCAATCGTTTTCCCGGCCGACTCGCACACCTTTCTGATGTCCGCCAGCTGCGAGCCGCCCCAGTCGCCGGGTGCGACGATAATTCTCAGGCCGCCCGGGGCCGTCTCGGCGGGGATGGTCGATGCCGGAACCGAGGCGAGCGAACGCTTAATCCCGGCAATGATTTTGCGGAGAGAACGGTTTTCCGCTTCCAGTTCGGCGATCCGTTTTCTGAGCCTGGCGTCGCCCTCGTCCGCTCGCGACATGGCGGCGTTGCTTGGAATGAGGACGATCGAAGCCAGGCCGATCAAAACGGCAATGGCTCGACTCCGGCAAATGGTTTTCATTCGTGTTGCCTCTCTCGCAGGGTTTTCGCCAGTGGGCAGGCCGGTAAGTTTGGACAGGATTGACATGATCGACATGATGAATGGAGGGATACGCGAGGAGCATAGTCGCCGCGCCGTACTATGTCGTCTGTGCGTCAACTATCGTTGATTTACTCTTTCTCCAACAACACCTCAACGGCTGACAGAATTGGCGGGCGAATCGGGTTGGCGGAATTCGGTTCGCTGACGAATTGGATGTCCAAAGCACGATCTGCTTCGACGTTCGCAAACGTCTGAACCGTGGCGCGTCGCGAACCGCCTGCAACTCGGACTGGGTCGAAGTTCGGCAGGACAGTCTTGCCTTGGATCTTGATGTCAAAGACTCGATCTCCGGGCGCCGCTTCGCCGAGCTCGGCGAAGTGCAGCGCGACGCGATAATGTCTCGTCGCCGGTTTCGAATTCTTCACAATGACTGGGCGAAAACCATGCGAGATATGAGGCTGGCGTTTCAGCGGACCTCGGGTCCGAGGACGGATGACGAGGTCGTTCAGGTTCAAACCTGCGTCTCTTAGCGTTTGCCAAGGGACGGCAAACTCGGCAATCGCCTTGTCAGCTTGGACCGAGATGGCCCCAGACCAAATGGGGTTCGCAGCCGTGTTCTCTTTCTTTCCCGTCGCCGACCACGTGCTATCGTATCGTCCGCCAGTGATTCCCACTCCAAAATGCAGAATGGTTTTCAGGGATGTGTCGCTGATGAGGAACTCAAGGGAGTCCTCTTCCCAAACCGCTGTGTCGCTGGATCGATCGCTAGCGCCGAACCTCGCTGAACAAGGGAGCTTTCGGCCTTCGCGCGTCGTCCATGGAAGTTGTTTTCCGCGGCGATCGAGAGGCGGGACGACTTCGTAGCCCACATACAACGCCCTGTCGTCGTGCGAGAGAAAAAGCGAGCTGCCTTTGCCAGCCGGCGCCGAGTAGCGTCGCTCCCAAGTCTTCGGCTCCAGTTTCGCGTCCAGCGTCGGTGCCTCGCCCGGAAATACGACGATGCCTTCCTTGTCGGACATGAAGAGCTGTAACCGAACGCCTTCGATGCCCTCGTAACCAGACGCGTACAGCCAAGGGCGGTCGGTGTTGGCGATCGGGACGCGATCCGCATTGACTCGGTACGGTTTGAGTTGTGAGCCGAGCAATTGAACGGGAACGGGGATGGTGCCAGCGACCGTCGCAAGGACGCGGCTGGAATACGTTGGCGCTCTAGGGTATTGCAACCAAAGACCTCCGTCGTCGCCACGCCGATCGCCAGGGGCCGCAAGATTAAATTTGCCCGTTCGCAACAAGGCACCAGGGCTGAGCGGCGCTGTGAACATGGCCCAATCTTCGTGGCGCCGCTGTTTGGCCGGAGCAAGTGCAAGGGTTGTTTTGAAGTTGTAATTGCAGCTGCATCCGGAACTGCCTTCCGCCGCGAATACCAGGCCTTGAGCCGGCACAGCGCTGATCGAACAGGCGGGCCGAACGCCGCCGAAGTACCGCATGCCGCTGTCGTCTTGAAGATCGTAGAAGGCCAGCGTTCCGGATCGCAGCACCTGCAGCGAGCCGGCACCAACCAATCGCCCGCAGCCCTTGCCTCGATTGAATTCAAAGACAGACTCTTCGAGACTGAGCGGAGTTTCACGCATGCCTGACAATTTGACGATGCTACCGGCACGTTGCCCCACCTCCCCGATGCGTCCCGAAGTCAAAGCAAGTTTCGGCAATTCGCTGATCGGGCGCAGTTCGCGAGTCATGTGCGAATCGTTTTCCAAATCGTCGCTGGCTCGCAATCGTCGTATTCTCGGCCAGCCGTTATTGAGTGACGTGGCAAACGCGTCGGCGTAGTGCTCCCACCGCAAATAGGCGCGGTTGCCCGCCATGCTTTTCTGGTCGGCTCCTGTAGGGTGATTCAAAGCGGCGGCAAAACAGAAGTCGTCCAGCGTCGCCACGCGCAGTTCGGTTAGTTCCTTTAAATCAATCGAAATGACAAGTCGTTTGCCTTCGTTTTCGACTTCGACGGAACACATTGGGTGAGCAACGCCAGCACCCGGCGTGACGGTCCCCTTCGAGGGCCATGCGATTAGCTGGAAGATCCCTCGATCGTAGAGGTTTGCACGATGGGAGGGAGGTCGCACGTCGAGAAATAGCTCCCAGTAGACACGGTCATCAATCACGATATCGGGTTGAAGTTCGAGCGAAATCGTAAGCTGCTTGTCGTCGATCGCGTTGATGCGTATCTGCCCGGCCGGGGTGGGTGATTCATGTGTCTCGCTGGTAACTCCCCGCGGCCCCGGCTTTTGGAACTGATTCATGACGATCCGCAATCCCTCGTCAGCCAACTCCTTGACCGGCGCGGCGGGCAACTTTCCATGAACGGCGAGTTGCCTGCCCGTGGCGGCGTCCAAGGTGTAGACAACGTGACCGCAATTCAGCCAGACGTGATTATCGTCGGCGTTGATACTCTGTGTGAGCCACGGCTGTATGGGGCCCGGCATGTTCCGTAGTCCGCCGATTTTGCGATAGAGATACGGCAGCGTGCGTGACCACAACTCGGCGCCGTTGTAGGCGTCGAGGGCGATCAGGTGGTTCTTGCCGATCACAAAATTGCGACCGCCCGCAGCGATCGGTGCCCGGCTGCCGCTCCCAGTCCGTTTGGAGCCGGGGCCGCCAAACCACAACAATTCCAATGGCCATTTCACTCGTTGGTCGGTCGACGTCTCCGAATCCCAGTCGAGCGATCCCGGCAGCTTGCCGCGGCGGAAAATCAGCATGCGGTTCGTGTTTGCAATCTTGGCTAGCAGCGATCTTGGCTCGACTCGTGAGAGCTCGGACGGGCCGGAAGCTTCACGGGTCTTGTCGTCGTCGGACGAGTCGATTTGCGCCGCTCGAATCATGGCGGCCTCGATCGCCTTTTCGTCGTCGCCGGCGTCCATGATATGGAGCATGCCACCAGCCGGACGAAGCACGCGATGTAACTCCGACGCTCGCTCGGTCGCGACATCGCCTTTCGCGACAATCAGATTGAAAGCAAAGTCAGCAAACGGCAGCGGATGCCTGGCGACATCATTTCGGACCGAAACCTGCCCCTGCCCCGGCGCAAATGTGTCGAGCAGTGTTTGTCGCGCCGTCGCAACAGCTCTTGGATCATCCAGTAACAAAACCACTTGCAATTCAGACATGGCGGCGATTTGTACAGCGAGCTTGGTATCCGTCTCACCGATGACCAAAGCTTGACCTCGATGCAACTTGTTTGCAGCGATGCTTGCGAACAGCCTCGCCTCGTTTGTCTTTCCAGCTGCCGTCGTTCTTGCCACGGCAATTGGTGTTTCAGCGAGTCTATCCAAGACGGCCGATACGCCAGGCTTTGTCGCCGCGAAACAATAGATACTTCCACTATCGGTGGCGACAAGCAGGCGCTCATCGGCCACGGCAATCGAATGGACGTAACCATCGAGCCCCGATTGGTCCCACAGCGGCCGGCCGGTTTTCCGGTCGCGAGCCACAACGGAATCGTCGATTCCCAACAGCAGCGCGTTGGCCGACAACGCGAGACACCTCAATTTTTTGGATGGACAAGGCTCTTGCCATATGACTTTGCCTTTGGTGTAGCGCGAGTTGATGTCGAGACAACGCATCAGGTCGTTGACGGCGAGAAACGTGCGATCGGCCGAGAGAACTCGGTCACCGCGAAAGGCGCCGTAGGGAGTGAGATTCGGGAGCTTGTGCGCGTAGCGCACGCTATAGTCCGAACCGGTCAGTCGTTCACGGGGATACCCGAAAATGACGCTGCCATGAACGTCGATGCACTCGGCTGGACCGCCTCTACGATTTTGGTAACTGGGCGCTGTCGACGCCAACAGTCTGCCGTCTTGCTGCGAATACGACGCCGGCATCGACCTTCCTGTTGGCACGACGAGCACGTCGTTCGCGGCGAGCAAATATCCGGTCGGCGCCACTCCCGTGATCGTATAGGCGGTGCGGTTCGCCGTGGGTTGATTCAGTGTTCCGCTCGTGTCATTCGCCCAGCGGACACGACCTGATTTCGCATCGAGTGCATAGACGAAAACGCCTTCGGCGGGCCACATGCCGGCGGTCACGTAAACGACGCCGTCGATCACCAGCACGCCAGACCTTAAGGGCCAGCGCGAAATCATTCGCCCATTTCCCACTAGCTGTCGCTCGTTCGGAGCGGCGCGAAACTTCCAGACGATCTTGCCGTCGCTCGCATCGAGACAGTACACAAAGCCGTCATCGGACGCGAAGTAGACGCGATCACTAACCACGTGTGGAGCAAAACGAACTGGTCCGCCCGTCACAAACGCCCAGCGTTGCTCGCCGGTCTCCAGCGATAAACATCGCACCGAGTCGTCGGCCGACGACCCGAAAAATACCAGTCCGCCAGCCGACACCGGATGAAACGCGTGATCGAAGTCGAGCAACACTGGCTGGGAGAAATCCCGGATGAAAGCGAAATCGATATTCGTTGGATGCTTGAGCGGATCCTCAAACGCCGGCCTTGGCACCAGCCTTGCTTGCCGACGCCAGACGGCTTGCAAGGGGAACTCAAGTCGGTCATCAGAAACGGCGCTGCGACGCGCGTCGCGCCGATACGCCGGCCAATCACTTCCCGCCGCACTCAAGGCGGAAACCATCACCAGGAAACACACTATGCAGGAGTTTGTGTTCACAATCGATCTCTCGCTCGACATCGCCGTCGCGCGTCTCAGTCCGGCTAACCCGCGAACCCGCCCAACTCGATCGACGCAGCATACAACGAGAAGCCCAAATTTGCTCGCGCGGTCAGGCGGTGAAAGTCCAACTTTTTCACCTGCGGTCATTGCCAATCCATGATCAACGCCATGATGTTCGAGCGCCGCTTCGATCAATCGGACTCGCCGAACTTCGACACTCTCACAAATTCCACTTTTCTCCCATATTCGTGATAGATATCCGCCCAAATTGTCGCTAGTCCTGATGAGCGACCATCTGAGTCGGTGGTCTAGCAGCGAAAACAAGGGTCGTGAACTGCTTCCGGGCAAGGCGGCCACAACAAATCCAACGGCAAAGACAAAGGGGTTGCCCTTCTGCGTACTTTGGTTCCGAAAAGTTGGACAGGATTGACATGATCTTCAGGATGCATGCAACATATCGTGTGCTATTCCTGTCTCCTCTTCACGCGTTCGGGCATAATGACAGTGTCTGAGCGCGCTGTCGTGTTAAACGCGGTTCGCGAATGAGCTCACTGTGATGAGACTACGCCGATCGAGGGCCGACACTCTCTGAAACATGCGACGACGTCGACGAATAGGCCGTTTTGCCTGCTCACATCTCAACCTCAACGGATCAATATGAAAACTCTTTCGACATTCCTCGTTTGCCTTTCGGCGGCTGCGGCGACAGCGCGCGCCCAGATGCCGGCCGACCCCAACGCCTTAATGTGTACTCCAGGCAAACTCATCTTCGCCGAAGACTTTGACCCCGAAACGGTGTCCGATCGCTGGTGGTTCAAGGCCGATTTTGCTCTGCGTGACGGCGCGTTGTTGCGCACGAATGTCGCTCCGGCCGAATCCAAACGAGTCTTTCTAAAAGACGCGTCCTTTCACAACACGATCATTCAGTTCGACTTCAAGTTGTCGGGGAAGACAACCGACCTTCGCCTCGTGACCGGCAGTGGCGGTGGCTACAACAGCGTCACAGGAATACATCGCCAGCACTTTCAGCTCAATACGCCGGTCGATCGAGGCGCTGGGCTTGTGCCCGCTCATCTTGGCGAATGCGTCCGCCAACCTCGCCCTGACCAGTGGCAGACGATGACGGTGGAATACTGGGGCGCCGAAATGGTTGCGCATTTGAACGACAAAGAGTTCGTCATCGGCCGGCATCCCATCATTGATCGCACCCGCAAGTACTTCGCGTTCCAGTTCGATCTGCCCGGCGCTTCGATTGACAACGTGCGTGTCTGGAAGGCCATCGGTCAGCGCAAGAATTGGGCTGAGACTCGCAGGAACCTCGTAGCCCTTCAGTCGGATCGTGAGCCGGTTAAGCGCGATCCCGCCGAGCGTTACAGAATCGCGACCATCAATCTCAAATCGCGTTTGACTCTGCATGACCAGGCCTACCGAGACCTCGTGAAAACACATGACAAGCTTAGAGCGGCTCTCCATGCTGACTACGCCGATGCATTTGTCACGCACAAAGAACTGACGAAACTCATCGCGAAAAAGAAACAGAAGCTACGGCATGCCGATCCTGAATTCAAACGCATGGAGGTTGCGGTCAACAAAGCACACCAGGCGGAAAACGCTTACGTGCTGTCGACCAAGCCCGAACTCGCGCGTCTGAAAGAGAATGGAACGGCGAAGCAGCGTTTCGTTTCTGAACTTGGTCAAGTTCGAGCTGGACTGGAAGCGGATGGTGACGGACAACTTGCCGAGCTCGTTGCCAAAACAGGAAAGCTTCAGGTTGCTCTCGAAGCCCGTTTCCCCGAAGCCTTTAAAAGCGTAGATGCAGCCGTCGAAGAGCGCAATGCGAAGCGCAATGCCCTGAACAACGATCCTGAATTCCAGGCCCGCAATAGAGCCGTCGTCAACGCCGACAAGGCCGTCAAGGAATACGAGCGAAAAGCCGCTCCCAACCTTGCGCAACTCGCGGCCGACGCCAAAGCCTACATCGATACCATCAAATCGCCCAATGCACGGTGAGCCGCCCATGAATCAACGCATAATGAACCGCCGCGCTTTCCTAAGTCACACTGCCGTCGCTGCGGCAGCCACAACACTGCCTGGGTTCGCGTACGCCGCCGACACGCCGCTTTCCGAACATCGCGTTGACCGAATCGAATTCCGGAACGTCAGCATTCCATGGCCGCGCCAGGTCGGCCGCAATTCTCGCCGCGGTATCCACGGTCATGGCCCCACCAAACTGAGAGTATGTGTTCTTCACACTGACCGCGGCGCGACTGGTTGGGGCCAAACACAGGGAAAGACAGGTAAACCCGAGCAACTCCTCGAACTAGTCAAAGACAAGGCGGTCGCCGACCTGATCGACCCGGCCAATGGCATCCGTTCCGCAGATTATCACTCTATCGACGTCCCCCTTCATGACCTGGCCGGGGTCATCCTCGATCAACCTGTCTGGGCAATGACCGGCGCCGAAAAGCCGCATCTCACCAAGGTCTATTCCGGCATGATCTACTTCGACGACCTCGACCCCAGCGACAATCCCGCCGGCATCGACAAAGTTCTCGAAAACTGTCGTTGGGACTACGACTACGGTTACCGACAGTTCAAACTCAAAATCGGACGCGGTAACAAGTGGATGCCTGCGAAAGCCGGCCTCCAGCGCGACATCGACGTCGTCCACGCTATCCACAAGGCCTTCCCCGAAGTCGACATCCTGGTGGACGGCAACAACGGGTTTACCGTCGAAACCATGATCAGCTTCCTGGATGGCGTCGCCGATGTCCCTCTCTTCTGGATTGAGGAACCGTTTCACGAAACCGTAGCGGACTGGACTCGTTTGAGGAATTACCTCGTCGCCAACGGTCGCAATAAGACCCTCCGCGCCGACGGCGAGGCCAAGCCCGATTTTCCCGTGCTCGAAGAACTTCAGAAGCACCATACGCTCAACGTCCGCTTGGAAGACATTTGCGGCCACGGATTCACGAAGTGGCGCCATCAAACGCCGCGACTCGCTAAGCAAGGCATCGGCGTTTCACCGCACACTTGGGGCACGGCCCTCAAGACCGTCTACACCGCGCACTTTGTTGGCGCCTATGGAAACGCCCCCACCATCGAAGGCGTCACCACCAAGGGCGGTAACGTGGACTTTGGTGACAATAGAATCGTCGACGCTCAATTCCGCCCCTCCAACGAACCCGGCTTCGGTCTCTCGCTCCCATCTCGATCACAAGCACGATAAGATCATGAAAGTGCTGTCTACATCGGAGCACCGCCGCTTGATACAGCGAAGCAATGCCACAAATGTATGACCTATTGCTGTCAGTAATCTTGCAAAGAAAATGTGTCTGTCGTCCGCTGATCCGGTACCTGGCAACAGTTTGCCTAACTCGCTCGCACTAAACAAAAAACAGCTCGCCGCAATTCAATGCGACGAGCTGTTTTGATTTCAAGTCGGGGCGGCGAGATTCGAACTCGCGACCTCCTGCTCCCAAAGCAGGCGCGCTGCCAGGCTGCGCTACGCCCCGCGAAGTGCCCTATGCTATCGGGCAGTACGAGAATCAACAACCGCTATCGAATAGTGTACGGATGTTTACTATCCGGCATTTACTTGAGCTGATTGCGACTCACTAAGGTAGGCACGAAGCCGGTCAAATTCCTCGTGACTCGAAAAATGAATTACGATCTGCCCCGATCGTTTTCCCGACTGCCGTATTTCGACCTTCGCACCCAGCGATCGCTTCAACTCTTGCTCGAGCAAGCTTATCTGTCGGCTCTTCGCGCTCGGTTTCCTGCCCGCCGCGGCGCCGCCGTCTTCGGCTTGTATCTTCTGTTGGACGTTTCGTTCCGTCGCCCTGACGCTCCATCCCTCCGACTTAATGCGACGACAAAAATCGAGTTGCTGGCGTTCTTCTCCCAGCGGAAGCAGAGCTCGCGCGTGACCGGCGCTTAACGAACCTTCGCGGAGATGGCCGAGTATCTCCGACGGCAACTCAAGTAGTCGCATCAGATTCGCAATACTCGATCGATCAATGGCTAGCCGTCGAGCGAGATCGTCTTGAGTGCATGCGTGTTCATCGATGTAGCGACGGAAGCTAAGCGCCTTCTCGACCGGGTTGAGGTCTTTGCGCTGCAAGTTCTCGACAATGGCGAGTTCGGCCACTAACCGATCATCCGCCGTGCGAACTTGAGCTGGCACTGTATTCCAACCGGCCTGTATCGCCGCGCGAAGTCGCCGCTCGCCAGAAATCAACTGATAACGATCCTCAATGCGGCGGACCAAAATCGGTTGAAGCATATCGTGCGATTTAAGACTCTCGGAGAGCGACGCGATTTCGCTGTCGCTAAAATCACGCCTCGGCTGAAATGGATTGTCGTCGATCTCGTAAACGCTCAGGTGGAGCAGCGACGCCTTGTCCGCGACGCCTCCTTCGTTCAAAACGTCCTCCGGCGTCGCGGTGGGAGCCGCTTGAGTCGGCGCGGGTAAAGGCTCATCGGCCGCTTGAATCGGCGCTGCGGGCTGTGGCGCAGCAGAGGCGTTGTCGTCCTCCCGAGTAGGAAAGGCGATCACGTCATTCTGTTCCGTTTTGGCCACCGCCGGTTCGATGGGGTCATCCTTTGAGAGGAGAGACGCCAATCCTCGACCGAGACGTTTATCCTTCGACATGCTCCAAAATCTCCATGCATAGCTCGACGTAGGCCCGTGAACCACGAGCGCGGGGCGAATAGTCGATTACCGATTGGCAATGGCTCGGCGCCTCGGCTACCGCGACGTCGCGCGGAATTACTGTGTCAAAAACAATCTCGCCAAAAAAGTCACGCACCTCCGCGTCGACTTCGCGAGTGAGTTCCAACGACTCGTCGTACATCGTCAGCAGAATGCCTCCAAACTCCAACCGCCCTCGCTCCTCATGCATCACTTCGCGAATCACATGAATCATCTGAGTCAGCCCTTCCATCGCGAAGTATTCGCACTGGATGGGCATCATCACCTCGTCCGAAACAGTGAGTGCCGCTTTGGTCAACTGCCCGAGCGACGGGGGACAATCAATCACGACGTAGTCGTATCGCTTCAATCCGTCCAGATGCCCGCACATCACGCCAATGGCGTCCTCGTTACCCGTTGCAAGCGATTCGATGTCGGCGAAATGGCGACTGCCGGGCAACACATCGAGCCCGCCCGAGACTCCAACGACGAACTCGCGAACGGAGGACGTTTGCACTAACGGATGTCGAGCCAACGGATCGACTCCCAAACCACTGGTCGCATTGCACTGAGGGTCTAGATCGATCAGGAGCGTACGACAATCCGACTTGGCTAGTCCTACTGCCAAGTTGATCGCAGTTGTCGTCTTACCAACGCCACCCTTTTGGTTGGCGATGCAAAGTGTGCGAGTCACCCTCGACTCTCCAACGTCCTTGTCGGCCTCGACCCAATGGTCGGTATGAAAGCTCGAGGATTCTATCCGCAATGGCTCAGATGCCGAATGCCAGTTCAGTCTGATTCAGCGAGCAATCGCATCGTCAAACACGACGTGAACATCGCAGACCACCGTTTCACGTGAAACTACCCAGCTACCGTAGACTGGTTTCACGTGAAACTGCACAACTTCGACAGCGAAGCAGTCGTTGGCGCTGGGTTGCTAGCTAGGCCGTGCTGACTAGAAATCACTCGAGCGGATTGAGCACCAGGCCGCTGAGCAACTTGGGATAGAAGTAGGTGCTCTTCGCGGGCATCCGTTCGCCGTGCTCGCTGATCGCACGAACATGTCCGAGGGTCGCTGGCATGACCATCACGCAGAGAGAAAACTCGCCCGACTCGTCGGCGTCCACCCCTTCGACAAGCTCCTCAACCAAATGGACGTACTTTGGCTTGGGTAGGTCGTTGGCGTCGAGCACGGTCTCGATGATGAGGCGCTGCAAGATGCTCACGCCGAGGCCCCGCCAATCGGAGCTGTGCTCGCTGGCCAGCTCGTCCATCCGTTGTGCTCCGGCGGCGTTGAGCTTGACCATCAGCCAACGTTGGTCTTTCGCCGTGTAGAGCGCCATTTGAGACTGCTCGTCCTCGACTTCAATCTGCTCCCACAACGGCATGGCGAGGTCGACGCCTTCGCCAGCGATGCGAACATCGAACACATCCTTCAGTCGCTCCGCAAGTTCTTCCGAGGTGAATGCCGGCAGGCCGCGGAACATCCGATGGGTCGGCAACACAATCATCCCAGGGTCACTCATGCCGACACACATGGTCATCACGAAGTTGGCGGGATGATTGTCGTCGATTCCCTCCGTCTCTCTGAGATGGTCTCGATAGTTGCAGGCCGTCTCATAGCGATGGTGTCCATCGGCGACGAACATCGGACGTTCGTGAATCAGGCCGATTGCCTCGGATAGGATGCGAACGTCGCTAACCGGCCAGAGTCGGTGCACAACGCCCAGGTGGTCAGTCGCTTCCAGCGGCGCAACTTCGGCGATCCCGCCTTCTAAACACTCCTGAACCTGGCCTTGCTCATCAGGATAGAGACCGAAGATCTGGCTCATGTTCGCTCGACTGGCTTTCGTCAGTTTCAAGCGATCGGCTTTGGCACCGGCGTGAGTCTCCTCGTGCGGGTAGATCTTGCCTTCGCCAAAACGTTCGAGCCGCACGCGGCCCATGAAACCTCGGCGAGTGAAGCGATCGCCGCCATACTCGAATTCCTGGTGGTAGACGTAGAGACAGGCATCGCCCTCGGTCTGCAATACTCCCTCTCTCTGCCAGTTGCGAAAGAAGCGAGCGGCTCGAGAGTAGCGATTGTTGTCGTCGTCATCGCCCGGCTCATCGCGATTGAGAATCAAACGGATGACGTTCGCCGGATGCTGCTTGTAGAGCTCGTCTTGAAGCTGCTCGTCAATGACGTCGTACGGCGGAGCGATCACATCGCTGAGTGAGCCGACATGACCCAAGTCGTAACGAATACCACGAAAAGCTTGAATCTCAGGCACAGCGCGCTCCATGAATGCAGCAGAAAGAAATCGGGCAGACCGAGAGCCAAAGCCGCCACGGTAATGGCGACTCGGCTTTGGGTTGTTGCGTTAACGGAGTCGAACGCCGACCACGTTTGATCGCATCAAATTGATGCAGAACTGGTTGGCGTCTAATACCGGTAGTATTCCGGCTTGAACGGGCCCTTGACCGGAATCCCGATGTAGCTGGCCTGCTCATTCGTCAACGTTTCCAGCTTCACGCCGATCTGATCGAGGTGCAGTCTTGCGACTTCTTCGTCCAGTGCTTTGGGGAGGCAATGCACGCCAAGCGGGTAATTTTCGGCCTCATTCCAGAGCGCCATTTGAGCCAGCACCTGGTTGGTGAATGAATTCGACATGACGAACGAGGGATGCCCGGTCGCACAGCCGAGGTTGACCAATCGGCCTTCTGCCAACAGCAAAACGGAATGACCATCTTCGAACGTGTATCGATCGACGCGCGGCTTGATCTCTTCTTTGCTCGCGCCGCTTTTGTCGTTGAGCCAAGCGACATCGATCTCCAAGTCAAAGTGCCCGATGTTGCAGATGATCGCGTCGTTGGGCATTTGCTCCATGTGGCGGCCCATGATGATATCTCGGTTGCCGGTCGCCGTGACAAAGATGTTGCCGCGGCTGGCCGCTTCATCCATTGTGGTGACCTCGAAGCCTTCCATCGCCGCTTGCAGAGCGTTGATCGGGTCGATCTCGGTCACGATGACTCGAGCGCCGTAACGCTGAAGCGAATGGGCGCAACCTTTGCCGACATCACCGTAACCGCAAACGACGGCAACCTTGCCAGCGATCATGACGTCCGTCGCTCGCTTGATGCCGTCTGCCAGCGATTCACGACAGCCGTAAAGGTTATCGAACTTGCTCTTCGTCACCGAGTCGTTGACGTTGATCGCGGGAACCTTAAGGTCACCCGCCGTGTGCATTTGATAGAGCCGATGAACGCCCGTTGTTGTCTCTTCGGAAAGCCCCTTGATGTCACCCAACAACTCGGGGTATCGCTCATGCACCATGGCGGTCAAATCGCCACCATCATCCAAGATCAGATTCAGCGGCTGGCCGTCGGGGAAGAAGATTGTCTGCTCGATGCACCAATCAAATTCTTCTTCCGACATTCCCTCCCAAGCGTAAACCGGAATTCCGGCTTCCGCCATGGCGGCTGCGGCGTGATCTTGAGTCGAGAAGATATTGCAGCTGCTCCATGTAACTTGAGCGCCCAATTCCACCAACGTTTCGATAAGAACTGCGGTTTGAATCGTCATGTGCAAACAACCGGCAATTCGGGCGCCTGCAAGCGGCTTGGAATCCCCGTACTTGGCCCGCAAAGCCATCAATCCCGGCATCTCATTTTCAGCCAGAACCATTTCGCGTCGGCCCCAGCCCGGCAAGTTGGGATCGGGGTTTACTTTGAAGGGCAGTTTGTTCGGTGTTTCAGCTTGCGCCACAGTTCAATCTCCTCGAGAAAAACGCCGCTAACAGCGATGTCCAATGTTCGTTTCGAGCGCGCCAAGATAGGCACAGCAGAGGGCAGCGTCGCCCAGCAGCGTATCATACGGCCACACCCCGTTTGCCCACAACCGCTGAGCCCGTTTCAAGCGGGTAAAATCGTTCTGCCGAGTCGCTCAGCGAACGAGTCCGATAGCTGAGCTATGACAGCAGAGTTGGAAACGCGGTTCGAGGTTCCGACCGCCGGCTACTCGCCGTCGCGAATCGAATCCAAGGCGTTGCGCGCAGCCGAGACGAAGTCGGCAACCAAGCGGGCGTCCTTTCGCAAGCTCTCCGCCTCCACGCCGCTCGCCGTATCGACACCCGTTGGCCGCACGATCTGAATCGCTTCGGCGACGTTCTCTGGCTTCAATCCTCCCGCCAGAATGAGCGGCATGCCGCTCGGCACCCGCTCGCGCCATCCGGATAGCGCCGCCCAATCGACAACTCGCCCAGTCCCGCCGTAGGCCGTGTTCGAAAAGGCGTCTACCAGAATCGCCGCCGGCATCGCGTCAATCCGTTCGCAGACAGCCAGGAACTCGGAAACCGGTGAAAAGCCAGTATTTCCGCAACGAATCGCTCGAATTACGGTGCCAGCCGGCAAGTCCTTGAGCATCTCGGGCGGATCGTCACCGTGAAGCTGAATAAACCCCAGTCGGAAACTGGCTTTTATCTGCTCAATCGCCGCGAGCGACTCGTTAACGAATACTCCAATCGAGGTGACACTAGCGGGAATCGCATCAACGACCTCCGATCGGTTCGCCAATTCCAGAAATCGAGGGCTTTGAGCAACAAAATTGAGCCCGATCGCATCTGCCCCGGCAGCGACGACCCGCTCGACGCACTCGGCCGACGTCAAACCGCAAATCTTTACTGAAAAAGGACTTATCACGATAAAAGAACCTCCAACCCAAGCGATTTCAGGCCCAAAACTGGCTCGCTCGCGAGAAACTCGTCGCTCGTCGCGGCCGGCGCGGAGCAATCGCGAATCGGACAACTGCCTAGTGCCGCGTCAACTCTAAAAATGGGTTGGCTTCGGCGTAACTTGAGTTGGCGGCGTACGATACAAACACTGGGATCCTAATTCTTAGTGTTGACGCTGCACTAGCTCACGAGGAGCTTAGTGGTGAAACGGCGCGATTGTTAGTATACGCGGCGCAAACAGCCAATTCTCAAGAGTTTTGACAAACTGGGTCGATGCTGTGCTGTGACGGCATGTCCCCGCTCGCTCGGCCGAAGCTGCGCACTAACCCTCTCTTTGCTGCCGGTCATTCATGTTCGCACGTATGCCCTCCACTGTCACAACAGGCCCGTTACGACTGGCGTACATTGCCGTCGTCACATTCATCGCTTGTGGATGGTGTGGGATCTGGTTGGTTTCTGGGCATGAAACGAGCAACCAAGTCGACGCCGTGATTCGGGTATCGAGTGGCGTCGATTGGGCGAACCCTGATTTGAATGGGCCGCTGTTCGACGCCGAGAACTACGAGGAAGCCCTCTACTCGGCGATCGGTCGTGAGCCAACGTCGCCGGAGGTCGAGTCGCTGCGAGCCAGTATGAAGGTCAAGACAAATCGAGGGGGAACCGGCAAGACGGCTCAGATTCGTTTGCTGTTAAGAACCTCACGTCCGTCCGTTAGCAGGCGTGTGATCGACCATTTGAGCCAGATGGCCATCTCACGTTTAAACGCGACCCAGTTTCAAATGGAACGATCGCGCATCGTCGACTTGGCGAACGCCGAATTGAACTCGGCGCAGCAGCGAGAAAACGCAGCGCAGGCCGCGTTCGAGCAGTTTGTATCGGGCTGGTTGGACGACGAGGCACATCGGCCAGCGGCGGAACCGGCGACCATGGCCCAGATCGAGCCGCCCAAGCAGATGGTCAATCCGGCATGGCAGGAACTGGCAAGCAAACGCGATCGGCTCGAGTTACGAATGGAAGACCGGCTTGAAACTCATCGTCGCAAACACCCAGCCGTGCGGAGGCTTCAAAGTGAGATTGAACGCGCCACTCGTTTGCTCACGGTAACCGAGCGAGAACTCCCAGCTGTCGCCAAAGCCCAACAGCTCGGTTTGCGCGAGGTGGAGAGAAAACCCGTTGGCCCGACTTGGACAATCGCAGCGAGACATCAACATCAGACCGACCTAAAAGAGCGTCGCAGGCGTTACGCTGAACTTCGCGACGATTGGCACTCGGCGAAAATCAATCGACTGCGTCTCGTGAGCCGTCTCTCGTCGCACGGCAGCGATGACGACGCCGCCCCGCAAACGATGGCATGGATCGAGCAGCCTGCGATCGAACGGCGGCCCCCTTCGCCGCAATCGAGTCGTCTTGGTTTGTTGCTGCTCGCGTCAGCAATCGCGTCAGTCACGATGGTCGCGTTTCAGATCACGATCGACCGTCAAGGATTGGGTGGGGAGGGATTGCTTGGAGAGGTCGTCACCAGCGGCACCGAGAGCGACAGCTCATCATCCAGGCAGGCCAACCTGGCCACTCTGCACGGCGTCGCATTGCTGGTTTGCGAGACGGCGGCCGCGGCGATTGCTATCACCGCTGTCGTCGCACTTGCGGTGGGCGAAACCGATTGGATGGCCGTCGTCGGCGAAAAACTGAGGAACGGATTGCGCTAACCCGTCCCAGTTGAGCAACTCGGTCTGAAGGCGAGTCGGGTAATCGTCCGATTAAGACCAATACGCCGAGCTTTGCCTTCGCGCAGAAGCTGAGCTGGCTGACGGATCTGCAAGCGTATCCAGGATGGACCAAAATGTACGAGAACTTCTTCTCATTTCAATCTCGCCCTTTCTCCGCCGCGCCCAACGTTAGGCTCTACTTCCCGGCGGACTCCATCGAGCACGCTCGTCACACGTTCACACAGAGCATCGATCGGGGCGATGGCGCCGCCATTCTCGTCGGACCAGCGGGGGCCGGCAAGTCGCTGCTAATGCACGTCTTGGCCGAGCAGTACAAGGACGAGTTTGAAGTCGTGCTGCTGACCAGCGCCAGACTGTGCACTCGTCGCGCCTTGCTGCAAAACATTCTTTTCGAATTGAAGCTGCCGTATCGCAAGATGGAAGAGGGCGAGCTCCGTTTATCCTTGATCGATCAACTCGACCCATCCAACTCGTCCGGCATGTTGCTGCTCGTGGACGAAGCCCACACCTTGCCAACGCGGCTGCTCGAAGAGATTCGCATGATCACGAATCTCGTTCGCGATGGCGGACCGCGAGTGCGTCTTGTGCTTGCTGGAACGAGGAAGCTCGAGGAGCAATTGGCTCTTCCCAAACTCGATTCACTCAATCAACGAGTCGCCTCGCGTTGTTATTTAGAGGCGATTCCGATGGAGGACACGATCAACATGGTGCGTCGCCAGATCGTCGCTGTGGGCGGCGACCCCAACGAGGTCTTTTCGCCGGAAGCGATCGAGGCGATTCACCGCGCAGCGGACGGCATTCCCCGGCTGATCAATCAACTGGCCGATCATGCGCTGTTGTTGGCCTGCGTTGGCGGACAGCATCAGGTGACCGAGAGCGGCGTCAATGAAGCTTGGGCCGACATTCAACAACTTCCGTCACCTTGGAACACGGAGAACTCGAAGCAAGAACTTGAGACCGTTGGCGACGGTGAGTCGATGATTGAATTCGGTTCGCTTGACGATGATGAACTGTTCACCGACGACACACTGAACGCCGTGGACGAGACCATTGAAGAATTTGATGCCGACGAATTCGTCCCGGCGCCCACCGCGGCTGAGGAGGACAAGGAGCAGGTCGAGCTTCGACTCGCGCCGATCTCACTTCCTGTAACCGGCGCGTCGCCCGAGCAGCCTACAACGGACAGCGAAACCCCTCGCGATGGAACCGTGCGAGTCTTTGGCGAATTCGACCCAGCGCCAACGCACCGACTCAGCTTGGCCGACGACGACGTACTATCGACCGAGTCGTCGACGGAAAAGAACGATGTCGTCACCGGCATGGAAAGCGACGAACTGTTTGCGACGCCGATTACGACGCCGATTACGGCGACGGAGTCGATGGACGATCCATTTTCGGAATCGTTTGAAGACGAAGAGGTCGTGATCGAGTCGACTCAGCGAGACGTCCCCGCCGTGGCCGTACCGACGGGTGGTCCGCTGTCAGCTGAGTACGCCGATTTGTTCCACGACGATTTGTTCCATGACGACCTGTCTCACAACGATTCGAACGAATTGCCTGTTGATTCCGTAACTACGGAGCCTTGTGAAATCCTCACCTGGTCAACGGCGGAGTCGGGCGACACGATGGAGACGCTGGTCGCAACCATTGGCGTCGATTCCGCAGACTACGAATTGCCTTCGCCTATCGTTACGATTGGCGAGCCGTTGCGGGAGACTGAGATCGAAATCACTTCGGACGAGAGTGCGGACACGACGGATACCGGTGCGGACCTTGAGCGGGCCGACGTCGAGTTGACGGATGCCGACGAATGGGAACCGTCGTTCAGCGAGATTTCAACCGAGGACATCGAGACGAACGAGGCGGGAGCGAGCGGCCAGGTTGACGTGACGTTGCCAGCTGACGACTTGATTGACGAATCGGCCGTAGCGGTCGATGATCAGGAAGTGATCGTCATTGATGACGATCCGCTCGTCGATTCCAAGTTGGAGCCGGAGCGAACGGCGCGAGCTCAGGCGATCGTAAAGGACTACCGCCAGCTCTTCGCCCAGCTTCGACGCGGCTAAAATGTCTCGCGGGGCGCAAAACTGACAGGTTACTCAATCACGACTTACCTCCTCTCCCTCGTCACGCAACTTACAACTTTGCGTCCGCATCGCGAGAGGACACCCGATCTCATTTTGGTCGTAACACAATGACGACATATCTAGTCACGGGCGGCGCGGGATTCATCGGCTCGAACATTGCCGAAGCGTTGGTGCGTCGAGGCGATCGGGTTCGCATTTTAGATAACCTGTCGACGGGACGCGTGGAGAATCTGTCTGCGTTTCGATCCGACGTTGAATTCATTGCGGGCGACCTGAACGACGCCTCACTCGTTCGCAAAGCGCTCGATGGCGTCGACGTCGTCTACCACCAGGCCGCACTGGCGTCCGTACCGCTCAGTGTCGAACGGCCATTGGATACGAATTTGGCATGTGTCACGGGAACGCTTCAGTTGCTCGACTCCGCTCGGCGAAGCGGCGTGAGGCGATTGATTTACGCCGCCTCTAGCAGCCTTTACGGCGACCAGCCGACGTCGGCGAAACGCGAAACGGACGCGCCCAATCCGCTGTCTCCCTACGCTGTCGCTAAGTTGAGCGGCGAGTACTACTGCCGCGCGTTCTACAACACGTATGGTTTCGAAACCGTATGCCTTCGTTACTTCAACGTGTTCGGACCGAGACAAGATCCGGACAGTCCCTATTCGGCTGTGATTCCTCTTTTCATTTCCGCCATGTTAGAGGGCAAGTCGCCGACCGTGTTTGGGGATGGCAAGCAATCGCGCGATTTCACGTTCGTCGAAAACGTCGTTCACGGGAACCTATTGGCCGCGGACGCCAAAGGGGTTGCCGGACAATCGTTCAATCTGGCTGACGGCCAAACGACGGACTTGTTGACGCTGGTTCGCACGCTGAACGAGATGCTTGGCTTGAACATTGGAGTGACGCACAAACCGGATCGACGCGCCGACGTGCGCGAGAGCATGGCCGATATCACCTTCGCTCGACAACGGCTCGGGTACGAACCGCAATTCAGTTTTGAAGAAGGTTTGCGGCGTTCGATCGACTACTATCGGGCCATCTACGAAGCCGAGGTTCGCTGAGCAGAGCTCGGCCGTGCGGGTCGCAGCTGCGGTAAACGCATAAATTCTGGCGAGTCAATCTTCTGCGTTCACTCAGGCGTGATTGGCCGAGTTCGTAGAATTCGCTGACGCGATGCGACGCGCGATGTATGTTTAGGTGTCGAGATGCACCCATCTTTTCGAAGCGGAAATCGTCGTGCGGATCCTCATAACCGTTGCAACCTATAACGAAATCGAAAACCTCCCTTCACTCGTGTCGGAGATCTTTCGTTATGCGCCCGTTGCGGACTTGTTGGTTGTCGATGACAATTCGCCCGATGGCACTGGGCAGTGGTGTGATGAACAGACCGCCAACGATCCCAGGATTCGCTGCTTGCATCGCGAAGGCAAACTCGGGCTGGGAACGGCGATTATCGCGGGCATGCGTTACGCGATAGAGCACGACTATGATTTCGTGCTCAATATGGACGCTGACTTCAGTCACCATCCGCAGTACATTCCATCGCTAATCGAAGGCATGCAATCCGAGCCTCAAGTCGACGTCATGATCGGCTCGCGCTACGTGCCTCAAGGGGGCGTCAAGGATTGGCCGCTCATGCGTCGACTGATGAGCCGCGGCGTGAATCTCTACGCCCGCTCGTTGCTCGGCCTGAAACCCAAGGATTGCAGCGGCGCCTTTCGATGCTTCCGAGTCGACTTGCTGCGCAAAGTTGACTTTTCCAAGATGCTCTCCCGCGGCTATTCCTTTCAAGAGGAAATACTCTGGCGATTGAAGCGAGCCGGGGCTCGTTTTGCTGAAGCGCCAATTGTGTTTGCCGACCGAGAGAAAGGCGCGTCAAAGATCGACAGCCGTGAGGCGAGAGAGGCGATCTGGATCATTTTCCGCCTTGGCCTCACGAACTGGCTCGGCGTCTAGACCTCGCGATGCAACTCGCCTCGCAAGCGCGCTAACGTTCCGGCGTGCGATTCCGGCGTGCGTTCGAGGCGCGCCTTTTCCTGACGAGCAGACTGTTCGCTTCGCCTAGCCGATAAAGTCGATTGCCGCGCGCTGTCGCGCCGAATTCATATCGCGTCGCAATGGCGCTACGTTCGTTGACACCCGTCTCTGGCACTCATAAAATTTGGGCTTTCGCCCGTGGCAAACCGTCGTTTCCAGCGTACGACCATTTTGTTTACCGGCCCACCCATCGTGTGTTCAAGGAGTCGTTGATGTCCGATCAATCAGCCGGCAATATCGATACGGTAATGCACGAGACGCGTCTGTTTCCACCGAGCCCGGAATTTGCGGGAAAGGCATCGATCGGATCGATGGAGGCCTACCAAGCGTTGTACGACGAGGCGAAAGCGGATCCGCCCGCGTTTTGGGACCGGCTCGCCAAAGAGGAGCTGCATTGGTTTGAGCCGTACGACGAGGTCATGAAATGGGACGCGCCGCACGTCGAGTGGTTTGTCGGCGGAAAGACAAACGCGTCCTACAACTGCCTCGACGCGCATCTCGATTCGGATCGCGCCAACAAGGCGGCCATTGTCTGGGAAGGCGAGCCCGGCGATCAGCGGACGTTGACTTACCAACAATTGCACCACGAAGTCTGCCGCTTCTCCAACGCCCTGAAAGGACGGGGAGTCGTCGCTGGCGATGTGGTTTCAATCTACATGCCGATGACGCCGGAACTCGTCATCGCCATGTTGGCTTGCGCGAGAATCGGCGCGGTGCATTCGGTCATCTTCGCGGGGTTCTCCGCCGAGGCGATCGCCGACCGCAACAACGACGCCAGCGCCAAGGTCGTGTTGACATCCGACGGCGCATGGCGACGTGGCAAAGTGCTGCCGCTGAAAGAGACGGTCGACGCCGCTCTGCAAAAGTCGCCCACCGTGGAGACTTGCATTGTCCTCAAGCGGGTCGGGAACGAAATCTCGATGACCGAAAACCGGGACTACTACTGGCAAGACCTTGTCGAAGACGAATCGGCCGACTGCCCGGCAACGCCTCTGGACAGCGAGAGCCCGTTGTTCATTCTCTACACGAGCGGGTCGACGGGAAAACCGAAGGGCATCAAGCACACAACGGCCGGCTACAACCTCTTCGCCAAGAAGACATTCGAGTGGGTCTTCGATCATCGCGACGACGACATCTTCTGGTGCACGGCCGACTGCGGCTGGATCACTGGCCACAGCTACATCGTGTACGGACCGCTTTCGGCCGGCGCGACGATCATGATGTACGAAGGCGCGCCCAACTGGCCTGGCGAGAATCGGTTTTGGGAGATCGTCGAGAAATACCGAATTACGATTCTCTACACCGCACCGACCGCCATTCGGGCGTTCATCAAGTGGGGCGATCACCACGTCGAGAAACACGACCTCTCCAGCCTCCGCCTGCTCGGCACGGTCGGTGAGGGAATTAATCCAGAAGCGTGGATGTGGTACCACGAAAAGATTGGCGGTGAGCGGTGTCCCATCGTCGACACTTGGTGGCAGACGGAAACAGGCGGCATCATGATGTCGCCCGTTCCAGGCGCGACGCCAACGAAACCAGGCAGCTGCACCAAACCACTGCCCGGCGTGCTGCCCTCGATTGTCGATGAAGCAGGCAACGAAGTCCCCGCCAACTCGGGCGGCTGGCTCGTCATGACTCATCCCTGGCCCGGCATGTTGCGCGGCATTTGGGGCGACGAAGAGCGGTACAAAGAACAGTACTGGAGCAAAGTCGCGGGCAAATATCTGGCCGGTGATAATGCGAGACAAGACGATGACGGCTACTACTGGATCATGGGCCGAATCGATGACGTGATTAACGTCTCAGGGCACAGGTTGAGCACGATTGAAGTCGAGAGCGCTTTGGTCAGTCACCCCAATGTCGCTGAAGCCGCCGCGGTCGGCCGGCCTGACGACCTCAAGGGTCAAGCCATCGCCGTCTTCGTGACTCTAAAAGAAGTCGAGGCGACCGAAGAGCTCAAACAGGAACTTCGCCAACATGTGCGCAGCGAGATTGGAGCGCTGGCTCAGCCCGACGACGTTCGATTCACCAACGCGCTTCCCAAAACTCGAAGTGGAAAAATCATGCGTCGGCTGTTGCGTGATATCGCCTCCGGCAAAGAACTCGCCGGAGACACTTCGACGCTGGAAGACTACTCGGTGATCGCCAAGCTGCGCGAAGACAACGACTAATCGGCGACAGCCAAGGACGCTTGCATGAGTCGGCACCGAGCAGTTCGGCCATCAAAGTTGCTCGACGGGCCTTCCGGTCATCGCCATCGCTCGGAGCTGCGCACTGGCCTGATTAATGTGAATTTCGCGCACGCTTCCGTCCGCCATCAGAACCGACACCATCCCGTTTTGGCCTAACAGCTTTCCACTTTGAAGCAAGTCGCCAAGCTCGTCGATCGGCAGGTCTCGCGGCTCGGACCACATCACGCCGCTGGACCGAACCTCGACGGCGATGGCCACATTGGAAATGCCGTTAGGCATGTCGGCAACCTTGACCGCCTTATCCCCCTCAAACGCCGTGCCCGGACCTGTGATGAGCACGAAGCTCGTTTCGACGGCTGAATTGGGCTCGCCAAAGTCGGATCGAAAGACACTCGGTCCCATATTAACCAGTGGTCGATTTACTTTGGCATTCCACGGCGAACTTGTGTCGTATTGATTCGCAATTGATTGCGAGTCGACGTAGGGAAGGATCAACGCACGCCAACTGGTCGAGCGTCTTCCGTCGCCGTCCGCCAGGTATGCTGGCGGGAAGCTGCCATGCACGTCGTGATAGTTATGCAGTGCGACTCCGATCTGTCTGAGATTGCCGTTGTTTTGCGCTGCAGCCGTAGCAACTGCGGCCGCTCGAGCCGATCTAATGGCATTCTGTCGTGCCGGAACAACGAACGCGGCCAGGACTCCCATTAGCAGGAACGTGGCCATCAGCAACGCGACGCCCAACGGCAGGAGCACATACATGGCGCTCAACGGCTTTTTCGAATTGCCGACAATCTGCGGCACGCTCACTTCGGCGCCGCAACCGGAACAGGGGCCGGTCTGTCCGGCAAACACGTCAGCTACAAGCGTCTGTTTACCGCATTGAGGACAGTTGAATGGGATCGGCATGGTGTCCCTCTATTCGCTAACGTCCGTCGCTAACGAGCGCCATGCTTTTGAGGCTGGCTTGAGCTTCGCCAATCGACATGCTTCTAACTGAACCGTCCGCCATCAGCACGGAGATCATCGGCCCCGCGCCGTCAAAAGCTCCGGACGCGAACATCTGATCAAGTTCGTCGATGTGGATGTCCGACGGCTGCGCCCATTCCACGCTGTGGCCGACCACTTCAACCGCCATGATCGTATTTGACGTGCCATCCAAGATGTTTGCAATCTTGCTTGCCTTGGCCTCGTCATACATCGTACCGGGCCCGGTGATCACGAAATAATTCGTACCGTTGGGTATCGACGTCGCCGCGTGAGGCGACGTGTAGACGGGAATCGAAGAGTACCGGACTTGGGCGTTTGCGGGGTCGTCCCAATTGACGCCGAAGTCATACTGGTTGTGAAGGTCGGCACGTTCGATAAACGGCAAGACCAGCGTTCTCCAACTAGTTCTGGGAGAACCGTCATCGTTAGGAATGTAGGCTGGCGGGAAGGTTCGAAATGTGTCGTGATAGTTGTGCAGCGCCAAACCGATCTGCTTGAGGTTATTCGAACTCTGTTGCCGTCGCGCCGCGTTTCGAGCCGCTTGAACGGCGGGCAATAGTAGGGCGATCAAGATGGGCAAGGCGAGAAACAAGCATCCTCCCGCACCGGCGCAGCCGATCACAATCAGACCCGTGTTGGACGACTTCTTGGGGGGCGCGGCGTGCGGCCCCAAGTTCTTCACGTCCATGTCCCCAGCGAATGGCCCGGACCCCGGAATGGTGATTTGCTGACCGCATGAGGCGCATGGGCCAACCTGGCCCGCGTATTGCTCCGCGACAACCGAGCTCTTTCCGCAATGCGGACAAGTAAACGGAATAGACATGTCGTTCTCTTATGAAGAAAGCTGAAGGAGTTTCGAACAAAACATGGCGGAAAAAGTACCACTACTTTTGGTCAGCGATTCGAGCCATGTTTTGGAGCTGTGTCGCTGCGCCAGTTAATGGCAGGTTCTGCACCGAGCCATCCGCCATCATGACGGTGACAGTACCAAGGTTTCCGACGGTGCCTGACTGCAATAACTTGGGCAACTCGCTGATGTCGACGTCCTTGGGTTGACTCCACTCGACGCCATGGCCTTGCACCTCAATGGCCAAGACAGTATTAGAAGTGCCGTCCAACAAGTGTCTAAACTTCGATGCCTTAGCGCCGTCGAATGCGGTCCCTTTACCGGTAATCAAAACGTAACCGGTTTCCAGCTGATTTGGGCTGATCGAACGGGGCGAACGAAAAATCGCCATGGGGGTTTGCCTGACGGGCGCATTGTCCGGATGGTCCCAGTTTTGCCCCATGTCGTACATTTGGTGCACCGCTTGGCCTTCGAGGAAGGGAAGCACCAGCACTCGCCAGCTCGTTCTCGGCGAGCCGTCGTCGTTCGGGATGTAGGCTGGCGGCAACGTATTGTATACGTCGTGATAATTATGCATCGCCAGCGCGATCTGCTTCATGTTGTTTTGACTGGCCATCCTTTGCGCGGCGGAACGAGCCGACTGAACTGCCGGTAGCAGCAGCGCCAGAAGCACTCCCACGATCATAAGAAAGCCAAATCCGACAACGCCGACAACGATAGCGATCATCGCGCACGAGCTGCCGGACTTCTTCGGGACGGCCAACGGTATCGTGATCTTTTCGCCACAGGCCGCGCACGGACCGGTTTGCCCTGCGTAGTGATCGGCCACGGTGGAGTGATTGCCGCAATGCGGACAATTGAATGGAATCGGCATTTCTAGATCCTCGCTCTATCTGGGCAAACAAACACACTCGCGCGACCCATCATCGATGGGCGAACAATGCACACAGTGGTCGGCGCCGAAATTAGCAAGCGACAAAAAGGACGGACGAATCCGCGCCATTGTCTCGTGGCTGAACTCGTCTCACGGCTGAGCGCCCTTTATGGCCAGTCGCGATTCCGTCAAATGACGACTATCTACGCATTTGACGCATCAACCTTTATCACCGGCTGAACCCTTCATGTCAACAGAACGAACAATTCAGCAGGCGGCCACGACTCAAATCCGCCAAATCCCCTGCTCGTCGACATCGCCCGGAATCGACGCACGGAGCACGATCGTGGCCTCAATCGCAGTCAACATGCGATGGTAATGACGCCGCTCACTCGACGACAACACTCGACCTCGTCGATCCTTGAGCCATTTGTAGCAAACCTGGTGCGAGCCGACGTGAAAATCCCAGACCTCGCGCGACGCCGACGCGATGACGTCGCCCTCGGCGATTTCCACACGGTTGTTCGCCCAAGTTGGATAAGGAGCGCAAATCACGGACCGAATCTCCGGCTCGTCCACGTTCATCCCGATCGCGGGGCCAAGTGACGGAAACCCGTCCGTCGACCACTGTTCGGACAAATGCCATGCAAGCAACTGGCAGCCAATTCGACAAAGAGACACAAACGACTCGCGATCTTGGGGCAAGAACACGCGAGGAAACTCTTGCCTGAGATTGTCGGCAAATCGATTTACGTAGCGAGGCGATTGCAACTGGGCGTAGGCGAACTCGGCGACATCCAAGGCGCCGACGTTGTTCGTCAGATCGCCTCGACGCTCCGACGTCAGCTCAAGCCCGCAGCGCCGGCTAAGCGCATCGAGCCAACTCGTCTCAATGTTTGGCAAGCCATTGTCGGCCGACAACAAGACGGGATAGAGTGATTCGCTTCCTCGATTGTCCGATCGAATGACGCCGTCCAGCGCCAGCCCCGTACAGGCCCAAAGAAAAGTCCCCTTCGAATTGGGAGGCTCGAGCCTGCGCGAGATCAGCACCAGGTTGTTTCCGTCAACGAGATGTTTCGAGACAGCGGGGCGAGGCCAGTCGATCATCGTCGGGGACCAGTAGACACGACGGTGATCATACGGCCGGTACAGACAATCGCGAGTATGACTTCGCCAATTGTCGTCTTGCGACATCGATCGACGAGCGTCCTCGAGTCGCCATCCACGAGTGTCACCAGGCGGATATTCCATCTGACGGCGACCGCGACGCTGAAGCGAATCTAACTTGCGGCCAAACAGCTCCGCCCGAATTGCCTCGTCACTTGTCGTCAAATCCCGAAACCGCTCCATTCTGTCCAACAGTTCCGTCTCAGTAAACGCGACAACGACACGATCACGCGCTGTCAAGGGCGCGGTTGAATTGACAGGAAACAAATCGGGCAGCGAGCAACCCAAACTAAATCGCTCACACTCTTTCAACGGCGACAACAAGTAGTGAGGCGCCGATGAACGGAATTGAGTACAAGGCAGTTCGGCAGCTCGACTCGCGCAAGCCTTCAGCCGAGCCAGCTTGCTGACGCGATCGCCGTACAAGTCAGCGTGCTCTAACTCCGTCGAATTCACCAGCGAGGGCGCTTGCTCGACTCGCCGACTGCCGTTCGAATTTCGCCGTCGCATCAAGCAGATTGCGACGCCCTGCTCGATCTCGAACACGTTCTGATCGAGCTGGCCGTTGGAGTCGACTTCCTTTCGTTTTCGGTTTCCATGCAAGTCGATGATCGTGTGTCGCTGGAACGTCTGCTGCAAACTCCACCGCATGCCGCGAAACGTCGCGTTGTCGATCATCGCTTGGTTGGTGACAAAACCAAGGATCCCCTCCCCTGCCCTCTCAATTCGGTCCTGCGCGGCTCGAAAGAATTTCACGTAGTCGTCACTGAGCCAAAGCTTCCGTTCTCTGAGACGTTCGCCGTCAACGCAGTAGTAACCTCGACGAGGATCTCGCATTAGCGAATCGATCCAATCGTTGCGGTTCTGCGAGATCCCCGAAAACGGCGGGTTGCCGACGATTATCAACTTGGTTGTTGGCATTCGACTCGAAACCGTCTCGGAATGATTCGGTTGTGCCAGGCTGTTTGCCAAGCGGACGTCAATCTGAGCGACGTTCTCCAGGTCGTAGCCAACTCGCTGCAACTCAACCACAATTCGCAAGTGGGCTAGAACACAGGCCGGAAGCAACACATCTCGACCTTGCATCTGGCCAAGCGCCGTTCGCATCCATTCAGTGAACTCAGCGTCTCCGATCGCGAAGTCGCCGTTGGCCGACCTGAATTGCTCCGCCAATTGTTCGATGACGGCGCAGAGAAAGACCGCTGAGCCCACTGCGGGATCGGACAATGTCCAGCCCCTGCCGAGCTCGCCAAACAATCCAATCCCCTCGGCACCGCCCCACTCTTCGCGAAGGCATCGGTCGACTTCGGCCACAATGAAGCGCGCGACTTCAGGCGGCGTATAGAAGACCCCTCGCTTATTGCGCCTACTCGGATCGATTTCCGCCAGAAACGGCCCATAGTCATGCCAGTCGCCAGCGGACAACGAGCCGGTCAGCGGGAAATCGATGGCAGACTCTCGCCAGTCGTCGTACGCCGACAACAGAGTTTGCCAATCCAAGCTTCGTTGCTGAAGCAGCCAGTTCCGCAATAGCCCAGCCGAGCTGAGTCGCCCCGCTTCCACCTCGTCAAAACGGCGGAGGAGCAACATCGTTTGCACGGACTGGCCGACAAAATCATCGTCGCTCACGCCATGGTCTAGCGAATCCTCAACAGCGAGCCGCAGCGTGGAGAAAGCTGAGCCGGCTTGGGACAGCGACGCATGCACATCCGAGATCAGTTCCGAATATGACTGCGGCGACGATGGCGGCAAAACTCGATTCCCTTCACTCGACATCCAAAACTCGGCCTCGCCTGACGAAACGCGTTTTTCGGCTGGCCATGCTGGGCAGGCGAAAATGGCCGACGCCCTGTGGTCCGACAAGGCATGAGAAAATGCAATTTCCCGACCGCCTGCGGCCTCATTGTAACGTACGTTTTAGATAGGCGTTCCCCCTTTGCGCTCTCATTTCTTTCGGTGTTTCCACCGGTCGGCCAAAACGATCTTTCGAGAAAAGCGGGTGCAGTAATGTTGGAGCTTCATTGTTTCGGTTCGCACAGCAATGGCGAGACATTCAGCGCCAAGTCGAAGCTGGTCAGATGGCGGGTGCGTAGTTTTAGCGACACGCTCGACCTCGCCGCCGCCATTCGCTCCGATGTATTCATCGCCGACGCGACGATGCCCAATTGGCGCGAAGCGTTGCGAGACGTTCGCCGAGTCAAGCCGGATGTGATCCGCGTTCTGCTGAATTCCGATTCGCCAGACCAGGAATTCTCTGACCTTTCACTGTTTCATCGAATCGTCGACCGACGTCATCCGGCGTGCATCGATGAACTCGCTCAAGACGTCGTCCACGCTCGCTCGCTTGTCGAGGATAGAGACGTCCGCCAAGCCTTGCTCGAGATCGACGCGCTGCCAAGCCATAGCGATCTGTACGGATTAGCCTCTCAGCCAAGTTGTCAGGCCGAAACGCGAAAACATTGGGCACAACGAGACGTTGCGTTGGCCGCAGCGCTGCTCAAGCATCAAGGCGGCCCGCGCGATGCGCAAATCAGCCCGGGCGACTACGCCGAGACCCTGACGCCTCGTCAATGGACCGAACTCGTGCAGATTGTCAGCGAGCGCGTTTCCATTCGGGGTTTCGATGTCGATCATTTCCACACCGAATCGACTAGAGCCGCCGACCTGGCTCGAGACGTCGGACGCCATTGCCGCCAACCCGATCGCGATTGCAACGACTTTCAGCTCGCTGGCTTGATTCACGACATCGGCCGACTCGCCCTCGCGGTGATCGCGCCCGACGAATATGGCCAGCTCCATCTTCTCGCCGACCAATTGGACCGCTCTCTTTGGCAAGTCGAGCGACGCGTTATGGGAATCGATCACATGCAAGCCGGCGTTTTCCTGGCCTCGGTTTGGGCCATGCCGACATCGGTGAGAGAGGCCGCACAATTTCACCACGAACCTCGCCGAGGGCGACGACACGACGGACTGTCCGCATTGTCCGCAGTCCATGCAGCTGACGCTTGTCTGCATCAAGAGCTCGACACGGACCACTGCTATCTGCAAGACGCCGGACTCGACCGCGCCCTAGATCAACTGCGATCGATGCAACCCAATTTGCCGAGGATGGCCAGCTAGTTGCAACCCGTGCGCCGCAGGCTAGTGCTGTGTTACAGCTTGGAATTGGGATCGACAATTCGTTTGGTCAACGCCCGCCACGGCGAATCGGGTGCGCCACCCTAAAACTAAGGCGTAACGCAGCACTAGGCGTTTTATAGCCGCCTTGCCTTCGGCAACGGGGACAAATGAGCTCCGAGCAAGATAGCCGCTGCGATTGGGAATTGTTTGCGCGATGAGCTACGATATGCTCTCGCCCTAGACAATTTCAGTCCATTTGGATCGCCGACATGCAGCGCCGAAGATTTCTGCAATCATCCGCCTCGTTTTCTCTGTTGGCTGGTCTGTCGACTAGCGCCTCCATGGGCGCAGCCGACAGCGCGAACGCTCCTCTGCCAATCATCGACACCCATCAGCACCTTTGGGACTTGAAGATGTTCAAGCCGCCGTGGCTCGATGGCGCGCCCGCAGTGCTCGCGTCCAACCATGTCACCGACGACTACTTGAACGCAACCAAGGGGCTCAACGTCGTCAACGCGATCTATATGGAAGTCGACGTTCATCCGCGTGATCAGGTGCGAGAAGCGAAGCATGTTATTGCTCTGGCGAAGAGCGAGAAACACCCTACGGTCGCTGCGGTCATTTCGGGACGACCCAACCAAGCTGGATTCGCCGATTATTTGACGCCGCTTCTTGTGGGTGGATACGTCAAAGGCGTTCGGCAGGTGCTGCACGTGCCCACCGCGAAAAAGGGACTCTGCCTGGAACGACAATTCGTCGGCTCGATGAAGTTTCTCGGAGACAACAGCCTCAATTACGACTTGTGTATGAGGCCGACGGAACTCGATGACGGAGCAAGACTGGCGGCTTTGTGCAAAGACACGACATTTGTTGTGGACCACTGCGGCAACGCGGATCCCAACGCGTTCATTGCCGAGAAGGACCGCAACGCAACACCGACTCACAAAGTCGATCCGTGGAAGCGATCCATCTCGAAGCTAGCCAAGTTGTCCAACGTGGCGTGCAAGATTTCGGGCATCATCGCTCGCGCGCCCAAACCAGATTGGAATCCAGAGCAACTGGCACCCATCATCAATTTCTGCCTCGATGAATTCGGCCCCGATCGGGTCGTTTTTGGAGGCGATTGGCCGGTGTGCAAATTGGGTGGCTCATACAAACAATGGGTCAACGCGTTGCGCCAAGTGATCGCGGGGCGACCAGTCGAGGAGCAGAAAAAGCTGCTCCACGACAACGCGCTGCGCGTCTACCGTCTGAATTGACGCCTAACAGATCGCTTAAATCGTGGCAAAATAGGCACTTATAGCGAACGCGATCACGCCTTGACCAAACTCGAAGCCACGCCTATCCTTCTTCCGTTCGATACCGACGGCAAGGAGCCCATGGATGGCAAGCAACAATGGAGTGCCGCTTCTAGACGTTCAGCGAGGAAATCAACCCCTTCGCGACGAGATTCTGCAGGCATTTGCGGACGTTTTTGACTCGGGACGTTTTCTCCACGGCATGCCTGTTCGAGAACTTGAAGATCAAGTTGCTTCGCTCTGTCAAACGAAACACGCCATCGGATGCGCTTCAGGAAGCGACGCCCTTCTGCTGTCCCTGATGGCCTTGGACGTCGGCCCTGGCGACGAAGTCATAGCGCCCAGCTTCACATTTTTCGCCACTGTCAGTGCGATCACGCGACTTGGCGCTGTGCCCGTTTTTGCCGACATCGAGCCAGACACGTTCAACATTTGCCCTGACTCGATTGAGCGGGCAATCACGCCGAAGACCAAAGCCGTCATTCCCGTTCACCTGTTCGGCCAGCCGGCAAAAATGAAACAAATCGTTCGCATCGCTGAACAGGCGAACGTGGCGATTGTCGAAGACGCGGCCCAAGCAATCGGGTCGAATCTCGATGGTGAAGGCGTCGGATCACTAGGCAAGGTCGGCTGCTTCAGCTTCTATCCAACCAAGAACCTTGGCGGCCTCGGCGACGGCGGCATGCTCGTCACGAACGATGAAGACTTAGCCGATCGGCTTCGGCTATTCGCCGCCCATGGAATGCGGCCTCGATACGAACACAAGGTTTTGGGCATCAACAGCCGACTCGACACCATGCAAGCCGCCGCGCTTGCTGTCAAACTCCGCCATTTGGAAGAGTGGACCCAGCAACGTCGCGCCAACGCTCAGCGCTATCAAGCGCTGTTTGCCGAGCGAGGACTCGACGAACAGATCACGATCCCTCAAGAGATCGACGGACGTCACGTGTGGAACCAGTTTACGATTCGAGTTCCACGAGACGCCCGTGGCGCCATGCGAGAGACCTTGGCTCAACAAGGAATCGGGGCGGAGATTTACTATCCGATCCCAATCCACCGACAAGTCTGCTTCCAGAACACGCCGATGCGAACGGGTGAATTGCCGGAGACGGACCGGGCCGCGGCGGAAGTACTTAGTCTGCCGATTTTCGCCGAATTGACCGAGGCGGAACAGACGCGTGTTATCGACGCGATCGACGATTTCGTCAACAACCGTCGGGCAAGCGCTGCCTGAATGGGCCAGTTGTTCGCGTCGCGTGGCAGGACGATTCCGTGCTGACGCGGCGGGTCTCGGCACCCCTCGCTGACGCGGCGGGCTAGATCTTTGGCATTTCTTTCTTCTCAGGCTTTCTGCGACTTGGGCGCGCTATGGCAACGCCGCCGAGAATGATGCCGAGAATTACCAATGCGTATCCGAATGCCCAGACTTTTGCCAACAACACGTAACTTGCCTCGCTCTTAGTTTAGGGCGGCTTGATGCCAGCCGGCCGTAGCCAAACTGTGGAATCTCGATCCGCCTTGCGACGGAATCGACACCCCTATCATAACATGCCGGGGCCAGCATGGGGCGACTCAAGAAAACTCGTGGACGCGACCCGTTTGCACTCAATCTGTAACCAAACGCTGGACAGCCTCGATCAGCGACTCGCATCCCGGCTCCAAGGCGATTGTCTGGCTTTCACCACGATTCATGTCTTTGAGCTGACATTGATTCTCGGCGAATTCGCTCTCGCCAATGATCAACGCGGTGCGAAAACCGCGGCGATCAGCGTACTTGAGCTGCTGCTTGAGTTTCTTCGGCTCCGGATACAACTCGACTCCAATTCCCGCCGAGCGTAAACAGGCCGAGATCCTCAAGTAATCACTAAGTCGGGACGCGTCGAAATAGACCACCAATAGGTCGGCAGGCGTGCGGACTTTCTCGATCTTGCCAAGATCCTCAAGGGCCGCTTGCAGCCGGTCCAAGCCAAGCGAGGCGCCGATTCCAGGCAGTTCCTTCTTGGTAAACAGTTGAGCCAAATTGTCGTATCGGCCGCCCGAACAGACGCTGCCGATATTCGGCAGATCGTCGAGAAAGGTCTCGAAGACGGCACCAGTGTAATAGTCGAGCCCGCGAGCGATGGAAACGTCCAGAGACAGCCGTGACGGATCGGCACCCGCCGCACTAAACCCAGACACAATAGCTCGCAATCGCTCGACCCCCGCCTGACCGACTTCACTCCCCTCGAGCATCTTATCGAGTTCGATCAGAATCGAATCGGTGTCTCCCGACAATTCGGACAATCGCAATACTTGTTCGACTTGCGATTCGCTCGCACCCGATGTCGCAACCATCTCGGCCGACGTTTTCTCTCGACCAATCTTGGGGAGCTTGTCGAGAGATCGCAGGACCTCACGGGACTTGTCGGCGAGCCCCACCTTCTCGAGCAAGCCGTTTAGCACCTGCCGATTGTTAAGTTTGATTTGAAATCCGCCGACGCCGATCGCCAACATCAGTTCGTTGATCACGAGAGCCGTTTCGATGTCGGCGGCAACCGCACTCGTCCCAATCGTGTCGAAGTCGCACTGCATGAACTCGCGATACCGACCGCGCTGTGTGTTCTCTCCTCGCCAGACGGCGCCCAATTGGTATCGCTTGAAGGGCACGCCGAGGTCGTTGATGTACATCGCAGCAAAACGGGCAAGCGGCACGGTCAAATCGAATCGCATCCCAACGTCGCGCTTCCCATGATCCTGAAACGTATAGGTTTGTCGATCGGTTTCTTCACTTCCCTTGCCCAGCAGAGTTTCGCGATACTCCAGCGCCGGCGTATCAATCGGGCAAAATCCAAACGACCGGTAAACCGCTCGCGATGTCTCCATCAACCGCTCTCGCGGCATCATCGATTCCGGCAAGTAGTCGCGAAACCCTTTTAATATGCGTGGCTCGATCATCGTCTCAGACTTTGCTTTCTTGGCTTGAGCAGGTTGGGCCGATACTAGGCAGGCCAACAACCATGGACGCTGTGGGCGCTAATGAAGTTCACTGAATTAGCGGTAGAGAGTTTGGCTTGGCGCTGCGAATCGAATCTCGACCGCGCCGAGGCAGGACGGCTTCCGCATATTCGGCGACCTGCTCGGGCGTCTCAAAGTACTGTTCATAGGTCCAATCGTCGTCGTATTCGCAATCATCCGCAGAATACTCGCGACATATCTGAGGCCTTGTCTCGTAGATTCCGCAAAGATTGTTCTCGAGCAGATGTTTGCACTGGGTGTGGACGAGCAAGTACCAGTCGCCATCTTCTGTGAAGATTGAGGCCCGGTCGTGTAGCAAATACCAGCGAAGAAACTCAAAGTCGCGGAAATTCTTCGGCTTCTCAATCGGCAAGGCGAAATACCGACAACACTTGGCCGTACAGTGGTCGCACAAGACCTCGTCGGCTCCCAGCGAGCTCCGTGTTGGCTTGCCGCCCAATTTAACCATGGGAATCCCAATTACGAGCAACGAGCAGGAACGGCTGACAGCGTAACAAACGGGTTTGATTGGGCAAGAAGGGATTGGTTCATTTTTCGAGGCCCGCTATCCTTTGACGGGCCAGTTGAACCGCCCCAACCCTGAAGCGGCTGATGCGAACCGGTCCGAGCGAATCCAACGACGGAGTTAAATTCGAGACATGCAGATCGTGATCACAGCCGTTGGACCGGACAACGTAGGGTTGGCGGACCCGATTATTCACCACGTGACCGGTGAAGGGGCCAACATTGGCGAAATCCAGATGTACGACCACGACGAAGAAGCGCTATTCGCGATGCTGCTGCGTATCGAGCTTCCCAGCGAACAACTCGACACACTCCGTTCGTCGTTGTCCGAAATCGGTCGGCTGAAGAATCTGTCGGTTCGAGTTTGGTCGCCTGATGAGCGAGCGAAGAAGCCGCGACTGGCGATATGCACAACGTACCGACCCGAGCCGCCTTTGGCTTTGCTTCGGGCTATCCGCGACGGGCAATTGAAGGCGACGCCCGCCGTCATGATTGGGAACCGAAACGCCTGTCGCAGTATCGCAGAACAGTTCGACGTGCCCTGGCGAAACGTCGGGGATAGCAAGGGCCGAGCGGATGACGATAACCTAGTTGATCTGCTGGACGAATTCGAAATCGACTACGTCATTCTCGCTCGATACATGCGAATCTTACCCGCCGCCACATGCTGGAAGTACGCTGGCGGGAGGATCATCAATCTCCACCACGGGCTGCTCCCCGGCTTTCCGGGAATTCAACCCTATCGAGACGCGCACAGCTCGCGAATGCTGACGTTCGGAGCGACCTGCCACTTTATTGTGCCCGAGTTGGACGCTGGCAATCAAATTATCAACCAATCGACTTTCGTCGTCCCGCCCGGTGCCAAGCTCGACGATATTCTCCGCACCGGCCAAGAAGACAACGAGCCGAGATGCCTTGTCGAAGGAGTGAGGCGAGTCGTCGACGGCGAGGTGCGTTTGCACTTTCATCGAGTTGTGTCGAACAAGCCGAGTTGACGTCGGCACGCTGACAACTCAAATCGCCAAGAACGACTCGGTCAGCTCTTCGACCGCAGCCAACACAACGCGAGCGCCTTGATTCATCGGTGCCTTGTGCCTCGCCAGGTTCATGTCGCACTCGCGGCCAAGCTCGCTGTTCAGCTCGCCGATTCTCGCAAGTAGGTCAGTCCGATTGATGCATCGCGGCGAGACAACAAGCCAGCTCGATTCACCGTACTCGACGAGCAACTCGCTCGCTTCAAGCACGTAACGGAGAGTGCTCTCGAGACGCGTTGGGCGGCCCGAACTCGACTCGTGCTGTGGGTCTTCCAATAGAAATATCTCGGCTTCGATTGCGGTCGGCGAACCGCTAAACCAATCGACGTAACGTCGTACAACGTCGTCTCGCTCAAACCGTGGTATTGAGAATTCGATCCTGGTTTCAGTCGAATCGTCCGAGCCGGGATCTCGCTTGATTTCGAGTTTTCCGAAACTCAGCCGCACAAGCTGTTCGGCCACATCGAGACCAACCCCAAGATCGACCGGTCTCAATTCCTCTAACGACTCAGCATCGCTGTCCAAAACGACGGGCAGCGAGACAAGCAGGTTGTTGCCGACGCCATCGGGCTCGAGCTGAACTTGGATTTGTTCCGCGCCGCCCCGATGCTTCACAGCAAAGCTGACGATGTTGCGCAGCGCGTGGCTAAGCCGTTGGTCGTCGCAATAACAGTCGTTTGAGTCAGCATCGTGCTCACTCAGCACAATCTCACAACCTTGCAAACGGCATCGCGGCGCCATCTGGAGAAACACATCGCCAATGAGCTGACTCAAGTCAACTCGGCGACGATCGTTGAGCAGAGGATTGGCGTCGGCCTGGGAGAGAAACAACAGGTTGTCGACGAGCAGATAAATGTCGTCGGCTCGATCGTCGATGACGTTCAACATACGTGATTGTTCGGCGTTAACTTCGCCAACAATACCGTCGCGAATGATCGACGCGTACTCCTTGATCACGGTCAACGGCGTACGGAAATCGTGAGAAATCCGGTTCGATAACTGAATCGGCGGGTGGGTCATTGCAGCGCGGCTTGGTTGGGTCTTAAATGCATGGTGGCGAGTACCCTCGCGTGATCGAACATCGAGTGAATCCGGAAATCGGCGGACGCAAGTCCGAATTTCACAATAAGCCGTATGCTGCCCACGGCACCTTGTGATCTCGATGTCCCAATTCCGTTCGGGTACGTTGCACTCTAGCACAGGCATTAGATTAGAAAATTACCAATCGCCGAAAATCGCCACGTTTTTTCGATTCGCGGCGAAAAACGGATAGCTCAGTGTCAACCACGATCCGCCTCGGCGAACCAATCCGTTCAACCCCACTCGATAACACCAAGCAGGACAACATTGATGTTTCCTTTTCGCTACATCTTCGTCGTGATTCTCGTCGCCCAATCCTGCGATCTCGCTCAAGCCGACAAGCGGCCCGATAAACTTGTCGTTGCGACTTGGAATCTGGAGTGGTTTTTTGACGAAAACCCGGACGACAACTTTAGCAAGCTCGCCAAGAAACTCACGGCACCGTCGCGCGAAGATTGGAATTGGAAGCGAGATCACGTCGCCAAAGCCATCGCCGAAATGAAGCCGACGATCATCGCCTTGCAAGAAGTCGAGAACCAGCAAGTCTTGTATTACCTCTGCCAGCAACTGCGCAAAGAGCACAACCTGAACTACCGAATCGCCTTCGTCCTCGGCTCCGATTTTTACACGGAACAAGACGTAGCCATCCTCTACCAAAGCGGCATGATCGAATTCGGGCGACGTCTGCAATCGAACGAACAATTCGGAGACAAGCGTTTCTACAACATATCCAAACACCAGTGGGCCAGGTTTCGGTGGGGCAAGGGCGAGCAGGCGACTACCCTGACAATGCTCAATCTGCATCTGCGAGCCAGCGCGAGCGCCACCAAGATTCGACAACGTCAAGCCATGCTGGCCAAGGCTTGGTTGGACGAGGAACGTCAGCGAGAAGACAATCTGATAGTGCTCGGCGACTTCAATAGCGAGGAGAAGACGCCTGCCGGCGGGGGCAGCGAGATCGGCGTCTTTGCCGGAAAGGGCACAAGCAGCCCGGACGATGATCTCGTCGACCTTCACTCAAAGATCTCGAACGACAAGCGAGCCACCCACATGATCGGCGCTCAGTTCGATCGGATATTGGTCAGCCCTCAACTTGTCTCGAAAAAAGGTGACTCTAAGCTCGTGTTGAATCGCGTTCAAATCCGACCCGACTTAGCCATTCAAGGCAAACCCGACAAAGAACATCGCGACGTGTACTACGACATACCGGCAGCCGAGCGCGATCTGAGCGACCACTATCCGATCGTCGCCGAGTTTCGTTGGAGATGATTGCTGTTGCGCTCCCAATGCTCTACGGCTAGTGCTGCGTTACGCCTTAGTTTTAGGGTGGCGCACCCGATTCGCCGTGGCGGGCGTTGACCAAACGAATTGTCGATCCCAATTCCAAGCTGTAACACAGCATTAGGGCAGCAAACTACCGACGATAGACCAGCCGCTATCGCTTGTGTGGATATAGAATCCGCCTGGTCGGAAAAAATGCTTCACTTTTTGAAAAGGCGGAAGCTTGGTGCCGTCAATCTTCGGTTCGCGTTTGACGGCTTCGTCCCCCGTGGGCCAGAGCCCATTGAGGAAGTTGCCGAGCATCGAATTCGACTCGGGCAATCGATTGGCTCGCAACATCTCGTAGTTGGCCTCGGTCGAGCGTTGAGAGTCGCTGAACCCTCGAATCGCGTCCCCATTGGCACCGAGCGCTTTCAATGCGTTTTCGACAGCAATGTAGTTTTGGCTTTTGACAAACGCGTTGTCCGACTCGCGATCCATCAACGCTTTCACGTAATCGACCGTGGAACCGATGAGCAAGATATCCTTGTTGACCACGACCGACATATTATTGAACAGCCGGTCCTTCGCATTCTTGTCCTTGATATCCCAGATCGTCTCGCCATTGTGCAGAATCGGTTTGGCGAACGCGTCATTTTCGAAGGCCTTTTTGACGGCGCGACGAACCGCGACAGCATCTTTCAATTCGACGACAACCGCAAATCGCTCGCTCTTCGGACCGATCGGCTTTTTGACATCGGTGAAAATCGTCAAGCGATCTTTCATGTGGGCGACCAAGTCCCTTTCGAGATTGATTTGAGGACCATTCTTGTCCTTCTCGATGCCATCCATAATCTCGTCCCAAACATCATCGCCCAGCATCTCGTTGACCAACGGCTCGAGAGACTTAAAGGCTTTGAGTAGCTTCCAATTCACGGCCACCACGGATGCCGTGTCTTTGGGAGTCCAGGCGAAAGGTCGCCCGCCCGCATTGGGAAAATCGAGCATCTGGGCGGCTTTGACTCGCTTCTCTTTGGGGCAATGGACAAAGGCATGAAACAGCACGTCCTGCCCGCCGCTCGCAAAGCTAACCTGCGCTCCCACGCCCTCAATGCATGAAAACCCTTGGTCTTGCAGGGCTTGAGCTCGGTCGGTTCGTCGTTTTCTCGATCGTCGACCAGCCCGTTCCGCCGCCTTGGATACCTCAGCCAAACCGAACGGTTCAACGAAGATGCGCAGATGAGCCGGCGCGCCGTTGGCCAATTCGGTACTCTTCGCCATAACCTGCTTGAACGCCTCCACGCTCGATAGCGCGGGCGTTTCCGGTTTTCCGTTGATCCGAGCCACAATGTCTTCCGCGATCGACTCGTCATCGACTGCCAACAACCAATCGTGGTGCACCAGAACAATCGCCTTATGGCGAATTCGCGAACCGCGTTTCTTTGGCAAGACATAGATGCTTGCGGACGCTCCGCCAATCGTCTTTTCCTCTTTCTCCGCCTTTCGGCCCATCATGTTGGCGTCTACTTTTCTAAGTAGGTTCGCCAAGGCATTGTCTTTGCCCATGACATCCACCAACACCGCCAGAGCGTAGTTCTCCTTCGGCTTGGGACCGGCGGGCTGAAGCGACGCAATGCAAATTTCGCCGCTGTAAATCGTCCTGATGTCCGACCAGGCTAGGCCCAAACGAGCGCCCGTTTGGGCAAGACGCTCATCGATCTGACGATCGAGGTCTTCAATGAAAGGTGCCATGAGCGGGTCATCGCTCAACTTGCCGAATTGAGTCTTGGCCCACGCGGCTCGCAGTTCTTCGAACTTCGGCATCGAGACGAACGATTTTGTTACGTCCGGCAACAAGGATTCTGTCTTCGCGCGGGGCGGCTGCGCCTGAGGCGTACCGTCGTCCCGAGTCGGATCGTCGGCGAATCCTGGCAATACGGCCGACGAGAAAACGGCAGCTATCAAGAACGCCATCCGCAAAGCGCGATCGATCGCAGGGCAGCAACGTTTCGGGCAACTAGAGACACAACCAAACATGTGCATCCATCATCTCCTTTTATCTCACACTGTTTCGACTCCAAGGCCAGAGACGAAACGTTCGCTCAATTGAGCGGCCAGCAGACCGCATGGCCAATCATCTCGCAATGCCCGCTTCGTCGGTAGTATAGCGGAAACAGGCGATTCAGCGGAAAGCCAATATCACAAGAGAATTCGCCTGATTTCACTAGCTTTTGAGGCAAAAGTCGTCGCCCCAAAGGCTCAATTAAATCAAGAACCGGGGTGCTAGCGATGGGATCGCACCAAGAATACTCGGCAGAAGGCCTTTCGTGACGGGCACCAGGCGCGGCTTGATGTAACCGTGCTCATCGTCGGTTCACGACCGAAGCTGGCAGCGTTGGAAGGTCCGGCCCTGTGTTGAAAGTTAGGCGACGAGCTACGCAAAGGCGCTCCGCAGTTCGTCCATGAACTTGGGACACTCTTTGCGCGGGTCGCCGTTCTCCTCGTACTCCAAAACGACGTAGCCCCGGTATCCCGCGTCTTCGAGAATCTTTTTGATCCGACCAAAATCGCAAGGTTGCTTTCCCTTGCCGCCCGGTCCGCCGATGACGACTTTGACTTGAACATTCAGCGCGTAGGGCGCGGCTTTTGCCAGATCCGCGTAGGAGTCCTTGGAGTGGAAGTTGCCGGTGTCCAAGTTGACGCCAAACCAAGGACTATCGACGTCGCGTACGAGAGCCAGCAAACCATCCGCCGTCGCTGTCGGTCCGCCATGGTTCTCGAGCGCGAGAAAGACGCCATGTTGAGCGGCGTAGTCGCAGCACTCTTGCATGCCCTCGACCATCAGGCTGTGCGACTTCTCGGCCGTGACGCCCTTCTTGTTGTGCCCGGCGAAGATGCGAATGACCGGCGCGCCAAGAATTTCAGCTCGATCGATCCACTTCTTCGTGTGCTCCAGCCACTTGCTTCGATCCTCACCGGGCGGATATCCAAAGTCGTTTCGTATCGCGGTGCCGGAGACATCGAGTCCCAGCCGAAAACATTCGCCCTTCAACTCGCGCAAATACGAGTCGGTAGTCGGATCGGGAAAGTAATACGAAGTCAGCTCCGTTCCCTCGAGTCCCATCTTGGCGCAGTCGCCAACAAAGTCCATCAGCGTCAGGGGTGGGTTTTTGCCTGAGAGTAGTTTGCGATAACTGTAGGCCGCCAGGCTGAATTTGAAATTAGCCGAGCCGTTTCGTTTGATCGGTTCAGCAGCGACAAGCGGTGTGGTCGACGCGGCGGCAGTCAGGGCGACGCCTGAGGCGAGAAAAGCACGGCGGTCCATAGGGCGAGGCTCCACATTAAATGGTTCGTGTGAGCCTCCTATTGTCGCGCCGCGACGTATCGCATGCAACAGACGACCGAGGATTCACTGGTCACTTGCACCTTGCCACATCACTCGAAACACGCTCGGTGGTACAAACGCCAGGTTGACGACGACCATCAAGAGCGCGAAACCGGCGAGTCCGGTAAGCAGACCGAGCAGCATCCAGACAAAGGTGGAGAGAAGCAACAAGAATGGGCGAACGGGCCGCAACCAGATCACGATCGCCATCGCCAACTCGACGCCGACGACTAGATGAGTAAAAAAGCTGAACACAAACGGTCGGTGCAGCATCCCGGTCAAGTCGAGCAGCCGCGACTCGGTATACGTGCTGAGCCACCAGACCGCGTCGCCCTGCCACCACGCCGTCGACGCCAGCTGAGTTGTCGCCATGAGCAAATAGAGCGCGGCAACGTGAATCTGAAGCAGCCGCAATGCGAAATTCGCCGTCCAAGACGACTCGGTTGGGTCCTCCTTGGAGCGCCACGCATCGACGGAAATGCGTTTGCCGGTTGGCGCAAAGCAGAGATAGAACAACGCGAAACAAAGGACTGGCTCCATCTGGCCTGTAATCATCGGCGCCCGATGAATGTACGAGAGCACTACCGCGAGCGACGCTATCGTGGACCAACGCGATTTCCACCCGATTGCCATCGCCAACGTCGCAGCCAGGCCGAACAAGTGCAACACGCAAAGGATTGGCGAGTCCTGAGACAAATAGAAGTAGGAAGGGCGATACACGATTCCTGAATCGGCACCGACGAGTTGCTGCACGAGGCTGATGGGGAGCATGCCGTCACGGCCAAACCAACGAGTCAGGTCAGCGGTGTGCGATACGACAAAGAGGAATGCGATTCCTCCAACTACGGCGCGCAGGAAGCAGACCAAAGTCGGATCGACCGGCGCAAACCAGAACTCGGGCCAGGCGGCACCGCGATCAAACTGCGTGTCCCAAGATTGTCGTTGGCGGGCAAGCACGTTCACTGGCTGTTGCTCCCTTTCAGTTTCGGCCGCGCCACATCTTTCGGTGCCTCAATCTTGACCACATCGACCTTGCCTTGATCACTGACGAGTACATTTGCGCTATAGACAGTTTGAAAATACTCTTCCGCGTGGGGATCACCTCGCTCGCGGTCGCCGTATCGATCCCACGGCAGGAGAAAGTGTTTGCGGCAACGGATTTTCGTCACGTCGGTGTCGTCGTGATTGGCCAAGCCGCTTGCGACCGACTGTCCGATCCGACTGCTCAACGCGTTGTCTTCACGAAAATATGAAATCACCGAGGCCAACCGCTGGTAGCGTTTGCGGCGCTCGCCGACACGCCAGCCCTTCGAGACGTCTCTCCACGTCTGGCCATCCGCCTCGGACTCGGTCGCATACTGCAAGGCGTGGTCAACGTCTTGATCGGTCGCGTGAGTGAGATGATACGGCGTGTAGTTCAAGTCGAAATTGAACGTTTGGGTGTAGACCGCGAAGACTTTCGTCAGCCGTTGCTGAAGCGGCGAGGGCGAATAATTGGATGACATCACCGTGACGACGCAAAAGAAGTGAATCACGACAAACAACGTCAACGCGGTTTGCGTCGACGCGCTCGGTCCGGTCGACGCGCTCGGTCCGGTCGACGCCGCCTCGTCGTCGGCCGTTTTTGGATTGCGAGAATTCAACAGGAAGCTCCCCTATATGACGATGAGCTTCCTTACTGATTCGTCCGCATCCATTGCGATGTCTATCGGGAACATCGGCCACATGACTTCGCCGACTGGACGAATCTCGAATCCCCCTCTGTATCCGGCACCCCCGTCCCACGCCGCGAAACGCGCATAACTCGCACGCAAAGCTTGAGCGACTCATGGCCCTTCAGCTCGGCCAGACCTCGCCCTCGTCGTAATCCCGTTACCGTAGGCGAGGCCGATACGGCGATCGAACAATCAAAACTCACCGGCCCCGCCGCGCGATCCGCGCATAAAAAAACCGAGCTCCCAAACGGGAACTCGGTTTTGAAATTCATGTCCGCCATCGCCAGACCATCTCGGCCCGAACTGAGGTGGATACAACTACTTCTGAGCCGAACCTTTTTGAGTGACAACGCCGCCCTTTTGGACAACTTCGCCACCTTTTTGGACCGAACCGCAGACAGCGCAACCGCACGATTCGACGACCATACCGCTGCAGCTGCAGCGGTAGTGACGAGCTCGCACGCGACTGAACAAGCCTACACGACCCGAGCAGTGATGACGGCCGCTGCAGGAGCAAGGATCATAGCCTTTGCACGAGGAGCAACCATGCTGGACAACGCTGCCCTTTTGGACAACGACGCCGCCCTTTTGAACAACACCGCCGCAGGAAGTAGCGCACATGCTGCAACCGCAGTGGCCGTGCATGTGGCGAACGCGAACGCGTCGACCATGGCAGCTTCCATAGCAGCCGTGGCAACCACGCGTGACGACGGCACCGTGGCAGCCATGGCAGCCGACGTATCCGCTACAGCCTGTAACAACGTAGCCGCTGCAGCCATAAATGCCGCCGCCCGCAACCGCTTCCTTATCGCTGCCGAGCAACGAAAGACCAACGACCGCAAGGAAAATCGCGACCCCACAAATGACAATCCGATTCATTCCACACCTCCAAAATTCCCACGACTGCCCCTACGGAGGGCGTTTCAAAAATCAGGCCGCGAATGGCGACCGTTACAATCTCAATTTCACTGTCGTTACACACAGCCGAGTTGGCAAATAATGCGGGTTAGGTGATGTAACGCGAATACAGAGCCTAGGGTGCCAAGTTAGCATGGCGAATCCCGCTGTCAAGCTCGGCGCAGCTCACGAACTCTACGCCGAACAGGAAGGTTAGCGAAAACAGGATAGCTCTAGGCAATTCTAGGCCGCCGATTGCCCGAGTTCGGCCTGATTTCGAAGAATAATCTCTCTTTCCTACCAAGTGATTCAGGTGCGCGTTATCGCTCGCACTGCCCGACGAGATCATCCCGGACACAAATGCTGAGCTCGAAGTCTTGACTGTCGCCCGCCGGTTTCTGCTAGGGGCAACGTTTGGGCCGATTCACGGCACGACGCACAAGTGCTGGACGATCTCCCAGCACTTGCGGGTTTTCCGATCTTGACCCGTGTGCCGAATGTTCCGACACTTCGCCCCGAAACCGCGTCGACCGACGATTCATCGACGCGAACATGCGAGTGATTTTCTGCGTGGAACAGGAGTTCAGAAATGCGACCGTCATATCGGCTTGCCCTAGCCGCGATCATATCTTGCTCAATCGGTTGCGGCGGCGGCGAGCCTGTCGAGAGCCCTGAGGAAGACCCTGTCAGCCAGAATGGCGGCGTGAATGTCAGCGAGCCCGTCGATGCCGGCCCGACGCTTCAGTCGAGTCACGGCGAACCGACTCAGAGCGATACTGCCGAGGTAAGCCGCAAGCCAGTCACGATGCCCGAGCCAAACGCGACGCCTCAACAGGTCGTGCATGCGTTTCTCGAAGCGACTCGAGGCGGCGATAAACAAATCGCGTCCGAGTTGTTAACTCGTAAAGCGGTCGAAGAGACGACAAAACGCGGGCTGTCCGTGCAGCCGCCCGGCAGCGCCTCAATGCACTACGTCATCGGGCGGTCTGAGCCGGCACCAAACAACAAAGTCTATGTTAACAGCGTCTGGTCAGAGCAATACGACGACGGATCAAAAGAGGAATACGAAGTGGTTTGGATCCTTCGCCAAGAGAACGTCGGCTGGCGAATCACTGGAATGGCGGCTCAATTGGACGAGCAAGCCGACCCGTTGTTTATCGACTTTGAATTTCCAGAGGAGTTGGCCAAGCGAGTTGGCGGTGGCGAGTCGACGGAAGGTGTCGTTGGCGTTCGCCCAGAACCCCGCCATCAACAGGCAACTCGCCCAGGCCCTCGAACGAACCCTGGAGCGAACCAAATCCCTGGAACGAACCAAATCCCTGGAACGAACCAGGCCCCCGAAACTTACCGAGGGCCCGCGAACGGTCAACCTTCAAATGGCGGACCCGCCTACAATCCGCGGCGGAGATTCTAGAACCGGCTTGCCGTCGCGCCTGTCTACGCGCCTGTCTACGCGCCTGTCTACACCGCTACGCACCTGCGCCGACGCCGCGGTCGAACGCGTCTTGGTCGCGCAAGTCGACCGCCAATGTCGATTCGAACGTCGTTAAATCGATTTTCCATCCCGGCTTGGAATCCAGATGCGAATTGCAATGCTGCACAAGCAATCGATGGAGAAACTTGAATAGCCGTCGAGGCGCTCGCAGCGAACGAAACGCGTCGAGCAATCGTTCGTCGCTGATCGGCTCGCAAAACAAGTCTCGTAACTGAGGCGAAGCGCCCGGCTTGGCGCAGGCCTGGATACGAGAATTAGCGACGTCGTGAAGCGACTCAGACGTCCATTCAAATGCCGGAATCAAGTTCTGTTTGTCGAGCCGCGCCCGCTGATAGAAATCACGATCCTCTCGCTCGATGAACCGCGACAACTCGATCGGCAACATCATCTTGATGCCGAGCCCAGGGTGTTTGAGAAACTTGTTGTCTAGCAGCGGCCAAAGCACGGCCTTCATCATGTCGGCAGAGCCGTTGACCAAGTGCGGCTCGTCCAGACGGTCGACAATGACGACGATGCCCGTGTATCCGAGCGAATCCAGCACGCCCTGCAGTTTCATTAAGAGCTCGTATCTGTCATCCGAGCGAACTCGATCCGGCATCGGCTGAGACGCCAACTCAGCTGGCGTGAATTCCATCAATACTTTTCGCAGTTGGGCGACGTCCCGATTGCCGGAGCGCATCCGACGAACAACACGCTTGGCCGCCATGTGTCTTCGAGCCCAGCGGATCGTCCAGGGCATCCAGGCGACCAGCGCGGTCACGATGTAGCCGGCGAGCATTGCGAGGCCATACGACTGAAGCACTTCCATCGACGTCCGAAAGAGCATGAAAACGAGCAGGAACGAAACGGCGATTGTGCACGCTGCGCCGCCAACGGCATCCAGATGCGCCTGCCACGTCGAGAACCCAAGTCGCTTTCGCAACCGAGACCAACGTTCGCGGAACGTACTGTCGAGCGACTGATCGTAGAACGCGGAAAGCAGCAACAAGTCGCGGGACTGTGACGCGTCAAGGGCTTCCAAATCACTCTCGCTGACTTCAATCGCCGCCGAGCCTTTGGGCCTCAACGAACCTAAAACGGAATCGACGAGACCGGTCACGCCGAGCGTCAGAATGGCGTCCATGTGATCCCAGAGCTTCCATTCGCCTAGCACCTTTTCCGGGTTGTTTCGCCGCCGCGTTGAAAAAGTCTCGGCGAAGCGGTCCAAGAAAGGATTGAAGTCGTCGTACTGAATCACGAGGACTCGCTCGCCCGGATTCTCCTCATTGAATCGCTCGAGCGAGCGAGTGATTTGCAGCCGCATCGCCGTCTTGCCCGCGCCTTTTTCGCCCAACACGATGGCGGTCGACGGTTCTTTCGGGTCGCCGTAGACCTTGTCCCAAATCGGGTGACGGACCGCGTCGATGCAATGCTCTTTTAAGACGGCGTCCGTTTGCGCGTCCTCTTCCGCGAAAGGATTGCGAGCGATTCCGTGATGATCCAAGAATTCCGAAATGTTCATGGCCGAGAAACGCCAACGCGTGGCGCCGCTAAGTTGGATTTGTCCCGCACAACTGGCTCAATCGCGACAAGCCGCCGGCCGGTCATGCTCAGATTTCGCGCGCTCCGGTTACCATAGAGCCGCCGCGCCCAAGTATAGGCCATTGACACCAGCGTGCGGCAGAGCGGGCGCCGCATGGCACGCCGCATCCAAGACGCCGTTGGCCGGCAGAATTGCGAATCGCGCTGGCCGAACAAGCACCCAAGGGTTACTGGTTCGCCGTTGGCAAGAAATCCTAGGGCGTTGCCCGTAGGCTACGTTGAGGTAGGCCGCCCTGCCAACAGGTTGGCGGAGCGACGCGGATGGTCTGGTGGAGGCGTTAGAGCTCGTTTGAATCTTGCATCGGCCATCACGAGGATGGGTGGCCGAATTAGCCGCCCAGTTTCGCGTCTTCGACCATCTTTTGGAAAGCGGCGGCGTGGGATTTGATGGTTGCCTTGGGGCCGTATAACTTGACGAAGTATTGGCCCGATTTTGGCGTCACGATGATGGCGCCCAGCATCCGATAGCCTTCGCGTTTGACCGCTGGCGTGCGAGTGAACGGACCGCCCGGCTTGTCCATGAACGTGCCTGTGATATCGACGACATGCAGAATGCCGCCAGCGAGTTCTTTCTTCGTGACCTTGGTGTGTTCTTTCGTCGTCTTACCATCCGTTTGAATGAACTGGCGCATCCATCGCTCGACGTTGTCTTCGATCGATCCGCCCGCGCCCATGATCGTGACTCGACCAGGAATCTTGTCGCCCTTGGCGACAGGTGCCGCAAATTCGTATCGAACAATTCGCGAACGAGGCTTCTTCACTTCCCACTCGCCAGGTGCCTTCATCGAAATAGCGCCGTCGCCCAACGAAACCGGCGTGCTCTCTTTCTTCTTCTTTTTCGCGTCGTCAGCATACAAAGCGGTGCAGCAGGTGAGCAGCAAAAGCGCAACGGCGATACGAGAATATTTCATGATGGTCCTATGTTCTTGAAGCAGTGTTGGGACGATGGCTTGGGTCTTTAACGACCAGTGGTTATGCCAGCGCCGATCGGCTGACGCCATAGCGCAGGGGGTCCATTTGCAAAACATCCGGCGGTGCGGCGATGGGCGCCCTACCCTTGCAGCTTGAAAATCAGAGTGACCAGCAGAGCCAAACTGACGAAGACCAACATGATCACGCTGATCAACGCGAGCTGATTGTTCTTACGGCGACGGGATCGGTGAGCGGTCGCGGTGGAGCCGGCGGTTCGAGTCGTCACGGGCTGAGTGGTTGTCTGAGCCGGAGTCGCGTCGGCAGGTGCCATGCTGGGAATGACCTCACCAGCTTTTTGCCAGTCCGCCCAGCCCTCCCGCCAGATCAGCGAGTCCTCGCTTACGCGTCCCTCTTCGATCCACTTCCGCATGATATCGCCCTTGGCTGGCCCAAACTGGCCTCCGCTAGGCGGTCGGACATACCAAATCAGGTTTGGGTCCTCACTGATCGGATCGGGTTGAGGTGCCGCGGGCGGCGTTGGAGTCGCCGGTGCGGAAACGGGCGTTGCCGAGGGCGTCGCAGCCAGCGCGACGCTCACCGGCGCCGGTCCGGATGCAGCCGGATAAGGCACGGCCGGGTCGCTCAACGGTTGATTTGACATCGCCGGATTGGGTATCGTTTGATTTGGTATCGCGGCAGCCGGAGCAGGTGAAACCGCCCCGGAGACAGCGACCGGCGACTGCACCGCCTGCTCGTGTGTCGGCGTAGGAAACGCCGCTGGCTGAGGAATCTGCTGCTCGGCTGGCATGCTGGCCACCGGTACGGCGGACGGTTGCGGCACTTGCCCAGCAGGGTTCGCTTGCCCAACGGGGCTCGCTTGAGTCGGCGCGGCGACCGGGGTCTCGACCGCAGTCGGCGAGAATGGCTGCATGGCGCCTTCGCTTGCCACGGCCGCTTGTTCTGGTTCGCCAACCCCGTCCGATTTCCCCGGCAATTGGCTCTCAAGGGGGATCAGAATGCTGGCGCCGCACTTGGGGCATACACCCTTTTTGCCAGCCAAGAAACCCTTCACATTGAGCTTCTTGTGGCAAGCTGTACAGAGAAATCGAATGCCCATTCTTGCTATTCCAGGCTTGGCCGAGATACAGAGTTACCTAACCCCATTATACAAAGACAACCCCAACTGTGAAGCAACCGATTTGCGGCGCAAGTCGTTACGGTACAAACACTAAAACCCCTACAAGCCGAACTGATCGAGCGCCGTCGCCCCAACTCGCGCGACCAACCTCACTTCGATCCGCGAATTCTCAGCCGCGAGGGCTTCCGTCCCTAATCGCGCTGTCTCAGAATACCGCTCTGGCTCAAAATACCGCTCTGGCTCAAAATACCGCACTGGCCGTCCACATCTTTCTCTTTCCAGACAATCTAACGACGAAACCGACGCCCTATGAGCGACGAAGAATACGACGGCCCCATCGAAATCGCCGTCACCGGCAACCTCGGCGAAGAGGACGACAACTCGCTCGAGAAACTACTCGACGTCCCGCCAGGCGAAGAGTGCGTCCTCTACTTCGACTCTCCAGGCGGCTCGGCATACAGTGCTATATCGTTGCTCAGCCTGATCGTGTTACGAGGAATTCAGGCGACTGGCATCGTGACGGGCGAGTGCTCGTCAGCCGCACTCTGGCCTTTCTCCGCCTGCAAACGCCGACTCGTCACCGCACATAGCGTGCTCATGTTCCATCCCATGAAGTGGCAGAGTGAAGAACACGTCCATTTGAACGAGGCAGCCGAGTGGGCGAGACACTTCCAAAGCCTGGAATCCGATATGGACGCCCTGCTGGCGAATCACCTGGGCGTCTCGGTGGAAAAACTCGCGTCATGGAGCCACCCTGGTCGCTACTTCACGGGCACCGACTTGGCGAACGAAGGCGTCGTCGAACTCGTCGACCTGGCGCCACTCGACATCTTCTCGAAGCCGAGCCGCAAAAAATAGCGTTGCCGCAGCGTCGGCGGCTATGGCCTAGGCAATCGTCCAATCTCGGCGACGGCGCGCTTGATCACGATCGGCTCGTCATCAGCCTCCGGGCCAATGCCAAAGATTCGAACAGCCTCCGAGTTGTTTTCGACGCGATAGACCAGGCCTGTAAATGGGTTTTGCAGGTACTCTCGAGGCGTCACGCCGAGCACGTGGGAAAGAGCCAATGACATGCCCTGCATTCTGGCCAGATCAAGCGCGCATTCCCGGTGGCCCATTTGCAAATGAGGCAGCAAGATCCAGTCCGATACAAAGGGGTGTTTTTCAGTCCCTCTCAATCGAGACATCTCGGTCGCAAGCTCTTCAAAGACGCCGATGCGGTGCGAATAGGGCTTTTCGCAGCCATCAATGAGCCGACGCGTTGCTTCCAGATAAAACAGCTCATCGAAGTCGATCGTCGCGGCGACGGCCACTTCAAAACGGTCGATGCCGATGTCTCTCTCAATCCGCTCGAACTCCTCCTTCCTAAACACCGACAATACGTATCCCTCTCGAATCATTTCGAACGCATGCAAACCATCACTGCGATCGCCCACCCACACATCTCTCTCATTTGGCCAGCGGTCGAGTTGCCTGTGTACGAGCTCCAAGCATCGCCGCGCGTCAGCCGAACTGGCATCCGGCAAACCGAGACAAGCGTTCATGACCCACAGCGCCTGGCGATGCATGTCCGCCGCCGCCAACCGAGGCGTTGGATGCTTGGCCTCCATCAGACGCCGCGCCGCCGTCAATATCGACTCCGCCGCTTCAATCGCCTCCGCGCGATCGCCGTGCATTAACGACTCAATCGCATAATAAGATTCCAGGTCCGCTCCAACCCGCATGAAGTCGACGAACATAAAATCCGCCATGAGACCACGCTCAAACTCGACGCCAAAATCGCATTCAGGCAGCTGCATTGCCGTTCGAAATCGAACTCGAGAATCTTCGTTCTGAATGCGGCGGCGCGACAACTTGCGTAGTTCTTCGGGCCAAGGCGGAAACCGCTTCGGAAAAAGCTCGTGCGACTCGCGCAACAGTCGCCTGACCTTGCCTCGCGTAAAAACCGACGCCAACGCGACGGCGGTGTTCTTCGTAGATTTTGGCGACTTGTTTGCAGCGGCCAGGAAGACCCAATGAGAAAACGGCTTGGAATTACCTTGCAGTTGCGAAGGAAACATTCGTTCGTTCTTGAGCCGCCTCGCCTCGCGCGACAATTTGAGATTGGAGATGTGGCTGAGCCGCGGCAAGTCGCCAAATTGCTCAGCGAATCCGGGACTGTCCGGCGACAAAATTCTCCTCTCGCAGCCCGGCGCCAATGCCAGGAGCGCAAATGCGCCCAATAACAAGATTACATTTCGTCGCCTGTCAGGGAGATCCATCTCCGCGCCCTAAATAAAGGTGCTTACCGTGTGATCCGTCTCACTTGCCTGAGTTGATCTTGTCCGCCCGTCTCAACTGTGTCAGTCGGCGGTCGGCAATGTTTATGCCGCCGTCAGCGTTTCGATCGCTCCACGTGCTCAACTCCGATAGAGCTCATGACATTCGTTGCACGTCTGATCGACGACGCCGATCGCCTTTCGCGCCCGCTCGTAGTCGTTCAGCTTTACGCCCTCAACGACGTCACGAGCCGCGTCTCGCATTGTCTTGACATAGGCCGCATAGTCTTCGTCGTCGCCGTCTTCCATGCCTTCCTTGATCAGCATTTCCGAAAACGCCGCAAGCAATTCGCCCTGATGGAAAATCTCCTCAGTGTTCTTCTTGAACTCACTCTCGCTCGACAGATTCTGCTTCAAATGCGACTCAAGCGAAGCATCAAGTTGCCGCATCAACGGGCCGCGTTCGATCACATCGCGCCAAGTTGGCGGCTCGGGACGCGGCTGCGACTCAACGGCCGATCCGCTGACAAGGTCCTGCAAATCCTGTTTGCGTAGCTTGGCTTCATTGTAGACCTGAGGCGTGCCGACTTTGGCGTTGGCAGCCGTGCGTGCAAACAAGTCCCGAGCAGCGCGAGCGTGTTTCTTCCAGCGAACGTCGCCGTCGTATTCGTGAATCACATTGAGTAGCGCGGCCAACGATGAAAAGTGATTGCGGCACTCTTTGTAACCACGTCCGGCGAAAGCTGACGGAGTCGTGACCTCCTTGTCAACTCGCATCTTGAGCGCCTTGATCTCGTCTTCAATTGTGGACGAGCTGATCAACTGAGCCCATTTGCCAGACGGCGTCGCGACCGCGTTTCCGCCGTTGGTCCCGCCAGACGGAATTGGCGCGGCAGTCGCCGCGAAGTTGGCAGGGCGTTCGCCGACAAGCTCGGCAAAGACATCGTTAAAAAAGACCTTCTCGGCGCGTGCCGAAAACGTGGGACGCTTCGCTCGCCGTCGCCGAACCTTCCTCCGGTCTTGGGCTAACGCGAATCCGAGCACTTGGCAACCGATCAACAAACCAACGGCCAATAGCAGCGGCCCGCGGCGAATGACTGACATCTACGTCTCCTTAGTTCTTCCCAGCCGATGATGACTTCAGCGAGCCCCGCCCTGACGCGGCAACTGCGTTTGCCAAGGCGAAATACGGTCGCGAATCCTGGCGATCAACTCTTCCGCACTCTACCGATCGCTAAGCCGACAATCATCGGACATCCCCCCATTATCGACGAACTCGGCCGAATCGGCAACTCGAACCCGCCGCGGGAAAAGTGAGGATCTGCGGCTATAATCGCACCATGTCCTCTCGACAAACAAATCGGCGGCAGTTTCTGCAAGGCGAGGCGGCGCGTCGAGCCTTGGAGCACGCTCTATCGGTGCCAGGCCCGCCCGCTCATAGTCCGCCACCAGCCCAGATGTTGGAATTCACCTGCGCCGCGATGGCTTGCGAGTTCGCCGTGATTCTAAATCGAACCGACGGACAGCAAGCCGCATCCGCCGCAATCGAAGCCCTCAACTCACTCGAATCGCTCGAGCAACAGATGTCGGTCTATCGCGAGTCGAGCGAGGTTTCGGGAATCAACCGCCAAGCTGACGCTCGAGACATCGCCGTCGACCCATCTCTTTTCCAGCTGTTGAAGCGAGCCCAATCGCTGTCGACCAACACGGACGGCGCGTTTGATATCACGTCCGGTCCGCTCTCGAAAACGTGGGGCTTCTTTCGACGCCAAGGAAGCGTGCCCGACGACAACGCGTTGCGGATAGCGGCCGAACTTGTTGGCAGCCATCAATACCGGCTAAACGAAAACGACTCGACAATTCGGTTTCGAAAACAGGGTGTCGAAATCAATCTCGGTGCCATCGGCAAAGGTCACTCGCTCGATCGCATGGCGGATTCACTCAAAGAAGAAGGTGCGACGAATTTCCTGATCCACGGCGGGCAGAGCAGCGTTCTCGCGCACGGAAAGGGAGAGGACGCCGAACAGGGCTGGGTGGTTGGTCTGAGACATCCCATTCGTCCGCAATGGCGGCTCGGCGAAATCGTCCTTCGCGACGAGGCCCTAGGCACCTCGGGATCCGGCAACCAGTTTTTTCGCCATCGAGGCAAACGGCTCGGACACATCCTCGATCCCCGCAGCGGCTGGCCCGTCGACGGCGTCCTTTCCGCAACGGTCATGACCAAAGACGCAACGGACGCGGACGCATTGGCGACGGCATTCTTTGTGCTCGGCTTCGACAAGGCGGCCGAGTATTGCGAACAGCATGAAGGCGTGCGAGCGATCTTTGTGCTGCCCGAAACAAAGGACGGCGGACAGCATGTGAAGACGATCGGCGATGTCGAATTTCGTCAGGCGAGCGAATAACGCCCTGCCCATTCGCGATCTATCGCCGGCAGTTGCCTAAGGAGGAAACACGTGCGACTGCAATGAGGCGATTTGCGTTGCTTGCGATTCTGCTGGAGCCTCAGGATCGAACGGCAATTTGCCAAGCGGGGATTTTTCGCCGTAGATCCGTTTGAGTTGAGCATAAGCGGCGCAGCGTTTCGCTTTCTGCCGATGTTTAAGATACGCGAACCAGACTCGGCGATCCTCTCTCAGCCACGTTGCAACTCGGTCTGAGGAATCCTCCGTGCGAAACACCAGCGACTGCTTGAGTTGATGCACTCGCATCCGCTGCTCACCATCAAGCGAACGGCGATCGACTCGTTCCAGAAACGCCTTCGCGCTGACACCGGCCTCTTGGAATTTTCGAAACGCATTCTGCCGCACGCGGTACCGATCGTCCGCCAACTCAGCCAACCAAGTTACGTAATTCGATTGGGTCGGCATCGTCGCCGTTTCAAAAAGCGCTTGTTCCACCTCGGCTAGTTCAACTCCAAAATTCCAATTCGGTCTTAGCACTTTCAGGCAAGACGCAAGCTTGTTGTCGCAGGCGCGAGGGTGTTTGATCCACAGATGCCAGAGACTCGGTGCCGAGTAGACGCGTTTGTTATCAGCCTTTTGCACCGTCAGTTTGACATTGGCGTCAGGATGCTGTTCGTATCGAACAACCTCCTCAATGTCATCCTTCACCAACCGTCGTTCCAGGACAATGCGATCCGCTCCGATCGCAGTCACCGTGATCTGCTTGTCTGGGCCGCGGGCATCGTAGCGAATTCGAGGCACGCCTTCAGTCACTCGGACCGTCAGGACTTCGCCGTCTCCCGACTCCAGATCGCCCCGTGTCGCAATTCGAGCTTTGCCGTGGCAAGCGTTCTTTGTGGTTATGCGGCCGAGGATGACTTCAAACTGAACGTAGTCAGTCTGGACAAAAAGATGGTCCCCGCACGTGTCACCGAAGACGGTGATCGGGGTGGCGACTGTGGCCACCGAAACTGCGAAGAATAAGGCGTTCCATCGCCGCATCGCTTCACCCCCTCCGTAGGTTTTGCCGTCCCAGCGGCATCCAACGTCCGCCTGACGGCGGGGTGCTCGGTATCACGGTAAATATCGGAATTCCGCAACCGCGAACAGAGCAAAAATTGAGGTTTTTTCTCGATTGATGAAAACCGGGTTGAAAAACTGCTTGCTGACCGGAAGAAACGGGTCACGCGGAGGCGCGGAGGACGAAGAGGAAAGGAATATCGAAAATCGAATATTGAACAAGGAATGAAGAAGGAAAAGGGAAGAAGGAACGAAGACAGATGACGCTCTGCTTGCCGTCGTCTTCGCGAGCTTCACGCCTCAGCGTGCCTTCTTTTTCCTTAGCTGTCGCAAGAACGAACGGCGGCATGCAGAATCGCAAAGAAAAAACCGGCGTCCGTGTGGACACCGGTTTTTAGATTTCGCTTCACCGTCGTGGGCTCTGATCTTAGTCCCACCACCAATTTTTCGATTTCGGTTTCGAAACAGCTCGGTCTGACTTCATCAAACCGTACGTGTCGGGCTTGATCGCGGAAACCAACTTGTTCGCGTTCGCGGTCACTCCGCCACTGACTCCAGCCACCGTCACTCGTCGACTGAACACGCGATGGCCAACGATCGATTCGACTTTACCCGCGGGTTTATGTGATGCGACGCGATAGCTCTTGGGATCGAGCAAGTAGCTCATATGCCAGCCTGCTTGTCCGGCAAGATCTTCGCGATCGATGACAGCAGCCGCAAGGGCCAGGTCGAATACGTTGCGAAGTTCGGCGTAAACCGAATGCCTCGACGCCAATTCGGGAAAGTGCTTCGTAAACGAACGAGCAAACTCGCTTGTTGGCTCATCCGACTTGCCCGTGTGAATTCGCTCGCCTCGCTCGCCGATCATTTCATTTTCGCTGAGCACCTTGACTCCCGGGCCCAGGAATTCGAAGCCGTTACGGTCTTTCGTGGTCGTGATCGATTTGTAGTTGAGCGTGAACCACCAGCGAATCACATTGGTTGGCGGCGCGGAACCATCGGCATTCAATCGTAAGGCGGCCAGGTAGCTCGTGACTCCCAACACGCCTCGCTCCACACCCATACCAACAAGTTTCATGCGGTAGTCGGCTTCGACAAGGACTTGCGCCACACGAGTCGACGGATCGAGCCCGAAGACTTCAATCTTCTGTTTACCAAGGGTCGACTGAAGACGGTCAAGCCAAACGGATCGGCGCATCTGGTTGACGGCCGGATCTTCCGCGAACGCCTTGAGTTTCGCCAAGCCTTCCTTAGTCGGCGTGATTGAACAACCGAACGTCGGATCATCGCGACTATGAATTCGCAGCATGACGACGAGATCATCGAGCTGCAAAACAGGGGCGCCACTGGCCGAATGAACCGTGCGTTCTTCCGAGTTCTTCCGCCAGTCGCCGGCGGGTCCGGCAATCACAACGTCGCCCGTTTCGGGGTAGACGAAAACGTATTTAATTTTGTGGATGCCCGCCAAATTCTTCATCGCTTCGCTCGGGTCATGCCCCTTGGCAGCGAGAAGTTGCAGCTCTTTTTCCAATCGAGTCAACGAGACTTTGCGTAGTTCGCTTTCGCTGCGCACATCAGTTGACGTCTTCGCTCGCTTCGATTCGTCGACCAATTTGGCCAACGCATCACTCGTTTTCAATTCCAGTTTCCGCAGAACGCCCGAACCGTCAACGAAGACGCCGCCGGGAAAAGATTCGATGGCGCCAGGGCCGCCAACATCATCCCAACTCTCGGGCTCAATCGTCGTGGTAATCAAATCGATCAAGGAATCGAAGTCGGCCATAGCTGCTCCGCCGCGGCCGAATCCATCCCCAACCGCCCCGTCGCGCATGGTGTTCACGACGCCGGTTCTTACTCGGTCGTCCGAGACGCCGGACAATGAAAAAGCGGCGGCATTTCGTGCGCCAGCGAGGGCCTGTTGATTGGCGATTTGGCCAAGCCATCGGTCGCGTTCGGCGGCCGGAAGTTCGGCGGCGGCGCGTCGCGCCGGACCAAACTCACCAGCGTCAAGATGCGCCTTCAAGCGGCCGGCGTCTTGGGCCAAGGAAACACTGGCAACACTCAAGATTGAAAGAAAAGCTGCGCATAGCAGCGCCTGGCGCGGTATCGACATTCGGCTCTCCTCCGGCGATCTTCGCCCTAGCTACGCAGCCCCTGCGTGAACCTAGCGTCGCATACTGGAGAAGTAGTCGTCAAGCGAAGCCGTTAGAAATCAGCATTTCTCGCCGATTCGGCCCCTGCCAACAGCCGCTCGACCGAAAAGACGTCGTTCGAGCGGAATCGCCGACTATTCGGGGCTTCCCGCCCGCGCTCGTCGGCAGATCTGGACCAGTTCGTCAACACAACGAGCGATCTCGGCCTCTTCCGCTCCGGCGGCCGTTGCCGATTCGAGCGCCTCAGCGACCGGCGAAATCGGTCCGAATCCGTAGCTGCCCGCGGCGCATTTGAGTTGATGGGCCAACGTTTTTAGCTGCCCCGTATCGTATTGGTGGAACGCGTCTTCCAGGCTGGCAACGCGATTCGGCAATTCACAAACAAACATTTCAACCAATTCGCCAAGATCCGGATCGCCGCCCAACGTCGAAAATACTGGTGTGCTGCTCATGGCCCGTGACTGCCGTCTGATGATTGATTCCCATGTGACTACGTCAAACGTAGTTCACGCTCAGCTGGGTGTTGTCACCCGCGCAGAATCAGGGAATTCCAGCGATTTTCGCCTAAGCAGTTTTGCAATAACAACTTGAAGCGACAAGCCGAACACGGATCCACTCGATCTCGAATCCCAACTCTCGTCGCCCCCGAAACAACCGGCACGACCACACCCTGTAAAAACAGGAAGTTACGGAAGATTAAGACAACTAGTAAAGGTGGGAGCTATAGGTCGACGATGTTTTTTGAAGAATTTGATCCGAATCGAATTCGAAGTTGTCATTGACCGAGAGCGAGCCGCCGAAGCAATCAGTTTGATCGGGGCCAACGGTTTGGTGACGCACCAATTCTTTCAAACTGCGTTCCCATATTAGGAGCCCTCCCCAATGAACCGCGTAATGAACACCGCGGCGTTGGCGGCTGGTATTATTCTGGCCAGCGTTTCCAACGCAAGCGCGTTCGAGTTGCTCGATCGCGTTATGACGATGGGCGGCGGCAAGTCTGGTTGTTGTGAACCGGCCTGCGGCGCCAAGTCAAGTTGTGCAACCAAAGGTTGCTCGTCCTGTAGCCGAGGCCGCGTGAAGCGAATGCGATCATGCGGATGTGATTCCGGCAAGGGCGCTGTCCAAAAAGGCGCACGCCAAAAAGGCGTTGCATGCCAAAAGGGAAGTTCCTGCCAAAAAGGTAGTGCCTGCCAAAAGGCGCCTCGCGTTCGCCGATTCAATCTCCGCGGAATGTCTTGCGGCAAGTCCTGCGGATGCGACTCGGGCAAGGGCGCCATGCAAAAAGGCGCGACCCAAAAAGGCGCGACCCAAAAAGGCGCGACCCAAAAAGGCGCGACCCAAAAAGGCG
>CAZMNY010000008.1:0-35761 GCA_964567745.1 uncultured Pirellulaceae bacterium | reverse complement strand
CTGCCTGCCAAAAGGGCTGCGGTGGAGCTCGACGCTTCAACCTTCGCGGCATGATGGCCGGTTCCTCCTGCGGATGCGACGCCGGTAAAGGCGCAGTCCAAAAGGGCGGCTGCAAAGGCGCGACCCAAAAAGGCGCAACCCAAAAGGGTTCTGCTTGCCAAAAGGGCTGCGGCAGGCGAGTCCGCATGTCGTGGTTCAGCCACAGCTCATGCGGTTGCGACGGCAAAGGCGCAACCCAAAAGGGTGGCTGCAAAGGCGCGACTCAAAAGGGCGGTTGCAACCGCTCGACCCAAAAGGGTGCGATGCAGAAGTGATTCAACATTCGCTGCGGACCGTCGTTGCGACGACGGCGCGCACGCGAACCGGATACTCAAGACCCTTGGATTTGTAGCCAAGGGTCTTGTTCGTTTCTTGCCGCCGTCTCCGCGCCTACGCGTGATCCCCTTTTCGTCATACTTTGGACGACAAAGAACAAGAAGGCACGCAGAGACGCGAAGCTCGCGAAGACGACGGCAAGCAGAGCGTCTTCTGTCTTCGTTCCTTCTTCCCTTTCCCTTCTTCATTCCTTGTTCAATATTCAGTATTCGATATTCGATATTCCCTTCGCCCTCCGCGCCTCCGCGTGACCCCCGTTTCGTCATGCGTTCGACGACAAGAAAATGAAGGCACACGATGACACCAGCAAGCTCACTCCGATGACCCCGCTTCCATGGAATAGGCGGTGACATGATTCGCTGTCGACAAACAGAGTAAATTGAAGTCGCCGCGCTCAACGAACGCGACTCCATGAATCGCTTGGCCCATATAGAAGAAGTCGTTGAAGCGGCCGTCGTGGCTAATAAGGTGCAGGGAACCGTCTGGGCCAACAATCGCCCAGACTGGCGTCGGCTGGCCGGCGATGCGCAGTCGGCCCGAGGCGACGAAGTGCACGCGGTTCGTGAAGGCGCCGCCAGGAACGTTGTCGTAACTCCAAAGCTCGTCCATCTTCCGATCAAGCCCGCGAATCTTTCGGCGGCCAAACCGATCTTCGCTAACAGCGCAAAAGACGGACTCAGCGCCCGCATTCGCCGCCAGAAACAACTGCTCGACAGGGTCCTGCAGACGAACGGGCGGATCGGGATTGCCATAGTGGTTGTACGAATGAATGCGTCCGGTGTCGCCAGTTACCATCAATCGGCGCCAACCTGCCGGGCTCGTTGGCGTTGTGGCCAGCGACTGCACCGAACCACACTCGCGATTGCTCCACGCACGTTTCCCCTCTTGGTCGACGCCGTGGACGCCTAGCAGCTCCCAGAACCCGACAACAAGCTGCCATTTGCCGTTGTCGTTGAAGTCCTCGATCAACGCGTCGCGAATTCCAGCGTGATCTTGTTCCGGCTCAGGGTAGCTAAACAAGACGTTCCAATCGGCGTCTATCGCATGCGCCTGCCGAGCCAACAGATCCGTCGCCACAAACACGTTTCCCGCAAGGTTGCCACGAGGCGTGCTGATCCGGCTGATGGAGGCCGCTTCGGGAAGCTCAAGCTCCCGCACGGCGATGACGGAACCGTCGCCCGTATTGAGCTCAGCAACGCTCCGCCAACCCTCGTTGACGTAGAGGTTGGGCCATTCAGATCCGGCCGCAAGCAGGTTGCCAGGAGCTTTTAGTTTGTCGCAACTCCAAACCTCCTTCATTTCAAATTCAAATGGCTTTGTCCGTTTGGGGAAGCGACGTCGAGTGGGCGCGGCGGCTCGGGCTTGACTGCTGTCGACGCCCTCTTGGGATAGCGCCCGTTGATAACGGAGACGCTCGTTTTCCGCCTGCTCGACGACGGCGGCTGAGACGTTTTCTCCCTTCCGCAACATTCCCATCACAGCGGGAAGATCCGTCTCAAGCTGCTCGTTATAGCCCTCGTCGAATACGTGTACGATGCCAGCGTCGTCGAGCACGACTAACGTGGGAAGAAGGTCGATGCCAAACACATCGCGGCCAACGGCGTCCGTATCGCGAGCAACTCGCCCCAGGCAATCCCAGGACTCGACCAGCGTCTTGACCGCATCGTCGGACGTGTCCGCCGGCTCGGCGCAAACCAAAATAAACTGCACGTCCTCGTTTTGATTCGCTCGGCGGATTCGGTCGAACTGCTTCGCCGCCTGTTGACCGGCGGGGTGGTTGCTGAACCAGAGCAGCGCTGTCAACTTGCCTCGAAGGTCTTGCGAGTTGAGCGTTTTGCCGGTGTCGAGGTTGAGGAACTGAAAACGCTCGGGAATTTGCCCGAACAATTCACTCGGCAAGGGTTGGGGCGGCGTCACAAGATGCTGGACGACCTTGGCGTCGCTAGGCTGCTTAATCGAAAACTGTGAATCTGGCGGCGCCGAAAACTTCGCCTCGAAGAACTCTGCGGCGAGCACGACTTTCGAGACCGCTCCCGTGCCGCTCAATTGTTTCTCGACTTCGGTTGTGGGGTATTCCATCCGGTGCAGCAACGAGTTTTCTCGATCGATCCACAAGACAAAGTCTCCCTCGGTCGCTGAGACCTTCACGCGACGACATTTTCGATCGTTTAACGTCGCGTCGCCCAAAAGCTCGCGCTCAACGTCCTCTTTCAGGAATGCCTCGAGCGGCTCTTTGGCGAACAGTAGTTCCAAAGTAACGGGCTGTCGTCCGAGGCCTCGGTGAATGAGTCCGGCTATGACTTGATCTTCATAGAGCCATTTCAACGTCACTCGTTCCGGCGATGGGCGGACGGCAAACTGACCATCGAGATTGCCGCTGGGAGCATCCTCGACGAGACCACGCGTCTTCTCGCCATCGCTCGCCAATTCAACTTGATAGGCATTGAGACGGAACTTGTTCGGCTGAGCGTATCTGACAGTCAGCGGAGTCAGATTCTCTTGCGGTTGACCGTCGAGTTCATAGGCCAGTCGCAAACGACCTCGGTCGCGATAGGCGGATGCTTCCTGATAGGCCTTGATCATTTGACTTAAGACGGCATCGGGAGTTTCGAGCGTTGCTGTCGTTCCGACCGAATCGTCGCGCGGAGCTTCTGAGTCATCTCCACCGCGACAGCCGATAGCCAGCAGCAGAATGAACGCCGCAAGGCAAGTCCGCGCGACGACTGCTTGTGGGCCGATCATCGCTGTGAGTTTGGCCGAGTTCCCAATGCGTTTCGAATCGTCAACCGCGAGCGACGATACGCGTCGCCGTTTAATCGGCAATTGGCCTCTTGTCGATAGCAATGCCATTAAATGCACAACCTTTCCTTTTCGTGTCAGCCCCACTTGTGCCGCGGTTGCCGGCCGCATTGCGAATGTTCGCTATTCTCTGCGCCAATTCACTCTCCATCGCCTCGGATTATCGACATTGTTCCAATTTGGTAAAGCTCGACTGTTGACCTCAAAAAACAGCGGCGACTAAGATGCAACCTGCCCGCTGGTCGAAATGCAATTCAAACAAGTCGAAAATCAGTGACCGTGGCGAGAACGAGTCCTTTGTCGTCCGACAAATCATGGGGCCTCGCAACAATTGGCGGCAGCGAACAACAACCACAAAGGTGCCGAACGATGGCCCAAGTTTTGCGATACGGCGAACGCCAAGAAATCGAGTTCAACGTACCTGACGATCGCCTGCTGGCGAACTGGACCGATGCGCGAGGCGAGCCGCTCGACGATTTGGTCGCGGCTGTTTCCGCTGCGGTTTCGGATCCGCTCGAATTCCCTCCCTTGGCGCAAGCCACAGCTCCCGGCGATCGAATCGCGATCGCGGTCGGTGAATCCGTTCCGCAAGCTGACGCGGTCGTCGCCGGCGTGGTGCACGAGTTGTTGGAAGGGTACGCGGAAGCAAATGACATCGCCATCGTTCATCCGGCCGGCATGCGGCCGCCCGTCGAAATGTTGAGCGACGAGGAGCGAGAGGCGATCACCATCGTCGCCCACCGACCCGACGATCGAGAAGAGTTGGCCTACTTGGCGGCAGCCGACGACGGCGAGCCGATCTATTTCAATCGCACGATGGCCGATGCCGATATTGTCGTACCCATCGGCGCGTTTCGAGCCGCGGAGACGTTGACCTACTACGGCGTGCACGGTTGCTTGTTTCCCACGTTCGCCGACGAAGAAACTCAACGACGCTTTCGCGTCTACGAAAATAACTCGGATGAAAGTAAACGCCGATCGCGGCAGGCCGAAGCGGAGCAGGCGGCGTGGGTGCTGGGGATCCTGTTCACCGTGCAGGTCATTCCAGGCCGACACAACGGCATCCTCAACGTGCTCTCGGGCCACAGCGTCGCCGTCGAACGCGAAGGAGAAGAGCTGGTCGCAGCAGCTTGGGGCTTTGAAACCAGTCAACGTGCTCGGCTCGTCGTCGCGTCCGTCGAAGGAGGCGCCGAGGAGCAGACTTGGGAGAACTTCGCCCGGGCTCTGCACGCCGCAAGAAGAGTCGCCGACGACGACGCGGCGATCGTGCTGTGCACCGAACTAGCTCAGCCCCCCGGGATCGCTCTGCAACAACTTCAGGGCTGGGACATGGCGGGTGGCGAAGATGAGCAAGATCTCAACACGTGCAGTGAGCCCGATGGGATATCCGCAGCTTTGCTCGCCAGCCTCGCTGATCACGCAACCGTGTTCTTGCTGAGTCGTCTGGATGAAGACTTGGTGGAAGCATTGGGCATGGGCTACGTTCAAGACTCCGACGCGGTCCAGCGGCTCATTTCGCAATTCGAAAACTGCATCTTACTGGGCGCCGCGCAGCGCACCGCGCCGGTCGCGACCTATTAATTCGCTCCTCGCCGAAGCGGAAACTGGCAAGCCACGGCGGCACCAGCGTTCGCTGACTGCAGTCCCTGAAGAGAAAACGGAAGCGATGAATTCGGACGTGAATCTCATATCACAATATGAAGCGGCCCATGGATCTGCGGTGGTTGCCGAGGCCATTGGGCGTTCCCATTTGGAGCTGATCGGTTCGGACGCTGTTACTTTCTTGCATAACTTCTGCACGCAAGACATCAAGCGGCTCGAACCAGGGCAGGGGGGCGAGGCCTTTTTTTGCGGCGTGAAGGGTACCACGATTGGTTTCGGACTCGTCTACCGACTCGACGACAACGTCATCATCGAAACCTCATCGGGTCAGGCCCAATCGCTTCACGATCACCTAGACAGATACGTCATCCGAGAGGACGTCGAGATCATGGTTCGCGACGATTGGCGCGTTGTCGCCGTCGTCGGTCCTACTGCCGCGACGATGATCGAGGCGGAGTATGGTGAATGTCCGGCGAACGGAATTGGTTCTTGCCGAGCCGATGGCGATTGCGAAATTCGCAGCACGTCGATCTATGGAGAAAACGGCTATCACATCCGCTGCTCGAGCGACAAGCTCGCCGATGTCGTTGCCCGTCTGACAGAGCGCGGCGCAATCCCAGGCGAATCGACTCTGTTAAAGACGTTGCGAATCGAAGCGGGCGTCCCCGAGTTCGGAATCGATTTCGGCGATGATAGTTTTCCACAAGAACTGCAGCGCGACGAAAAGGCGATTTCGTTTTCGAAAGGTTGTTACCTGGGCCAAGAGACGGTCGCCCGTATCGACGCGATGGGACATGTGAATCGTCAGCTCGCGCCGCTTCGCGCCGATGTGAACGCCAAGCTAAACGAGAGTGACGACTTGCTAGTCGATGACAAAGTCGTTGGTGCCATTTCGTCGCTCGCGGATCACCCGTCCGGCAAGACCACGATTGGGCTCGGCATCGTCCGGCGTGAATATGCGGCGCCGGGAACTCTGCTAGATTCCAATGGGGCAAAGGTAACGGTCGCCGAGCGCTGACAACGCCGGCTGTTATCTTGTTGTCGAAACTGTGAGTGAGCGCAATTCGATGAGCCGGCAAGCACAGGACCGAGAAGACTTATTGAGGGAAGCGACGGCGTTGCTTGAGCGCGCGGAGCTCAGGGTCGACGGTTGTGATGACCCTTTGATTGTCGGCTTTCGTCGCAACGGCGCGGCGAGTTTCTATTTTGGTGCGGACCCGGTCTTTCAATTCAACGCCGAATGCGAATTGCGGCGATGCTATTTCACGGGCCGACTGGTCAAAGCCGAAGAAGGAACACTCTTCTGGCTTGATCGCGTGAGGACTGCCGACGAGTCGATCTTGCAACGCACTCAATTGGCTGCTTCGGAGTTAGAATTGCTGAGCGAGCAAGTCGCGAGCCGTTTGGAGACACTTGGATCCGACCTGAGAAGCGGCCGCTTCGAGTTGGTTGGGCAAGTTCCCAAGAACGCCGATGTGATCGGACGTGTCATCGCCTGGCTCGAGCAAGCTTCGCTCCCGCCTGCGATCGCCGCCTCGCCTCGAGTTGGCGGATAGAACGTCCTCCCTATTGAAAGACGGACTCGTTCCAGCGCTGGACATCCAGGCAGAGGTCAGCTCGCTCGTGGCGGCAGATTTCCTTGATGTCGTCCGAACAGACAAAATAAGCTCGGATGACGTCGGCGTCCCACTGCGTGCCGGCACCGTCACGAAAGATCGATTCGACTTTGGCGAGGTCCATTCCCTTGCGATAAGTCCGGTCACTGGTCATCGCGTCGAACGAGTCGGAGACAGCGGTGATGCGAGCCAACCAAGGAATGTCTCGGCCCTTCAGACCGTGCGGATACCCCTTGCCGTCCCAATTCTCGTGGTGGTGGAGCACGATCGGGAGAACGTCAGCTAGTTCGCGAATGTCCTCAAGGATGTTGAAGCCCAATTCGGGGTGCAACTTAATGTGATCGTATTCCTCTTCGGTCAAGTGGCCCGGCTTTCGCAGCACGTTGTCGTCGATTCCGATCTTGCCGATGTCGTGAAGCAGGCCTCCCATGTAGAGCGTATTGATCTCAGCTTCCGTGCATCCGAGTTCGCGTCCCAAACGCACGGCGATGCGGGCAACTCGATCACTGTGACCGCAGGTGTAGGGGTCCTTCGCATCGATCGCACTCGTGAGGCTCCGCACCACGGCGGCGAGGAACTCCGACTGACGGCGATACAGTTCGCGGTTTCCGCAGTGGGTCCCGAAAATAGTGCAAACCGTATTGAGCAGCGACGCTTCGACGGAACCGAACTCGTCGCCCTCCGTGTTGTTGATCGCAATGATCCAGCCGAACAGGTTGGTGCCTTCAACCTTGGGAGCGATGAGCAACTGGCGAATTTTCGGAAACGGCCAATCCGGCTCGCTCGTCATGCCAGTCGTCGCGACGAAAGGCCCCGACTGCGCGTTCAGTTCGCAGTGTTCGACGAGAGCCAACAGTTCGTCAATCGTAAATTCGAGGTCGCCCTCAATGGACAGATCCACCTGAGTGCGGGCATCGTAGGTTTCTCGCCCGTCAATGTCCATCGGCAGGTAGAGCACCGCGACGGCTTCGGCCGGTAAGCACTCGTAGAGCCAGCTCAAAGCGAGTCCGCCGAGCTCCTCATCGGTGCTTGAGATACGCAAGTTTTGCGTGATCGCGTACAGCAGCGAAATCTCTTCGTACGTCTTTGTCAAACTCAGCGAAACCTGCTCAGCCTCGACGCGAAACTTACCCGCCTCGCGGAGCGAATACTGCAACTTGCGGGAGGTCTCGGCGAGTCGCATCAGCGGCTCTGACGCCCACACGTTCTCAGCGGACGCCCAATGTTCGAACGATTCCGGTGTCGTGCTCAACGAATCGGCCATCTCAGCGAACGATTTTAGTTCAGGCGTTTCGGTTAAGAAGTCTCTGACCGCCACAATGCAATCTCCTTCCTCATTTCGAAACGGAATAGCCAGCGATAAAACGCCGCTCTCCTCCTGAATGAACACGGACTTTCCGGACGCGGCGACCGCCTTGGTTAATTCGCCTCGAATGTCCTGTGAAAATCCTGTCTCGCTGTCAGAAAGCAGTTGGCCGCTCGCGCCGCACCATTGACTGAATTCGACGCCAAACTGTTCGCGTACAAACTGCGCAATGTTCTCGTCAGCGACCACTTCTCGCGGAGGCAGCACGAATTGCCGATTCAGGTTGGCGAGCGAATTTTGCATAGTCTTCAAACGTCGTTGAGGAGCGCCGAGTGCAGCCTAGAAAAGTAGGTCGCGATGTTTGTGTTGGCAATTTGTATGGCCTGACAGGCTCGCGTTTCAGAGACGAATCGAGCCAGCGGCACTGTCAGCCTCCGGTTGGGCAAGGCAAATCAGTTCTAACGAGTCTGACGACTGCGTTGAGTTTGACGGCGATTCCAGTTGCACGGACACCACGCGCCGATTGCGACAGTCGAAACGAGTACGTCAAACCAATCAACTATCGCAGCCAGATAAGGTAAGCCGATAGTAACAACTGAAGTATTGGAATTACGCCACTAAGTGTGGAGCACTCCCCATGTCCCGGTTGATTTGCTTGTCAAGACGCTGGATCGTCTGCCTTGCCTGTGCCAGTGCAGCTTGGTCCGTCATTGGCGTTGCCGCGCGTAGCGAAAAACTCGAGCGGTCGGCGAATCGAACTTTGAGGCTCGAGCCGCAAGACGACTTCAAGGCGGTGATTTCCGCTATCCAACTGCAACCCCGCGGCCCGCTCGTCGCGGCGGCTGGCGACACGCACGTGATTCACGTTTGGAATCGCGACACGGGTGCCGTCCGATTTCAATTGACCGGCCATCAAGATTGGATTCGATCACTCTCTATTTCGCCTGACGGCCAGAGGCTAGCTTCCGGCGGGAATGACGGACAAGTGATCATTTGGGATCTCACCAAGGGCGAAGCGATTGCGAAGTTGCCGGTTCAAGACGCTGCTATTCGAGCGGTCAAGTTCAGCCAGTCGGGCTCGATGCTGGCCGTGAGTGCATTTGGCGAGCGATTGGCGATCTATCATGCGGAGTCGCGAGACCAACTGTTTAGCCTCGACTGCGGCTGCAAAGACGTCGGCGCCGTGGCGTTTTCGCCCGACGACTGGACGGTCGCCGCCGGCGGGCGAAGCGGTCGGATTCGGGTTTGGAATCTTCACGATCCGCAAACGCCGCCCATCGATTTTCAAGCGCATCGCCGCCGTGTTCGAGACTTGGCGTTTTCGAGCTCTGGTAAAGAGATCGCAAGTTGCGGCGACGACGGCCGAGTCGTCCTTTGGGATCGAACGAGTCAGAAGTCGAGGCTCGTCGCCAGCGCCGACACCAAGCACTTCTGCCTGGCCTTCGTTGGCTCGTCGCGACTGGCTGTCGGAGGGTGCGACAATCGCGTCTCGATTTGGAACACCGCCGACGGCAAACTCGTCGGCCGACTAGTAGGCCATGGCGGGACCGTCGCCACACTGGTCGCTGACGGCAACGAAATCGCCACCGGCAGCTTCGACACCACCGTACGGATCTGGCGAGTGGATGAGGTCGAGGATTTGCGAGTCAACACGCCGGTCGTCGAAGAACGTCAAACTGCCAAGCCCCAAACCCGCACGACTCGTTAGGCGTTTCGTTTTAGACAAGACCTTGAATTGAAACAGACTCAAATCCGTTGCCTTGCCGTTTGCCGAAAGCTCAGCAATGGAAGAGAAGTTCGAAAAGATTGCCGCGCGGAGGCGGAGCCGATGAGTTTCTGGCGCAAGAAAACTGAGAGTGTGAAGACCGCAGCCCAATCGATGCGCAAGTGCCGATATGAGCGGATGGAAGAACGCCGGATGCTCGACGCCAACCCGCTGTTGTTGGGCGCGGTCTACGTTGAAGAAGATCTTGGCACCGACAGCCATCGTGATTCCATCGAGATCACTTTCGACGGAGGTGCCGCAGGCGCCGAGATCACTCGGTTGATTATCGACGGCGACAAAGTTGGAAACTTCGGCAATCTACCCGGATTCAGTTCCGGCGACGTCTTCTTTGACACCGACCCAGGCGGCCTGGGCGTTGACGGCGCAATTGTGCTGGGCACGACCGTGTTCTCGCCCGGCGGCGGTCGAGTCGTTAGCACGGAGGTGGCCGACGGCACGAGCCTGCTGACGATCGAACTTGCCGACTTTGTTGCGGGCGACAAGCTGATTATCAGCGTTGATGTCGACGAAGCCCTGGTGTTTGACCCAAGTGAAACTGACCTCGACGTGATCAACTCGGGCTTCGATCCGATCGCGTCCGGAGCCGAATTCGCCGGATCGTTTCTAACTGCTCATGTCTCCGCGCCGCACTATATCGACAATTTTGGTGCCGCCAAGTTCGTCAATGCCTACGACGCTCAGTTCGCTCGAGCCGGCGTTTTGGGCGTCAACTTGGACCTCCCAGCCGACAACGAAAACCTCAACCAAGACCGGACCGCCGGCGCTGTCGTCGAGATTGTGCAAGAGCCTCAGCCCATCGTGATCGAAGGCAATGTCTTCTATGACCTAGACGCGGATGCTCGATATGAGCCGAGCGAATTCGATCGCGGGATTACGGGCGTCGACCTGGAGTTGTGGAAACAGGCAGCCGACGGGTCTTATCAAGCGGTTACATTCGGCGGCGCCCCGGTCGTTGCATCAACCGACTCAACCGGCCACTACCGCTTTGACGGATCGCTTGGCCTCACACCCGGCGTGTTCGAAATTCGCGAGCAGCAGCCGAGCGGTTACACGAGCGTCGCCGCCATTCCGGGGTTCGTCGAATCGGTCCCGAGCGGCGTCAGTCTCACGCCGGATGTTCTCAGCACGATCAACATTCCTCACGGCGGAACGCGTTCGCATCAAAACGACTTTGCCGAAACCAAACCCGCCTCCATCTCTGGCTTCGTTTATCACGACCGCGACAACGACGGGGACAAGGAACTTGGGGAAGAAGGAATCGCGGAAGTACGAGTCGAGTTGTACGACGAGCAGGACAATCTGGTTGCGAGCAGGCAGACCAAAATCGACGGGAGTTACGAATTTTCGGATCTGCCGCCAGGTGTGTATTCCCTGCAGGAGATTCACCCACAGCGTTGGATCGACGGAAAAGAATCGCTAGGCCGTCTCGACCGATTAGGGCAGGGCACGCTGAACGTCGGATTCGCCCTGCAGGACAAGTTTGAAACGATCGAGCTGCTCGCGGAAGAATCGGGCGTCGAATACAACTTTGGCGAACGCCGCGGCAGCCTCGCTGGCCGAGTCTTCAATGACCGCGATGAGGATTGCCATTTCGATCAGGACGAAAAAGGCATCGGCAGCGTTGAAGTTCGAATTCGCGACGAGTTGGGCAATGAACTGGTAACCGTGACCAACTCCGCGGGCGAATACCGTTTCGACGACCTCTACCGCGGCGTCTACACGGTGATTGAGACGCAGCCGGGCGACTACATTCACGGCGGCCAGATCGTCGGCAGCGGCACGGGCGACGCTTCGGTCGACAACCGCATCGCTGACATTCGCATCAATGGCGGCGACATTCACCTTGTCAATTACGATTTCTGCGAACGACTCGGCACGCTTAGCGGCAACGTCTATCACGACCGCAACGACAACGGCCAATGGGACTCGGGCGAGGAGCCGATCGAGGGCGTCGTGATCGATCTGGCTGGCTCCAACGGCAAGACCTACCAGACGCTGACTGATGACGCCGGGCATTATTCGTTCGTCGATCTCGGCCCAGCCAATTACACGATCACGGAAAATCAACCGGCGACCTGGATCGACGGCAAAGAATCGCTGGGGATTGTCAACGGCGCATACGTCGGCGACGTTCGTCCCGACAAGTTTGGCAACGTGATTATCGGCGCAACGGCCGATACCTCAGTCGGCACGGAGTACAACTTCGGCGAACGGAAGGGGAGCATCTCAGGCTTTGTTCACGTCGACCCCAACCGAAATTGTCAGATCGATACGGGCGAAGTTCGACTCAAGGGAGTTGAGATCTTCCTGCTCGACGATAGCGGGCAGCTGCTGAAACCGACGACGACCGACGACGATGGTTATTATCGCTTTGACAATTTGGGGCCTGGCGAGTACTTCGTGGTCGAGAGTCAGCCCGACGGCTACTTCCAAGGCGGCCAAGTCGTTGGATCACACGGCGGGGACGCTCGGTTTGAAGATGTGCTCGGCGGCCTGATTGTTTCCCCGGGCGGAGCGGACCTGACCGAATACAACTTCTGCGAACAACCGCCCGCTTCGCTCTCTGGATTCGTCTTTCAAGATGGTCCCCCGATCGAAACAGTCGACGGAACTCCCCCCGACAACATTCGCCATTTTCGCGACGGCCAGCGGACGCCCGACGACGAGCCGATTGCCGGAGTCGTTTTGGAACTGCGAGACGGACTGAACGGCGAACCGATTGACGCCTCGGCCGCTCTACCCGGCTACTACAGTCCGGGACCGATCCAAACCGTCACCGACGCCGACGGATTCTATTTGTTCGAAGGCATCCAGGGCGGCAAGAGCTACGCGGTCTATGAGATCCAACCGGCGGACTACATCGACGGCATCGACACTGCGGGCACGACGAGCGGATTGGCGATCAACCCGAGCGACAACGTCAGCTCGCTCCTGCTGAGTCAATTGACGAACGATCCGAACGATGATGCGATCATTCGCATTCCACTCGCAGTCGGCGGGACATCCGAGCTCAACAACTTCAGTGAAGTGCTTGTCCAGCACGGTCCGCCTCCGCCGCCTCCGCCGCCGCCTCCGCCACCACCGCCACCGCCGGAATTCCCTGAACCGCCACGACCGGAAGCTGTGCCTGAGCTTATTAGGCCGCAGCCACCAACCACAACGACGATCCCGGTCTTCGTGACTGGCGGACTTGCCGACTTCACTTGGCACTTGAGTATCATTGACGGCGGTGCTCCGCGCGGCCAGTTGCCTCAGGATGGCGGAGCTAACGCGGCGTTTGTTGAAGTCGCGATCCGCGATGGCATCGATTGGCGAGCGGTCGAACTCAACGCGGCAACCTGGTCGAAGATGAGCGTCGACTCGGGACAAGCTGTTCACGTTGGCCAAAGCGTTTTTGGCGCGCCCGGCGCCATTCCGGTAACGGGAGATTTTGATGGAGACGGTCGAAGCGAGATCGGCGTCTTCATTAACGGCCACTGGTATCTGGATCTCGACGGCGACGGCCGCTGGAGCGAGAGCGACTTGTGGGCCAAGCTCGGCGACAAACTCGACAAGCCCGTGACGGGCGACTGGGACGGCGACGGTAAAGATGACATTGGAATTTTCGGCCCCATGTGGGACGGCGACCCACCAGCTATCGAAAAAGAGCCGGGCGTTCCCGACGTCGCTAACCGACGGCCGCTGGCGCTCAAGAACTTGCCGCCCGGTCCTTCCGAGGCGACCAACGGCGAGCGCATCTTGCAGAAGTCAGAACTCGGCCGCACTCGATCCGACCTGATCGACCACGTGTTCGGTTTTGGCAACGACGGGCAACGCCCCATCGCCGGCGATTTCAACGGCGACGGCGTCTCGACAATCGGTGTCTTCTCGAATGGAGAATGGCGACTCGACGCCAACGGTGATGGCCGCTGGAACGCCGACGAGGACACTCAGCTCCAATTCGGTCAGCCAGGCGACATCCCGCTCGTCGGCGATTTTGACGGCGATGGTATCGATGACATCAGCGTCATGCGTGGCCGCGAGTGGATCATCGATAGCGATGGCGACCAAGAGCTGACCGTCCATGATCGAGTGTTCGAAATCGATGGTGCCGGTGGCGTGCCGGTTACGGGCGATTGGGATGGAGACGGTCGCGACGACATCGGCTTCTTCCGCGAAACCAGCGGCTCGTAGGAGTCCAAACTCTACGCGTCGCACCGCCAATGGATCGCGGTGCGACGCTCCAGGTCGTTTCGCCCTTGTCGCTCTCAAAACGGCAGACCCAGCGAACGCTGCGCACACTCTCAGCGCAATCAAGCCGTGCGGTATCTCTTTCGGCCGCGACGGGGACTCGTGGCTGGGCTTTTAGGTTGCCTCACTGCGACAGGATGCTTCCTCCAGTCACTGGCGATTCGCAATCATCAACGTCGCCGAGATCGTTACGGCGACTTGAAAATCACGGATTTTGTTTTTTGCAGAGCGTGATTTTTCTGGTACCTCGCCGTCGTGCATGCGAAGTCGCTGCGTTCGCGGATTCCGCGGGGTAAGAAGTGAGATTGGCCTGAAGAGTTCGTGACTCGACAATCGTCGAACCGTCTCGAAGGCTTTCGGATCCATTTGGCACCTTTCCGCCTCGTTCGATGAGGCTGACGCCAAGCTGTAAGAACGTGGAGCTCGCCATGAAGTCCCACTCGGTTCATTGTCCCAATTGTGACTCGCGGATTTCCATAAAGAAATCGGGACTCATCAGTAAGCGGGCGCCATGCCCCCGTTGCAAAGAGCCGTTCGTAATCCCCGGGCCCGATGAATCACCGGAAAAGCCGGAGAACGTGGAAACGTCTGGTGGCGAACAGGCGGGCTCAAGTGATTCCCACGTCTTATCATCTGATGATGCAGGCATGGCCGATGCGATTTCCGCGATTGCAGCGAGCGAATCGAATTCGGCCAAGTCGTCGATAGAATCAGGAAAGAAATCGAAGAAACCGACGACAGCCAAAACGGGTGTGGCCGGCAAATATGCTCGCCGCAAGAAGTCCGCTCGAATCGGCGCGCCCTTTTTGATTTCAGCGGTAGGCCTGATCGTCGTCACGCTTGGTCTCATGGTCACCATCGTCATCTTGCTTGGCAAGCGAGAAGAAGCGCCGTCTGTAGCTGACAACAGACGTCCCGCGCGTAATGAGCCTGCACCGCTGCCATTCAAGACAGCTCGCCCTCCGTCGGGTCCGCCGCCAGCACTCCGCCGAGAACAGGTCGAACCCTCGGCCCAGCCGCTTGTTGTTGACGTCATCTAATCGGTCAAGGACGCCGCCGTTTTTATCTCGGTCGTCGACCGAAGCGGTGAGCGAATTCGCATGTCAGCAGCTTCTCGATCGACAGCAAGGGCCAGGTGATGACGAACTACCACGTTATCGAAGATGCAATCCAAGTATTCGCTCAGCTCCGCGACGGAGAGGAACTCGAAGTGAGTGGATACCTGGCCGTCGATCCTCGCTGCGATTTGGCCATTCTTCAACTCGCCGAACCGCCGCCCGATCTCAAGACGATCTATATCAACGCGGCAGCTCAGGTCGTTCAGGGTGAAGAAGTGATGGCAATCGGTCATCCTTTCGGATTCAAAGACACCTTAACAACGGGTGTGGTGAGCGACATACGGACGACGAGCGAACTTCCCGAGCCAGCTCAGCGAATGCTACGAGCGCCATCCAATCAGCGTTGGATTCAAACGAGTGCGGCGATATCCGGCGGCAATAGCGGCGGGCCGTTGCTCAATTCGAAAGGCGAACTGATCGGCGTCAACAGCTGGGTCGCCCAAGGTGAAAACCTCGCCTTCGCCGTACACCTCGATTCCGTTCTGCAGTTGATCGACGAAATTCTGATCGACCAAGAGCCCACGCCGTTCCCCGTGCAAAAGCAACCGGCTGAGAAAAGCGAATCGAAACGAATCAAGGGCCCCGCCTCCTTCACCTTGGGCTTTGTGTTGAACGGCCGCGCCAACGCAGACAATAAAGCCGCCATCGGGGCGCTTCAGCAAACCATCGACGAGTATGGCGATATTCAGCTCCAGGGAACATCGCTTGGGCAAGCAGCCGAATCGCTCAAGTACAGCATTCAGCATCTCAGCGTGGGCAGCCCGGCCGGGGTAATCGACGGCGCGGACCAACAGGGTCAGTAGATACAACTGAGCGACCATGTCGGGAAAGTTGTTCTGCTCGATTTCTGGGCTGACTGGTGCCCGCATTGTCGGGTCATGTATCCGCGAGAACGTCATCTTGTCGAGCCGTACAAGGATCGTCCGTTTGAGTTGCTAGGGGTTAATTGCGAGGATCGGACTCGATTCATTCAGACAGTTCGCCGCGGCGATGTCACTTGGCGCAACTGGTCCGACGGCGCCAATGGCCGCGTCGCGAGGCGTTGGCAGGTCGAGTCGTATCCAACGATCTATTTGATTGACCACAAAGGAATCATTTCGATTCAAAAGTCCACAAGGACCGCAACTCGAGGCGGCAGTCAAGTTGCTTGTCGATCTGGCTGAGGTCGAATCGCAGGTAGCGGCGTCCGAATCCGACGCGACGCTGCAAAACGAACTCGCGAATAGCCTCACCGCGCTGGCTCAAAGTCACAAAGAGCAAGGAGAATGGGAAGCTGCGAGCAAACAATTCGAAGCGGTTCGCGACGTGCTGAAAAAGCTGGTTGCCTTGAGCCCAGAGCAAAAGGAAGAACTGTATCGAAATCGTCTCGTCGCAACGCTACTAACTTTGGGGCACGTTCAGTTCATGATGCGCAGTTTCGATCCGGAACGCGATTCATACTTTCAAGCTCTGGGGATTGTCGAGGAGTCGGAAGCTGATAGCGATGAGGTTCGATCCATGTCCATCGAGCTCCATACGCATTTGGCTGACACTTATGGAAAACTTGGCAACGCCAAGGAGAGTGTGAAACATCTACGGAACATTCTGCTTATCGATCCAAACGCCCAATCAACTAGGAAGCAATTGGCCTGGCTACTTGCGACGTCCGACGATGAGTCGGTTCGCGATGGCGAAAAGGGCGTTGAAATGGCGACGAAACTTTCCGAAGAAGCTAACTGGGAAGACTGCCTGGTCGTTGACACGCTTGCCGCGGCGCTGGCTGAAGTTGGCCGGTTCGACGAGGCGGTGCGGCGAGAACAGCAAGCCATTCGCCTGGCACCTATCTACCTTCAACATGAATTCACTCGTCGACTCAACCTCTATCAAAACGAGATGATTTTTCGCCCAGCCGATTAACGTTTGCGCCAAGCAGAAACGATCCCGTCGACGATCTGAAAAACTGTCGATAGACGGGAGCCGCGTCTATCGAAGTTGAGTTCTCGCCCGCCTAGCCATCGCGACTCGCATTTCGTATAAAGAGATGCTCGTTTGAGACAAGCGGGTGTGGCGGAATTGGCAGACGCGCAGGATTCAGGTTCCTGTGTCCGTTAAGGACGTGGAGGTTCGACTCCTCTCACCCGCACTTGTCTTCTGAAGGACTTGGAGCCCACTCGCTCCAAGTCCTTTTTTGTTGGCGACAGACAATCCGAGAGATCTTCTTTCGCGCCTCCTCGTGCTTTTCGTGGCCAACCTTCGTCTGACGAGAATGGAAGAGCCGCACAAGACACGATAATCCACGAAAAGAAGAGATGCCAATCGTCACCGTCGGCGCGGTCACGGGCCGGCCATCGATCCGCCAAGCCAGATCATCGCGATACCCAGCAGGAGTAGCCAAACTCCACATCCATGCACGTCCATCGGGTGGGTTTGGCCAAGCGTTCTGCGAAGTCGGTACGACGACATCATGATGACGCCGAATCCTTCGGCAAGAAACCCAATAACCATTGCGATCCAACGAAACGCCACGACGAGCCGGCCGACCGCCTCCCATGGCAACATGGCTCGCTCCCTTGACTGGACAGAGACCCTTTATCCGCGCGTCGGAGGAGTCGGCCCGTGGTTGTACGGTGCGTGTCATGGATGACGTCCGAATCGATCGACGATCTAGTATCGCGGTACGTCCGGGTCGATTTCCACCGACCATTGATCAATGCCGCCAGTTAGGTTTTGCACCTGAATGAAGCCCTGTTCCTTTAGCCAATGGGCGACCTGCAAACTGCGTCCGCCGAGCTTGCAATGGACGATGATTCGCTTCTCCTTGTGCGGTTCGAGCTCGCCGACGCGCGATTGAATCTCGCTCATCGGAATCAACACGCTCCCGTCGATTCGAGCGACGTCGTACTCATCCTGTTCTCTTACATCGAGCAACAGGCAGCCGCCTTCTTGGTCGATGATCGGTTTAGCGTCGGCGGTTGAAATTTCCAATGGAAGCGATGAATTCATGATTGTGTCTAACGAGGTGCCTTAGTAGTGAATGATGACTTACTTCAAATGACTTTTTTGGAGCAGTTTGATCGCGGCACCAAGGGGGTCGGAGGGCAGGGCGGTAAAATCGGGTTCGACTCCGCCAGATGCTTTCCTTGAAGATTGTTGGAAATACGGAATCGCTTCGCCAGCGATGCGGGCGAAGCGATTGGCGACGTCGATGTTGGCGTTTTGAATCGGCTTGCCGTTCGACCTGACCATCATGCCGCTGACAATCTGAACAACGAATCCAGAATCCAAGTCGACTTCAGTCGTTATTGCGCCGGACCCGCCCGTTCTTGAACCGATCAGAGTCGCTCGGCCGCTGTCGCCTAACGCGGCGGCCAACCACTCCGTAGCCCCCGTCGTCACCTTCCCAATCATCGCGACTATCGGCAAACCTTCAAAGACTGAACCGCTGTCGCTCGTATATTGAACCGTTCCGGTCCGCTTGGTCTGGCTTCCCAATTCCGCTTCACCGATCAGAGCGTCGGCCAACATCACCGCGTGCCGAAACTCGCCTCCCGACACGCGAGTCAAGTCGATGATGACCGCCTTGGCACCATTGCGTTTTATTCGCTGGGCCGCATCTCGCAGCTCAGAGATCGTGCTTCCCTTCAAATCGACAATGCGAATCAAGGCGATATCTTTGTTCTGTTTTGTTTGAAAATCCCAAGAATCATCCGCTCGCCGGGCAACACCCTCGACGGAATCAATCGGAACAACGCTTCTCACCATCTGCACATCGCGCGGCGGTTCGTCACTCGTCTTCAGAGTTACCGTCACTTTCGTTCCCCGCTTGCCGCGAAGCCGAGAAACGACGTCGCCAAGCCCTACGCCGCTGAGGTCGACGCCATCGACTTTGATAATCTGATCGCCATCCTTCGCCTTGGCTTTTCTCGCCGGACCTCGCGGGAAGACTTTCTGCATCACGGCGTATTCGCCTGTCTTCGATATCTGAATGCCGATGCCGACGTACAGATTTGCTCGCAGCTGACGAGTAACGCCGACGTCGGAGATCGATTTGACCGAAACGACCGATTTCGTCCACTGAGCCGCACTGGTGAGAAACTTGCTGCGCATCGATTCAGTCCATTTCACGCCGGCGAGAGACTGAGCCAGGATTTTTTGCTCCATCTCACGAGAACCCGCGTCGGATATCTGCTGAGCGAGATCGGCAGGCGCGTTGCTTGTGGTCGCGCGAATGGCTCGCATCAGCATTTCCTGCCGTGTTGGCGGTGCCAATGCATGAGTCTGAACGGCATCGGCGATTTGAAGAAACTCGCCGTATAGACCAGCCGCCGCGTCGTCGTCCTCCGCCCTGAGTGAGCCGTTCGAAAAAGAGATCAAGATCACACCGACCAAGACTATCCGGATCATACAGACCATGGCGTACAACTCCCGCGATCATGTGAAATAGTTTGAACGATCAAAGATGATTAACGCAGGGCGTTCGGTTTGTGTTCGACTCGGCAGATTCTTTCGTCCCCATCGACCAAGCTTCGGTTGAGACGGCCGGACAACGGCACAGTAAACCAAGAAGATCTACTGCTTGTCTTTCGGCGAGTCCGCTGACTTTTTCTCGGGCGTGTCTGCGGGCTTCTCCTTGGATTCTTCCTTGGGAGCATCTGACGGCTTGTCTTTCGGTGCGTCTTCTGGCTTCTCAATCACTTCGACGTCAAAACCATCGATCAACAATCGAGGCGATTTTTCGCGCAGCCGCGCGACTGCCTTCTCGCTGACCCGAGTCCCTTCGAGATTCAAATAGGTCAATTCGGACAGGCCGAGTAGCGAGTCGAGCTCGGCGTCGGAAATCCGCGTGAAGCTGAGGTCGAGCGATTCGAGCGTCGGCAATTGCGACATCTTGCCCAACACATCGTCGCCTACCGCCGTCCAGCTAAGATTCAGCTCGCGCAAACCGCCATGCTCGCCGAGCACGTCCAGGCTCTCCGATCCGATGCGCAGTCCGCTGACATCGAGATCTCGCAGCGAGCTTATTTTGGCGATCGACTTGAGCCCTTCCAGCGAGACGCCTTTGGCGGCGTTGAGTCGCAGCGATTCGAGCGAGTTGCAATCGGTTAGATGAGCGAGGCCGGAATCGGTAATGGCGCAGTCTTCGGCCAGCGTGACTGACTTGAGCGACGTGACCTCGTGCGATCCGCGCAGCACGTCGTCCGCCGCGCCAGCTGGAACAACGATGCTAATCACATCTTTGCCCATATCGTCCATTTCACAGCGGACGTCGTTTTCACGCCATCGCTTCACGATTTCGTCCGACTTGCGTTTCTCCGGCGTCGTCGTCAACGACTCACCCAAGGGCGAATCGAGGTCGATGACAACCGGCGATTCCGGTTTCGGCTCGGGATCAGCGGCCGTTTCGCCTTGGCCCGCATTGTTCACCGCCGAATTGTTGCCGCTGCAGCCCACAGCCACGACCAGCGCAGCCGCCATGACTAGCAACACGTCCCAACTCCGTTCGTCGCTCGCCAATTTACTCATTTTGGTTCTCTCCACTGCGGCCAGGCAATGATGGCTCCATTCTACGGATCCAGGTGCCCATTTGCGAACCCCCCGGCCGTTTGCCAGCAGCCCTCGTCGAATTAAACGTTGCGTTTGCGTCCGTGGTATAACGTGCAAGCAAAATGAACGCCCAAACGCCCCCCGATGGATTTACGGAGAGACGGAGTTATGAGATCAGCGCAACGGCGATTTGTGATTCGCACTCTGGCCCTGACAACAGCCTCTTGCATGCTCACCGCCATTCTCTCAGCCGACGATTGGTCTCAATGGCGAGGTGCCAACCGCGATGGCGTGTGGAACGAGCGCGGAATCGTCAAGAAATTCGATTCACCAACACTCGAACCGGTCTGGACAGTTCCCGTCGGCCCCGGATACAGCGGACCGACCGTCGTCGATAACCGAGTCTTTCTGACTGACCGCCTCTCAACCAACGAGCGAAAGCAGCAGGAACGGATCCTTTGCTTCGACGCCAAATCGGGACAGAAGTTGTGGGAGCACGTTTACGACTGCGAGTACACGATTGGCTACAAAGCGGGACCGCGCGCCTGTGTTACTGTTGACGACAACCGAGTTTTTGCACTCGGCGCAATGGGACATTTGCATTGTCTCGACGTCGGCGGCGCCATGCTTTGGAAACGCGATCTCGACAAAGAACTTAAGCTGAGCGAATCCAAACGCATGCCCATCTGGGGCATCACGTCAGCCCCGCTTATTGTCGATCGCCTGCTCATCATCCAAGTCGGCGGCGGCGACAATGCTTGCCTCGTTGCTTTCGACAAGAAGTCAGGCGAAGAAATCTGGCGAGCACTACGAGATCGCGCGTCCTACTCGGCGCCGATACTTCTCGAACGTCAAGGTCGTCAAGTCGTCGTTTGTTTGACAGGCGACAGCGTGGCGGGGCTTGACCCAAAGTCTGGCGAAGTATTTTGGCGGTCGCCCTTCGCTCCCAAAAACATGCCGATCGGAGTGGCGACGCCTGTCGTCTCGGGCGACCATGTTTTTGTAACTTCATTTTATGACGGCTCGCTGCTGCTTAAGTTGAACGGCGATGGATCGAAGGCCGAGCGAGTTTGGCGACGAGTTGGCCGCAGCGAGCGCGATACCGACGCACTGCATAGCATGATCAGCACGCCGACGATCGCTGGCGAGCACATCTACGGCGTCGACAGCTACGGTGAACTTCGCTGCCTGGCAACCGCGACTGGAGATCGAGTCTGGACGGACAAGACCGCCACTCGCACGGCGCGTTGGAGCAACATCCATATCGTGCGAAACGGCGACCGATACTGGCTCTTCAACGAATTGGGCGAGCTGATCATCGCCAAATTGTCGCCTTCCGGCTTCGACGAGATCAGTCGAACCAAGATCATCCAGCCCACGCTGGAACAACTGCGCAGACGAGACGGCGTCTGCTGGGCGCACCCTGCCTACGCCAATCGACACATTTTCATTCGCAATGACAAACAACTTATCTGCACGAGCTTGGAAGAGTAGCAAGTGCTGTTTTGATCAAGGCAGGCATTGCCAGTCGCAACTTGGCAGCATTCTTTCTCGGTTTGCATTATCGAACGACAAGGATCCATTTCGCAAAGTGTGCAGCTGCGCGACGCTTCTAGCTCTGACGGGAACTCCATGACACGCTTTTTCTCATCGCTATCTTCGCTTGCGATCCCCGGTCTGTTCATTGGCTTGTTGATCGCGACGTCGACTTCGCCAACGTCAGCGCAAAACTTCGCTCCCGGTCTGCTCGAGGCCGCGCTCAACAAAGAGGGCGCCGCTGTCGTCGCCCAAGCAGCCATGGAGCAGGGCGACGCCAAACGAGGTGCCGTGCTCTTCTATCAGTCCTACTTGTCTTGCAAGAAGTGTCATGCGCTCGACGCCAACTCGACATTCCTGGGCCCCAATCTGACTAAGCCTAGCGAACCGTTGACAATGCGGCACATCGTGGAGTCGATCCTGGCGCCGTCGAAAGCGATTCGAAAAGGCTTCGAGACCGTCACGCTTCAAACGGATGACGGCAAGGCTGTTTCGGGAATCGTCGTCAAAGAGACGTCTGATCACCTGGTCCTTCGCGAAGCGACTGGAGAGCAGAAGACTCGCCGTATCCCAAAAGACGCAATCGAAGAACGAAACCAATCGAAAAGTTCTCTCATGCCGCGCGGTCTTGCCAACCAACTCTCCAATCGCCAACAGTTCCTCGACCTCGCGCGCTACGTATGGGAAATCTCCGACAAGGGGCCCGCGCAGGCGTCTTTGCTCACTCCACCTCCCGGATCCTACGCCACGCGGCCTCTTCCGCTTTACGAGAAGCGAGTCGACCACGCCGGAATGCTACGCGACTTGGACGCGAAAGCTCTCAAACGAGGCGAGGCCATCTATCAGCGGCTCTGTATCAACTGCCACGGCGATCACAAACGACCAGGGTCGTTGCCGACGTCATTGCGATTCGCGACGGGCAAATTCAAGAGCGGTGCCGATCCCTTCACGATGTACCAAACACTCACTCGCGGCTTCGGCATGATGCAACCACAAATGTGGATGGTGCCTCAACAGAAATACGATGTGATTCATTACATCCGCGAAGCGTATCTGAAACGCAATAATCCGTCGCAACTCGTGGCGATGAACGACTCATATTTGAATTCGCTTCCTGTCGGCGACACGCGAGGCCCGGTGCCGCGAGTCGTACAAGATTGGGTCAACATGGATTACGGTCCGAGCCTGATTCACACGTATGAAGTGGGGCAGGGCGGCGACAATATCGCTTACAAAGGAATCGCCGTTCGACTGGACGAGGGCCCCGGCGGAGTCTCCCGCGGACGATATTGGGCGCTGTATGACGAAGACACGTTGCGACTGTCCGCCGCATGGACTGGTGAAGGATTTATTGACTGGAACGGCATCATGTTCAACGGCCGCCATGCGATTCATCCCAAAATCCAGGGCGATGTCCATGTCGAGAATCCAACCGGGGCCGGTTGGTCGCCTACAACTTCGTTCGACGCGCCTCGCGTCATCGGGCGCGACGATAAACCATACGGACCGCTGCCCAAAACGTGGGCGCATTTCAAGGGACTTTACCATCACGGCAACCGCACGATTCTTTCCTACTCCGTCGGCGAAAGCAAAGTGCTTGAATCACCCGGTGTGCGGCTCACTGGCGACCAACCTGTTTTCCTAAGACATTTCGAGATCGGTCGCCGCTCGACGCCAATCACGATTCAACTTGCCACACATCCGAGCAAGCAAGCAAATGTCTCGATCAACCCAATCGATCGCGAACACAATTTCGCAACGTTGGGCGTTCTCAAGAAGCAAGTCGCGAAGCAAGCAGAGCCCGTCGCCGTGGCAGGCGCGAAGCCGTTTGCATTTGACGGACGCGGACATCTTCAAGTTGACGACGGCAACGCCTTCGACATGACATCGCGCGATTTCACGATCAAGGCGCGGATCACGACGAAATCGGGCGGCACCATCTTTGCCAAGACGGCGAATCAGGCCAAATGGGTCCCCGATGGAAAGACGCTATTTGTGCGCGACGGTCGGCTTGTCTACGACATCGGTTGGGTCGGTGCCGTGCAGAGTCGCAAACGAGTGAACGACGGAAAACCACATGATGTGGCGATGACGTGGAGTCACAAGCGAGGTGAAGTGCGACTCTACATCGATGGCCGACTCGAAGGAGAAGGACGCCTTCGCCCCGAGAATCCTCGCAAGGGTCAAGTGATCCGTCTCGGCTACACCGCCGGCAATTTTCCACGGCCAAAATCCGCATTCGTTGGAAAGATCGAATCGGTTTCATTCTTCCAGCGGACACTCGATGCCGATGAACTCGATGCGAATGAACTTGCTCAGCATGCCCCGCCAAACGCGACCGCCCATTTCGATCTTCGCTCGCTCAAATCAGATTCCGTCAAGGGACACGCGAAACGCGATATCATCGCCAAGGTCGCACGGAACGAAAACGCTGCGGCTCAGCCAGCGAACAAGACTGGCAATATCAATCCACTCGACGTCGGCGTCTGGCCCAACGTCGCGGGGCTAAAATGGTCTGCTGTCGACGGTGCCTTGCGAGCCACCATTCCGGCGGGAGACAAACCAATTCGTTTTTCAGTTTGGATGCGCCGTCGAACGGGGGTCGGTGACGAACCTCAAGCGGCAATTCTCGGCTTGGCTTTGCCAGAACAAGGAGAGGATCTCGCCAGTCTGACCCAAGGCGGTCCGTCCAGATGGGGACAACCTCTTGCCGTCAAGGCAAGCTTGGGGAGCGACGACGGACCGCTGACTTCCGACGTGCTGACTCGCCCGTCCGACAACCCATGGCTCGCTCGCGTCCGCCCGACCGGGCTCGATTTCGAAGCGGGCGGCGAAAGCATGATCGTGTCCGCGTGGGACGGCGATGTCTGGCGCGTTAGCGGATTCAAGGGGAACGCCGACCAGCTCACTTGGAAACGAATCGCCTCGGGCCTGTTCCAACCGCTGGGCGTCAGAATCGTCGACGGCCGAATCTTCATCACGTGCCGCGACCAACTTTGCATCCTGCACGACCTCAACGACGACGGAGAAATCGACTACTACGAGAACTTCAACAACGATCACCAGGTTACGGAACACTTCCATGAATTCGCAATGGGATTGCAGACCGACGCCGATGGCAATTTTTATTACGCCAAGTCAGCTCGGCACGCGCTCAAGGCCGTTGTGCCGCACCACGGAACATTGCTTCGAGTCAGCAAGGATGGAAGTCGGACCGATATTGTGGCCAACGGTTTTCGAGCGGCGAACGGAGTCTGCATCAATCCCGACGGCACGTTCATCGTGACCGACCAGGAGGGACACTGGAATCCGAAGAATCGAATCAACTGGGTGAAGCCGGGCGGATTCTACGGCAACATGTTCGGATACCACGACGTGACCGATTCATCCGATGACGCGATGGAGCAGCCGCTTTGCTGGATCACAAACAGTTTCGACCGCTCGCCGTCCGAACTCCTTTGGGTCGACAGCAAAAAATGGGGACCGCTCAACGGTTCGCTGCTCAATTTTTCGTACGGATTCGGCAAAGTCTATGTCGTTCCACATGAGGAGATTGGCGGCGTCATCCAAGGAGGCATGTGCGAGTTGCCGCTTGCGCCGTTCCCGACGGGCGTCATGCGAGGCCGATTCCATCCCGGCGATGGTCATCTCTACAGTTGCGGTATGTTCGCCTGGGCTGGAAACCGACAACAGCCGGGCGGGCTCTACCGTATTCGAGCCACGGGAAAACCGATCCATCTTCCGGTCAAACTTCGAGCCAAGACCAGTCGACTCGAACTGCTGTTCAGTGAACCGATCGATCCTGATTCCGTTCGCGAAGCCAACGTCAACGTTAAGACCTGGAGCCTCAAACGCACCGCCAACTACGGCTCCAAACACTATGACGAGCGACCGCTGCCGATCAAGTCGGTTCGTCTTGCTCCCGATGGGAAAACGGTTCTCATCAACTCAAGCGAGATTCGACCAACCTGGTGCATGGAAATCCGATTTCGATTCACAAGCCCAGATGGCAAGCCTGTGCATGGCGTCATCCACAACACGATTAACAAAGTCGGCGACGACTAGCCTCAGATGTTGGTTACGACTCGTCGTCCGTCGCCTTTTCTATCGCGGCATCTTCCGCTACAGCATCTTTCGCCGTCTTGGGCTTCGTCGCGCCCGCGAGAACTGCGCCGAGATACGCCATCGGAATGTAGGCCAGAAGAAGATCGGTGGCGTTGTACCACAATGGGCCTCCGATCATGCTGATGATCGTAATGCCGCCCAACAGGAAGAAACATCCAATGGTTAGCGCCTTCTCAAGTCCGTCGCTCGCCGCGATCTTGGCAGCAACAAATGCACCAACCAAAGTCCCGAGCGCATGAGCCAAGAATGGAAAGACAAAGTGGCGAGGCGAGAACGACGCGATGGCCGCTTTTATCCCCTCCGGCGTTGTGACGTCGGTGCCCTCAGGAGGCGGAATGACGAGCGGGCCAATTTGGATGAGCGACATGTTGACGCAGCTGCCGACGATGAAGCCCACGATGACTGCCGTTATGTTCCAGGCTATGTTCTTCATGGCGAGATTATCCTGTTAAATTGGACTGCCGCCGCCGGCGCAAAATTGCAGTTAAGCCCAACCTGCGGATTCAGTCGCTCGTGTTTCGTTGAGAGATGGTAGGAACTTCGGCGCGGAGTTGAATGAGCGAATGCGCACCGCGCCGGTAAGCCATGACGAAACGAAAGATAGCACAGGCGAGATCGAGCAACAACAGTTTTGCTGTCAAACCTGATGCACCGCACGAGGCAAGCTCGTGGGGCCTTGTGGTAAGTCGCTTTGGCTCTCTCGCACTTCGATTAGGCCTTCGGTTTCAACACGTGCGCCACTGCCGCGACTGAGGTAGCGAATGTTCCAAAAGCCTCGCAGGTTCTGCAAGTCGGAGTCCGTCGTGTTCGTCTCGGAAAGCGTGATCGAGCGGGCCTCGGACAACATCTTTATGTTCGCCCGGGTTGATCCCAAAGGACAGCGCAGTGTAATGACATGCTCTTCGGAAATGTCCCCGCAAAACTCCTCGAATATCTCACGCGCGTTGCAGACACTGGCATTGCCCCAGTAGACGCCGATCCCATCGAAGACGCCCAGCGCCACCAACGCCAGCCGAGACACGGCGATTGCTGACTAAACCGGTGTCTGCTCGCCGCTGCCGACGTTCGTGACGATGACATGGGAGCGGTGCTCGAAGGCGGCCTCCTTCCATCTGGCCAAAGAAAATTGCCATCCGCATTCTCATCCGCCTCGCCATGCGGCATCGGCATGTGGGCGAGAAACCCAATGGTCTCGTCGCCGCACATCACCGAAATGATGTTCTTCTCGCTGACATCCGCCGAGTGCCCTTGGCCAAACACTTCAGCAACGACTTCGCCCGCATGCGAGACATCGCTGGGCTCCGAAGCGTTGCAAAGAACGAAACAATGCCGAGTCGCAAATTCATCATCAGACTCAACAGGCTCGGCGTCAGGCGTCGGCGTCTTCTTAGGCAAGAAATCAAGAATTCCCATTGCTCACTCCAACGGCAAGCGGCTTATTGTCTGAAGGCTACGTTCACACAAAGGTTATCCGCCCCCTTCATGGCGGGTCAAAATTGGCTCAACAGCTGCCTCGATCTCATCAACTAGCTCAGGATCCATAAACTTGTATGTGTCCGGAATATCGAGAACGTGGACTTCTTTGAAACGCATTTCGCCAGGGTGCTCGCTCATCAATCGTCCTCGATGTTTCTGCTCCATCACCAGAATGATATCGGCCCACGTCACATCGGCCGCCTTGATCACCATCCTAGCTTTGTGGCTCGTACCACGAGAACGCGCGATTAACCGTGGCCTATCGGAGTAGATTTTTTCCGCTGTTGGGCTGCGCCACTGATTCATCGAACAGACGAAGAGAACCTTGAGCGCTATACGTTCAATCATTGCTTGATCAGTTCCTCGAGCGTCGGAGAAGCCGAGTTGTTTCCGTCACGTTTAGAACTCAGCATTCTGAGCAACGATCTCCGCTGAAATCGTTGAGTTCGTTTTAGCTGCTTAGGAAACTGAGTCAAACGACCACATTTTCGAGCATCACGAATTGCGAGAATCCGAAGCGTCTGTTTCTGCTAACCTAGGAAGGGTTCCTCAACTCGAACGGCGTTTCCATATTCAGACTATGGTGATCATCCGATGAAACGACGCTTACTCCTCCTATCGTTGCTGATTGCCGCCGCCAGTCCCATGACGCAAGAGCGTGCTTCCGGCCAAAGTCGGCCAGCCGACCCGTTGAAAGAGGTGTATGGGAAAGAGCTCCCGTCGTCGGTCGAATCGTTGATGGCGCAGTTTCGCCGTGAGCGCGCATATGACCTCGACGACTTCCCGCTCAAGCCCGCCGCGTTTCGCCGGTTTCAAGACAAAGTCGTCACTGTCTGGACGGAATCGCTCGGCATGAAGGACTGGGTCGTTCGAAATCCGTCTGCCGGGAATTCAAGTCCAATCGCTGGAAAATTCAAGGACCGAATCGTCAAGCGATTAACACTCGAAAGCGGTGTGACAATTGAAGCTCATGTCGTCGAGATTCTGGATACGGGCGATCAAATTCCGGTTGTCCTATGCCTGCCTCGCAAGTCGGCAAGCGAGAACGATAGCGACACGGTTCCAGGAATTCTTTGCTGCCCTGGACATGGCAGGAACGGACTGCGCAATCTGGTGTTCGATAGAACGAGTTATCAGCGAGCAATTGCGGTTCGCCTGGCGGAGGCGGGGTTCGCCTCGGTGGCTGTCGAAAAGATTGACTGCGGCTATCTTTCTCGAAGTGCGCCGACGGGCGACGACGAAAAAGTGATCACAACGTTTCGGCTTGGGTTGGGGAAGGACACAACGCGGGCAATTCAATTGAAAGCAACCGTCGCAGCAACGGAAATTCTAGCTACCCATCCGCGAGTCGATGAAATGCGCATCGGCGCCACCGGCGTGTCGCTCGGCGGCTGGCTCGCCATTCAAACGGGACTTCTCTCTGACCGCATTCAAGCGGCCGCGGAGTACGCTACAAAAAGCGTCTTCCTAGGCGATGACGTCGAGCCAGCTCAGTTTGCCGGAGTTGGCGATCTCTGCCACATCGTTCCGGGCAGTTTTCAATTGGGAGATCGAAACATCCTGATGTTTCCCTTCGCGCCTCGCCCGCTGCTTTCCGGACATGGCGGACCCAAAGACGCCAATTCGCATCGACAGCACGAGCAGTACTACACGAGAGTGCACCGAGCCCAATACGAAGCGCTCGGCAAACCTGAGAACTTCCGTTACCACATGCACGACGGCGGGCATTCCATTCACCCGGAAACCGTCATTGCCTTCTTCGACGAGCAGTTCCGCGCGGCTAAGTAGAGCCAAGTAGGGGACGACGCCAGTCTATCTATTCGCCTTTGACCGGTTGAACTCGCGAACGCGGCCCCAGAATTCCTTGTCGGCGGCCGGACTGAATTCCTCCATCTGTGTCTGCATCCGCGCCACCTTCTTGGCGACGACTTCGTCGCGCTTGGCGCGATCGGCAACGACATCCCAATGGACAATCATGGTTGCGAACACTTCGGCCTTGTCCTCCTCCACGCCGGTCGTCGAATACTTGTTCATAAACCCGGGCCGCTTGTCGATGAGAATTGAACCGGTGCGATCGTTCTGGGTATTGCGGCCGCCATTCCCGTACTTGAATCCTCTTGGCTTCATCGCCGCCCAATGGCTATCTTCGTGGACTTTGCCATCGTCACGCCAGTCGATAACGTGAAAGAACTCGTGGTGTATCACTCGACGCGTATAGGCATCGGCGTGGCGACCGCGAGCGACGTCGAGGTAGAGGAGAGAATTTGGTCGCGACTGCCGCAAGGTTATCTAGTTCCGCCTTGCTATCCTCGGCGGCCAAGTTCCGCTGCAGCGCGAGCAAGAACATGCAAACGGAAATCGTGTAAAGCAATCGTGGACCGAAAAGCGTGAGACGTGAATGCTTCCTTGGTCTGATTTCTCACCTCCCTTTGCCTTCACCATACGTTGCAACCAGTCCTTCACCTCGTCCCCCGACAGCTTACTTTCAATTTCGAGTTTCGCCGGCAGGCGTTCAAACATTCGCTGAGCTTGCCAACTACGCGGGTAGGACGCCGGGCCGAGCAGGATAACACGACGACCGTTGAGGACAGGGATGTCGTCTCTGGTCAGTAGGTGATACGGTTGAGATTTTGCTTTGCGGAGAAGCACTGTATCAGGCGGATACGATTGGGACAGCGAATTCCGCCAGGTGCTAAAGTTGAGCTCGCGGTTTGCATTCGAACAAGAACGGCAAGCACGCCAAGACGCGAATCCTTGCCCTCCGACCGTAATCGCCAGCTTGTCGACTTTCGTTAGTGTTTCGGTTTCCGCACATGGATCATGACAGGCTGCGTTGTCTGCTTGCCTTCGACGCCCGCGACGAGATGAAACGAACAGCTTGTCTCTGGAACCCATTTGGCCGCGGTGATAAAGAAGATTCGTTCGTTCTGACCCGCTCTCAACATCAGGCCGTTGAGACCGATGTTGTCGACGAAGACGCCGTGAGGCAAGTTGCGGCCGGAGTCCTCTTTGCCGAACGAGATGATGCCGCCGAAGCCGTCTCGCGTGGCGACAACGCGAGCCTTCACGGTTTCGCCGGGACGTATCGTGATTTCCAGCGGCGCGTTCGGTTCGGCATTCTTGTCTAGCGGAGCAAGACGAACGACGACCTTCGCTTTGGGAGCGAGCTTGATTTCGCCCAAACCGGTCAGCGGTCGTTCTACGTCTTTGCCATCGATGGTCGCTACTGCATGGGCAACCGACGACTTGGCGTTTTCCGGAGTCGGTTTCGCCGCGTCGGGATCGCAGTGGATGACGCCCAGCGCAACATTTTGGCCCGCTTGAACTGTCAGCGGCGATGTGGCGTGAAAGCCGGGAGGCAATCCGCCGATGTGCACCTGCACTTCGCCGTCAAAACCATCAATGCGGTCCACCTTCACACTGAACTCGCGGCCGCCTCCAGCGGTGACGGTTGGGTTGAGGCCGCTCATCGTCACCTTAAAATCGGGCCGCGACGGGCGAATGTTCAACGTGTACTTGAAGTCCTCGCCGCCGTGTCCGCGAACATCGGTCAACCGCACGAGAAAATCGCCATCATAGGGCGCTACAAAATTGACTCGCGAATCTGCCCCGAGTTTCCGCCGAGCGTCATCATCATTCTCATAGTAGAGAGTAAACACCGGCAGGCCGTTGGGGTGTACGGTCGCCTGCGGATGATGGGGTTCAACGATGTAACAAGGCTCCTGCAGAGCGTGTGCGGTGGGCGAGGTGCCAAAAAAGCCATAGCGATTCCCGGTGCCCGGATAGACCTTGAATCCGGAATCGGGACCGCGAGGATACATCCACAACTTGACGACTTCGCCTTTGCAATAGAGGTACTCGTTTAGCTCCATTTCCTCCCAGTTGTGCAAGCGAAAATCGTTGCTAGTGTTGGAATCCTTGCCGCGAAAAGTGAAGTAGCTGTCGCGAACGGCCTGCAATTTCACTCGAGGAATCGGCTGCCCTTTAGCATCGAGAATCTGCAAGTACGAATCGAGTTGAGACTTCGAACGAGCCGCGTTGACTTCCATTACCCATCGCTGTCCCTTCTTGGCGGAAATGCAAAACACATCGACGTCGGGCTCACCGCCAGCCGCATTGACCACGCCCGCGATCGTCGCCGGCGCGGAAACAAGTTGAGGCATATCGTCGGCGTTCGGTTCCGCCTCTTTCACCTGGTTCATTTCCGACACATCGACCGCAGCGTGGTTCTCCTCGACCTGCACGGCTCGATTCGCCTGATTCGGTACGATCCACTTAGAAGTCGCCGTCGAGCCGTCCATGCGGGCGACAGTAAATGCGTCGCCATCGGTGACGGCTATGCCTGAAATCACGTCGGGTTGTCGCGCATAGTTGTAAATCTGCACATAGTCGGGCGTGATCCATGCTTTCAAGCTGAGATCTTCGGCCGCCGAAAGCAATTGCCCGCCATCGCGAGAGAATTCGAGCGCCACAATCGGCGCTTCGTGTGCAAATCGAGCGTAGATTAAGGGATTGATCTGCCGTTTCGTCTTGGATGTGAATCGCCAGACACGTATCCGATTGTCAACTCCGCCTCCAACGACGTGGCGACCATCGGGGCTGAATCGAACCACGTACTGTTCGCCCTGCGGTTGTCCAAGCGTATCGAGTCTTTCTCCATCGGTGACTCGCCAAAGTTTAATTGTCTCATCGCCGCTCGCGCTGGCCAGCACGGTTCCGTCCGAATTGAAGTCCAAGTCATAAACCGCATCGTTATGCCCGCGCAACACGCGCAGTTGTTTGCCGGTCGCCGCGTCCCAAAGCATGATCATCCGGTCATAGCTCGCCGTCGCCACGATCTTCCCGTCAGGAGAAAGGACAGCCGAAAAGACCACGTCGCGATGTCCCTTGAACGTCCGCCCTTTCTTGCCCGACTTGACGTCCCAGACTTGAGCGAGTCCGTAGAGTCCGGAGACGCCGGTTGCCGCAACGAGCGATTTGCTATCTTGCGAGAAGCGAATCGAATTGACTTTCCCTGGATGGCTCGTCAACTTGTGAACGGCCTTACCCGACTTGGCGTCGAGCAGGTCGATCGACGAGAATCTAGCGATCGCGAGCCAGCGACCGTCGGGAGAAGCGACGATGTCGCTGATCGCGCGACGTTCAGATCGACTGGCAATCTGCGGAGTCCTCAACAAGTCCATCGCCGGCTCGGCACCCTCGGGGCCTCGCGCGCCGGCGTTGATCCAATCTCGCAGTATCTGAATCTCCGCCTCCGATGGCTTCTCATTGTCCTCGGGCGGCATGGCGGGCTTGGCAGCACCGGTCAAGACGCGAATGAGACGACTCGATTTCGCGTCGCCGGGAATGAATGATCGCCCTAGCTCGCCGCCTCGCTGAAGCTGAGTAAACGACTCGATCGACAGATCGCCCTCGCGATCGTCCGCGTTGTGGCAGCCCTGGCAATACTTCCGCAACACAGCGGATGCTTGCTCATATCCAGCCTTATTGTCCTCCGCGGCAAGCTCAGTCGCCAACACGCTGAACAACACGGCGCTTACCAAAAGGCATCGATCGAACATTTGAAATCCAGTCGGTTTATTCGCAGTTGCTTATTTTGCAGTTGCTTGGGAGGGCGGCCATCGCCAGCCGAGCGGCACATCGCGGCACGTATCTAGTGATTGAAAATGAACTCGCGACTGCTCAACACACCCCAGTACATATCTTCGAGTGCGACTCGCCTCTCATCTTCGGGCGTGTCGGCCAGCGCCTTGAGCAACTCGGTTCGCTCGCGTTTGTTGGGATGACGCGAAAGCGCGATTACGAACAATTCGTCCATGATTTGCTCGTCGCTTTTCCTGTCTTTGATCTGCTTGCCAATGCGATTTTCCGCCGCCTTTAATTTTTCGTTTAGCGTTAGGCCATTGGACAAGTGAAGGACCTGCACCAACGTCGGCTCGTCCGATCGTTCGCACTCGCAAGTGATGCGGCGTTGGTTCCGCCCAAACGTTTTGAGAAAATAGGAGTCGACAGCCGAGTCGTAAAGCTGAATGGCCTTGGTGCCGATCGGATAGAAATCCGTCTTGCGCCGATCGTGGCCGGGAAAGAGGATCTGATCAAATTTACTGGGCGAGCTCGAAACTTGTGAAATAGCGTCGAGCAACACTTCGGCCATCAGGCGTTTGGGATAGTATCGCGAATAAAATCGATGTTCACCCCGATTACCCGGAAGCGGTTCGCTGCTTCGTTGATACGATTCCGAACGCATAATTTCCCGCATCAACATTTTCAAATCGAACTTGTGTTCGACAAGAAAATCGGCTGCGGCATTTAACAACTGCTCATTGCTGGCGGGGTTCGAATCCCGCATATCGTCAACCGGCTCGACCAAACCGACACTAAAGAAATTCTGCCAGACGCGATTTGTAATCGAGCGTGCGAAGTAAGGGTTCTCTGGCGAGGTCATCCACTTCGCCAGGTGAATGCGGCGATCGCCGGGATCATCCTGCTCGAGCGGTGCGCCGTCGAGCGGCGTGGGCGGTTGAGGCTTGCCGGTTAGAGGCTGAATCAGATCGCCTCGAGCGGCGACATAGACCGTTCGATCGCCGTTGCCGCTTCTCGCATCGCCGCCCCACCCCTTGGCTCGCACCCGAGCGAACATGTTCGCCATTCCGTAGTACTGATTGTTAGTCCACTTCTCGAGCGGATGGTTATGGCATTTGGCGCAACCGATCGAGAGGCCCAGAAACGCCTGGCAAGCGTTTTCCATCATGCCTTCGGCGTCTTGGTTGAGCGAATAAAAATTGGTGGCGCCGTTCTTCAATGTGCCGCCCTGCGCCGTCAAGATTTCGGTCACAAACTTGTCCCACGGCGTGTTGCGATCGACATGGGAACGAATCCACTTGTAGTACGACTTGACCGCGTCAGGCCGCAATAGGTTGCCGTTGACCATCAAAACGTCGGACCACTTGTAGGTCCAGTAGTCGACAAATTCGGGCCGCGCGAGCAGCGAGTCGATGAGTCGATCACGCTTGTCCGGCGATTTGTCGTCCAAGAAGCTTCGTGTCTCGGCGGCTGTCGGTAATGCGCCGAGGCAATCCAAATAGACTCGCCGAACGAAATCGTCATCTGTCGACTTGGGCGACGGGGGGAGATTGAGACGACGCAGCTGTTTGTTGATCTCTTCGTCGATAAAACCTCTTTGCGGAATGTTGTCGAATGCGCGGGCGAAGATTTTTTCGTCGACTTGCAGTGGATAGGGTGAGGTAACGCGAGCGATGACAATTTGACTATCAAACCAAGCGGTCACGGCACCTTCGCCACTGCCAATGATTTCAACTCGTCCATTCGTATCGACATTGGCGACGCTCTCGTTCGTCGAAGTGAACTTGCAACAGTCGGTGACGTCGCGAGTTTCGCCGTTGCTGTAGACAGCCTGCACGAGCAGGTTTTGAGAATCGCCTTTCGCCAAAACGGTCAGAGGCGGAGTGATCTTGAGCGAGGTCAAAACGGCGTCGTTTTCGCTGGGGGGCTGGGCGCCGTCGGCAATCCATCCAGACAGCACCTGATATTCACGCGAGTCGATGTCGAATCGAAGCCCTCCTTTGTGGGCGATCGCGCCACTCGGCTTGGCGAGAATCAGACTGCGCCCCGGGTCGGCCAATTCAACTCGGCGACCTCGAGCCTGTCGAGTGATCACAAAATGGTCGCGATTCGTGTCGTAGCCTCGCAGCGATAACTTCAGACCGCCCTTGCCGGCCAGAGCACCGTGACAGGCGCCCGAGTTGCATCCATTCTTCGCCAGCAACGGCTGCACGTCGTTTCGAAACGACCAAACGACCCGCCTCTCTGAATCGCGTACTGACACCGACGCGCTGGCGAGCAGCTTTGTCTCGCCTTGGCGACGAACCGTGATCTCGGCCGTGCCGTCCGCGACAGGGAACGCGGTATTCCCCTCCATTCGCACAACTTTCGGGGCGCTCGACGCAACAACCAACTTCCCCTGCGGGCGTTTGCGAATCTGGCCGTCGACAATCGTCTGGACAAGCACCGAGTGCCTCGCCGCCGGCCCGACCAATTCAAAGGACTCGGGAAGAATAACCGTCTTGCCGTCATCGTGGTCGGCCGCGTTAACTTGCGTGGAAACGATAACGAGGCAGAAGAAAAGCGGGCAGGGCAAAACGAATCGTAGCCAACGCGAGGTCATGCGTTGCTCCTCTGGTCGAACGAATGCGAGGTCGGGCGAGTACAGGGTCGGGCGAGTACAGGGTCGGGCGAGTACAGGGTCGGG
>CAZMNY010000007.1:48913-265835 GCA_964567745.1 uncultured Pirellulaceae bacterium | reverse complement strand
TGGGGGCGGGCGTCGTGCGGGTGGGCGTCGTGGGGGCGGCCGATTCGGGGAGCACAGGTTGCACCGGTGCGGGTGGAGCCGCCTCGGTGTCCGTATTGAACACGACCGGTTCCGGGAATGATGTTGCCGGCGCACCTGAATCGGTCTCGATTGGCTCTGGAACGGTCGGCTCGGGCGACGCTGACGAGATGACTGGCTCGGGCAGCGGGGAATCATCCGAAACGATTTGAAACGTCGCACTGCCAATAGTCAGTAGTTCGCCATGAGCCAGAAGCGTCGGAGCATCGATCACACACCCGGCCACCGAGGTCCCGTTCGTCGACTTCAAGTCACGAACAAACGCTTGGTCGGCCTCGCTGTAGATCTCGCAATGCAGCCGGCTGACAAGCGGAAGCGCCAATGTCATTTGAGCTTCTCGTCCTCGTCCGATCGTCACAGGCAATTCGAGCTCGATGTCCCCCATTTTGGCGCCTTCGATGACTCGCAACTTGACCTTCATGAACTCGCCTACAGAAATAGTGTTTTTCGGCACCACGGTCCGCAATTCGACCGGCGTTTCTTCCTATTGTAGCTGATGGATGTCCAACGACGAGCCGATGCGGCGCCGCCCAGTTGAGAGTCAGCGTCTCGAGCCGAGTGGGAAGATAGGCAGCTTGGCATCCCTGCCGAGGTTGGACTGCTGATTGGTCCGAGTGGAATCGCGCGAGCCAGTGATGCGCTCGAGCGGCTGAAGTCCACAGAGCCGGAAACGGGGCGAAATGTTGGCCCTAAAGTGGCTTGTCCAAACTAAGGTAAGTGCCCTTGCAAGGGGGCGAAGCGGGCCTATAATCGTTGCGTGCGCCACATTTTGTGGTGTTTTTTGTTAGGCGATTGATCGGTGAGTTGGTTATTCTCGCTGTTTTGATAGCGAGAGTTTCCGTCGCTCAACGCGATCGCAAACGAGAAAGCGGGTGTAGCTCAGTTGGCAGAGCACAACGTTGCCAACGTTGTTGTCGTGGGTTCGAATCCCATCACCCGCTCTTTCTTTTTCCACCACCCCGCATGGTGGCATCCCTTCTCGGCCCGAGACCACTTGGCAACCGCCACCTGGCAAGGGCTTGGTCCAAGGGAGCTACAACCAAAAACATGAGCACTGACAACGACTCGACTTCGGACGCCCCGGAGCAAGATCAGGATCAAAAAACAAAACTCACGCTTGACGTCAAAGTCGACTCGCCGAGCGCGTGTCAACGACACGTGACTGTTTCGGTATCGCGCGACGATATTGATCGTTATTGCAACGATGCGTTTGACGAATTGATGCCTCAAGCCGAGGTCGCTGGTTTTCGACCCGGTCGAGCTCCGCGCAAACTGGTTGAATCGCGATTTCGCGACAAAGTCAGCGAGCAGGTCAAGGGCTCGGTCTTGATGGACACGATGACCCAAGTCGGTGAAGAGTGCGACTTTTCAGCGATTAGCGAACCGGAATTTGATTTCGACGCCATCGACTTGCCTGATGAAGGACCGATGACGTTCGAATTCGATATCGAAGTTCGACCCGAATTCGACATGCCCGCTTGGGAAGGGCTCAAGCTGGACAAGCCGACCCAAGACATTGACGAAGATGCAGTCAAAGAACACACCAAGTCCCTTCTTGCTCGAGAAGGATCGCTTGTGGAACGCGACGGTGGAGCCGAGAAGGGCGACATCGTCGACGCGAACATCAAGTTCTCGCTCGACGGAGCAACTCTCTCAGAAATCGAAGGCCAAACGTTGATCGTGCGGCCGACGCTGAGCTTCATGGACGGCGAGCTGGCTGGATTCGACGAGTTGATTGCTGGCAAGGCGAATGGCGAGTCAGTTGAAGGGACGCTGACGATCTCGGATGGTGCCGAGAACGAAGAACTTCGCGGGAAAGATGTCAATTTCACAATCGACATTCTCAACATTCGCTACCTTGAAATCCCCGAGCTCAATTCCCAGTTCCTGGACAAAATTGGCGGATTCGGCAACGCGGAAGAGCTGTACGACGTGGTTCGCGGCGAAATGGAACGCCAAGTCGGCTACAAACAGCAACAAAACCTGCGTAAGCAGATTTCAAGCCAACTCACAGCCGACGCCGACTGGGACCTCCCCCCTGCACTGCTCAAGCGACAAGCTAACCGCGAACTCGAACGAGCGGTGATGGAGCTTCAATCGGGTGGATTCAGCAACGAAGCGATTCGAGCTCACGCGAACCAGTTGCGCCGAAATCTCGAAGAATCGACGGGCACAGCTCTCAAGGAACACTTCATTCTCGAGCGAATCGCGGAAGAGAATGACCTCGAAGCCGAGCCGCAAGATTTCGAGGCGGAGATCATGATGATCGCCATGCAGCGAAATGAATCGCCACGCCGAGTCCGAGCGAGGATGGAAAAACGCGGTCAAATGGACACGCTGCGAAATCAAATCGTCGAACGAAAAGCGATCGAATTGATCACCTCGAAAGCCGATATCACAGAAGTTCCGCTGACGGAATCGAATGTGGATGACACCTACGCGGTGGAACACGCGATTGGCGGCACCACGGCCGACTCAAGTATCCCGGAAGCCAAACACGGAGGAGATTCTGAGGAACTGCGAACGCCGGCGGAGCGCGGTTAACCGCCGACATCGGACTCGCTCGGTGCGGTAAATCAGATTCAGCACGACATCCGCGCTTCGTCTTCTCGCCTTCTGCTCTCCCTTATCGGAAGCGCGCATGGTGTTTCGTTGCGGCAAACATATTCGCGCGACGGCTCGCAAATTCGGAAACCACGCGGCCTCTGTATTTTGCGCCGTTTGCTTTCCGCTCGATGCCAACGAATTCTCGCGTGAACTCGCATTGCCGAATTGGCCGGTCTCCCTAAAATACAAAGCCGTAACTCGGTGAGCGGACGCGAGAATTGTCTGGCGTCTATTGATTCTTTTAGTTAAAGGACAACGAAGGTATGAGCCAATCTTCTCCTGGCCCGCTCTTCGACTCGTACTCCTACCAAAACGTACAGCGCCAACGTCAATTGACCTTGGGCGATCTGTTGCTGGAAAACCGCATCGTTTTCCTGCAAGGGGAGATTTATACGGGGAATGCTAACGAAGTCGTCATGAAGCTGCTTTACTTGCAGAGCGAAAACCGCCGCAAGGATATTCACTTCTATTTGAACTCACCCGGTGGTGATGTCGTCGCCACGTTGGCGATCTACGACACTATGCAAATGCTCAGTTGCCCCGTCTGCACGTATTGTGTTGGCCAGGCAGCCAGCGGCGCCGCCGTTCTTCTCGCCGGAGGCACCGAGGGCAAACGCTTCGCCCTGCCCAACTCGCGAGTCATGCTGCACCAACCGTACGGCGGCGTGAGCGGCCAAGTGAGCGATATTGAGATTCAAGCCAACGAGATTCTTCGCAATCGCGAAGTGCTCAATGAAATCGTCGCCAAACACACGAAACAGTCGATCGAACAGATATCGAAAGATATCGATCGCGACTTCTTCCTGACCGCGCCGGAAGCCAAGGAATACGGCGTCGTTGACGACATCCTGACGAAGCCGCCGGGACCGGAAGACGAAGAAGACGAAGAAGACGATAAAGACTAAAGCGACAATTAAAGAAACCACCGCCAATGCCCGCCGGATTTGAAGTCCAGTGAGGCGACAGCACGGAGTGATCGACGCAATGCCACTGATCCCATACGTTGTCGAGAGTAACGGACGCGAAGAGCGAACTTACGACATCTATAGTCGCTTGCTGAAGGACCGAATCATGTTTCTCGGTTCGCAAGTCAACGACGAAGTCGCGAACGCCCTGGTCGCTCAAATGCTATTCTTGCAATCCGACGATCCCAAGTCGGATATCCACCTCTACATCAACTCCCCTGGCGGCAGCGTCTCCGCCGGCTTGGCGATCTACGACACCATGCAGTTTGTCACCTGCGACGTCGCGACCTACTGCATCGGCCAAGCAGCTTCGATGGGTGCCTTGCTGCTCACCGCCGGCGCCGACGGCAAACGCTATGCACTTCCCAACGCTCGCATCATGATTCACCAGCCGCTTGCCGGAATGCAAGGAACGGCCGAAGACATCATGATTCACGCCACCGAGTTCAAGAAGACCAAGGCGAAGCTCAATCAAATCCTGCTCAAACACACCGGGCAAGATCTCGACACCATCGAACGCGACACCGATCGAGACAACTTCATGTCGTCCGAAGAAGCTCGTGAATACCGCCTGATCGACAAAGTCGTCGAAAGCATGGCGGGCGAGTAACAAAGTCTCACTAGCACGCCTCCGCGCGGCACCAAGACCAGCCGTCTCTCCCCCGACGCGGAGTGACGTCTTCGGTCGGGAATGTCGACTTTGATCTGGACTTCGGCCTCAGGGCGTCTGAAGATTCGAGGGGCCTGGAGAAACTTGGTGATATCAAACACACAGAAGGCGATCGCAAGTAGAGGAACTCCGAACACGGCGATCAAGAATAACGAGCCAAAAACAATCCCGACGATCCTCGGCTCGCCCACTCGCAACAAGACGCTCAAGACCAACGACGTGACGAGGAAAACCAGCAGGGGAAACCGGTAAATTATTTGGCGGTAACGAGGCGTACTCATACGAGTAATTCGCCGCCAGGCCACCGATCTTGTTTGTGTGCCACTAAGCGGCACGCAATGCGCGTTCAGACCCCAACGAGCTTGCTTGACTCGTCACTATGAGGCACGTAGACGAAAGTCGAGTAGCCGTTCAGGCTCTCCAGACCCTCACGCGTCGGGGGAGAGACGGCTGGTTTTGGCTTGCCGAGAACGTGCCGCGACTTATCGATTCGGCCGCCACTCGGGAGACTTGGAGTTCTCGGGGCGAGTTGCGACGCGTGCGGCTTCATCGCTTTGACGCGGAGTCCAGCGAGTTGAGAATTGGCCGTCGACGTCGATGTGGATCATCTCTGACGTCTGCAGGATGTCGCCGTTCGCCGTGGTATAGCGAGCGTAGAGCTTAAGTCGAGAATGCGCTGGCGGTCGCTTGGGCCAGACGGCTTCGAGCAAGATCATCGGAGTCGCCGAGGCGTGGCGTGCGCCGACGGCGACTTGCGCCGCATCAAAGTGCCACTCGGCAATTCGCGCCGCTTGACCTTGAAGTTGAGGGTCGAGCAGCACCACGGCGACCGGGTTTCCTGCCGGTACGAAGCGACCGTAGCGGTCTCGAGGCTCCAAACCGATCATCAGCGCGTCGTCACCCGACTTGCCATCGGTATTGAGACCACGCGTGGCCGATCGATTGATGTGCAAATGGGTGATCTCCGCTGTCGGCTCAGCAACTCCTGCCGGCGCCAGTTCCAACGACGCCACTTGCGAGTGGCTCACTCCGCCGCGGCCAAGCTGAGACGAGGTGTCGGGAAATATCTCGCTCGGATCGACCTCCACACCAGGCGTCGTCATCGGCTCGGAGAGGTCTGGATTTGTGGGCGGCTCAACCGTAGGCAATTCCGTCTCGTCGTCGCTCGGCGGCGTGACGAATGGACCAAAGCCGCCATCATCGTCATCGGTTGTGACGCCCGGCACGGTCGACGAACCGTCCTTCAACTTCTCGCGCAGTTTGTCGTTCTCGAAACGGAGATCGAAAATCGTATCCTCAAGCGCCATGATCTCCGCGTTCTTCGTGTCGAAGATCGCGTCCATGTACGGATCTGACTTACAGCCACTGGCCGCAACCAGACCGAACAGAAGCATCAAGATGGCAAAGCGTCGGGCGTCCATGCGTTCGCTTATCTGCGGTTTCTCGTCACCGGGATTTCGACCCGAACGGAGTCCTTCCATTTGGGGAAGACTCTTGTAGCGACAGATGCGAACCGTGGCTACGCCGATTTCCCTGAGCTGTGGTGTGCTAGCATGACAACAATCATCATAAGCTGCGAAGAAAGGCGAGCAGATTGGTCAACTCTCGTCCCGTGAGCGGCTCGCCGCCCAGCTGATGGCCGTGTTCCTGAAAGACGTCGCCCAGCGTCTTCGCTCGATTGTCATGGAAATACGGCCCACGCTGCCCCACTCCGAGCAACGATGGCGGGTTAAATCGTTTGTTTCCGATTTGGTCGGTCAACCCCACGTTGTACATACGCGGAGTGGTGTACTGCGGCGCCGCGTGACACTTCGAACACTTTCGATCCACGAAAAGAGCCCGACCCCGCGCGACAGCCTCGGAGTCGACCGTGCCTCGCGCCACATCGATCGGCGGAGGTGGTGCGAGCGATTGGACAAAAACGGCAAGCGCGGCGACTTGCTCGTCTGTGGGCGGATTGTCCTTTTGCATCGTCTTGACGAGCGACTTGCGAACCTGCTCGGGAAAACTATCGCTGCTCGCGTTCCAGGCGAGCGGCTCGGTATGCGCCTTTCCGAGCAACGAAAGAACTCGCTTGGGCGCGCCAAAGGTCGCGTCGCTGAGATTGTCGTTTAGCATGCCATTGGTATGCCCGTCTGTGTGGCAACTGTTGCAACTCATCCATGAATCATGTGACAGAGTCGCGTCGAAAAACAGCCGTTCCCCGCGATCGCGTTGACTCAGTTTCGCGGTTGGCCCTAGCGAAATCGTTCGAACGCGTTTGCGCGATTTCATGTCGATGACCGAGATCGAATCGTCAAACATGTTTCCGATGTACGCCTTCTTGCCTTGCTTGTCGATGACGACAGAATTAGGCCGACGCCCAACCTTGACGCGTCCCAAACTGAAGTCGTCTTCCTCGCCGATAGCAACTTCGCCGACGCCGGCGAGCGCGACGACGACGACGCCATTCTTGCTAATGGCCAATTGCGCGGGATCGCCTGTGGCGCTGCCCGCTTCGCCGAGCGGGTGCATGTGCGATTCGCTGTAGATCTTGCGTTTTGGATCGAGCACAACATCCATCCTCAGCCACCGCATGTCGTTAGACATCAGCAGCCCCCAGTGCACATCACCTCGAACCGTGTGGGCGAGTTCATTTAACATTTGATGGGAGACGAGCAACATTTCGCCGTTGGGGCTGGCACCGAGCCCACGAATGTTGTGCCCGGGAAATTCGCGTACCGCCTTTACCTTGAAGTCGGGCAATTGAATCAGCGCCAATCGGCCGCCGTAGGAATCGGCAACGATCAGGCGGTTGCGGGACTCGTTCAAAAGTTGACGCCTCGGAGCGAACGGCATGTCGATTTGCATGGCCACGCGAGGCGCCGCGTTTGTCGGAAGCTCAATCTTGCTCAGTCGCCGCGACCAGAGAGACGAGACATAGCACTCGCGGCCGTCGTCGCTGACCTCAACGTCGACCGGGTACGAACTGACCGCGAGCCGATGCTGGACGCTGACGGCATCCGCTTTAACCTGACAGACAATCAATTCATGTCGAGCGGAATCGACGACGACCAGTCGATCGCCGGCCCACTGAATGTCCGAGATCCTCTCGCCGATCTTGATTTCGCGAACGACCGAATGCGCGGCAATGGAGACAATGGAGAGCGATCCGGAACGCTGGTTGCCGACAATCAGAAACTGTCCGTCGCTGGAAATGGCCTGCGCGACCGGGTGCCGCCAGTGGCTCACGTCATGCTGACTCGCACCGTTCGCGACGGCGTCCGCTTGGCTTCTCTCATTTTCCTCGGCAGCGCATGCCGCGACGCCAAAGAGGATACCGATCACAACTGCCAATGCGCCTCTGCTCACCTTACACCATCCCTTAGTTGGCGGTTGCGCGTCGCGTCTTTTCGAGACTTCGCCGTCGCCTTATCATTGGCCTGACGAATTCTGCTGTCGGCGTCCGCGCGCCTGGGGAGTTCTGATGGCCTATTTTGGCAGATCGCCTGTGGGCGAACAAGCGAAACACGCCAGAACCACCGTAGACACAGCTCCGGAAAGACACAGCACCCGATAGATGTGAGGTTCCGCCAATGGAAGTCATTAACGAGCGTCCGCCTCGCGATGGTTTTCGCGTCGCGATTTTCGATTTTGACGGTACGCTCTCACTGCTGCGTCGCAATTGGCACGAGATCATGATCCCTATGATGGTCGAGACCTTATCGGGTCTCCCGGGTTCAGAGAGTACCAACCAGATAGCGCAGGTCGTGGAAGATTTTGTCATGAGGCTCAATGGACGGCAGACGATCTACCAAATGATTCAGCTTGCTGAGGAGGTCGAGTCGAGAGGCGGCGTTCCTCGCGCGCCGTTGGATTACAAAAGGCAATACCACAACTTACTGTGGAGCGAGGTTTCTCAGCGCGTTAGCGCGGTCAAAGAGGGCGTGGTTTCGGCTGAGTCGTTTACTGTGCCTGGCGCGATGAAATTGCTCGATCGGCTCACTCAGAACAACGTCTTGCTCTACCTGGCTTCCGGAACTGACTTAAACTACGTGCGTGACGAGCTCGGCGTGCTCGGTCTGGATCGTTTTTTTGGCGACCGCGTCTACGGCGCACTCGACGACTACAAGCAGTTCTCTAAGGCGATGATCGTGAGGAGGATCTTTGAGGAGACGGGATTTGCCGCCGAGCAGTTGGTCGGTTTTGGAGACGGCTTTGTGGAGATCGAAGAAGTGCGAAAGGCGGGCGGGTACGCGATTGGGGTTGCGAGCAATGAAGACACGCGAGGAGGCGTCAACCAGTGGAAGCGGTCACGGCTGAAAGACGCAGGGGCCGACGTCATCCTGGGCGACTATTCGGCGCTCGACGATCTGCTCAACCTGCTGCAACTCAGCTAGTCGAACTACACGCCGCAGGGAGAACGCGACTCAACTTATCCGCGAGTCCTCGCACGTGAGGATCGTGAATCATCGTTAAGTGGCTGCCCTCGACCTCGTGCACGCGTACGTCGTTGCAGACGCGGCTCCATTCCGCGAACGGTTGATGTTGTAATCGAACGAGCTTCTTGCTCGCCTGAAACAACTCGATTGTCCCGTCATAGGGTTGGGGGCGATAGTCGATCACCGCCATCACGCTGCCCTTAAAGAGCCGCAAGATTTGCTCCGCTATCGCGTCATCCGCTTCGTCGGGAACGAGTTTCGCCGGCGCGCTTCGAATTCGAAATTCTGCGACTTGTTGGGTCGTCGGCTGCCGCAAAAAGGCGAACCCCCCTGGCTGTCCTTGAGGGAACATGGCCTGGACGACGCCGAAGGTATACAGCACGCCGCTGTCGAAGATCGCAAGCGTCGAGACCTCCTCGCCCATCGCGCGAAACTGTTGAGCCATCTCAAATGCAATCACGCCGCCGACCGACCAGCCCGCCAATGCGTACGGACCATGCGGCCGCGTCTTGCGAATCGCGCCGACATACTCCTCAGCCATCTCGCGGACCGAGCCGAGAGGCTCGCGCACTCCATCGATGCCGGGCGCCTGCAAACCATAAAACGGTTGGTCAGGACCGAGCCAGCGGGACAGCTGCAAATAACACAGTACGTTGCCGCCGCCCGGGTGGATGCAGAACAAAGGCGGTCGGGCGCCCTCGGGTTGAATCGGGACCAAGGCTGACCAATCACTTGGATCCAGCTCTTTGCGCAACGTGTCAGCCAGCTGGGAAATCGTCGGTGCTCGAAAAATCTCCGCCGCCGAAATAGGCGAGCCCGTTTGCTGGATGACGAGCGCCATCAGCGACATCGCGAGAACCGAGTCGCCGCCGAGATCAAAGAAGTTATCGTGGACGCCTATTGGGCGATGACTAAGCAGATCTTCCCAGATCCGTTTTAGTCTCAGCTCTAATGCGTCTCGTGCCATCCGGTTTTCCTGGCCATCCATTCGCCAATTTCACTGCTGTTGGATCGACTTGTCGCCCCGCGAAATCCAGACCCAAACCACGAATTGCCGAAAAAACGCTATTCACAAAGAATCTCGCTGGTGAAAACGCCAAACGAGGAAAGCTGGGCGCATTAGAGCATCTGCGGAATCGCTTAACAAAGGCTTCTTACATACTGTCGCGAATTGGCTCGAAACAAGCGTCCTTTAGTTCGACATGTATCGATTGCGAAAAGAAATCGGCGGAGGTCGATGCCCGAAATCAGTCCGATGCTCCTCAAATGACAAGTGCACGGACCGTGAATCCCTCCCAGGGCGATTCGTCGCCAAAATTGCTTCGCCAAGCGATTCGTCTATGTTTGAACCATGTGCATTCCTGCGCCACGCTTGATCGCAGCGATTCGGCGCGAATGACAAGCGCCCGCTCGACTCCGCCTTCCCCCTTTGCTCGTTGGTGACAAATGAGAAACGTGTTTGCCATTGCCGTCTTCTGTGCTGCGCTGCCGGCGTACGGAGCGGAGACAGTCAAGATCAAGATCGACGTCGATCGCGGCGCCGATCGCGGACAAAGTTTCGGCTCGTTGTTCGAGGCTGTCAGCGCTGACGGCTCACTCGTTTTGGGCGCCGGTTTTCAGAACGCTTACAACACGCGGTATCGGGCCGATCGCCATGCCGTTCAGTTTTTCATTCGGCCCGTGAACGGCAAACGCCAATTTACAGCCGAGGAGCTGCCACGACCAAGTCAGCTTTGCGGTGCCTACCTGTTTGGGCGTGACGGAACCGTCTATTCGACATACGGCGGACTTAAGACCTGGCGGGAGACGACCGGCGCATGGCGCAATGTCGCTGGCTCCGGCGGCACGCATGAAACGATGCGAGTCGGAAACGGCACGCTTGCGTTTGGCGACAGTCGAGTTGCGTTTGACGGAAAGGCGATCCTCGATCCGCCGTCCATTGGAAGTTACCAACTATTCTTCTACGCCAACGGCCACCTTTGCTTCTACCACGTCAACCGAGGCGATCGCGGCTATCGTCCATTTGAGAATGAAGAAGATGGATTCAGCCGGCTTTACGCTTGCCCCTGGACTCCGGAACAACCGACAGTCGACCTGGCCTCCGCGGTGACCATGCGTCTGCCTGTCGTTGGCGAGACAACATTTGCTTGGGGCCAGTTGGGGAAGCAGATCGTCACGGGATCGAACATCGGCGGATTCTACATTTTTGAAGAGAGCCAGTGGCGAAAGATCCTCGAGCCTGAGCTTGGCCGAAGCTACCAGCTGTATTCAACACTCGCTTTCCACGACCGGCTGTTGATGGGGCAATACCCAACCGGCCGCGTCTTCGAGTTCGACGGCGAGAAGATAACCGACCTAAAGGGTTGGCCTCCTGTGCTTCCCGGCGTCTCCGGCAGCGCTCGCGAGGCGCAGACAACGGCGATCTATGGAGGCGAATTGCTTGTCGGGGTTTGGCCATGGGGCGAGTTGTGGCGCTACAGCCCGGACCGCCGCGAATGGTCTTTCGTTCAACGCATGTTTGATCATCCGGCGTTGTCCAAAAAGATCGTGCACCCCTACGACATCGAAAACGCCGGCAACGCGGTCGGTAATCTATGGGGACAACGAGTCACCAGTCTAGTTTCCAACGGGCCGAATTTGTTCGTGTCGACATCAGCCAAATCGCCATTCGAATTTGACGCCGCCAAGTTTAAGTTCCTGGCACCGGACAAATGGAAGTCGTACGGCAAAGTTTATCGCCTCGCGTCGCCCGGCCACCTTGCCGCGCCGACGAAGTGGACCGACGGTCCGACGACCATCGAATTCAAACTCGGCGGTAACGAGATGGCGATTCTTCAGGACGGACGACGATTCGCCGCCACCATATTGCCCGCTTCACTGGCCAAGCGATTCGAGGGAGCCAAGCCGATAAAAAACGTTCGATGGGGCAACGGCGTCTTCGGCCGTTTCGGCGGCGTTTCGATCAAAGGAACCGTCGCGACCAGTCGCTGAAAGACCAATTCAGCTCTAAGGCATTTCAACGCGACGTCGCTTTTTCTTCGTGCGTTTTTTGCGTTTTTGCTCTTTCGTGGCTCGTCCGACCGCGCCGCTATCCCCAAATCAGTTCGCAAGCAGTCCAAGAAAATCCGACGCCAAACCCGATGAGCACGAGCCGCTGTCCGCTCTCGATTCTTCCCGATTCGACGTAGCGGTTGATTGCCAATGGGATGGATGAAGAAACTGTGTTGCCCAACGTTTCCAAGTGAAAGACCATTTTCGCTTCATCGATTTGACTGCATTTGGCCAGATTCTCGAGCATGAATCGATTGGCCTGATGGAAGACCCACCAATCGACGTCGTCGACAGTAATCTCAGCAGTCTTCAGCAGCTTTGCAATCGCCTTGGGGACGTTGTCCAGCGCCAGCATGAACATCGACTGACCGTCCATTTGCAGATGGTCTTGGCTGCGCACGCTTCCGTGGTCATCGGTGACTTCCACCGCGGTCGCCTCACTGCGCGGCAGTCGAAAACCGCCACTCGGCAGCGACAAACTCTTCCCGCCGCTGCCATCGGTGCCGGTGACAAACGAACCTATCGAGCCAACTCCATTGGATGCCCCGATTAGGGCGGCGGCCGCACCGTCGCCGAATAGCCCGCGCGAGGTGCGATCCTTGGGATGAATCAACTTCGAATAAGTTTCCGCGGTGATCAACAACACATTCCGCGCAGCCGACGACTCAACCAACGCGTTCGCCATCTGCAATCCGCAGACGAAACCGTTGCAACCCAAGCGAATGTCGACGGCGCCGATATGGTTGCCCAGTCCAAGACGGTCCTGCAACAGGCATGCATCCGACGGCAACAGGTGGTCGGGAGTTTGATTGCTGACAATCAGATAATCGATCTGATCGATCGGCGTCAGCTGTCGCTCAAGCAGCCCTTTGGCGGCGTGAAACCCGAGGTCTGCAGCCGTCTCGTCTTCTGCAGCGATGTGCCGCGAAACGATGCCGGTAAGTCCGGCGATTCGCTCCATGTCCCAATCCGGATTGGCAGCCGCCAAGTCATCATTCGATTCAATTCGCTCGGGCAAATGCCCGTGAATGCCCAAAATGCGTGATTGCATAGAATCGCGTCTGCAAGGATCGAATAATGAGAGGCGCAAAAGAAGCGAGCAAGTGACGTACAGTTACTTGTCGCGCCGGCTCGTCTTCTCGACGCCAGGAAAATCGCCAGGAAAATCCTGAGTGACTTTTCCGGTGGCGGCCCACTCAGCGCCTCGTTGCAAAGTGACGATAAAGCCGACGCAGGATTGCGAATCGAGTCCATGCCCCATCGGCGTGTGAAAGACGCGCCCTTTGCCGTAGGACAAACTGAAAATCATTGGCTCGTGTCGACCGCTGCCGCCTTTTGATTTATCCGCATAGGCGGTCGCCAAGACCTTCATGTTCTTTGCGGGGCCACGCAGCATGTCATACAACTCATCCTTCACATGCAGCCACGAGTTTGGCATGCCTTTCGTGACCGGATGTGTCGCGTCGCGAACAACGACCACAAAGTCATGTTGGCTGCCATGGTGTCCACCCTTGCCTTTCGACTTGTCGCGGACCAGCTTGTTGTTTCCGTCATAGTAGACGTATGGGCCCGAACGCTCATCGCGCCGATTCCATCCGCCAAGCCCGATCATTTCGTTGTAGGCTTTCCATTTGGGAAAGGAGTTGTTGGCTGCGTGAACAACGACGAAACCGCCGCCGCCCTGCATATAATCTTCGAATGCCTTTTGAGTCCCTTCGGGCCAAGGCACCCCGTTGTAGTTGGAAACCACCACGTCGTATTTGGAAAACTCGGGCTCAAATTTATCGTCTTTTCCGCCCGGTTTGGTCGTCGCCACATCGACTTGGAACAGGCCCGTTTCCTCCAAGTACGATTTCATCATCTGAGTCGTCTTGGGCCAGACTCGATGGTTATTCTGGCCTTCTACGATCAAGGCCTTGAGCGTCTTAGTCGACTTCTCGGCCGGCTCTGCTGATAGAGTCGGCGTAACGAGCAAGCAAATCAGCCCGAGAGTCCAGGCGGCGGTGGCCAGAATGCGCATGTTCAATCCTCGTTTGGTGTTGGCTCATTGGTTTCGCAAGAACAATCTAACGAGTTTCGCGTCCCGTGACACGCGGGGACGCGAAGAATGGCAGCCATTATGAGCCCGCAGCTCATGCCGGAAAGAGAATCTGACGACGCGACATCGAGCCAATGCACCGCTCCCTCTCTCTATGCGGAATGGGAGCGCCGCATTACGGATTCACGTTCTAGGTCAACTCGGAGAGCGCCTTCAGATTCGGATCGACAGCGTATTGCGGCCGGCCGCGCAGATCGAACGAGCGCGTGCTGTTGAGGTCCACGCCCAGATTGTGATAGAGCGTTGCCAGGACTTCGCCGAACTGGACGGGTCTGTCTTTTGCGTATTCACCAAGCCGGTTCGTCGAGCCTATGACTTGGCCGGTGCGCATTCCGCCGCCCGCCATCAATGCACAGGAGACGCGGGGCCAGTGATCTCGCCCACCATTCTTGTTGATCTTCGGCGTCCGCCCGAACTCGCCCCATACGACAACCGATACATCTCGGTCGAGTCCGCGTTCGTAGAGATCGTCGACCAGAGCCGCCGTGGCTTGATCGAGCATCGGCATGTCTTCACGGCCGCGTTTGAAGTTGCCGCCATGCCAATCCCAGCGGCTGAAATTCAACGATACAACGCGGGCGCCAGCTTCGATTAGTCGACGAGCAACCAGGAAGTTCTCGGTCACCTTGGGAGCTCCGTCGGCGCGATGCTTTGGATCACCCTTGCCATATCGCTCGACCGTCTTGGGGTCTTCCTTCGATAGGTCCATCGCCGCCGCCAGATTCGACGACGACAAGATTCCGACCGCTTGCTGCGTAAACGCATCGAGACCATCCATCACACCGGTCGAATCGACCTCGCGTTTGAGATTGTCCAACGAAGTGCGAAGAGACTCGCGATCCTGCAAACGGTCCAACGTGATGTCCTTCAACACCATGTTGTCGGTCTTGCCGGTTCCCTTGTCGGCCACCAAGCGGAACGGAGAATGGGCGAGGCCGAGGAAACCGCCGCTGCCAGGATCGCCCCATGGATTGTGGCCCGTCTTGTAGAACAGGCTCAGGTGAGGAGGAATACTCGGCTCAACCGGGCCGCGCATCTTCGAAACCCAAGCTCCCATCGACGGCCATCCGCCCGCGGGTTGGTTTCGGTCGCTGAATCCTGTCATGCATTGAAAGGCGTGATGCGAACCCGTCGCGCCGACCATCGAACGAATCGGAACAAAACGATCCATGGTGGCGGCTATCTTGGGGAACAACTCGCAGATTTCGATGCCAGGCACCTTGGTCTTGATCGGCTGGAACTCGCCGCGAATCTCGCTTGGCGCGTCCATCTTCAAGTCCCACATGTCCTGATGCGAAGGACCGCCGGGGAGAAAGATGTTGATCACCGCTTTGTGCGAACCACCGACGCCGCTGGCAGCTTCCGCGCGAAGCAGGCTGGGCAGAGAGAGCGATCCCGCCACTGTGGCCATCCCGCCAATCTGCAAGAAATCCCGCCGCGAATAGCCATCGCAAAACGCTTGCTTGCGATTCAACCTACCCATTATGGTCAACATCCGTTCGCTCCTCGCGTTGTCACCACTGAAAGCCAACAACCGCAATGTCGCAACAATGGCAAACCGGTCATTGCGCGATGAACAACCGAACGAAGTCGTTTGGCGCTATCGACGCAAGTCCGCTCGCCTATCGTTCATTATCGTATCAAAGACAGCCGATCTGTTCAATCTTGCTTCAACTTGATCGGATTTCTGTAAGTACTTATGCTGCAAAGCGATAGGGTGAGAACGAAAAGGCAAGATACGGCAATTAGTCCGCACCTGGATTCGGCATCAGGCAAATCCGTTTCAGCTGGCTGCGAAATCGCCGACCTCCCGTGCGGGCCGGTCGCTGTGAGCGGCATTCCTAAATCGACGACCAAAACACCAACACCGGCTCGTTCTGGCCCTCGTCCAACTCGCCCGCGCAGTGCATATTAGGAGTGCATATTCGTTGACGGTTGATACCCACGAGCCAAAGCCCCATGGCGTCACGCAAGAAGAAACGTAAACCGAAGACGTCGTCGGGCTCGAAGCGGCCGACCACGACCACTGCGCGACGCTCGGACGCCGCGGACGAATCAAGAGAATCGGCTTCGAACGCCACGATGCGATTGGCGATTCTCGTTCCGCTCGCCATCGTCATCGGCGTCGGTCTCACATTCGCAATCGCCCAACTCTTGCCGGTTTCTGACCCGGAAATTGACACCCCTACGACTCCGCCGAAACCGCCTGTCGCCACGCTTGAGGACGACCCGAGCAAGGACGGCTGGGAGAGTGAAGTCCAAAGTCAGAACGCGTCCAAGCAGTTTAAGAAGCTGGCCAGCTTGATGTTCAAAGCTGACGACTCGACGCCGCCCGCAGAACGCCTCTCGCCGTCGCGCCAATTGTTGGCCGATTCGTTTCGAGGCCATGGCCTGCGTCCCGCCAACTTGAATCAGTCGTACGACTCGGACGGCCTGTCGGTGCACCGCTGGGCCGCAGACGATTCGAGCGAACAACGTGAATTGAATCGTCAAGAATGGATCGACGCGTTCGGCAAGTTCTCGGAGCCGTTTCGCGGAGCCGAATTGCCTCGTTACGAAGTTAAGGTGCTCGGTGCCCGCCTCAAGGCGAACAAGGAGTTTTCAAGCCGCCTTCGACTTCAGGCGAGCGGCGTCGCGAATGGCGAGCATCTGCAAGTCCAACTGGATGTTGAATGCCATTGGTCCGCTGACGCCAAGAAGATGTTAGCGGCTAAGTTGTTGACGTATGAAGAGGTTCGCAACCGCGACGCGGCCCTGTCGTTCTATACAGAATGCACCGGCTCCGTTTTCTCAGGCGGCAGTGAATACATCGATCAACTCTCTCCAGGATACGACGAATGGTACGCTCGAACGCCAAAGGTCTTCGGTCGTACCTTTTGGGCTGACAACGGAATCTCGCTGGGCGACGTCAACGGCGACTTCCTCGACGACATTTACGTCTGTGAACCGGGAGGCCTCCCCAACCGCCTGTTCATTCGCCAACCTGACGGCGGATTGAAAGATGTTTCGCGCGACGCCGGCGTCGATTGGCTCGATAACACTCGCAGCGCTCTAATCGTCGACCTCGATAACGACGGCGATCAAGACCTTGTCGTCGCGGTAAACGGCGCGGTGCTGCTGATGTCCAACGACGGCGCCGCCAAGTTCACTTTGAGAGCGAAAAGCCTCTCAGCGGACAGCCCGCATGCGATGTCGGCCGCCGACTTTGACGGCGATGGGCTTCTCGACATCTATGTCTGCTCGTATGCCAAAGAAGCGTATGGAGCGGAGGAGTTCCCGATACCGATCCCGTATTTCGATGCGACCAATGGCGGATCGAACCGCCTGTTAAAGAACCTTGGCGACTGGAAATTTGAAGACGTCACCGAGGCCAGCGGGATGAACGCAAACAATAACCGCTGGAGTTTAGCGGCGACGTGGGAAGACTACGACAACGACGGCGATCCCGATCTCTATGTGGCGAATGACTTCGGTCGAAACTGCCTCTATCAAAACACCGACGGCAAGTTTCGCAATGTCGCAGCGGAAGCGGGCGTTGAGGATGTCGGCTCGGGCATGTCGGCGGCATGGGGCGACTTCAATCGCGACGGCCTGATGGACTTGTATGTCAGCAACATGTTTTCCACTGCCGGAAGCCGAATTACCGAACAAGACCAATTCAAGTCCGAGACGGCGCCGGCCTTGAGAGCGTTGTATCGGCGAATGTCCAAGGGCAACACGCTCTATCAGAATCAGGGCAACGGAAAGTTTCGAGACGTGAGCCTGCAGGCGTCGGTCGCCCGTGGACGTTGGGCTTGGGGAGCTCCCTTTGTCGATATCAACAATGACGGATGGGAGGACTTAATCGTCGCCAACGGATTCGTCACCCACAAAGACACCCATGATTTGTGAAGTTTCTATTGGCGACAGGTCGTGTCGCATTCACCCGATGACAGTTCGGCGGGAAAAGCGGAAGTCGACGCATACGGCGAGCCATTTAAGGTGCTGGCTCGTATGCTGCGGTCGGGTCGGTCGCTGAGCGGCCGCGAACGCAATTGCTGCTTTCTCAACATGGGCGGCGAGCAATTCGCGGACGTATCGGACGTCGCTGGCATCAGTTTCCCGGACGACGCTCGCTGCGTGGCGCTGACCGACTGGGACTTTGACGGGGACGTCGACATCTGGCTACTCAATCGAACTCGTCCACGCATTCGATTCATGCGAAACAACGTTGGTTCGAGGCAACACTTTATCGCCCTGCGATTAGAAGGGAGCGAATCGCACCGCGACGCGATCGGAGCGCGAGTCGAACTTTACTTGGACGACGCGAACTCGCCCACACAAATCAAATCGGTTTCTGCCGGAAACGGGTTCGCAACGCAATCGAGCAAGTGGTTGCACTTTGGATTGGGGGACAACAACGAGGTCAAGAAGCTCGTCGTGCGTTGGCCCAACGGAACTCAGCAAGAGCTGAAAGGCGTCAATGCTGACGCGTTCTATCTGCTCAGCGAGGGCGACGAAACGGCTCGACCGTTTGCGGCAAAGCTACCACAGCTGGTGTTGAAGCCGAGCCCGCCGGAGCCGCCGAAAACGGCGGAGGATCGCGTTCGAATTGGCATGGTTGGGGCAACGCCATTGCCCAAGCTGCACTATCGAACATGGGACGACAAGCCTCAACAACTCGAGTTTCCGCGCAGCCGTCCGTTGTTGATTAACGTTTGGGCGAGCTGGTGCCAGCCCTGCCTGGTCGAGCTAAAAGAGATGTCCGAATCCGCCGAGGCCATTCGGGCTGCGGGAGTTGATTTTCTCGCCCTGACGGTCGATGGAGTACAAGACAACAAAGCTGCCGAGATAGCGGACGCCCAGAGCTTCTTGAAACGGGTTGGTTTCCCCTTCGAATCGGGTCGCGTCTCAGTCGACTTGCTGGACAAACTTCAAATCGCGCAACTCCCATTCGTCGAGCCGACAACGCTGTCGGGGATGCCGACTAGCTTCTTGATAACGGCCGACGGCAAGCTGGCTGCGATCTACAAGGGCCCGATCCATCCTGCTCAGTTGATCGCCGACCAAAAACGACTCAGCGACGCGCAGCCAGATCTCGCCGACTTGGGCGTCTCCTTCTCCGGCCGTTGGTTTCGACGGCCTGAAACTCACGACCTACTCGTCACGCTCGCCGCCCACTTCTTGACGCAAGGTTTTCCGAAAGACTCGTTGATCTTCTCGAAAGCCGCACTCGCGATTGATCCCAAGTCAGAGATCGCATTGCGAAACCGGAAATTGGCAACCGCCAATGTGGCCGCCTGGGCCGAGCAAGTTCGACAATTTGGACAACGCGTCGATGCAAATCCAGATGACGCGAACGCGCGCCTCGAACTTGCAGCAGCCTATCGCAAACAACACGAGAATGATCGAGCCATTGCGGAACTCACCGAGGCCTTGCGAATCGACGACAGCCTTGTGCGAGCCCATCTGCAATTGGGATTCATGCTTGCCAGGGCAGGAGACTTAGACGCCGCGGAAAAACACTTCAGACGCGTGCTGATTATCGATCCCTTCAACCAAGCCGCCAAGGCGAATCTCGAAACGATCGTCGAGACTCTTAAATCGAGAAAACGCGGGTGAAGCTCGTTGGGGTCGTACCGGTAGAGCAGCGTTGTCCTTTGGGACAACGTTTGAACCCGATTCGCCTCTGACGCTACTTTCGCAGAGCGAAAGGCGACGATCGGGCTTTTTTCGGGCCATGCTTGCAATGTCGCCGCTCAAGTCGTCGATTTGCGCCGATTCGCCCGCGTTGGCTTGCCGTCTTCATTTAGTTCGCTGCGAGTGAGTATTGGGTGCAAGGGTATGATTCAGTGTAGCTTTTCGCGACCGCGAGATTCAAATTCCTTTCGCGTATCCGTGGGCGACAAACCAATCCCAAGCGTCTTCAACCGTCTTCTCGGCGCGGCGAATGGAATAGCCGAGTTCAGCCACTGCTCGGTCGCTACTGTAAAACTGCGGAAGTGCCGAAAAGTTGATCGCTGCGGAGTTGGCCAGCGGTTCACGGCCACGAGCCCAAGTCACAAAATCGCTGCCGACTGCGCCGATGAAGCGAGCGACGGGACCGAGCAGAAAACGCGGCGCGTGCCGGTTCGTCAACGCCGCGAACATGTCCCATGCCTCGCGGTAGCGCATGTTGTGGCCCGCCATGATGTATTGCCTTCCCGCAACGCCTTGCTCCATCGCGCAGATCGCTCCATCGGCCACGTCGCGCACATCACACAGACTGATCCCGCCCGTGGGAGTTGCACCGAGCTTGCCGGCGGCGACATCGAGCAACATTTCGCCCGATGAAGGTTTCCAGTCCCATGGCCCCAGCATGAAACCGGGCAGCACGATCACGATGTCGGCGTTCTCCAGTTCGACGAGCTCTTCGATCTTCTCGGCCGATTTCCGCTTCGAAGTGACATAGGGGCATTCGGTGATATCCGGATTCGAATCCTCTTCGTTGGCAGGCCGGTCCCACCAACCAACGCCAAGGGCGCTGGCTGTCGACACGTGAAGCATCCGCGCGTGCTGGCGCATGGCGGCCCGCGCGACGCACTCCGACCCAAGCACGTTGACTCGTTCAAACTCTTCGCCGCCAGTCCAGCCGATTCGAACCGATGCGGCGCAATGATAAACGGCTTCCACGCCATTCATCGCCTCAGCCAAGCCATCGTCATCGCAAATGTCGCAGTCGACTCGCTCGACATCAAGATTCTCAAGCGATTCGGACGTCGTCGCGGTGCGTGACAAGACTCGGACCTGCTCGCCTCGCTCAACCAACTTCCTCACCAAATTGTTGCCTAGCAAACCCGTACCGCCTGTAACCAAACATCTCATCGCCTACGGCTCCCTATCCGCACAACGTCTCGACTCATTCGTTCGTTTCAACAGGTGTCGATTTCACCGCAAGCATAACCGAGGAGTCGGACCTTGTAAGCGCCGACCTGGAACGCGGCCGGGCGGCGACGCTTGACGATGTATCGCGGTCCGGTCAGAGTATTAGGGACAGTCTGAGTCGTTTGGAGGACGAGAAACGGGAGTCCTCCCAATTCGCGGGCTCAACCATAATCCGCACGACGCCGGACAGTTTCCCGCCCGATGGACGTGTTCCCCTTTCTTACGTCCCTTTCGCGCAGATTTACGCGGCGCGGAGCACTGGAGTATTGATGAGCATTACGGTCAAGCCGGTCGCGTCCAAGGCCGATCAAAAACAATTCCTCGATCTGCCCTGGAGGCTTTATCGCGACACGCCTCAATGGGTGCCGCCGCTCCTGCAAAACCATAAAGAACTGCTCGGCTTCACAAAGCACCCGTTCTATGAGACCAACGAAATTCAGACGTTCCTGGCTTACTCGGATGGTCAGGTGGTTGGTCGAGTCGCCGCGATCTTGAATCGAGGCCACATCGAGCGGCACGAAGAGCCCGTCGGCTTCTTTGGATTCTTCGAGTCGGAAGATAACGAAGAGATCGCCAAAGCGCTGTTCGCTGAAGTTCGGACTTGGCTGGCCGAAAGGGGCGCGACGATCGTACGCGGACCGGCCAACCCGTCCCTCAATTACGAATGCGGACTGTTAATCGACGGGTACGACAAACGGCCCACGTTCATGATGACCTATAACCTTCCGTATTACGGTCAGCTTCTTGAAAGCGTCGGGTTTGAAAAAGTGGAGGACATGGCGGCCTTCTGGGGTCATGTCGAAATGCTCGATTCCCTCGACAAGAAACTCGAATTTGTCATCGAAGAGGCGACTCGGCGCTTCAACGTCAAGATTCGGCAGATGAACACCAAGAATTTTGACAAAGAGGTGCGAATGTTCCTCGACGTCTACAATCAGTCGCTCGGTGGAACGTGGGGATTCGTACCTCTCATGGAAGGTGAAATCGACCACATGAGCAAGTCCCTTAAGCACCTGATCGTTCCCGAAATGACAAGCGTCGCCGAGGTCGATGGCAGACCGATTGGCGCCGTGTTCGCGTTGCTCGACTACAACCCTCGCATCAAGGCCATCAACGGCCGACTGTTCCCCTTCGGCTTCATCCGTCTACTCTGGAATCGCAAAAAGATCCCCAAAGTGCGCCTGATGAGCACCAATGTGGTGCCGGAATATCAGAAGTGGGGAGTCGGGCTTGTCGCCATGGCGCGACTCGTTCCCGACATCTTGGCTTGGGGTATTCAAGAGGTGGAGTTCTCGTGGGTGTTGGAGAGCAACACGCTGTCGTACAAGTCACTCAAGCGAGGCGGCGCCATGTTAGAAAAGACCTATCGTATGTACGACTGGAAGCCGCTCGAACAGAATGGCGAAGCAACTTGACGTTCGCCGCTATTTTACCTCGCCCAAACGCGGGCGGCGAAGATATGTGTTGGAGCTAATTCGAATGTGAATAACTCAAGCTGGCGGTTAAAGAATAAGTAAGGGAGTTTGCAGGTTGGAGATCTTGTTCATCGTCGCGATCGCCTATGGCGTCATGCAACGCCTGCCCGCCGATTGGTCGAGCCCGCTTGCTCGACCATTCATTGCGTTGGCCATCGGCATGATCCTGAGCGGCGTCGAGCATATCGTCAACGAGTCTGGCTACGAGCAGATCATGCAGGATTGGATTCCCAACAAGCCGCTCGTCATTCGCATCAGCGTCGCTGCCCGTATTTTGAGCGGTGTGGCGCTGCTGTTTCCTACGACGCGTCGCGTCGCCGCCTATGTCTGCTTCGTTCTCTACTGCATCGTTTTGCCCGTGAATGCGCGGGTCGCCTTCGCGGGGAACTCCATCCCCAATTTGAAGATGCCGATTTGGCGTCGATGGCTTCGATTTGGGCTGCATCTCGGCTGGCTCGGCTGGTGTTTCTGGTGCATGCAGATTTAGGCTTCCGGCGGCCGCTCACCCTTGCTCAATACCGGTCCTACGCATAGTATCGGCCTTGTCGCCCCTCGCCGTCGGCAAGGCCGAATAATGCTCAAATGGCGCCAAGAATTGCACAATTTCGTGCTGCGGGCACCGTCTGACGGTCGGAGCCGAACGCTCGTTGGGGAAAACATGGGGACAACGGCTGCCCGATGGACTTTTGCCGACGGATTGGCGGCCAACGAGCCGATGTAATCAATTGGCGAAATACCTCGTAAAATCCACTCAGATCCCCTTCAAGCTAATCCGCCGATGACAACAGCTGACGACATTTTGATCACGGGCGTTGGGGTGGTCAGCCCGATCGGAATTGGCCGATCAGAATTTTGGGCTTCGCTTGTTGCGGGCCAGTCCGGCATACGCGATCTGAACGCGCTCGCCAACACCGCATACGAGGTTCGATTTGGCGGCGAAGTGGACGGCTTCGAGCCTAAGAAATACGTCAAACCGCGAAAGAGTTTGAAGGTCATGTGCCGCGAGGTCCAAATGGGATTCTCGGCGGCTGCGTTGGCGGTCGACGACGCCAGCCTCGACTCCTCGGCCCTCGACCCAGATCGACTAGGCGTTGTCTACGGAACCGAGATGCTTTACTGCGGCCTCGATTCACTCGCTGACGTGTTCCGCGATTCGCAGACCGGCGGCGAGTTTCAACACGAATTGTTTGGTGAACTGGCTCAAGCCAAGATGTACCCGCTCTGGATGTTGCGGTTCTTGCCCAACATGACCGCCTGCCATGTCGGCATCGCCTACGATGGCCGAGGCCCGAACAATACGATTGTCGATGGTGACGCCTCAAGCTTGATCGCGTTGTCCGAGTGCGTGGGAATCATGCGGCGAGGAATGGCTGACGTGATGATCGCCGGGGGAGTCGGCAATCGATTGAGTCCCACGCTGATGGCGTATCGCGGAGAGCTGACGCTTTCACGTCGAGTCGATGACCCGGCCGGCGCTTGTCGTCCGTTCGCCGCCGATCGAGACGGCGTCGTTAATGGCGAGGGAAGCGCGGCGTTTATTCTGGAAACGCGGAGCCATGCCGAGGCGCGCGGTGCCAAACCGCTGGCTCAAATTTGCGGATACGGAAATACGTTTGAAGACCGGCAACACGGGCGGAAGCCAACCGGCGATGGCGTTCGCAGTTCAATGCAAGTCGCGTTAAGCTCGGCGGGAATCGACATCAAGCAGATCGATCACGTCAATGCTCATGGCATGAGTTCGATCGACGAGGACCGCGCCGAAGCGCAGGCGATTCGCGACATCTGCGGCGACGTTCCGGTCACGGCGCCAAAGAGCTTATTCGGCAACCTCGGCGCAGGCGGCGGAGCCGTCGAACTGGCCGCCAGCGTGCTCGCACTCAGTGAAGGCCAAACGCCTTTCACACTCAACTATCAGTCGCCCGATCCCGACTGCCCGATCAACGTAATCGCCGGCGCCGCCAAGCCAGTCGAGAAGTCCCACGCGATGGCGCTCAGCCAATCGATCGGCGGTCAAACATCCGCCATCGTCATCTCCGCCGAAAACTAGCCCTCGCTAGCCCGACGCCTTTCGTCCGTCGCCATTCGCTCCGCGAAAGTAGCGCGCGGCCTCGCCAGCTTGAGTCAAGCTCATGCCAGTCTCTCCGGCTAAACGCCTCACCATATCGGCCTTTTGTCGCTAGTTGCGCGAGAGTCGGCGCGTCGATCCGGTAAGCTATGACTGAGACTTGCGGTATCAAGGGCCAATGGGACGAGCGAGACATGTCGGAACAGCACGACAATCCCCGCTGGCGGCGCTGGCTCAGGCGGATCATTGCCATAGCGCTGATGATCATTGCGGCTTGGATGTGCATGGACCTCCATCACGTGCGGCCCTGGGCCTACATTCTCGGCGATTCGCGATTCGAAAATCCGTCCGACAACCCCTCTTGCCTCGACGAACCGCAGACTTTAACCGTCGAGGACGAGTATGCCGACGCCGAATTGGATGCGTTGATGGCAAAGCATGGTTTTCGCCTTCGCTACGCGCCGAGCGCGGCGAAGATCTTTGAGAACCGACTAAGCCATACCGAAATCAAACTGGACGCCTATCGAGTTCCCCTTTGAGTCGCTAGCCCGAATTATTTTAGAGAATGTTCCGTCGTCGCTTCAGCTAAGCCGAGACGACAACGAAATCTTCGTTGCGCTTGAAAACGAGTTGCCACTCGACGTACCAACTCGAGTACACAACGTGATCGACGGTCCTGCGTTATGGAGTCTCAGCGAACATCATGATCGTCCTTTTCTCGGAACGATACTTCGCACGCCTAGTCCTACACTAGCGCCACGTGGTTCGTCGACTGTTGACGTCAACAAGACCAGCCGACTGTCCGTCAAAGGCAATTTAGCCGTGTTGTCCGCCAGCCGACGTCAGCAGTTAACGCTCGCCGAGTTGAACCCACAGGCGGGCGTCGCTTTCGCGTCAAGCAAGTTTAGACTGCGAAGAGTAATGAATTCAGAGCGTCGACGAGCACTTGTGTGAGCCTATCGACTTGAATTTCAGCGACGCTTCGGTACGCGAGGCGGTCGATCTGGTGCTGGGGGATGATGTCCCATACGCCGTTGAGTTTCTCAATGAGCAAGACCTCGCGTCGTATGAATCAGTTTGCATCGACAACACGTTTCATCGCATGAGGCGAATTGCGGCGCTTAACTTGGTCCTGTGGCAAATCGGGTATTTGGCGCGCGTTGTGGATGGAGTTGTTGTCATTCACAACGCCGCCCGCAACGTGTCATCGTCGGATCTGTGTTTAGCCAAACGCCCGCAGTGGTCAAGAGCCGATAGACTTGCAACGAGCCGGGGTCGCACGTGGGCCGACTTCGATTCGTCTGGGCCGTTTGCAATCACTGTCGATACATGGGCCGATCATCACCGAATGAACGAAGAGTATCGGACGGCGAACGAATTACTCGCCAGTCGAACTCAACGCCGGATGCTTCTTGTCGGCAGCGACGAGGAGAGTCGCATTCATGAAGCACTGTTGACTCCGACAGCGAATCTTGGGCATGTGTCGACGGTCGGTGATTTGGCTGATGCGATTCGCCGTGAATATCAGATCAACGTCTTCGTCTACCCAGGGCAGCAAGAGACACGACTGGCTTGGGAGGCGCGTGTCGTGAGTCAGTACAAGCCGATCTACTACACGATCGACGACTTTGCTTCCAGATCAGATCACGTTACGTTCGACGTGTGTTGGGGCACGTGCGACTCGGCCTCGTCGGCCGGCAACCTAAGGAGTCGCGGCTATGTGTGAGGGTCGATATGACTCGGGACTTTGAGAATCTGGATCGCGCGTTGGAACAGCTGCTTTCACCGACAGCTTTTAGTCGTGCGTACTACGGTTCAAACTTCCTATCAAAAACTGACATTTGTCTACCAACCACGCCTGACAACATTCGGCGCATTTCGCAACTCATGCGAGTTCTGGCGCTGCGTCCCAGAAGGGCTACGCAGTTAACAGGCGCGTACGATCATGTTTTGCGCGGAAATACGCCTTTCCCGCAAGCATGACCCGACTAACTTGAATGACGCCCCGGACCTTCTGGACGCGAATGAAGTGCCTGCAAACTGTCGGCATGGGCGAGTCATCTTCTGGTCGGCCGAAGGTGTCAAAATAGCTTGCGGCGATTTTCATCGGAACTATCGACACGGTAAGTGGAGATTCTGGAATGCCGACGGAACAGGGTTGGCAAGCGGCAAGTTCTACCTTGGGCAGCGGCACGGAATGTGGATTGAGTGGAGAAATGGCAAGCCGACTCAGATCCGAAGGTCAAGCAGATCATGAACACGCCTTTATTAACGGCAACCGGTTGCTTCTTCTAGCGCGATGACATGCAAAGAAGATAGAAGTGTAAGAATCCGCAGCTGACGAGCCAGATTGCGCTGCATGAGAAAAACCGTTGCTTCAAGACGTCACCATTGCTTGACGGCCTGTCTACGAAAGTTGCGCCACTTTCGCGGAGCGTAAGGCGACGCTGGCGACAACTGGCGACAGGGGCCTACGAATGGGGTCGGTCGCGGCGGATGAGTCGCTTGCCGGCGGCAAGTGAGCTGTGGGGCGTCGCTTGACCGCACCCATCGCCCTTAGAATTCTCGCCGATCGACGACTCGCTTGAGGCGGATGCCTGCGCGCTCGCTGGCTCGACTGCGCCGGACGGCGAGGCGTCGCTCGTGTCGTCGTCGAAGGCCACGTCATCGGCACCTTGCAACGCGGCGGCCTCGGCTGCGGAACGTCGGAGCGGCGTGTCTTTGCGGCCAAACAACTTGCCGATTGGGCTGGCCAAGATGGCCGGCAAGAAGACCAAGTCGCCGACCAACGCAGCGCTCAAGAGAGTCAGCATCATCACGCCGAATCGTTGAGTTGGCGTGAACGTGCTGAACCAGAACACGGAGAGCCCGAGTCCGCCGATGAGCGTTGTTTGAGTCATCGCGGTGGCGACGTGCTCGTAAGCCAACTCGATCGAATCTAACCGCCCCAGTCCTCGCTTGATGCCTTTGCGGAACCACATCAGAAAGTGAATCGTGTCGTCGACCGCCACGCCCATCGCCACGCTGGCCGTCATCATCGTGCCGATGTCGACCTTCAGACCGATATAGCCCATCGCCCCGAAGATCAGGATGACGGGAAACACGTTGGGAAGCATCGAAACCAAGCCTGCACTCGGACTCCAAAGCAGAGTGCACATCACAACCGCGATCAGAGCGAAGGCCCAACCGATGCTATTCATCAGGCTGACGAGCAGCGTGCGTTGAGCTTTGTAGACGACGGGAACAACCCCAGTGTAAACGACGTGAATCATGTCGCCTCGCTGAGCCGCTGTCTTCTTGGTGACGTTCCCATCCAGATCGATTTCAAACTGATGTTCTCGAGCGTCGACGAAGACAAGCTTGTCATTCGCCTTGAGCGCCTTGACATCGTACATGTCGGCGTCGCCCGCCAAGACAATGCAGTCGGCGCCTTCGAGCGCGGCGTCCAATTCAGTGGCCGCGTCGCTGGCTGTCGGATCGTGCCACGTCGGTGCAAAGCGGCCGTCAAATCCTTTAATGAGAAGGAGATCGCTGAGCGTCGAAAAGCAAACTGCGGACTGCAGGGCTGGCGAACGCGAGCCCATGCTCGCTTTCGACTCGACCGGATCTTCGGGCTTGCCCATACCGAGCACGACAATGCGTTTTCCTACAAAGCCCTTTTCTGGGGAGGCTTTGTTGAGCCCGGCCAGTATGTCTTCGCGATACCGATAGGCCGACATCACCGGCTCGACGACAAACTTCAGGTCGTGAGCAAAACGGCCGTAGTCCACATCATTGAGCGCGCCGAGCCGCAAGCTGATTCGCCACAGTTCGCTGTCAGTGTGCGCCGCTTCGGAATCCCGACGCAGATAGTCCATCGACAACAGTTCAGAATAGCTCTCCTCCAACCGCCGATTCATCAACGAACGCGTCCGAGCCGCGGCGCTGAAGCCGCTGGTGGTCGCAGCCGGTTCGGGCAGCTTGAAGAATGTCGCTGCCGACATGCCACGGCCCATATCGTCGGTTCCCGCCGGCCCGAACTGCGACTCCACAACACGCTGGACTCGGTCGGTCAATTCCAAACGCTCCAGCAAGTTCAGTCGAATCGACTCGTCCTCTTGCAGCTCCGAGTCGTCGCTGCCGGTGGCCGCAAGGGTTCGCTCGGGGTCGACGCGGATGACCAGCTCCATCGGCACCAATTTGCCGAGGTTCTGCTCCATCCAGCGGTAGTCGCCGATGATCTTGGCGTTGGGATCAAACAGCTTGAGCAACTGCACCGAGGTGTCGATCTTGGTCAGCCCCCAGCCCACGCCAACAGTCAGCAACAAGCACAATGTCCCGACAACCGTGTAGTTGCCAATCACAAAGTCGCAAACTCGTTTCCAAAATCGAGTGACGATTGACTCGATCCAATTCGTATACGAGCCTTGCTGCCGAACTCGATCGCCTCGTTTGAAGCCCGGAGGCCAAGTCACAAGCGCCGAAGGAAGATAGGCGAACAGCAAAACCAAGGTTGCCAAAACGCCCAGCGCGGAAAACAGACCGAACTTGCGAATCGGCACGATGTTACTGAAGTACAGCGAGAACAAACCGATGGCCGTCGTGAATGCCGCAATCGTGCAAGGCCACCAACCGATCTTCAGCGCCCGCCAAGGCGCACTGTCCTCCCCCGAATCCTCAACCGCATCGCGATAATAATTCACGATGTGAACGGCACCGCTCAGCCCCAAAACGTAAACGACCGCCGGCATCGACATCAGGATCGCGTCGGCCGTCTCGCCGGAATAGAACACGATGGCCATACTGATGACCGCACTGACGCCGCCGACCAGGAACACCATGATGGTGACAAGGATGCTGCGGAAACACATGTAGGACAATATGAAGCCGACGAGTGCGGAAAACCCGACGAGCTTAACAAGCGTACGAGTTCCCTCTTCGTCAATCGCCACGTTGTCTACCGGAGGGCCGCCAAGCCGTAGTTCGTGGTCCGGCTCTTGTGTCTTGATCTCACATTCTTCCGCGATTCGCAGCAGCAGTCCCGCTGGTTTGCCCAGAATAGGCCGGCCGACGACGCGCGCCATGTCGGACTTACCGAGGTCGCTGAAGTTGGCGATGATGCAGGTCTGCCGCGATGGCTGTTCCACCTCGAGGTAGTGGAACAATTCACCCCAGTGATACTCGCGTTCAAACCCGGTCGCCGCTCGCAGTTTATCGAGCCCGTAGGCGTCGATGTGGTCTTCGAAAACGACGTCCCAGTCCTCTGGCAATTCTACCCGCTTGGCATCCGATAACAGTTTGAGGAAACCTTCCTTCGTCCAATCAAAGTCAAGGTGCGGCGCCTTGCCGAACAACGCTCCGGTCAGCCGAGTGTAGGCCATGGCCGTCGCGGCGACATCAACATCCAAGTCTTCTTGAAGATTGGATTTGATCGATTGTCGAAGCGGTCCGTCTTCCGCCGTCAATTGCTCTAACAACTGGGGGCCAGTCAGCACCGACGTGAATAGACGGCCGGTCAGCATCTGCGGATTTTTGTAATACGGGTTTAGCTTACCGGGCGTGGAAGGCTGGCCAACGCGAGCAACGATTTCGCCGCGCGCCTTTCGATCTCCGAAAAAGCGTCGCGAGCCGATGACGATTCCGTCAACCAAGCCCGACTTGCCGGACCATTTGTGGAGCTCGCCCTTTTTGGTGATGAAATACCATGCATCGTCATGACCCTTGAGCCATTTCTCGTCGTCGTAGTCTCCCCATCCAATGTGATCGTCGCCGGTAAGGAAAAGCCCAAGACGATCGCCCATTTCGCGAGCTCGTTCGGCTTCCGTCCTCGGCTTCTTGAGTTCGGCGTCATCCGATTTCATAGCCCCGGCCACGGCGCCAACCTGATGATTGATCTGGGGTTCGAGCTTCTTCAGAAACAATTGGTAACTTTGATCGTCAGCGCGGCAATCGGCCCAAGTGATGACGGCGAACTTCTCGCTAATGAAGTGCTTCGCAAACCACTTCAGCTCGACTGTCTCGTCAAAGTCCGAGGGCAGCCAATCGTTTGGGTCGTTCTTGACGTGCTGCACGGCCATACGGGCCCCGCGCAGTCCAAACGGGATCAAGAAGAAGATGATGCAGAGAATGACAATCGCGCGACGCCGCGATGGATTGATACTCATGGGGAATCCCGCCGCCTGAGGGAATCGAGGCGGCAAAAATACTAAGCAAGCCTTAGTGGTTATTGCGCGGTTGATCGCCCCGATTTAGTCCTTAAAATCTGCTGAATCCAAGTCCTAAATCGAAGCTGCTGACCGAGTTGATTTCGTCCACGCCGCCAGCAGACCAGCTGACAGCCGCGAGAGAATCGTCATAGTCCATATGAACCTAAATTCTCAACTCTCCTTAACTTATCGGCCATGCCCAAACGCGCCTATGGCATATTTCCCCAGATTGGCCAACGCGAGCGGCGGCGAGCCGAAATGCTGGACAAGTTCACTCAAATTGTTCTCATCCGAGCCTCGCGTCAACCTTCGCACTCACCCCTACGTCTTGACTAGTCCGTGAGGTTTCCCCAGTTAGCGTGAATTGATAACCTTGAGTACCGGCGTGCGGGAGATACTCTCGGCCGAATGGCGTCCTCGAAATTCTTCTCGAGTCGAAAATCCAACAACGGATCGGGACTCGTCCGAGGCCGCCGCAAAATCTTGTTTAGCAAGGACGGTAATCAGACATGTCGGCAGCCACTTCCCCGCTTCAGTCTCTCGTGCAGTCGGGAACCAAACTTTGGCTTGACTCGATCGACCCCGACTTGATTCGCGCCAGCAAGGACTACGGTGCCACGGGCGCGACCTCCAACCCCGTCATCGTCTCAGATCTTATCGGCACCGGCCGTTTCGACGATCGCATCGCCTGTTTGATCGAAGCCGGCGCGACGGACGATGACATTGCCTGGACCATGACTGACGAATTGGTCACCGCAGCGCAACGCGAATTCGAATCGGCCTGGGAGCAGAGCGGAGGCGACGATGGATATGTCAGTTTCGAAGTCGATCCGCTCCTCGAAGACGAATCGACAGGCTTGAGCCATGAAGCGCGAGTCGCGCGCTATATCGAATTGGGTTTGAAGTGGGCCGAGGGTCACAAAAATCGAATGATCAAAGTCCCAGCCACACCAGCTGGTCTCGGTGCGTTGGAGGAATTGTCGGCAGCAGGACTGACCTTAAACGTCACGCTGATTTTCTCGGATCGGCAATACGAAGCCGCCCGCGAAGCGGTTTGGCGCGGCGCGCAACGCCGTGGCAATCTCGATCAATTCAAAAGCGTCTACAGCATTTTTGTTTCTCGAGTCGACGTGTATACCGAGCAACACGTACCGCAGCTGTCTGATGCGGCGCAAGGACTTGTTGGGATCGTCAATGCAAAACGGATTTGGGCCTCGAATCAGACCTATTGGGCCGACAAGCAGTTGCCGCTTCGCCAAGAAATTGTCTTTGCCTCGACCGGCGTCAAAAAGGCAAACGACCCAGCCTGGAAATACGTCGGCGCGTTTGCCGGCAGCGACATCGAGACCAACCCGCCTTCAACCAATGAGGCGGTCGCCGCCACAAATCAGGTCTTCACCCGCCAAATCGACGAAATGCCGCCGTCCAATGTTCTTGAAGAGATCGATCGTCTTGTCGACTTTGAGCGGATGGAGACGGTGTTGATGCAAGAGGGAGTGGCGAAGTTCGCCGGGCCGCAAAACAACTTGCTCAAGTTGATCGCCGGCAAGCGGGCCTGACCAAACGCACTACGGATCACTCAGCTTTACGGCCGGATACATCCACGACCGGGAACTTGATGGGCGCGGAGCCATGAATGAGCAGCCCTATGGGACGCCGCCGCAATGGTGGGCGCCGAAGATGACGCCCTGGTGGGTTCGGCTGACTCGTGGCTATCGCAAACGCCAACTTCACAACAAACAAAAGATCGAACACATCCAGGTTGAGAACGCGGATGTCGTGCGACAGTGTCTTGACGAGGGTGCTGGCGTTCTGGTCACACCCAACCACTCAGCCCACTACGACTCCGCGGCGCTCTACTTGGCCGCCGACACTATTGACTGCCCGCTCTACTTCATGACCGCTTGGCAAGTCTTTGGATTGAGTTCCGCTTTCGAGTGTTGGGCGATGCAGCACCTTGGTTGCTTTAGCGTCGATCGTGAAGGGTCCGACCGCCAGGCATTCAAGCAAGCCGTCACCGTGCTGCGGGACGAGTGTTTCCCGCTTGTCATTTTCCCCGAAGGCGATGTCTACCATACGGCAGACCGAGTCACGCCGTTTCGCGAAGGAGCGGCGGCTATCGCCATGACCGCTGCCAAAAAAGCTGACCGGCCAATCTACATCATTCCCTGCGGCATCAAGCTTTGGTACTTGGACGATCCCTCGGAAAACATGCTCACGATGGTCAGCCAACTCGAAAACCGACTCTACCTGCGCCCCGACGCCGGCCGTTCGCTTCGAGATCGAATTCATCGCGTCGCTGAAGCGGCGTTGGCGCTCAAAGAATTGGACTACCTCGGGAGGACTCGCGAAGGACTCTTGCGCGAAAGAGTTGGGTTCCTTTTGGAGTCGCTATTGGCTCGCTTGGAGGAGCAGCAGGGACTCAAGACCAAAGGCGGGTTGCCGGAGCGAGCCAAAGCGGTGCGGCAAAGCTTGATCAAACAAATCGAAGACGAACAAATTCAGCAGGACAAGCTGAAATACGCCGAGCTATGCGCGCGGATGGGCGACGTCTTCTTTGTCATGCAGCTGTTCAGTTACCCCGGCGACTACCTTGTCAACGATCCGAGCATCGAGCGGCTCGCGGAAACGCTCGACAAATTCGAAGAGGACATATTGCAGCGAGATCTCCCCACGGTCCGAGGACGACGAGAGGCTATGGTTCGGTTCGGCGAACCAGTAAGGATCGGCGGCGACGGAGACAAGCAGAGTCGCGGCCGAGTGGCGGAGGTGACTGAGTCAATCTACGGCGATGTTCAGTCGCTGGTCGACCAAATCAATACGGACCGGCGGAACGCGTCTGGTTAGGCCCGGATCTGCAATCGCCAAACGTCGTTGTAAAATGCGCGAAGACTTCGACAAATTCCAGGCTCCAACCGCCAGCTCATTCCCCAGCAACGTTGCGGCATCGGTCGTCAAGTCGGATATCGTCTGATACGATGCAAGCAAGTGATCGGCCGCGCGAGAGACGTGAAAAACAAGCCGTTCGGCGGATCTACGATTCACTCAGATCGAAATGGAATATCGCAATGGCGGACAACTATCGACTATGCCCATGCGGCAGCGGCAAGAAGGCCAAGTTTTGCTGCAAGGACCTCGCTCCCGAGATCGAAAAGGTGCTCAAGTTGATTGCTGGCGATCAGCGCGCCGCCGCGATTCAGGCGTTGGATTTGCTCATCAAGAAACGTGGCAAGTTGCCGATGCTGCTCGACCTCAAAGTGTCGACGCTCGTCGAAATGGAAAGGTATGAAGACGCCGAAGAGGTTGTACTGACACTGCTGCAAGCCGATCCAGATTCGTTTCGACCATATGCTTTGGCCGCCATTCTCGACGTGATCAAAGGCAGCATCGACGAAGCGGTGACGCAGCTTCAGCGCGCGCTCGAACGCATCGGCGATGATGGCAATCCGGCCGAAGTGATCGACGCGTTGAGTGTCGTGGCAATGGGACTTTGCAAGGCGAACGAAGCCTATCCAGCGCGAGCTCACTTGGCGCTTTGGGTCAGCCTGTGCGAAGACGAGGCAGTTAATCGCCCGTTGCGAATTCTGCTCGAGCTGGATGAGAACATGCATCCGTTGCTGCAGACGGAAGTCGCGCCGCAAGCGCCTGACGAGGGTGCCGACTGGGGCGACAAGCACGAACAATCACAGCGGTTGTTTGAACGCGGCGCTTGGCTGGCCGCCGCCAAGATTCTCGATGAGCTTGCTCGTGAACATCCCGAAGCGCCTTGGCTGCGGAGACAACACGCTTACACGCTCGGCTTCGCATCGCGACACACCGATATGGCTGTGGCGCTGCACGACTTCGCCCGCTTGGAGAATGCCGAATTCGACGACGCGGTGGAAGCCGAAGCATTGGCTCAGCTGTTGGATTCGGCCAGCGACACGACGGACGACGTGCTGAACGTCTATTTCGAAGTCGCTAACCAAGACTCGGCGATGGAAGCAATGCTTTCGCAAGATCGAAGTTATTCGATCGATCCTTCTCAAATTCCGCCCAACAGCGAGGAAGGGCCGCCGCCTAAAGGCGTGTTCACGATTCTATCCAAGCAGCCCGATGGCACCGGCGAACCGACGTTCGAAACGACTCCGATCATTCACGGTCAGGCATTGCTGTACGGCCGCGAAACGGATCACCCCGCGCGGGTGCGAGTGATCGCCACCGACGGCGCCGAATTTGAAGCGGTCCTCACCGTGCTGCGAGATTCCTTAGGAGACGATCTGGCCGAAGAGATATCGCGGGAAGTGATCGGTAAGCAGCAACGGCTGCAAGATGTTATCTCGCCTCCGCTGTTCCTTCCGCCCGAAGCCTCCGCTCAACAACAATACTCGATCCGCGCCGAAGCGCTTCAAGACGCCATCGTCAACAAATGGGCCACATTGCCCAACATGCATTTGGGAGGCAAATCGGCGGACGAATCTGCCGGAGATCCTGGATTGAAAGTTCGGTTGGCCGCCTCGCTGCTGCTGATCGAACAGACTCAACTGTTCAACCATCAACGGCTCGAAACCAACGACTTGCGTAAGCGACTGGGTATTCCGGAAATCGACGTCAAAGATGCGACCAATCTGGAAAACGTGCACGCCACTAAGTACTCCTACGTCGACGTTGCGAACCTCGATGACGACACGCTCAAGCAAATCCTCAGAGCTGGCGTATTTCGAGCGCGACGTTTGATCGCGACGGAAGCCATTCGCGAAGCGATCAAACGCGGACTCCATGAAACCGACGAGTCGCTCACTCTGGACTCGCTTTACGATCTGCTCTTGCAGTGGACTGAGTCGCCAGCCGAGTTGTTCGAGATCATGGAGACGGCGAAAGAAAACGCCAAGGATAACCACGATCAACTGGGCGAACTGTTGCTGAAAGAACTTGTCTTGCGAATGCGAACGCGAGATGTCGACGGCTCGAAAGAACTCGCCAACCGCCTGATGGTCGAATACGGCGGCAATCAACGCATTCAGAATGGGCTCATGCAGATTCTCGGCGGTCCGGAATCGATGGCTCAGCCCGCCCAGGCTCAACAGGACGCCAACGTCCCATCCGCCTCCGACGTCGCTCTCTCGATGGCCCAGGAGCAAAACTCCAGCCCGGATGGCGAGAGCGGTTTGTGGACGCCGGACGGTGGTAGTTCGGGCAGCGCCGAGGACAAAGAATCGTCCGGACTTTGGCTTCCAGACTAGCAATATCCGACCGTGAACTGACTCGACTGTTCGGCGCAACATACGATGACCTCCTTCGACTCCACGCCGAACCCCGATCGTGCTCATTCCGATCACAAATGGATGGAGCGCGCCTTGTCGCTTGCAGCTCGCGGCGAGGGATTCGTCGAGCCGAATCCGATGGTCGGCTGCGTGCTCGTTCGAGACGGCAAGCCGATCGGCGAGGGATTTCACACCGCGTTTGGCCAACCTCACGCTGAAGTTGAAGCGATCGCGAACTGCTCGAGCGACTGCCGCAATGCGACTGCCTACGTCACGCTGGAACCCTGTTGTCATCAGGGCAAGACGCCGCCCTGCAGCCAAGCGTTGATCGATGCTGGCGTGGCGAGAGTCGTCGTCGGAACGCTCGACCTGTTTCCGAAAGTCGATGGCGGAGGCGTTGACCAGTTGCGGGCAGCCGGGATTCAAGTGGACGTTGGATTGCTTGAGCGAGAAGCCCGCTCGCTGATCGCGCCCTTCACGCGACGCGTGATCTCAAAACGCCCTTGGGTCATCGCCAAATGGGCGATGTCGCTCGACGGCAAGATCGCAACCGCGAGTGGCGAGAGTCGCTGGATTTCCAATTCGATTTCGCGCGCCGAGACCCATCGCCTTCGAGGCCGAGTCGACGCGATCATGGTTGGGATCGGCACGGCAATCGCCGACGACCCGCGTTTGACCGCTCGACCCGCAGGCCCGCGAACAGGTCTGCGAGTTGTCTGCGACAGTCAAGCGAAACTACCGCTCGACAGTCAGCTTTGTCAGACGGCGAACGGAACGCCCGTTCTCATCGCATGCGGCCCAAACGCCCCGCCGGAAAAAGTTGAGGCCCTTAAGAATGTCGGCTGCCAGGTCTGGCGAGGCGAGGCAGAGGCAGGCCAGCGACTGCACGACCTACTGACATATCTCGCTGAACAAGGCGCGACGAATGTTATGGTCGAGGGGGGATCCGCCTTGCTCGGCAGCTTGAGTCAGCAAGGGTTGATTGATGAAACCCACGTCTACATCGCCTCAAAACTCATCGGCGGTCAGTCGGCGCCGAGCCCCGTCGGAGGGCGAGGAACAAGTCGTCTAGCGGACGCGACGCGGCTTGAGTTCGTTGAGGCCAAGCAACATGACGGCGACGTCCAGATCATTTCGCGCGTCGATCCGCCCAACCAGTAACGGTCTCGCAAAGCTTGTATCCGCGCGCCGTCGGTATCACAATGGAGGGCCGACTCGGGCGAGATTGATTCCGAGTCGAACGCCCCGCCAAATTAAAATCTCGCTAGGAGAACTCCCGTGGCCGATTGCCGTCGCCTCTCTGTCTTGGTCCTGCTCGCTGTCGTCATCGCACTAACTGGAAACCGGTTCGCTTTCGGCGACGACACAACCAAGCCGAAAAAGCTGCAAGGGTTGATCATCGCAGGAGGCTGCTGCCACGATTATCCAAACCAAGTGCAAATTGTCGCGCAAGGGATGAGCCAGCGAGCCAACATTGAGTGGGACGTCGTTCGCGAAGGCGTGGCGCGAGACACGCGAGTATCGATCTACTCCAAGCCCAACTGGATTGAACAGTACGATGTCGTCGTTCACAACGAGTGTTACGGCGGCGTGGTCGATGTCCCGTTTGTCGAGAGCATTGCGAGAGCGCACGCAGAATCCGGCGTGCCGGCGATCGTGATTCATTGTTCCATGCACAGTTATCGGAACGCCAAGACCGACGAATGGAGGAAATTGTTGGGCGTGACGAGTCGTCGACACGAAAAGGGCGGAGTTCGCTTGGACGTAACGCGGCGAGTCGATAACGCGATCACGAAGGGGCTCCCGAAACAGTGGAAGACGCCCAACGGCGAGCTTTACGTGATCGAGAAACTCTGGCCGAACACGACCGTCTTGGCGACGGCGTACGGAGTTGGCACAAAGAAGGACCAACCGTGCATTTGGACAAATCGATACGGCAAGGCGCGAGTCTTCGGCACCACGTTGGGCCATCACAACGAAACGATGCTCAGCGAGGTTTGGCTGGACACGGTCGCTCGAGGCATGCTGTGGGCAGTCGATCAACTGGACGAAGACGGATCGCCCAAACCTGGATACGAAGGAACTGGCAAGGCTGCCATTGCCTTGAAGACGAAGCCCAAGGGACCAATGGGCGAGCCCAAGCTGGCCGATTGGTCGAAAAGTGTTCAGTTTCCCAAGAGCGAAAAGGCGACGTGGCTGTTCAACGGAAAGGACTTCACTGGCTGGGAAGGCAACATCGACAAGTATTTCTCGATCGAGAAGGGTGAGATTGTCGCGCGCAATTCGAAGAAGAACGCGCCAACGGTTAGCAACTATCTGTTGACGAAAAAGAAGTACCGCAACTTCCGCTTAGTTTTCGAAGGCAAACTGGCCGTCTCCAAAATGCACTCCGGCATCGCACTCTGGGGCCGCAAATACAACACAGGCGGCGAGTCGAATTCGTATCAGGGCCACTTGGTGATGTTCCCATCTAACTGGGGTTATTGGGATCTCTACCGAAGAAACTCGATCTATCGAGACAACGGGAACGCCAAGAAGGCCGACAACAAGAATTGGAATCGCATGGAAATCCTGGCGATTGGCGACCGAATTCGATTGGCCGTGAACGGCAAGCTCGTCGCCGACTGGAAAGACCCTCGCCCCGAACTATGCGGCGAAGGCCCAATCGGTCTGCAACTGCATTCAAATCGGGTGGCTCAAGAGGTTCGCTTTCGAGGTCTCATCCTCTCGGAGAATCCCGAAGACCGCATGATCACGGTCGAGAAGTAGCTGACTTAGGCTGCCTTTCATTTGTTTGACCCGTTGCCGCAGGCGAGGTCGTCACACGCAACCTCGTCAAGCGTAAGTTCCCAGCATGTACTCTTGGGAGCAGTGGCTCAGCGAATGATCTCGCAATCGGGCAACTCAGTCTGCAGTCGCTGTGCGCCGTCATCTGTCGCTAATGTGTTTGCTAGAACGAGGCGTTTCAATCCGCGCAGTCGAGCGAGCACGCTGAGTCCTTTATCGTCGACGCGGTTGTTGCTGACATCTAGTTCTTGAAGATTCTGCAGCGTGACAAGATAGGCAAGTCCAACACCGCTGATCTTGTTCCCGCTCAGATTCAACTCTTCGAGCGAGCGAAGTCCGCGCAAATTTCGCATGCCATTGTCGCTGATACTTGTCTTCGCAAGGTTGATCAGGCGGACTGTCTTGAGTTGCTTAAACCGCTGAAGGTCTGCATCCGAGACATTTATGTTTTCGGCTAGATCGATCGCATCGAGATTCGGGACCGGGTCAGCTAAGTCATCCAGCGCATCAATGTGGCACCTTATTCCGTCGTGTTGGTAGTCGACCGAACCGCCAATTCCAATTGCCCACTTGGCCACCGTCATGTCGGAAGAGACCGACACCGTTGGCGTATCGTACGGATAGGCTACGACAAACTCGTCGCCGCCCTCTTCATTCGAGTCGTCAGCGACAGTATCCCGCCCCGATGGCTCGCACGACGTCTTCGCACCGTTGGCAACTGTCTTGCTTTCCGGCGACACGCGAGGGTTGCCGACTGACGGCGGCGCAGCCGCTTCTCCCACTATCGGCGACAAGGCGGCAATTAGTTCGGCGGGAGTCTGAAATCTGTCATCCGGTTCTTTGGCCATCATCTTGGCGAGGATCTCATCCAACTCAGCCGGCGCGTCGGCACGGTGACTGCGAATCGAAGGAATCGGCGCGCTCGCATGCGCTAGCAGCACGGCGACAATCCCATCGCCCTCAAACGGCGGCGATCCGACAAGCAAGTAGTACAACGTACAACCAAGTGAATAGATGTCAGACGTCTCGCCCGCTTCACGGGTGTCCTTCGCTTGCTCGGGTGAGGCGAATTCGACCGTGCCGAGCATCTGGCCAGGCAGAGTCAACCGGGTGAAGTCGCTCGCGCTGTCGCTGGCCATTTTTAACGGCTCGCTACCCTGCCGAAATCTCGCCAAACCCAAGTCGAGAATCCTCAACACGCCGTCGTCGCCGAACAGCAGGTTTCCGGGTTTGATGTCGCGATGAATCACGCCTCGTTCATGCGCATGTTGAAGTCCGCGCGCCGCCTGCAAGACGCAATCGATCGCTGCAGAAACATCCAACGGCCCCTTCGCGACAACTCGCTCCGCTAGATTGTCGCCCTCGATGTATTGCATGACAAAATACTGGCGACCATCCACTTCGCCTGCATTTTGCGCCGAGACGATGTTGGGGTGATCCAAACGAGCGGAAGCCTGCACTTCACGTCGAAACCGGCGAACAGCTTGCGGCGACTCGAACGAATCCTCAGGAAGAAGTTTGAGCGCGACGACGCGAGCCATCGGAGCATGCCATGCCTTGAAGACTTGGCCCATGCCGCCAAAGCCAATCTGTTCGAGAATCTGGTAGTCGCCGATCGAAAGCAGGTCCGTCTTGCCTTTGTAGACGCGCTTTGCTTGATACTCGGTTAGCGTCTCGGTTCGCACCAATTCTCGCGCCAGCTGCTCGGCGGTTGTCGACTGGCCCTCCAACGAATCGCACAGCGCCTGCAACCTGTCCTCGCGAATCAGGCGACTGCGGCGCAATCGTTCGAGAAAGTCATTGAGGGAAAGCGGCATCGGATTCCAGTTTCAGTCAAGCGACGACAGCTAGGATGAATTCTATTACGCCGATTCCAAGCCGGTCAAACGGTGTATGTCTCTCGTTATCGGAACCGAGCGAAAGCAACTCTAGCAAGTAACGCGTTTGACCGGCGAATCAATGGGAATGAAGATTCCGCCGCTCGCCAGCCGACTCGCAGCTATCTTGGGGGTGTGGTTTAATGACGCGTGTCGTGCGTCGTCCTCGGTGAGTCGTGAACGGACAATCGCCGAAGTACGACAAGCAGATTCGGCGAGACGCGCCCCCAACTTACCTGAATTTCTTTAATCGAGGTGCCATGTTTCCTCGTTTTGACGTCAGCCGGCTGAAACTGCGCCCGTTGGACGAACGTGAGCACGACTTACAACACGCGAGTTTCTTAGAGTTAGACGAGCTACCGGCGCTCGAATCCGAAAACGCCCACTCTGGGCTGCGAATCTTGGGGCGGCGATTAGCGAAAGCGAAATCGCGAGGCGCCGCCCGACTCATGCTCATGGGCGCCCACGTGATCCGCGCAGGTGTTGCTCGACAATTGATCGACATGATGGAACGGGGACTCATCTCGCACATCGGCATGAACGGCGCGGGTCCGATTCACGACTACGAAATGGCGCGAATCGGCGCCACCTGCGAGAGCGTTGCCAAGTACATACGCAGCGGTGAGTTTGGCCTTTGGCGGGAAACTGGCGATATCAATGATATCGTTCGCGACGGCGCCGCCCGAGGATTGGGCCTGGGGGAATCGATTGGTCAAGCGATTCTCGGCAGCGATTTCAGGTACAAGGAAACGAGCGTGCTCGCCGCTGGCATTCGTCTGGGGATTCCCGTCACCGTCCATGTCGGCATCGGCTACGACATCATCCACGAGCATCCCAACTTCGATTCGCAAGCGTTTGGGCTGGCGAGCTACCATGACTTTCTTTCGGTTTGCCACACCGTGGACAACTTGCAGGGCGGCGTGTTTCTCTGCTACGGTTCGGCGGTGATGGGACCCGAAGTCTATCTGAAGGCGCTGTCGATGGCTCGCAATGTGGCGCATCAGGAGGGCCGCTCGATTGCGGAATTCACGACGGCGGCATTTGACTTGGTCCCGATCGATGGCGAGTTTCACTCGGAAGCCTCCAAATCCAACCCACAGTACTATTATCGCCCTTGGAAGACCGTGCTCGTCAGAACGGTTGCCGACGGCGGCGAGAGTTTCTATGTATGCGGCGACCATCGTCAAACGTTTCCGCACCTCCGACGGTACGCCATTGACGCCTGCGACAGCGCCGATTGCGAATAGACTCCTCTAGTCCAAGCATGCACCCTGGACCGACAGACACCACATGCTCAGCGCACAACGACTCGACGAATTGCTCAACGCTTTCAGCGGCTTGAAAATCGCGTTGGTTGGCGATCTATTTCTCGATCGCTATTTGTGTGTTGAACCAGGCGTTCATGAGCTGTCGATTGAAACCGGCTTGGAAGCGTATCAGATCACGTCCGTTAGAAACTCGCCCGGCGCTTTGGGCACGATCATCAACAATCTTGCGGCGATGGGCGTTCGAGACATTCGGCCCTGCTCGGTTATCGGCGACGACGGTCATGCGAAAGATCTTCTAACGGCGTTAGCTGCTCTCCAAGTCGACACGTCCGGCATCGTTTGCTCCGCTGAACGATTGACGCCGACCTACACGAAGCCGATGCAACTGGCCGAGAAGGGCCATTGGACGGAACTAAATCGATTTGATTTTCGCGACCGCAAAGAAATTGACGAGACCGTGACAACTCGACTCCTCGACCGAGTTGAGCGCGTGGTCGAGGAAGTTGACGGCGTGATCGCCCTCGATCAAATAGTCGAAAGAAACTGGGGCGTTATTACGGACAGGGTTCGAGGTCGCTTGCGGGCGCTTCAGGAGAGCAACGCGGACGTACTGTTCTACGGCGATAGCAGGCGGCGCCTAAAGCAATTCGAATTTGGCGTTCTCAAGTGCAATGAGACCGAGTTGCTGGCCGGCGCGGGCGGCTCAAAAGACGCTGACGACCGCGGCGCTCTTGAGTCGGCTCTGCGCGCGCTGGCGAAACGCACGGGCCATGCGGCCTATTGCACCCTTGGCTCCGATGGCATCCTCTGTGCCTCGCCAGACGGCGAGTGCGTGCACGCCCCGGGAATACACGTCGTTGGCGAGACCGACATTGTCGGCGCCGGAGATTCTGCCTCGAGCGCTATCGTCTGTTCCCTCCTCAGCGGCGCCAACAACTACGAGGCTGCGGAGATGGGAAACCTGGCAGCGTCCATCACCGTGAAGAAGCTTGGAGAAACCGGCGTTGCCTCGGCCGATGAGATGCGAGCTCAACACGTGAGGCTCGCGGACTAGGCAAGCTTGACAATAATCAGGCTTCCGACTTTCCAGGAACAAGTTTGGAAAGCGATCCGTTCGGGCTACTCAACAGTTTTGTCCACAGCGCCATTGCCAAGAGCAACAAGCCGATACTCACCCATTGAGAGATAGTCAGGCTCGTGCCGAATTGCCCCGGTTCGTCGATGCGGATTGTCTCGAGCAGATACCGCGTGACGGGATAAAGAGACAGCAGCAACGCCAATGTCTCGCCGTCACGTCGCCGCATGGGGTGGTAAGCCAGGAGCAGCAAACAGAGCAGCCCGCCATTGGCGGCGCTATACAATTGAGTCGGATGGACCGGAAGACTCCAATCGGGCAAATCGTCCAATGTCCAAGTCGCTCGCGCGCCGGTCGATGATCGGAGCGACACTAACGGCGATTCCGGCTTGGCACCCGATTGAATCGCCTTCCAGGCGACGCCAGGCGACCTCAACTCAACTAGGTGCTCCGCCTTGATGCCAGCTTTGTCCGCCACGCTTCCGGGCTCAACCGACTTCACTCGAGCCGGTCCGCCGATGCCTTTGGGCGCCTGTAATTTCAACCCCAATAGCTCGCCGTTCTGGACATGACTGATGTAGGGTTGGCTGGCCTTGGGAAACTGAATCGAAGGACCCTCCAAACAAACTCCGCCGTAGCAACAACCGTTCATCAAGCATCCAACTCTGCCGATGGCCAAACCGAGCGCGAGACTCGGCGCGATCACGTCGCCGACGGCGAGCCAGGGCAGTTTGTGCTTCCAGCAAAATACGGCGAATGCAATGAGGCCGCCGATTAGCGAGCCGTATACGACCAATCCGCCTTCGGTGAACTTGGCGATGGCAAACAGGGTTTGCATTAACGTCTCACCCTTGAACTGATCCCAATACTCGATCACGAAAAACAGTCTAGCGCCGGCGATCCCCGCCGCAAACATCCAGAACGCAAGTGAATAGATCAAGTCAGGATTAAGACCGGCGCGATTGCTGCGATGAGCCGCCAACAGAACACCGGACATCACAGCGCATAAGAGAAACGCACCGTACCCTCGGATCGGCAATCCGATCGCCGTTCCGTCAAGCATTCTCGCTTCGAGATTGGGCATGACCGCAACGATCGCGACGGCGACAACGCCCATCACTGTGGAAAACCCGACGATCTCGTTGGAGAACGCTTTGCGTCGCCAACTCTGATAAGCCAAGGCGGCAAACAAGACGGCCCATACGATCAGCGCCCAGCCAAATCCGAATAACGGCAAGCCGAAGAACTCATGTGGAATGTGAAAAAGCGTCTGGCGCACAGGCGTCCTTTGCGTTGCGATCTGTCGGCTCTGCAATCAGACATCGCATCGATGTCTAGAGCGTGCTACGTGCTTTTAGTCGATAAGGCGATTGTCGATCAAGCGAGTTTTTGCGACGTGTGCGGCGACCAGTGCGACTGCAGGTCGGCAAACTTGCTCTTGCAGCTCAAGTGTTTGAGGGTCGGCTAGAACGGCATAGTCGATATCGCTGACTCCCGCATCGAGCAACACGTTGCGCATCGCATGCATGACGGCGCCAGCATCCTGCTCGCCTTTCGCGACCAAATGAGCAGCTCGTTCCAGGCACATTGAGAGTCCGAGAGCGGACGTCCGCTCCGCGTCGCTCAAGTAACGGTTGCGCGAACTAAGAGCTAAACCGTCGGCCTCGCGTACGATGGGTCGAACATCAATCTCGATATCGATGTTGAGGTCGCGGACCATCTGTTCAATGACTCGCGATTGCTGAAAGTCCTTTTGCCCAAAGAATGCGATGTTGGCCGGCAGGATTTGGAACAGTTTAAGCACCACGGTGCAGACGCCGTCAAAATGACCGGGCCGATGCTCACCCTCGAGGCGTTTCGCGATGTCAGGCGGCGCGACGGCGGTCGAACACCCTTGCGGATAAATCTCGTCGCTGACCGGTGCAAAAACGAAATCGACGCCAAGCCGAGCCAGTGACTCGAGGTCCTGCTGCAAGGTTCGAGGATATTTCTTGAGATCTTCGTCCGGGCCAAACTGGGTCGGGTTCACAAAAATTGTCACGACGGTCGCATCGCACTCTTCATTCGAAGCGAGAACGAGGCTCGAGTGGCCTTCGTGCAACGCGCCCATTGTCGGAACGAGTCCCACGGTGCGGCCCGATGAACGTAGAGCGAGCACGCGTTGTCTCGTTTCGACTAAGTCGGTCAAGACTGCCGGCGAGTTTTCAAGATTCGGAGAGAAACTTGTAGCCATGCAACTCTTAATGGGCTTGTGATTCGAGACTTGAATTTTGACGCCAACCGGTCGCCGCGATACGTATCGACGAGTTTCGCAGCGGACATTGGCGAACGCCGTATCGCCCTACTGCATTGTAGGCTTGTCGGAATCGGCCGGCACAGGGGAGACAGGGGGGGTGCCGCGTCGGAATTTGATTATTTCGCCACTCGAATCGGCTAACGCATCGCTTCAAACGCCGCGGAGATTTCGTCATCAACAGCCGGATCGTGAGCGAGCAACCTCAACACAGGGCCCTGGACAATTGGCGTTTCGTTCATCGATCTCGAGCAGAACTGAACGACTAAGCGCGGCTTGTTTTCGTGCGAACTGGGTTCGGGAACGAAATCGCAGATGATGCCGTTATTGTTTCTCCGCGCTTTGTCAATCGCCGATTGGTAATCGGTCAGGCGGTTTTTTAGCAAACATTTCGCGCCAATTTTTATCGAAATTTTTTCAGCCCAAACGCTCGCCAAGGCGGAATGGCCTGGGTCGCTAGCGACAATCGCCAGCAATTGCGGCGTCGCATTGAGATGATCGAGCAGTTGTTGAATGCTCCATCCAATTAGTGGATGTTTCATTTCTGGGGCGACTTCCGCAGCTGGCTCCAACACAAACCTTCGAAAAGCCATTCGAGGATGTGGTACTTCGATCGCGCCTGAAGCAAGGACTTGATCGCCAAACAAAAGTAAGTCGAGGTCGATGACGCGAGCACCCCAGCGCTGAGTTCGCTGACGTCCCATCTCCCGCTCTATTTGCAACAGCCAGTCGAGAGACTGAGCCGCGGACATTTGAGTTTCGAGCAGCGCGGCCGCGTTGATGAATTCGTCCTGCCCCGCTGGACCTCCAACCGGCACCGTACGATAAAACTCGCTCGACTTGAGCAATTTGACGCTGGGATTGGTCTCGAGACTGCGAATTGCTGTGCGAACGGTGCCTTCGCAATCGCCTCGGTTGGCGCCGAGTGCAACCAGGCATTTTGTATTCACACTAGGGCCTCGCGGCACGCGCAAAAACAAAGCGGGACGTCCATAAGAACGCTCCGCTTTGCTTGATTCGACGCGACGAGATCCATCTTGCATGCGTCAACAAAAACAGCCGGGGGGGACCTCCGAACCACGACCAAGGCCGTCGACTGTCGCTCCCATCGGTCGCCGCCCCCCAACAAAAACTTGAAACCAAATTCATAGTCGCATTGGACTTCACCGATGTATGTGCGCAGAGAATCAGGCGTGGGAAGCCGATTTACGACGACAATCATCTATGAACAAGCGAGTGCTTGTCGGTTAAGCAACACAGAATCGCGTTGCTATCAAAGGCGAAGTTGTAAATTGCATATAACGACATTGTGCGAAGCTGAGCCGAATTGTCAAGCAAGGAGTCGCGAAGTTTTATGATTCGTAAAAATGACGAAAAAAAGATACACCCACCTTGCAATTATCGCAACAACTCTTCCCAGAAAAAGCGACTACGCTCTACACGTTGGCGCACTAAGGAATCAAGAAGGCAGTTCTTGCGTTGCGACTTGAGTCCGCCACGTGAACTCGCGCCAAACTATCGCGTCAAACAATTACGGCAACGCGCGTGCGCTTGAAGCCGTGGCGCGCTGAATAGCAAAGACGCGCAGCGGCGGAAAACGAACGACATGCAATTCAATCGTGGCTATCGTCTTAGTCGCGGAGTCGAGGTCGATCGAATGCGCGCTGCGCTGCGACTGAGTGGTTCGCGTTCTTCTTCCTGATTGCGCGATGCGTCTCGCAGGCCAGTGCCAATGGGAGACAAGTCGAAGAGCGAGTCGTTTCGAGTTTCAATTCGGCGAGCGCTGCTCAGAATTCCGCTCGTTGCGCGGCGCGATGACGTGACGCTCGGCTGGCTAGGTGCCGGCGGCTCAGCTTCCGTTGGCGCCGATCCCAAAGCGGACGAGAACAACGAAGTCGGCTCGTGAGGTTCGGCGTGCCATGGATACTCAAACAGATTGCGATAGTTATACGGGCGTCGATAGTAGGTCCCATGGAACGCCGGATAGCGATTCATGAATCGACTGCCTCGATAGCAACCAAACGTCGGATCGTAGCATGACTGCGGCATCATGTTGTGCTGGGCCTTGATCGACTTGTGAATGTCGAGGCGGGAGGCGTGTCCGTGACCAACATCACCACAGAATTCACAATCTGCGTGAACGCCATGACCGGTCGGTACGCCGACTTTCTGAGCTGTATTGTCGCCAGGACCGACACCCAAGGCGACGAGCGTCAAAAGAATCGTTTGCATGGAGTTCAACCTCAAATTTCAAAGACTAGGCTCGGTCTCAAAACCGTCGGCCTGGTTTGGCAAGCAACAACAGTTCCGCGGGGGGAATACAGGCGTCTCGTCGCCACCCAGCTCACGGCTTGGGTTGTAGCGTGACTGAAACAAGCGGCTGCGCACAAATACGCCTACTTCTGCATCGTCCAGAACGACCCGCACAATGAGCGCTTGTTATTCCAACCAACAAAGGCGTCCTGAACTACCTGGCTTAACATGACGCCGTTGGCCGGAATCGCCGCAGTTGCGTTGGCGAAAAACGCAAAGAACCAGCAATCCTCATCCCTCAGCGGTTCGAGGGTCTGGCCGCCGTACGAAGCCAACACTCTAGGCTTCGCAGCTCGATGAAACCGTCGGCACCGATTTCTTTGGCCTGTAGGACGATCGTTGAAATCCCGCTGCGAGGAATGGCCAAGAAGAAGGACTCCGTCACAAACGTCTCGGAACCGCCGCTACCGCGCAGCGATACCTGTTGCGACTTGCCGTTGACGGTAACCTGCAAGATGCCCGCCGGCGCTTCGCTCTTCGTCGCGTAGTTGATCCTCGCTTGGAACACGCCCGGCTTGACGAGTTTCGCTTTCCATTCAACCGTTTGCTCTGTGCTCTCCCAACCGACTGCGACCATTCGGCCATCGACATTGGCCAGCCTGAGATCGTGCGAGATCGCGGCGAACGAAGTGGCGAAACGCAGCGCGCCGTCGCCTTCTTGACTTACGACGGCGACATCGGTCGTTGGTTCGCCGTCAGAATCATCGATAACGACTTCCGGTGGATCAGGCTCAACCTCGATTTCAGCTGAGCCAAACCAACCTAACGACGCGCCGACCGTCAACAGAATCGATGCGGTAAAAAAAATGGCCGCGAGAGTCGCGCCGCCTTTCAACAACGGCGATAAACCTGGCGAGTCGGAAAATTCGTCGGCCATCGGCTCCGAACTATCCGACACTCCATCCGAACTCGACTCGCCTGCCGCCGCACTGCCCGTTCGGGCTGCTTCGGGTCGAACCGATGCCGGCGGCGCCGCAACGCTGGAGGGAGCGGTCGGGACGGCGGCAGTCGGAGGCGTCGCTGGCAGGGACGGCGCAGGCAGGGGCGGCGGAGACGTGTTGAGGCTGTCGACCGCCGTACGGACTGGTGCCATCGGGTCGACCAGGGGCGACTGTGTGGGTCCAAGGTGGTTTTGCGGAACGGCAAGCGGCGGCGCGGCGGGAGAAGCCACCGGCATCGCCAGAGGTCCGGCAGGCGGAAGTCCAGCCGTCGGGGCAGCGGCCGGAAGCTGTTCGTCGTACGCTTTGCGAGTCTGAGGATTGAGCAGACAAGCGACCGCTGTCGCGACTTCGTTGAGCAACTGCTGAGTCAACGCGCCGCGCTTGCCGCCCTGCAGGCTGCGCAAATACGCCACCCGCTGATCAGCCGCAATGCTTATGCGATTGGGATCATCTTCACCAGTCGGAAGCCCGAGCAGCGCGTAGTGATTCACTGGACGTTGATCACGCCCAATCCCAAGCCACTCGTAATACGGATCAAAATCGGCTGTCATGTCGTCAAACAAAAGTCGCGTGGAAACAACTCTAGCCGACTCGCGTCGAACTAGCGCGAATCGGCCTTCAACGCCTCAAGGTGGCTCTGTACGGCCTCTTGAACTTGCTCATTCGATTCGAACGGCAGGTACATCGCCCGCATCACGAATCGATATCGCTTACCAACTTTCGCGTCGGGAATAAGGAACTGAAAATCCCAGGCCGGGTTGCCTCGACCTCCGCCCGACGGCGATTGAGTCAAGCGAACTCGGTCTTTCGGTCGAAACATCTGCGCGAACGCCATGCCATGGCTGACTCCGAAGTACCACGGTTCGGCATAGTGATGTTCCGACCGGTTGAACACCAACGTCAGTGGAAAATCGTCATCATGCTTGAGACGTCGATTGTCGTCGGGCGCCAAGTGGGTCGATTTCACACCGTGCAACGGCGTCACGCCTCGAATCCATTTGACCTCGGACGAATTATTCGTTTGACCTCTAAAATGAATGTCGAGCGACTCGGGCTGATTAATGTAACTGGCCCAAAAAAGCCCGATGTAGCCATGCTTGAATGTCTCGCGCCTCGGTATGCACTCAAAAGTCAGTTCCATGGTGCCGTCAGGCAACATCTCATATCGCAGGCTGCTCTCGAGCCCCCAGTGAGGCGTCGGCCGCTGGTAGAGCTCCGCGGTGTGCTGGTTGATAACGCGAAGCTCCATCGGGGCTCGGCGAGGTTCAAACAGGATGTCGCGATCTTGCCGAGTACCATCGTGAATGTGCTCAAAATTCAACCCGGCATATGCAGGCACAAACAGACTCGCGTCCGGCCGCTTCGTGTGGGTGAGACTCCCCAAGCCGCTGTAACCGGCTCGATGACCTGGCAAGGCTTTGCCGCCATCGGCATTGTTGATCACGGTCGCTCGAGTGTCGCCGCGTTTCAAGACTGCGTGGTTCGCTCCGGTCGTGAACTTGGCTTTTGGATTCGCCAAAGTCGTACGCGGCGTCAGCTGCTGAGCGACCGCCGGAACGACCATGGGTGCCGCGCAAGCAAAAGACATCCCGCATGCCAGCGCGATCAGATGCTTCAGGCGAATTCGATGCATTGCGGGGAGAACAACTTCAGTGTGTCGATTGCTGGTCATGGCGAGAGTTCATCCCATTTGAAAAGATTCGAACCTCGCGCATGTTGCAAAGCATTGCCTTGCAGAGCATCGCCTAGCGGTTCGCGTTCTTAATCGCCTGTTCCTTCAGTATCTCTTCACGAAGTATTCGCAGCAATGCGGGAGACGACTGAGCCGCGCCGAGGCCAATTTGGCCGAGTGCGCGAGCTGCGTGTTTCCGCACGTTTTCGTTTTCATCGTCGAGCAGAATGATCAGGTCGGGGATCGCATCGAACGCTTTGGGGCCAATTCGCCCCAACAGATTCGCAGCATGACGACGTATTTCTGGATTGGGATCGGTCAACCAGCGGCGCAACTCCGGCACCGTCGCTGGCCCAATGCGACTCAAAGCGTCCTCGACGGTCTCACGAAGCGTCCACGATTCGAACGCGCGTGACGCGGGAGGCGGCTGAAATAGGAACGGGCTGGCTGAGCGTACGACTTTCGCAGAGGTGCCCTTCGCAGCTCGATCCGCATCCGGCTGACGCGCGTTGGGTTGAGCCGCGGCGGGGCTTGAGCAACCACTCGCACCTGCCAATACGACCGCTGAGACAACGCATAAACAGACGCTCGTAACAAACGTTCGGCTCATAGTCGCGACCGCCTCAAGAAGGTAACTTGGCTCGTAGACCTATGAGGTTGATGATAATTTGCCGTTAACAGCGAAGCAACGCGACGAATCGCCAACCGCTGTCGAAGCTTTGACCATCGCGGCTAGTCCTAACGGTTGCGCCGGTCGCACGATTCACATCGACGTGTTGGTAAACGCGCGAGTTGACGGGCGACTGCCGTTAGTCATCGTTTAACCGCAATACCATTGAAATTTCAGAAAGTCACGGCTCCTGCTAGAGTTGCGTTGGCACTAACTACCCCCGCAAGGAACCGCGACATGTTTGTGCAAGGAAGTTTGTGCAAGGAAGCATGCTTGATGCCGCCGAATCGGTCGGGCAAGACCCAGACCGTCTCTCTTTCAAAGGTTGCTTTCAGATCATTCAATTGCGCTTGAGCGAGTGCGTCGATGAAAGCCCCACGCAATTGGCAACCTGGTACCGCCAGCTGCTTAACGAGCTAAAGGAAGAACAAATCCCTGCTCACCGAAACCGCGTGAACCCACGTGTGATCAAGCGAAAGATGTCACGATGGAACAAGAAACGCTCCCACCATCGAAAGATACCGCCACTGACCAAGACCTTTGAGCAGTCAGTAGTAATGAAATTTTGAACGGTATTGCGTTTAACCCGTTGCCGCAGGCGAGGCGAGCCTGTCCATGACTCTCCTCGTCTGCGGCGAACGGGTTAAACGAGAGCCCACGGATATCAAGCGACCTTCCAATCCCTTGCCTTTCGGACCTCAAACAATGAAATCGCTCACCAAAGAACTGTGGCTGGAAGTCTCTCAGCGGCGCGCTATCGTTTCCATCCACGACGACGTCGAACGCTTGGTCGCCGAGAGCGGCGTCGAGGATGGCATCGTTCTTGTGAACGCCATGCACATCACCGCCAGCGTCTTCATCAACGACAACGAATCGGGCCTGCACGCCGACTACGAGCGCTGGCTGGAAGAGCTCGTGCCGTTCAACGCAGGCAGCGATCCGAATTCCGGAGGCTATCTGCACAATCGCACCGGCGAGGACAATGCCGACGCTCACCACAAACGTCAAATCATGGGCCGCGAAGTTGTCGTCGCCATTACCGAAGGACGCCTTCACCTCGGACCCTGGGAACACATTTTCTACTATGAGTTCGATGGACGACGACGGAAAAGGATTCTGGTGAAGATCATCGGGGAGTGAGATGGCTGCCAACCAATCTCGCGAACTCCAATCGCAGCTTTATCATTTTTCGTCATTCGCGTTCTTGGCGACTCCGCGTGAGATTCGTTTCATCAAATTGTGACGCGCCACTTTCGCGGAACGGAAGGCGACACTGCGCCACTTTCGCGGAGCGGAAGGCGACGTTACGATGACGAACCGTGGCACCAGCCATGTCTCGCTCTTTGGCACTCGCATTCTTGAAGACGACGCGCAAATGAAAACGATCATCGAACCGTTTCGGATCAAGTCGGTTGAGCCGATCCATTTGACGACAATTGAAGAGCGCGAGGCGTTGCTTGAAGAGGCGGGATTCAACCTCTTCAAGCTGCCGGCCGAACGGGTCATCATCGACTTGCTGACCGATAGCGGCACGGGCGCGATGAGCAGCGAACAATGGGCCGGAATCATGCGAGGCGACGAATCGTATGCGGGCAGCAAGAGCTACCAGCGATTCGAGGACGCGGTCAAAGACATTTTCGGCTTTTCGCACGTCATTCCAACTCATCAAGGCCGCGCAGCCGAGTTCATTCTGGCGAACATCTTGTGCAAGCCGGGCGATGTCGTCCCCAACAACACTCACTTCGATACCACGCGAGCCAACATTGAAGCGACCGGGGCCACGGCGATTGACATTCCCTGCTCGGCGGCAGCGAACATGGCGGTGCCAGATCCATTCAAGGGGAACATCGACCTCGCAGCGCTCGAGCGTGTTCTGCAGGAGAACGAAGGCAACGTGCCCTTCGCGATGATCACTGTGACGAATAATGGCGGAGGAGGCCAGCCGGTTTCGCTCGACAACATCCGGCAGACTGCGAAGATTTGCAATCGACACAACGTGCCGTTCTACATTGACGCCTGCCGATTCGGCGAGAACGCCTGGTTCATCAAGACTCGGGACCCGCAGCAGGCCGACAAGGCACCGATCGAAATCGCGCGAGAAATGTTTGCGTTGAGCGACGGATGCACGATGAGTGCGAAAAAAGACGGGATGGCCAACATCGGCGGATTTCTCTGTAGCAACGACGAAGAGCTCGCTCAACGCGAACGCCAGTTGCTCATTCTCACCGAGGGCTTCCCGACCTACGGCGGACTCACCGGACGCGACCTCGATGCGATCGCGGTCGGGCTCTACGAGGCGCTTGACGAGGACTACCTGAAGTATCGCACGGCGTCGACCGAGTTCCTTGGGCAGCGTTTGACGGAGGCCGGCGTGCCGATCATGCAGCCGCCGGGCGGACACGCGATCTACATCGACGCCAAAGCCGGCTTGCCGCACATCGAACCGCTTCAGTATCCGGCGCAAGCGCTCTCAGTCGAGATTTACCGACACAGCGGCATTCGAACGGTCGAGGTCGGATCGGTGATGATGGGACGGCGGGACGAGTCGGGCGCCGAGCTGCCGGCCGAACACGAACTAGTTCGGCTGGCCATCCCGCGACGAACCTACACGCAGAGCCACATTGAGTATGTGGTGGAAGCGATCACCGAGGTGTTCAAAAACAGAGACTCGATTCGAGGTATGGAGGTCGTCGAGCAGCCAAAGGCGCTTCGTCACTTTTCGGCCAGGTTTAGGCCGCTTGGACGTTAATCGAAAAGCGCGCCGAAAACGAGCTCGCCTCGTTCCGGTGATTCAAGTTGAAAAGCTAAGGCACCAATACGCCCCGTTTCCCAACTGACGATTGGCATCTCTTCTTTTCGTGGCTTCTCGCGTTTTTCGCGGCTCGTCCTTTCTTGTCAGACGAAGTTGGCCCCGAAGAAGCAAGAAGAGCACGAAAGAGAAGTCGGATTGGGCGACGATTTGATTTGCTACTTGAACGGCACTTTGACAACGCGCCACTTTCGCGGAGCGAAAGGCGACTGTGCGACTACTTCTTTTTCTTGAGATAGCCGGCGCTGGAGTCGAAGTATTTCTTGCGGCGGGTTGCGGTGGTGTCGTTGGTTTCGGCTTGACGCTGCTTGAGATCGTCCAAGTTGGCGTTGCAGAATCGACAGGCGACCACGTTCAGATGGAATTCAATGTACCCGTGCGCCTGTTCATCTAGGACGCCGAGCAGGTAGCTGCCGTACTGCTCGCGCGTGGGGCAACTGATTCGATGCCGACGCCAGATCTCGCCCACCGAATGGACGCCGGCGTCGCGCCGCACGTTGATCTGGGCCAGCTTCTGTAGCAGCTCGGGCTGAGTGCGCAGCGCCTGTTCGATCTCGCCCATCTCTTTCGAGGTCAGCGCTTCATCCAAATAAGATTCCAATTCGGAGATCGTGTATTCAGCAGTCACTTGAGTGCCTCATTGGCGGAAGTGATGGTTGGCAGTTGGACCCAGTGTTTAGATGCCGGAAAAGGGCGTCGCGGCAGCGCCGATTACGCTTGAACTTGGAACGGCATCTCTTCGTAGGGCTGCACCACGACGAACCCGTCCCCATTGAACTCCATTTGAATCGACTCGCCGCTACCTCGCCCGAAAAATGTCTTGAGCGAAACGTCCGTTTTGAATTCGGGTTCAAGCGATGCGGACCAGGCGACGGTCGCGTTGGGATCCGTGCGAATCGAATCGCCGGGCTTGACCAGCAAGGTAAGCGGTTCGTGATGCGTCGTGATCGCAACCATCCCGGTCCCTTCCAGCCGCACGTTGAAAAGGCCGCCCGCGACCATAGCGGTCAGTTTTCGCATCATCTTTATGTCCCAATCGATCGACGGTTCAAACGCAAGCAAGTCAGCTCCATTGACCACAATCGCATCGTCATGAAGACTCAAAATCTGCACCGTCTTGGCTTCGTCCGCCAAATACAACGATCCGGCACCGCTGGCTTTGGTCAGTCGAGCTCCCTCGCCCGTGACGGCTTTCTTCAGCAGTCGCCCCAAGCCTTTGTCGAGCATCCCTTCTCGCTCAAACTTGATCTCGCCCCGATAGGCGACCATGGCACCAGCCTTGATCCAGATCATGCCGTCGAGATTGACCTCTAGCATCCGCGGACTCTCGAGTTCGAAAATCCCCTCGCCGCGATCCTGTTGCTGCGTGTTCTGAATGAATTCGTCGAGCGAGAATCGAGTCAAGTTGCACCTGTGCTTGTGAAGGGTTGGATGTATGCACAAACCGCCATTCACGATGTTGCAACTTGCGAATGGTGAAGGTCGTTGCAGAGTTCTATTTGCTAGTCCGAATAGAGCTCGGGAAAGATATCTTCTGAGAGCCCTTTCTTACGAACGAGCGTCCGCATTCGGGAAAGGAAGTCGAACTTGAAGTTAGCGACCTGCTGCTCGGTAATATTCAAGAGCGTGGCGACGTCCTTGTTCGCTCGGCCTCGCACGAAGAGCAACTCGATGCATTGGAACTTGATCCAGTCGCCGCGTTCTTGCCAACGCTCGATTTGATCTCGCAGCGCCTCGACAACAGCGTTCTCTTCAAGCGTTTTTCGTTCACCGCTACGGGCGATGCTGCTGGCTGGTCGATCGGTGCCAGGAACCTGCCATTCGCCGGCCGAATCGGCGCCAGCTGAAAGCGGAACGGAAGGGCGTCGCCCTTCGCGGCGCAAGTGGTCGGTGAGCTTGTAAGCGCAAATCGAGAACAGATAGCTCTCAAGCGGTCGCCGGCCATCGAAGTTGGGCAGGCTATTTAGAAATCCGACAAACGCCTCTTGGACGATGTCTTCACCAGCGGAACGATTGCTGAGGCGGCTTTCCACAAAGGCCAGTAACCGACCTTCGTAACGCGAAATCAGATCGCCCCAAGCGTCGGCGTCGCCATCGCGAATACGTTTGACAAGCAGACTATCGATTTCGGAACCACTGGACATCAAACGAGAGCTCTCAATTAGCGGCAACGGATGTTCGACAGGCCAATGCGTCACGTTGTTCTGCAAGCTGAATGCGGCCCGATTCCGTCCGAAAACGGCTAATGTCACGGGCGACATTTCAATTCCAACAACAACATGACGCCTCACCCAACGTATTGGCGTCAATCGAGGCCATGCTGGGCGCGGCACCAGTCAACTTTGCCGCCGCTTCTCTCCGTTACATCCAACGCAACCAATCGGCGTTCACGTTGGCGAACAGGACTCCCGCCGCGGACAGAGCCAGTATTGCGGCTGCCGCGAGGAACTGCAAGCGTCCCGAGTAGTAACCCTTGGTGGCGGTGTCGAGTCGCAGGTAGGCGAAAACGACGCCCATCAGGCCGAGCAAGCCGAAGGCGCCCAAGCCCGTCGTCAGCACTTTGCTGGTTTGCACCACGTCGCGCCATTCGTGATCGAGACGACTGCGAAAATTGTCGTTGAAATCGAGCAACACATGGCGCCGATACATCTTTCGATCGAACTGCGTCACGTTCCAAACTTCGTCGAATTGTTCACGCATCAAGTTGTTGCGAATAAAATCGGCGTCGTGGCGGATCAGCAGCGAGGCATTCGACTCGCCCAAGTAGTTGTTTACGTATCGGCTAACGGCGTCGGCCATCGCGTCATCCAGGTCAGTCTCAGTTTCCTGGGACGTGAAGTAGAGTTTCGAGGCGACCACTTGTTGGTGGCGGATCAACGATTCCTCGGCGGAGATCGTCATCCATTCGGGCTGATCGGTGGTGACCAGTTCGGCCAACGACTCGTGCGACTCCAGCGAGATTTCCGAATTCGAGTCGGCCAACGCCTTCTTGAGCGTCGCTTCGATCTCTTCCAATTCTGTATCCGACAGTTCGCCCTCGTCTTCCGCCTCGACGACAATCTTGTTGTCAGCTTGAGAGGAATCCTGGGACGAATCCTGAGCCACGGCCGGGGAGCAAACTAGCGTAGCGATGGCCAGCAGTCCCGTCGCGGCGACCGCCAGACCGGCGACGCGCTGGGACTCCATTTCCCGAGCAAACCGCAACACGAGCGGACCGCTGACAGCGGCAATCGTCAATACGCAAAATGCAATCAATACGGCAAGCGACATAACTTCACCTACGCTTCCTGTGGTTGAATCGAGCGAGCGCGCGAGTCGGCGCTGACCCAAGGCGATGAAAGTTGCACGGCCACCGAAATGGCTGTCGCGATCATCAAGCCCCATGGTTGGGGGAATAGCAGCATCCAGCCGCAAAGTACGCATATCGCCGTGGACCAAAAACTGAAGCGAGTCCGCCTGAGCGGGTTCACTTGCTTCCACCATCCCAGGACGGCGAACAGGCCGGCGAAGAAAATGACATAAGCGGCCACTTGTGGCCGACCGTGTGCAAAGAGGAAGTCGGGGAGCTCGTTCGAACTGAATGCTCCCATGCTGACTTGACTACGTGCATCCGCGAACGGGCTCGACTGTTCAGGTAAAATGAACATCTGCATTCCGAACGCAGCCATACCGATCAGTGCGCCAAGCGCCGATGCGACTCCGCGAGTTTTCCAGACTCCAGGCTTCTCACATCGCTCCCAATAGCGTCCCAAAGAGAGCAGCGACCAAGCGGCGCCGATCGTCGTGAGCGTCAGCCAAGTGAAGAACGACCAATTGTCGATCGAATCATTGACGGGTCGCCCCGCGGCCAACATCACCACCGTGCTGAACAGGCCGCAAATCACGGCCGAGCCCAAAAGGGAGCCGAGCCATTCCGCAGTGCGTTCGCCAGACGTTCTCTCGCTGCGCATTGTGCGAACGTGAGTGTCGGTGCTTCTCGCTTGTCGAGTCGACGATTGGAAACTCAACACAACCGTGCGAGCTCCAAAGTAGACGGCGTAAAGCGCGCCCAAGAAGATCGCCAGCGGAAATAGCCACGGCGCTCCAGTGATGAGCAGGCATACGCCGACAACCATCACAATCACCTTGAGCGGCGTCGAGAGCCGATGTTGCCACCAGCGAGCCGCGTTGCGACCGCCTCGTACTGCGGCAGCGGCAATGGGTTCTTTGATGTAAAGCGGCGATTGCGTTTTCGCTCGGACAACGCCGGGCTGAGTTCGCTCGCCTTGCACGTTGGCCGCCCTGGCCGCCGCGTGTTGCTTGACCGGACCCATTTCGATCCCGCCATCCTCGCTTACGCTATCGTCATCACCGATGTAGATAGGTCGCGTCTGGCCCGGCGTCGTCGAACCGCGCCGAGCTGCCTGGTGGCGACTTGGTGCCAACCGCGGCGGTTGATCTGCGTTGTCCTGGGACTGGTTGTCCTGGGACTGAGCGTGTCCATTAGCCGGTTGCACTGGCTGAACAATTTCCGATTCAATCGGCCCGGTACGCGGCGAGTCGAAATCGGCGTCTCGAACCGGCGCACTGGCTTCGAATCGGCTCGATCGCGCCGTGCGGCCGTCGAGCGCGTCCAGCATTTCGCGGACGCTGGAGAATCGCTGCTCGGGATCCTTCAACAACGATCGCCGAATCACTTCGCGGTACGGCGACGGAATCGGCGCCAGATCCGGGTCGGCCGTCAGGTGTTTCATGATGATCTCTTGGCTGCTCTCGCCCTCGAAGGGGACGCGTCCGGTGAGCAGTTCAAAGAGAATCACGCCCAAAGCGTAGATGTCGATCTCTTTCCCGTAGACACCCTTGCCAATTTCGGGCGCCATGTAGTGAAAGGTGCCGACGCTTTCGGTTTGACCGCTGCGGCGGCTGCACGAGATGAACTTCGAAAGGCCGTAGTCGCCAATCTTGATCGCATCATCGTCGGCAAAAATATTGCCTGGCTTCAAGTCGCGATGAACGATTCCGTTGTCGTGAAGATAGGACACGCCTGCAGCGACTTGTCGGAACCATCGCATCGCTTCCGTTTCCGGCAAACCCTTGGGGTATCGATCGACGACGTCCTTTAATGACTCGCCAGAAACATATTCCATCACGACCCACGCTTGATCCGCATCGTCATAGCGGATGTCGTACAAGTCGATCAGGTTGGAGTGGCTCAAGTTGAGGCATTGCGTAACGCCTCGAACTTCGACCTCGAGATTGCGTTGAATCCGCTTGAGAGCGACTTCCTTGCCGGCATCGCTGGTGGCGAAATAGACTTCCCCGAAACCGCCAACGCCGATGCCACGCTTGATCGTGAAACCGCTCAACGGGGACGAACCACTGGAATAGGCGAACTTCATAGCTCCCCCCCTACGAGGAACTGTTTGCGGACGATTGCCGGGCTGATAGCCAACCGTATCTAGAGTAGCTGCCGGTTGTTGCATTTGTCTAGGTTCCCTGCGGCGTCATGCCGCTTGATTCGTTAGAGCGGTTCCAAGCTCATGGAAAAGTCGTCACCGCAAATCCTCGAATCCAGCCGTATTTCCGCTCGTCGCTCGCATGGGCGATCGTCGACGAGGATCGTCGTGGTCGCTCGGCAGCATAATCGATCGTCCTGCCGAAACAGAACGACGTCTTGCTCCCAATCTCGACAGACGACATGGTTGTTGCCGCCAGGCCCCAAAACGCACGACTCGGCGAACATCAAAACTCCGTCCGCCGAAGGCTTCGTGCGGTGCCGTGACTCAAAGTCGATCCGAGCCGTAGCACTCAAGGCATGAGGCTGTCTGAATCGCAGTCTCACCGCACCCATTTCAATCAAGTCGTTGTCCGACAGTAGCGCTGTGTGATTCAGCTTCTCGCCGTTCACCGCAACCGCTGCAATCGGCTCCAGGAGATAACTTTCACCCTCTCGTCGAATACGTGCGTGTTGCCGTGAGAGGTCGGCGATTATGGGTAAGTGAATCGAGTTGTTTGGGACGGCTTGGCCAATTTCAATTTCGTTGTCCATACAGACCAAGTAACCGCCAACCGCATCGACCCACAACAAAAACCGCGTACCTAAAGAGGCGGGATGGCTTGGCGGTTGGGGCGCGCCGCTGGTCGAGGATAGAAAAGGCTGAGTCATCGCCAAATCAGGTCCTTGTGTCGAACCATTCTCGTTTGTGTTCACGATTTCCCCCACAACTCACCGTCGTCCGCTACGTTGTTGACGGCGACCTAAACGCATCCGCCTCTTGGCATCAGTAAGGCCATTTCGACGCTTCAGGAAAGTATCCGCGTTGCGGAGCTCACTGAGCAATCAGCGCCCTGCCGGCGTCCGCCAACGCGAATCCGTATCGACGAAAAAAAAGGGCTCAGGTTTTTGGCCTGAGCCCCATGGCCTTGGTCGTAAACCCTACTGGGAGTCTACGAGAGCTTCTACTTCACTGCGGCCTTCGCCAAAGTAGTCAGTGACTTCTTGGACGATGTCCGCCGATTCTTCGTTGCTGTCCAACTGGATTTCGCCGATGTAGGCGCCATCGCTGTTGGTCAACTTTTCGTCAACTTCAAGTCGAGCACCGATGTCGTCGATCAGCTGACGAACACGGGAGAGTCGACTGTCGTCGAAGTGGAATTCGCTCTTCGTCTTGGCGACTTCCAACATCTGTCGACGAGCTTCCAAGTTTTGGATTTCGACTTCAAGCTTGCGCTTGGACGATTGCATCGACTTGAGCTTTTCTTTGGCAGCGGCCAAGCCTTGCTGACGTTTGCCCAAGACCTGGACGAGACTATCTGCAGTCTCTTCCATGACTTTGAATCGCTCGAAACGATTGGTGAGTTCGCTCTTGACTTGATCTTCACTGTAGACCACGCCCGAGTACACAAACGTTGTGTTGCTCTTGAGGTCGTTGGCCAACTGCTGAATCTGGTCACGCTGTGTCGCCAACTTGCTGCGATGAGCGTCGCTGGCTTTGGTCTGGCGAGCGATCTTGACTTCCTCACGGGCAATCAATTGCATGTTCTTGGCGATGTCATCATCCAGATTGGAGATCATTCGCCGAGCCCGTTCGATTTCAAATTCGACTGGCACGCTTTGCTTGACAGTGTCGCGAGCCCAGCCCACGGTTGTCGAAACGTAACTGCACGCGTCTCGGCCGAACAGCAGACCGATCAACACCACGACGCCTGCACCGATAAGTAAACCTTTTTTGACCATTCTTTTGGCCCTCCCATTAATGTGCCGCGCCTCGCTGAAAGTCTTCGTTTCCTGCTTTCAACGCGTGTTTGGCCTAACAAGTTGTTGAGTAATTCGCCTCTACGCCGGGATTCTTGCGGTCAGAACCATTTTTTTTCGCCTGATAGCGAGATTCCACTAACCTGCGCGACAGGCATATCTTATGGCATGCCCCAAAGTGAGGCAAAGTTGCTTTTTTGCCTCGTGAGGCCGATTTGCGATGCCTTTATTCATCTCCGGCCCGATCTGAAGGGCCGTTTTTCCCCATTTACCCCAAACCTCAAGAATTGGCCCGCCCTTTGCCACATTACTGAATCCAGCTCATCGCCCACCCCCTGTCACGACCCTAAAATTGACACTGACCATGGAATTCGGTTCGCCCTCCAGTCATGACGTCTCGTCTGCCGCCGACTCGCAATATGCAAGCACAGGTGTCGGCGCAGGCCGACAAATTCTACGCGAACACCTGCTGCTCGAACGCTCCGCCACCGGACCATTCGGTGATTGGATCGATGGACAGCTTGAACTGCTTGAAGAGAAACTCAGCGACTTCTGCACGCCGAAATCCATCAAAGGTTAGTCTGGCGAGAAAAGCAAGTCGGTCGGCGCAGTTTGACGAGTCGGTGAAGCCGAAAATCCAGGCAGACGTCGAATGGATTGTCATAGGTTGATAGACCGCCAGTCGACGCAGATCGATTGGCCACCTCGGTCGACGCGTCCAGGCGACCATAGTAAGCAGCCGCTTGGGGGTCTATACTCGGCGGTTCCGCCCCCCCACACTCGCTACGTCACGCTCAACCCACCAACTGCATCCCGCCTTCGGCCTGCCACAAGACACCAATTCGATGACTCCCACCTCCGCTCGACGGGTCGGCCTATCGGAAGCCCAACGCCCTTTCTTCTTCGGCATCGATGTTGGCGGTACGAATATTAAGATAGGCATTGTTGACGACGATGGCGGAACGCTGGCTTTCCGGCAAATCCCGACCCAAAAGCAACTTGGTCCCGCCGACGCGGTGGCTCGAATCGCCGTCGCCGCAAGTGAAATGCTCATCGACTTGGGCCTGACGTTGTCGGATATCAACATCGTCGGGCTGGGCACGCCGGGCACGATGGACATTCCTAAGGGAATGCTGCTGCAGCCCCCAAATCTGCCGACTTGGCGTCAATTTCCTATCCGCGATGAATTGAGCCTGGCGTTGTCCAAGCCAGTCGTGTTCGCCAACGACGGAGCCGCCGCAGCATATGGCGAGTATTGGGTGGGCACGGGCAGCGAGTTGGCGAGCGTCGTGATGCTGACTTTGGGGACAGGCGTCGGCGGCGGCATTATCCTCGATGGCGTGTCGCTGGACGGACAGCACAGTCATGGAGGCGAATGCGGTCACGTGATTATCGACAGCTCTGACGACGCTCGGGCTTGCCCTTGCGGTCAGGAAGGGCATCTCGAGGCCTATGCCAGTGCGACCGCAGTCGCCAAGCGAACGGCCGAGATTCTCAATAACAGCGACCGCGCGTCGACAATTCGGCCTCGCGTCGAATCGGGCGAGCTATTAACCTCATTGATGGTGGCCGAAGAGGCAAATCGGGGCGATGCGTTGGCGGACGAAATCGTGATGCAAACGGCTGACTATTTGGCGATTGCCGTGGTTTCGTTGGTTCACACCGTCGACCCGGAGGGCGTGATTCTCGGAGGCGCGATGGACTTTGGCGGCAATGCCGACGAATTGGGCCGCCGATTCGTGGGACGAGTCCGTGCGGGGTTTCAGCAGAATACGTTTCCGTTATTGGCCGAGAAAGTCACCATCGACTTCGCGTCGCTGGGCGGCGATGCAGGTTACCTGGGCGCTGCCGGTTTGGCTCGCGCCGCGGCCAAGGCGAGCGGATAAGCCGCGAACGTTTGCGTCAACCAAGCTATCACCGCAGACGTTTGATACCCAGGTCAGTGTCGCCGCGCGGATTTGCGTTTCGCCGAAACGGCTTCAGCCGACCGTGAGCTGAGTCGACTTTACTTGTAACAAACCGACGAATCTTGATGACCGAAATTCCCCAGGAACGTATTCGCAACTTTTGCATCATCGCCCACATCGATCATGGCAAAAGCACGCTCGCCGATCGTCTCATGGAATACACGGGCGCTGTCGAAGACCGCGACATGAAAGCCCAGCTTCTCGACGACATGGAACTCGAACGCGAACGCGGAATCACCATCAAGGCTCGCGCTGTCTCGATCAAACATGACCATCAAGGCATGACATACGAACTCAACTTGATCGACACGCCGGGCCATGTCGATTTTCAGTATGAAGTCTCGCGATCGTTGACTTGCTGTGAGGGCGCACTTCTGCTTGTCGACGCCTTTCAAGGCGTGGAAGCTCAAACGGTCGCCAATGCTTACGCCGCGATGGACCACGGCCTGGCCATCATCCCCGTGATGAACAAGATCGATCTCAATCATGCCCGACCAGACGAAGTCGCCGACGAGATGGAGCAGTCGTTGGGAGTTGACGCGACGGAAATCATGCGAGTGAGCGCAAAAGCGGGCATCGGACTCGATGAACTAGTCGAATCGATTGTTGACGTTGTGCCTCCGCCCGGCGGCGATCCGGAAGCCCCGCTCCAAGCCATGGTGTTCGACTCGCATTACGACGAATTTCGAGGCGCCATCACATACGTGCGGCTGATGAATGGGACGGCCCGACGAGGCCAGAAGATCAAATTCCTCTCCAACAACTCCGTCCATGAAATCCTCGAAATCGGCACGTTCACTCCCGAGCGAACTCCGTGCGAATCCTTGCGAGCTGGGCAGGTTGGCTATCTGATTTGCAACATCAAATCGCTCGACCTGGTCAACATCGGCGACACGGTGAGTTCGCAACACGGCTCGGCCGAGCCGCTTCAAGGCTACCAACCGCCGAAGCGCATGGTTTACTGCGGACTCTACCCGTCGGACGGTCAAGACTTCTCCGAGCTTCGCGACGCCTTGAACCGCCTTTCCATCAACGACCCCAGTTTTGAATTCGAGCCAGAGACGAGCGAGGCTTTGGGGTTTGGTTTCCGATGCGGCTTCCTGGGCTTGCTCCACATGGAGATCATCCAGCAACGGCTCGAGCAGGAATCGAATATCGACCTCGTCCAAACCGCGCCCAACGTTACGTATGAGATCACCAATCGGAAAGGCGAGACGCTCGAAATCCATCGGCCTCAAGAAGTGCCCGACGTGGGCGAGATTGAGGAGTTCCGCCAGCCGATCGTGCGCGTGAACCTCATCCTTCCCGCGGATTACATGGGACCGATCATTAAGCTCTGTCAGGAGCGGCGAGGCATCCAGCAGGGATCGGAATACCTTTCGCCGACTCGCACCATGCTGACATACGACTTGCCTCTGGCCGAAGTCATCTACGACTTGCACGACAAGCTCAAGAGTGCGACGCGCGGCTATGGAACAATGGACTACGAGCTGATCGGATTTCAGCAAGCGGATCTCGTTCGCATGGACATCCTCGTCAACGGCAATCGAGTGGACGCGTTGAGCATCATCTGCAACCGAAACGACGCGGATCGACGCGGCCGTTCGATCGTGAAGAAGCTGAAGACGGAAATCGATAGGCACATGTTTGAAGTCGCCGTGCAGGCCGCCATCGGTTCGCGCGTTATCGCTCGCGAGACAGTGCCGGCGATGCGAAAGAACGTGACGGCGAAATGCTACGGCGGAGACATTTCCAGAAAACGGAAACTCTGGGCAAAGCAGCGCGAAGGAAAGAAGCGGATGAAATCGATCGGCCAGGTCGACATACCTCAAAAGGCCTTCATGGCAGTCTTGGACAAAGGCCAAGGGTAAGCTCCGGGTTCGCCGGTCGCGTCATCGAGACTGGTCAATCAATCACTTCGGCACGCCAATGAAAGACCAACCCAACCGAATGACGCGAGCGCGTTGGTTGGCGGCGGGATTCGCAGTCGCCGCGGTTGCCTCCGCAGCGACTGCCGTCGTCTTATTGCCACCCAAAGTCGCCGCGCCGGCTCGTATCGTCAGCGGCTCCATGGCACCTTCCTTGATCGGTCCTCATTGGCGAATCTCGTGCGGCGACTGCGGCTACGCCTACCGTTGTTCGGCCGAGCAGTCGCCGTCGCCGGACGATGTCGTCTGCCCGTTATGCGGATTCAGGCAGACGGCGCCGACCGATCCGCTTGTTCGCGGCGACCGTGTTCAGATCAGCGAGTTTCCGTCGAACCGTCGCGATCCACAACGCTGGGAGATCGTCGCTTTCATGAAGAAAGACGACCGCGACCATTGGGAAGTCAAACGCGTCATCGGACTGCCAGGCGAGACGATTCGGATCGCCAACGGCGACATCCTAATTAATGGCGAAGTTGCCCAGAAAGATCTTGCTCTGCTTCGCTCGATGGGGCCGCTCGTTTACGATTCGAAGTTCGTTCCTCAAAACAAGAAGTTGCCAAGTCGTTGGAGTTTTGAAACTCAGGCCAACTGGTCGCGAAGTGAAGAGGCGATACTGTTCAGTAGCAAGTCAACAGACGGCCGCGACTCGAATTGGCTCGATTACATTCATTGGGCGGGAATTGCATCGCCGCTTTCACGCACAGCGCCGTCGCCTGTTCTCGATCACTACGGCGAAAACCAAAACGTCTCGCGGCAACTCCATCTTGCCGGCGACCTGATGGTTTCCGCTGTTGTCACCGTCGGCCCCAAGGCGATTGTGCAATGGAGACTCTTCACAGCCGAGTACGAAGTGCGAGCGAAATGGCATGTCGAGGAACGCACCGCCGCATTGTTCGCTAAAGACCGCATGCTGATCGAAGAAGCATGTCCGTTGGATTCGACCGAGTCAGTCACGCTTGCCTTCTCGTTAGTCGATGGCCACCTGACGTTTGACGTTGGCGACGTGTGTCGATTGCAATACCAACTCGAAGCTTCGCCAGGGCGAGCGGAATGCAAGTCGCCGCTGGCGGTTTTCGCGGACGGCGACGATGTTGCTCTCAAACGTGTGCAATTGCGACGCGACCTCCATTATCTGGGACCAAAACTCACTGGGGGCGATTGGACATTGAGTCTTGGAAAAGACGAGTACCTACTGCTTGGCGACAATGTGCCAGTTTCTATCGACAGTCGTCAGCTCGGCGCGGTTCATCGTTCGCGAATCCTCGGTCCCATCGTTCGATGAGGCCTTTTCGCATGCGCTCGTGACCGATTCAGCGTCGTTGACAGGACGAGGTCAATTCGGTGAGTTGGCCGGCTGCCAAACAACGTTCGTCGCTGCTGGTTGCGGCGTCTGCTTCAATGGAATGAGCTCCACTGGGCGTTTGTCGGCCATGAGAATCCACTTCTGCCGGTCGCGATAGTATCGAAACAATTCTTGGTTGCTCGCGTCATCTAAGTATCTCGCCCACACGACGGGCGAGCTGTCGATGTCAGCTCGATTGTAAACCCATTCAATGTGGGGATTGTGTTGAGCTGAGTAGGCAACGATGACAAGGTGCTTGTCGCCGCTACGTTCAAACGCCGCTTGCATTTTTTCACGCCTCACAGCCCAATCGCTGGGCGGGGCGGTCGATGCCAATCCAATGGTCACGAGCAAGACGGCGAAATGGACGCCGGCCAACGCCGAGACGATCGCCCTACCCTGGCGGTGCTCGCGACGCCACACCGAGAGTCGCCTCATCCCGTTCGTCATCAGTACGAACAACGGAGCAACCATCGGCGCAATGTAAGGCGCTTGCAGCCAGACAACGCCAACCGAACCCACAACCGATACGAACAATAGGACCCAAGGGAGGCCGAATCGCCGTTGGCAAAGAAACGGCAGCGAAGACAACAACGCCCAAAACAAAGTAGGATTGATCAATTGCAATAGGGAAGCCGCGAGCGACAGAGCTTTAAACTTCGCGAAAGTGGAAAACGCTTGCTGCTGCAAATAGAAACGCAATTCAAACTTTTCGTAGAAGTCTTTGAACTGAGGGTTGGGGTGCCGTCGCTCCAGCCCGTCTGGGCTTACGTCGAGCGACTGCCAAAGAAACGCGGGCGAGATCGCGTACTGACTATGGTGCTCGGAGTACGGCAAACGAACCCAGCTTCCGGTGACGGCATGGCAATAGGCGCCCATCATCAGCGCGCCGCCGACGAGGACAACCGTCGCTGGGGCAATCGTTCGCTGGAAGGTCGTCCACCACGAGTGTTTGCTTGAGCGGATCAGGAGCACGCCGAGCCAGAGCAGGCTGGGTACCGCGATCACGAGTCCTTCAAAGGGCCGGCTGTTTGCTAGGGCGATCAGGCCGAGGGCCAACAGAACGGCGTCGAGCACGTTTCTTTTCGCCGCAATTCTTGGCACGGCGCCGAGCACAAAACACGCGCCGAGGATCGCGGCCCCGCTACCCATGAAACTTCGCGACCACTCCGTTTGAATGGTCGGCAGCAAGGCGAACATGAGACCGCCGATGAACGCCCACCGCCTCGACGTCCATCCTTGCAGCATCCACACGATGGCGGCTCCAGCCATCGCGTGCAGCAGACAAACGCCCAGTGGCGCGGCGCCAAGCAGCAGTTTTCCCGCGGCCAATGCGACGCCCATAGCGGGTGGATATTTTGCCGCGTACGAGGGCGACTGCAATACGTGAAATGTCTCGAAGTGCGCCGACATGGGGTGCGTCGGGTTGGCCAACCGCCCATTCAATAATGTGTCGGCCAACAACAAATTGGCAAACTCATCGTGCACCTCCGGCGGACTCGGCGCCAACTGTTGTGTCGCCGCGGTCACCAGAAATGTGACGAGCGCCGCGACCAAGGCCGCTTGCTGCGGTCGTCGAGCCAACACGGTGAGCAAACGCCAAACGACTCGCAACCCATGCTGGACGCGGCTATGGCGAGAGCTTGCTACGACGAGCATCAAACCGATGACAATTGCGAGTGCGTACGACTCGGCAAGTCGACTTGTTACGAATCGCCAGCTTTCGCTCATCCGTTGCACCATGGACTTGTAAGAACGGAAACGCGATCCATCGCAACCTGACGGCTCCATACTCAGGCGTCGCCGACCCGGTCAGACTCTGCGCCGCGAAAGACTGCCGCGTAACAAGTGAATTCGGTCGCGACCGACCGCCCGAGAAACTAAATCGACTGCGTATTCTAGGCTTTCCCGCGAGACTGATCGGGTTATGCGGCTTCCATCGCTTGCGCGATTCGTTTCCGCCGATGTTTGAGACCTGCGCCGCAACTTGTTACAAACACAAGCCCACGAACAATGCCTCCCGGAGCGAGCCCTCATGCCTTGCCGATCCGTCCACCGTTCCGACTCTCCAACCTCCAACGCCATTTCTCGCTTGGTCTTCCTGCTGACGCTTTGCCTCTCGTTTCAGCTCACGCCGACAAGCTCCACTCTTGCCCAAGAGCAACATGCGGGAACCGCACCATTGACGTGGGACGACGATATCGCCTCGAGGATGGTGGCTGGCGCCGACCGCTTCTTGCTCAAACGACTGCAGGATTCCATCGACGCACGAGCGAAGCATTGGAGTCGCAACTTTGAATCGCCAAAGGCCTACAACGAGTCGATCGAGCCAAACCGCCAGCGGCTCCGCTATATCACGGGCGTTCGCGATTCGCGCCGGAAGTTCGCTGCGATGGAGCTTGTCGCCACGACCGAGTCGCCTTCAAAGGTTGGACAGAGCCCTTTGTTTCGCGCCTACGCCATTCGCTGGCCGACTCTGCGCGACATGCACGGCGAAGGGCTTTTGCTAGAACCGGCTAACCCCAACGGCATCGACATCGTCGCGATTCCCGATGCGGATCAGACACCAGAACAAGTCTCCGGTCTCGCTCCTGGTCTCAATGACGAGCAACAATTCGCACGGCGTCTGGCGGAAAGCGGTTGCCGGGTCGTGGTGCCGACGCTGATCAGTCGGCATCGCGAATCGAGATTGGGCGGTGCGAATCTCACGAGCCGCGAGTACGTCTATCGCAGCGCGTACGAACTCGGCCGCCATCTGATCGGCTACGAACTGCAACAAACTTTTGCGGCCATCGATTGGTTCGAAAAGACTCGCGACGGCGACTCGAAGATCGGTGTCGTCGGTTGGGGCGAGGGGGGAATGTTGGCCCTCTACGCCGCCGCGCTCGACACTCGTATCAAGGCCGCCGTTGTCAGCGGCTATTTCGACTCACGACAAACTATTTGGAGCCAGCCGATCGACCGCAACGTGTTCGGACTGCTCGAGCAGTTTGGCGACGCCGAACTGGCCAGCATGGTGGCGCCGCGGACGCTGATCGTCGACGCCAGCCCCGGACCCGAAATGGTGATACCAGGCAATGGCGGAGCGCCTGCGGAACTCGTGTCTCCGAAACTCGAGTCGGTTCGCGCCGAACATAAGCGCGCTGTGTCGCTCCTCCGCTCGAACTACCCCGACTCAATTCAATTGCTGGCCGGCGGCGATTCCGCAAGCGTTGCCCCGAAGGCTATCGAGGCCATCCTGAAGAATCTCGGCGGCGCGATGGTGAAATCCGGTGAGCCGCCAAAAGCGGCGATGGAGGATGTGGGAGCGGCGCAAAGGCAGGCGAGACTCGTCCACGAGATGGATGACCACAATCAGTGGTTGCTGCGCGAAAGTTCCTATGTTCGCGCCGACTTCATGAAAGAACGACTCGACACGTCGTCCCCAGAACGATTCGCCGAGACCTCCGGTAAACTTCGCGATTTCTTTCGCAACGAAGTGATTGGTTCATATGGAAGCGACTTGCTGCCATTCAACGCACGCAGTCGGAAGATCAAGGAGACTGATAAGTACGTCAGTTACGAGGTCGTCTTGGATGTCATGCCGGACGTTTTTGCCTATGGCATTTTGATTCGACCGAAAGGAATACAGCCCGACGAGAAGCGTCCGGTTGTCGTTTGCCAACACGGTTTGGAAGGACGCCCGCAGGATATTGTGCAGGGCGATCATCGCGCCTATCACGATTTTGCAGCCAAGTTGGCCGAGCGAGGTTTCGTCACTTTTTCCCCGCAGAATATTTACATCTTTAAAGATCGATTCAGAACGCTCCAGCGGAAGTCCTATCCGATCAAGAAGACGCTGTTTTCGATTATGGTTCCGCAACATCAGCAGATCGTCAATTGGCTCTCCAAGCAGGACTATGTCGACCCCTCGCGGATCGCCTTCTACGGCTTGTCGTACGGCGGCAAGAGCGCGATGAGGATTCCGCCACTTGTAGAGAACTATTGTCTCTCGATCTGCTCGGCCGACTTCAACGAATGGGTCTGGAAGAACGCGGCGACTACTCGCGGGCGTTACACCTACGTCCGTACGGGCGAGTACGAGATCTTTGAATTCGATCTCGGCAGCACCTTCAACTATGCAGAAATGGCCACCCTCATCGCCCCGCGGCCGTTCATGGTCGAACGGGGCCACTACGATGGCGTCGCACCCGATGAGAAAGTCGCCCACGAATTCGCCAAGGTGCGATTCCTCTATCAGGCCAAGTTGAAACTGCTAGACCGCTGCGAGATCGAGTGGTTTGACGGTCCGCACACGATCAATGGCAAAGGAACGTTTGACTTCTTGCATAAGCATCTGCGATGGCCCAAAGACGGAGCCCGATAAAGCTGTGCTACTGTCGGCAAGAATCCTTCGTCTTCACTCGGCGGATTCGTTTAACCTGTCGCTGCAGGCAAGGCTGTTCCTCGTCTTTGCGCCTTCCGTTAGCGGGCGTTCCGAATAATCCGGCAATAAGAAAAGCCCGGTGCACTAATTTACGCACCGAGCTTTTCTGGCAAGGGCCGAGCGAAGTCGGTCTCGGCCCCCGGTTCCTGACCACATAAGATAATAGGTCGTATTCCTAGCGAGCCAAGTTACGGCTCAAAAAACGACAGTCGGAAATGGGGCCTTTTCCCGCCGCCTTCTCGAGTCGTCACTACTTGGTCTCGACCCAGATGTTTCGGAATACGACTGGGTTGCCATGCCCTTGCAAGTAGAGCGAATCGGGGCCGGGGCCTTCTTTGTTTTTACCCGGAGTGCCATGGGTGAGCTCCAGATTGTCGTGAATCACGACATCATTGTGGCGAATCGTGACACGAGCGTTGCTGGTCTTCTTACCTGAATCGTCGTAGCGCGCGGCCGTGAAATCGTAGTCATACGTCTGCCAAGTCAACGGCGGGAAACACATGTTGACCGCGGGTTCGCTAATGGAATAGATCCCGCCGCACTCGTTGTTCTTTCCGTCGAGTCCGAACGAGTCGAGAATCTGAACTTCGTAGCGACTTTGGATATACATCCCGCTGTTGCCTCGAGATTGTCCGCGGGCTTTGGCCTTGAAGGGCGTACGAAATTCGAGATGGAGACGGTGGTCGCCGAATTTCGCTTTCGTCGAGCAAGCGGCGCTGAGCAAGTTTTTTTCGACGATCTTGCCTCCATCGAAGTTCTTGGCGGTCGATCCGTCAAAGAGCACGACGGCACCTTCGGGCGGCTTCTTGCCTAGCGTGGGGCTTTTGCGATTCACCTTGGAGATCCGGCCGACCAGTTCGCCATCGTCCGTGCGGACTTCGACAACGCCCTTGGCAACGACGGCGGTCCAGTCGTCGCCTTTCACTCGCAGCGCGCCGTCGGAGACTTCGCCGCTACCTCGTTTAACAAGATCGCCTCTTTTCCAGCCATTGCCGGGCAGGCCGCCTTGATAGCCAACAACGTCAAACTTGCCGTCGCCCAGCGCGATGATTTGGCCGCCCCATTTCTCGTCGCCATTCTCGCCGGGCATCATGCCTTCGTATTCGCCCTGCAATTGATAATCGGGACCGGCTTTAGACACGTCGGTGATCGTGCCAGGGTCCTTATCCGCTGACGAAGCGGATGGGGCAATCGGAAAAGTAAGCAGACAAACGGCCAAAACGGAACATAGGGTGCGCATCATCATCGACTCCGACAACAGGGGAACGGCTGAAGGCGCTCGATGATATCCTCTGCGCGGCCGGCACGCGAGAATCAAAACGAGATCGTTTCGAGAAGAAGTGACTTTTCTTGACGGCCCTTTTCGGCGGCCCTTCAGCAGCTCTTCTTACTCAACGGAAGCGGCGGCTCCCACGTCGAGGCCGGCGGGCTCGGAACCAGGCGGGTCGAGAATCGGTTTGGGCGGCGACGTGTCGGTGTAGGTTCCGAGCGAACTGGTAAACGATTGGTTGAGGTTTTCCAGCGCCAACGCCATGTCGCCAAACTGCTGTACAATCTGCTCGCGCAGAGTCGACAACCCGACGATCGCCCCAATGGAGATGATCACGCAAAGCAAGAGTGCGGAGATGATATTCGTCTCCCCGCGTCGATCAGCCCAAAGTTCCCGTATCAACGTCATCATCGTAGACCGTCCCGATTTCGATCGTGGCCGTTTTTCGGCTTCCTAGTTTCTACTCGGCGATTGCTGGCGACGCCACGTTGATGCATGCCGGCTCGCCGCCAACCGGGTCGAGGCCGTCACAGTCGTCTGCGGTGTCGGTAAAAATGCTCCCCGCAACAGTGAATCCGCCGACGGTTGCGCCCGAGAACGAATAGCTTTGATTCAACGAGCTCACCGCCAAAGCGGCGTCGCCGAATTCTTGCACCAACTGATCGCGGAATGTGCTCAAGCCGACGATGGCGCCAATGACCAGCAAGACCGTAATCAAAATCAGCTCGGTTGACATGGCCACGCCACGTTCGTCATTCCAGAGTTTACGCAGAAGAAGTGTCATGAATTAGAGGCTCCGCACAGCTCAACGGGTGGCGTCACTTTCTCGGTTGAAACTTGCCAGGGTCCGAATGCAGTGGACCGATGCAGTGGACCGATGCAGTAGACCGATGCAGTAGACCGATGCAGTTTTTGCGCCAGTTGGCGACGAAGGTCCGAATCCGGAGAATTCGACTGGCGGTGATCGATTGAGGCGCAACGTTTTGTTTATTGTGGTTTCGTTTTGTTAACAGTCGAGTCGGTCGATTCGGCCGCCGATTCGTCGCTCGCGGGCAGCAGGATCGTCGCTTTAGGCTGCTGCTGGGAAGTCGAGTCGGTCGGCGAATCAGTGGTCGAATCGCGATCGCTCGGCGGCTCAACTGGTTCGACATAGGGTGGGAGGAAATCGACGGGGAACTTTCCTCGCCACAAAGCGAGCGCCCGCCCGGCGTGAGTCAGAAAGGTGTAGTACGTCTTGATCTTCTCGTCATCCAGTTCAATGATCCGCCGCGCCAGCCATTGACCCGCTCGGACGAGAACTTCACGAGGAGGATGGACTTCGCTCGGCGCCAGCGCGAGCCACTCGAGCGCGTGCCCGGTCGCCAGGATCCTCGCGGAATCGAGATCGCGGCCGTCGTCATCCGCAGCGTAGTGCTCACCGGGCCATTGATGATCCCAATAGCCTTCTTTGTGTTGAGTTGCGACCAGTCGTTTCGACGCGTCGGTCAGGTGTCTCAATATGGCCGCTCGAGTTGCGTCGCTGAGAATGTCTTCGGTGTCGTCAATTCTGAGCATCATCGTCAGCGTGTGTAGGCGATGATTGCCGAAGCAAACTCCTTGGCGGTATGGCTGTCGCATGATGCGATCGGCCAAGTCATCGAACGTGACGCGTTGTCCCTCGGTCGTCACGAAGCCGCGGTTGGGCGCAAGGAACAAGGCGAACGTCAGCGCCGACCACTCGTATTCGGTTTGATTAAGTTTGAATTCTCGGAGAGCGTATTGCACCAAGTCTCGCATCGTTGCGCGACGTTGGGACGCATCGATCGGGAAATCGGCTGGCGTGCCAACCTCGGCGAGCCCGGCGACCGTGTGATCGACATGACTCGCCGTCGCCTGACCGCCTCTCGTCCGCACTCGCACCCCCGACTCGGTCGGTTGCAAAAGCGGCTCCTCGTCGCCGCCCCACAGTCGAGCGAATTCGCCGTGGTCGGTCAGAATCGTTCGCATCTCCTGACCTGAAAGCGCCGCTGGGTCGTTAAACTTCGCGTCCACGCCCCAAAATCGAAGCGCGTGGTCGACGTGGTTGATCTTCGGCGAGTCGCCGCGGAGACGAGGATAGAGTTTGAAGAGGACTTGCTCGAGCTGCTCGTCGGAAACGACTTGAGGGTAATCGTAGGTCGGGACGATCGTCAGCGGAGTCTCGCGAATTTCCGGCAACGTATTCCGCTGGTCAATCTGCCTCACACGATGAGACACGGCACCCATGGCGACACAGAGAATCGCAACTTGAGCGACGATAAAGATCGACTTCGCAGAACTCCAACTGCTTTTGTCTTCCGGCGCGGCCGCGCTATCGACCGAAGTTTTTTCGTCCACTGCCTGTTTTGCATCCAGATTCGCATCGGGCTCGCCGGCGCGTCGGATCGATGAATCGCTCATGGGCCGGCCTCCCCTTCCAACGGCTCTTTCGTCTCGGTTGGGTTCTCCGCATTGCTTTGTGCGGCCGAGCCAGTTTGGCCAGCGGCATCAGCTTCTGGCATGGGCGCTGGGTCTGGAATTAGATGTTTTCGACGGTAAACGACTCCCTGGTCGTCCTGATAGACAACACCCCAGTCACCACTTCGGCGGACGGCGCGATGCATGACTGGTTGGAGCTCCTTGTCCATGACAATCGTGTCAACGGCGTATCGATCAAGCGCGGCTTGCCAGCCGGCGTCGGCGTGAGCGATCCGCATGTAATCCCGCCAGACCGAATGCGGCGCCAGGTGAAGCGTCGTGGTCATGAACACTTGCAAGTCTTTCGGTCCGTCCCAAACGAGCCAATCGCCCCACCACTGCGGGGCCCAGATCAAGCCTTGGGGCCGGTCCTCACGAAGAAACTTAGTGACGCCGTGCGGCGTTCCTTTGCTCAAGATCTGTTCCACTTGCCGAGGTTTGCTTCCCAGCAAGGATTGGCTCACCGGAGCCAGAGCGAAAGCGCACCAAACACACAAGCCGGCGAACAGCGTATAGGCGTGGGGCGGAAGCTTCCAGGACAGCTCCTCGCCTTCATCCTCAGCAGACTCCGCATCGGATTCGGTCCGAAGCGAAGAAATCCACTCGGCAACTCGCGATTCATTTCGTTTCCAGATGTCCGTCAAATGGGGCATCATGCTGATCGTCCAAACAGGCGCCAGCCAACCGATCATGCGTACCGTCGAAGCCATCATGATCGCGAGCAGCGTCATCAGTAGGACTTCCGCCGGGTGAAACGTGCGCCGACTATGCCGAACGAGTAAGAACGAAATCAGCACGGCGACCGAGACTTGAATTCCCTCGAAGTCGATCAAGCGAAGCGGAAACCACTCGAGCACGTCGCGCAAATTCTCGTTCTTGCCAAACCGCGCGGTTTCGATCAAGAGGTCGATTCCGTAGGGGTTGCAGAGCGTGGCGAGCACCGCGATTTCGGTGAGCCAAACCCAACGACGGACTTGAGGATCGGCGGCGACGGCAGTCAAGTTCTTTTGTCGCCAAAGCGATTGCACTGCCACGCCGATAGCATGACAAGCCAACACGACCAACCCCACCGCGTACGAGCCATGCATGTTGGCCCAAAGCGCGAACATGATCGGTACGGCGAACCAGAAGAAGAGCGGAAAGCCAGACTGGGCCCGAGCGTCTTTCCAAACCTCGCAGCGGCTTCGCCAAGGTTCGACGCGAATCAGCATCCAAAACAACAGGGACGCGAATAAACCGCCAAAAATCTCAGGCCGAATGATCGCATGCCGGGTCCATCCGGTCCCCAACAGCAGCGCCATGCCCAGCACGGCCAGCCATTTGCGAGAGGATATCAAGTAGAACACTCGCGAGTAGACGATGTACGTCAGCAACACGACGACGGCGAATAGATTCGACAATAGCTGCGGTCCGCCCACTCGCTCCGCCGCCGCGAACAATAACTGGCTTAGCCAAGCGTTGTTGACAACTCGCACTCCCTCCGCCAACGGCAAGAACGGATCCTCAGTTACGAGTTCGCCGTGATCAAGCATCCAAGCACCGTAGTGCACATGGCACCAGATATCGGAGTGGAACAGAGGGATGTAGTTGAGGTAGACGAAGAACACGCAGAACCAAACGCAGACTCCCAACTGAGAGCGCGTCATCACAAAACGCTCACCCAGTACAGGTCGAAGGATCTCGAACTGGGTCGACGTGTCGGTGGTGTCTGTCGTGATTGACAACGTCCGCCCTTGCCTGAATGCGGATGAATCGAAATTAGTTCTTGTGTCGTCTCTCGGTCGTCCTGAAGACCCTGCGCAACTCCCGCGTTTGGGTCACTCGATGAACATTTGAGTACTCGTGGTTAGCGACTTTCCAGTCAAGTTCACGCCAAAGGAGGAAAGCGCGTTGAGCAGCGGAGCGGCCGTCATGTCGATGCACACGGTGACGCGAATCTCGTCTGCGGCCAAACCTGGGCTCGCCGGAGACGTACAGGTATACGTGCCTCGTTGCTCTGGCAGTCCGGCCATTGTTTCTCGAATGACCGACGCCTTGGTCCCGATCGACACATTGACCGTCGCCAAGACTTCGTTCACAGCGTCTCGGACTTCGTCAGCGTCTCCGCCCTTCGAGGCGACTTTGGCGCCTTCGATCGATGCGTTGAGGGCAGCTTGATGGACGAGCGACGTGATAAAGAATTGGCCGACTGCGAGCGTCGTGATGAAGAGAATCGGAATAACGAGAATCGCCTCGAGCGTAACGCTACCTCGTCGATTTCGCATGGGCCTGCCCGTTAATCTCGAGGCGACGCGATCTTCAGTGAGAAACGCGTCGACTCGCTTTCCAAGGGCTTCGTGACGCGGACTCTCGTCGCTATGGTGTGATCGCGTTGATAGCATTGGCCAAGTCATTCAGCTCGTTGAGTAACGCCGTGCGCACCGCAGCTAGTCCGACGATGACGCCAATACCAATGAGTGTCAGCAACAGCAGGTACTCGACGAAAACCGACCCTTGAACCTGAGTTCGTAATTCGCGAGCCAGTGAGATAATTCGCTTCATGCCTTTGATTCCGAAAAGAATGAGGACGCCAACATTGTGCAATGCACCGCCGTTGCGAAATGCACTTGGCGCGCCAAAGAGCCCATTATTGACGAAACCACGCCATATACAGGCTCGCAGCCACTTCGATTCCGCGCGGGGCTGCTCGTCAGTTCGCGTCTTTGTTAACAGCGGTAAACAACTGTTGACGTTTGGTTGTGGCGATCGGAGGCGCGGCGGGGAAGACGGTCCAGCGATCCTGACTGGGATCCTGACTGGGAGCGTGATTCAAGTGAACGGCGGACTGACCGAAACCTTGGGTGGGCAAGCCATGCAAACCCGATGCAACTCGCCGGATCAATGGTTCGAACAGTGGAGTGCGTTTAACGAACACCACAGCTTGCTCATCGGCGAACACTTCGGCCCAATCGCTACGCCCCCGCACGTAATCGCACGAGGGCGATGAGGCCGGCAGCAAAGCGATCTCCGTGGGATACTCATCGAGCATCGCAGCCGCACCCTCGCTCGATTCACTCAGCCGCCAAAACGCCAAAAAGTCCTCCTCGAGTTCACTTGGGTAAATCGTGCGGTACCGGCCATCAAAGCCGATCATACAGTCCGGGTGGAGGTGCCAGAGCATGTACTGCCCCCAGCTGTACGCGGTCATCAAATTGCCTCGAACGCCCTGGCGCTGCATGAACGTGATTGCCCGCCTGGGGACGCCTGGCCCATCGTCTCGACACCGAACGGCGATCTCCCATGGCACCACGCCTTCGCGCCAGAGTCTCATGACCGGCTGAGCTCGAATGCAACCGAGAACGACCAGCGCACCGGCGACCGCCAGCCAGCGTCGAGCTCGTCCCGGCGAACCCGAGAATTGCCGACCGATGCGACGAAACAGAATCGCCAGCGAATCCGAAATCGGGCCGGGCCCAATGACGAGCAAGACGATGGCGAGCAGAGCAACATGGCGAATGTGGCTGAAGGCCTGCTGAGCAACGACAAGGCAAACTAATAGGTCGACCCATCGCCAAGATCGGCTGACAGCGAACAGCAACGAGAGCATCAGGAAGGGGACGTAATAGAGCGGAGACTGCCAGGCCGCCCAAAGCGGTTGCCACTCGCGAATCGCCTGCTTCGGCGCCAAGTGCTGCCAAAGCATGCTATGCATTTCAATCCCGTATGGGTTGAGCAACGTGGCGAACAACGACGCCAAGAACACGGCGGCAAGGACGGCCGCCGACTTCCTTGCCTCGGCAGCTCTTACTGCTCGCAATATCGCGGCTAGCGCGAACACAAACTGAATGCCAAGTCCCGCGAGAAACCCTCCGTGAAGATTCACCCAAGCCGCCATCATGAAGGGCAGAGTCCAAACCCAGGCGGTTGGCCGATCCCAATAGCACCGCAAAACGGATAAGCTCAACGCCAACAATGCGAATGTGGTAAGTTGAGGCCGGATGAATGTTGTGAACGCGGCGAGGCACTCAGTCGAGAAGATCAAGAGCACGAGACAAGCGCCCAGGCTAGCGCGAGCTCGATAGAGGGACCAGAGTCCAACGCCGAACACGACCGTAACCATCGCGTTTCGCCACAGCAACAGGCCCATACCGCCGAGGTTCGACCAGAGCCAACCGAATTGATATTCCGTCAGCCATTCGTGATTGATCCAGGTCGCGCCAGGCGCCGTGTATGAAAAGGGGTCGTTCGCTTCGGTCAACACGCCCTGATCAATTGCCCTCAGGCCATACAGCGTATGTCCCCAAAGATCGGGATCTGCAATCGTCATCGCGCAACTGTAAGAAAGGCACGTTAGCCAGATCGAGCTAACGAGCAGCCAGTCTTCAACACCCCACGGCGCGCGGCGATTTCCCAACGTCGGTTGAATTTCAGCATCATCGGAGCGGCATTGCGGATCGGTCATAACGAATTCCTCTGGCGACCAATCCTGTGCCACGACACAACTTGCGACATCGGAGCGTGGGAATTGGCATCGATCGAGACGATAAGAGTTGCAAGTGCCGCGCCGAGTCGTCTCTTCGCTTTGCCGCCCTACGGCTCGTAGTCAAACGTGGCGTCTTGCACCGCAGAGCGGCTGGTGAGGCTGAACCCGAACGGGTTGAGAAGATTGGGTGCCAGACGCGTGAGCGGGACGCAAACGCGAACTCGCACCGAGGTTGCCGGAAGCGAGGGCGTCGTAGGCGTCGGGCAGACGCCATCGGTATGAGTGGCGGCAACGCCAACGTTGTGCACAAGGACCACGCCACTGCTCGCCGTTGCTCCAAACCCAGCCGACTCCAGCCGGTTGTCAACCAGAGTCCGGATGCTGGTTGCCGTCGTAGCATTGAGCGTCGTTTGGCGAGCCGCGAATCGGCCGCCCTCACGACTTGCCACGGCAACCGCCTGCAAATTCGCCATGACCGCGCCGAACTCGACCACGGCCAGAAGCGCGATAAACAGAATCGGCAACGCCAGAATGAGTTCCAACGTCACCGCAGCAGCTCGACGCGAACGCGATTGGGCGGTCGATTGTCGGACAGGTCTGTGCATCGATCAGCAAACACGTTAGAGAAAATCCGCTGCGCGATGGGGTCGGCGCGCAAAACCGGTTGGCAGGACAGTTCGCATTTCTTGTGCCGATTGCGATTGTCCTCAGTTGCTGAATCAGGTGCCGCAGACTTCAAACAACCTCAGCTGAATTCGTTGCCAGTTTTGCGCTAACCTTTGGATACACCCTGTTGCCGGCGATTAGCGGCATACAAGAAACAGGAGGACAGGTTCACAGGAGCGACATGATGAGAATCATGGCGCCGCTATCGGCTGCGGTTGTATCGGGAAATCAGATAGATCAGAGTCAGAATCGACTGCAGCGTGGCGGCGACATAGGTCAAGGCGGCGGCCGTAAGCACCTTCCTCACGTAGGGCAATTCGTTTGGCGAGATCATTCCCAAATCGACCAGCTGCCGTTTTGCCCGTTGGCTCGCGTCAAATTCGACCGGCAGGTTAACGACCTGGAAGAAAACAACCGCGGAGAAAAGCACAATGCCGATGAGCAACAACCAAGAAATCGACGTGATCATTCCGACAAAGGCAATCAGCATCCCAGCATTGCTGCCGAAGCCCGCCATAGAAACCGCGGCATTTCGGAGAACCAGGGGCGCGTAGCGTTTGGCGTCTTGTATCGCGTGTCCTACCTCATGAGCGGCGATTCCGACTGCCGCCATCGAACGGCCATGGTAGACGTCAGGACTCAACCGGAGGATTTTTTCGCGCGGGCTATAGTGGTCGCTCAATTTTCCGGGAACTATTTCGATCTGAATGTCCTGCAGACCGTTGCGGTCGAGAATGTGTCGAGCCGCCGCGAATCCGCTCATCTGCGCCGGCACTTGGCTCATCGACGAATAGGCCGACCGGACCATCCAACTGGCGATAAATCCCAAGATCAACGCGGGGCTCGTCCAGAGCAATAGTTCCAATTGTGGATAGAACACAGGGCAAACTCGGATCAAGGTTCGAGGAGTCGCATCGGATCGCCGGTGCTTCCGGCACCTTTAATCATATACATCCCATCCCGTTTTGTTGCCGCCGCAACCAAGAATCCATTGCGGAGACCGAAGCGGTTCTAGCGATCGTCGCCAATGATACATGCGACGCACCGTTGTTGAGGTTGGCTTGGAACCCCGGATGTCGCGATAATCCAACTCAAATCCAACTCAATCCGCTGGATTTTCCTAGCACGCGTGAAACCTAGGCCATAGTTTCAAGGAAAGCCACGGATGCGACGAAAATGGATAACGCTTCCGCCCCGAAAATCTTGTTGAGCGATAGTGCCTTGATCACAACGCCCCGGACCGACACGATCTCGCAAGCAACGTCTTCCCCGCCCGGGCACCTCATTCGAGATCGGGCGAGATTTGCCTTGGCTGTCGCCGCCTCGCTGATGTGCATGGGATGCCCCAATCAAGCGGCCCAAGTCGAAGTCGATCCGGCGTCGAGCGGAATGGCGGAATTCATGCTCCCGCCGCCAACGCGAATCGCTCGCATCGAGCAAGTGCTCGACTACACGCTCCACGAGCGAACATTGGACCTGCACGTCCATCGGGCCTGGCAGATTCTCCACGGCACCTTGGCCTTCCAGCAGGATTTCTACGTCGAGCACGATGGGGAATCGGTTCAAGCCATCGAACACATCTTGAATGGCGGCCACATGACCGGATGGACCGTCGAAGTGGTCAAGCGGGACGGCTCCGACATGCTTGGCCTTCGAGCCGCTTTGGAGGAGGGAAGCAAAGCAGGGCAAGGCCACGCGGATCAATGGCTTGCCGTCCTTTCTCAATGCCACTTGCCGCCCGACCAGATCATCCGGGTGAAGAAGGACGAAGTGACCATGATGGATTTCGTTGCGCAAGTGCAACAGGACTTGCCGCGAAACGTTAAACAGGAATTCAGTTGGACGCTGATTGGTTTGACCGCCTACCTACCAACCGACGCCCAGTGGACTGCGAGCGACGGAAAGACATGGAGTATCGAGAAACTTGTCGAGATCGAAGCGAATCAGGAATTGGCGTCGAGCGCTTGCGGCGGCACCCACCGAATGATCGGCCTGGCGACAGCTCTCAAACGGCATCAAGAAGCCGACGGCGAAGTAAGCGGCTCCTGGAATCTGGCTGATGAGGCCGTGGCCCGTGCAATCGAACAGGCCAAGCAAAATCAAAACACGGACGGGTCGTTTTCGATCCACTACTTCGACCGGCCAGGAAACTCGCCCGATCTGGCTCAAAATCTCGGTGCCACGGGGCACATCGTCGAGTTTCTCGCGGTCGCCGCGACAGATAAGGAATTGCGACAACCTTGGGTTACACGCGCAGTCGACTACCTGTGCGAGGTGTTCGAAAAGACGGAAAAAGTCGACCTGGAATGCGGCGCGCTCTATCACGCCGCTCATGGGCTCGTGCTCTACCTAGAGCGGATGCACGACTGAGCGGCGAAAAAGGACCAGTCGCCGCCTGAGTCAATTGGCCTGGGTCGATTCGACTGGATCGATCCTGAAACGGGCGGCACCTATTGGCCTCCGAGACGAAGCGGCGGATCGTCGCTCGACTTCCCTGTTCGCGCCCGTTCACGCAACCGCTTTCGTTCTTCGTCCAGCGCGATCGCGTCACGTTCGCGTTGCTTTGTTTCCGCAACCTCACGCTCGGCTAACACTCGGTCGTGTATCCGCTGTACGTTCTGGTAAACCTGTTCACGACTGGCGCCAAGGGGCGAGGTGAGCACGGGCGGAGGCGTGGGGGGCAAGCCGCCAACGACGGGAATGAATCCCGTCACAAAGGGACGTTGGGTCAGACTGCTAATGGTTCCGCCGTACCCGTTGGGAACGACGACGCTGGGGGTTGTTGTGCTCATCGACCTCGAATTGCCTTGGCCGAATGAGAAGTTGAAGAAGCCCGAGCCGTTGCGGCCGCGAGTTCCAAAGCCTAATTGGGCGTCGCCATTGGGATCGTGGCCGCCAAATGGAGGCGGCGCCGCGCCCGGCCCATTAAAGAAGAACCCGCTCCCATTCGGTCTCATCCTCGAGAAACCCCATCCGATGTTGAAGTTCTCGTAGAAGCTGTCGTTAAGCTGCTGGAAGGGCGTTCCAACGCGTACTTGTTGAGCCCGACTGGTGGATACGAAGCTCGCCGAAAGGGCGACCGCCAGGATGAGGCATAGGCAACGCATGGGAGACCCTTCCGAATGCAGACTGCACGAAATTGACCGTGACGCCAACTGATATTTGATTCTATCGGCTATTTCGGGCGGCGGTCAATGAAAAGAACGAAGGACGCTGCGGCCGGACTTTTGCCGACGACCTCGTCTCCGGCAACCGGTCTATCGAATTAGCCGTAGCAGCAGCCTCGACCTGGCCTAGGCAACGGGTTAAGCCTCCCCTTTCCGCCCGCCCCTTGTCAGCCCATTCGTTGATTCGTAAGTTGGCTGACTCAACTGACTCAAATACTCCATAAAGGAAGTGCAAATTATGAGCGTATTGGTGACTCAACCGGCACCCGATTTCACGGCGGACACGGTCATGCCTGACGGGACTTTCAAGCAAGTTTCGATGTCGGACTACAGAGGCAAGCACGTCGTCTTGTTCTTTTATCCGCTCGACTTCACGTTTGTTTGCCCAACGGAAATCATCGCGTTCTCGGACCGCATTGCCGAATTCGAGGCGTTGGGAGTGCAGGTGTTGGGCTGTTCGATCGACAGCCACTTTTCGCATCTGGCTTGGCGGAACACGGCGCGAAACGATGGCGGGATTGGCGAGATCAAGTATCCTCTGATCGCTGACCTCAACAAGGAAATCGCGCGGGCCTACGACGTGCTGCTCGGCGGCGGCATTTCGCTTCGCGGTCTGTTCCTCATCGACCAAGAAGGCGTCGTCCGCCATCAAGTCGTCAACGACTTGCCTTTGGGTCGCAGCGTCGACGAATCCTTGCGAATGGTGAAGGCGCTTCAGTTCTTTGAAGAGAACGGTGAGGTGTGCCCGGCCGATTGGAAAGAAGGGGCCAGGACCATCAAGCCGAATCCGTCCGACAGCAAAGAGTTCTTCGGCGCCGAATACGGCGACTGAAAGATCTAGCGTGGAATTGACCGCGCGGCACACATCGTCCATCGATGTTGCCGTCGTGTCCGTCTTTGCATCCCGCTAGAGCGACTTCAGTTGAAGTCACGTCACGAGATAAGCGACGAGCTCAATCGACGAGCCGTCGCTTTTTCTTGCGCGCGGGGTGGCGGTTTCCCTACACGCCGCTTCGCGCTCTAAGCGACTCCCTGGGAAGAGAGCCACAAAAAAGCACGAGAAGACACGAAGAGTTGGGGATGTCTTCATCCCTTGCACGGTTTTCAATGTTCACTACGTCGCTATTGGCAACCTTGCCTTGCCTGCGGCGACGGGATAAACGAATCCGCTTTGATAAGTCCTCGACCAATGTGAGACGGGCAGCGCGGGCTGCCCGTCTCGAAAAAACGCGTCATGGTGAATTCTCAGCCGGCGCGTCGACGGCTTCGACCACTTTGCGTTTGCTTTTTGGCTATTCGCTGATGGTGATCCAGCTGTTGGCGATTCCCTAGTTGACGATGTCGATTGGGTTTTCGCCAAACTTCATGCTCGTCCATTCACGAAACGCGATGTTGTCGGCCCTGAAGGCGACACCCTTGATGGAGCCGTCCGCCAAAGCGAATTGAACGGCACCTGAGTGCCATGATGAGAAGTTTGTCCATCTCGCGTCGTAGCCTTTTTTCAATCCCCACGCCGAAGCCTGTCCGTGAGCGCTAATCCAAGGGAATGAAATGAGACGATTCTTGCCGGAGTAGTGGCCAAGCACTTCGCCAAACATGAGCGTGTGGGTGGTTCCGTCGAGGATATCGGCAAAGCGATTCTTCGAACGAGACCAGAAAACGCCCTTGCGAGGGCCCCAGTACCAGTTCTGACCTTCGCCGAGTTGGCCCGAGCAGCCGACGTAGTTGGTGCGGCCCAGCCCCGTCGCGCCGCGACTCCACCAATTCAAGAACGCGCGATCCCTTGTCCCAGGCCCTCGTTGCTCGTTGTCGATCCAAGCGACCACGCCTGAACTCGATTCGGCGTTGTCTGACGGACAGAGCAGTCCCGGGATTTTGGTTTGAGCGAGGGACCAAGTCTTTGCACGAGCAAAATAGGCGTCGGTCTTGGGGATCAAGTCGACGCTAACCGGCGTGGGCATCGCGTTTGCCAAGGCAAAGTCGTGTTCCAGCCGCAAATTCAAGTCGTTCTTGATGCCGTCGTAAAGCAAGGCTTGCTCCATGTACGGCAACAGAAAAACCAAAACGCCAGCGTGCTGATCGCGGGGATTGGCAAGCGTGCCAGGGACGATCGAGTTGAGCGAACCGGGCGGCAGCCGATTGTGGCTATCGTGGAAGTTGTGCGCCGCGAGCGCAACTTGCTTCATGTTGTTCACGCACTGGGTGCGACGAGCAGCTTCCCTTGCCGCTTGGACTGCTGGCAGCAACAGCGCCACCAAGATGCCAATGATGGCAATAACGACGAGCAATTCCACTAGCGTGAAACCACCTGCGTTTCGACGAGTAGACGATCGAGCCATGTAAGGACCTCTCTTCAATGTGAAAAAACTGAACCGAAACAAAAAGTGCAACACGGACAACAAACGTCCGCGATAAGAAATCGAGTTCTATTCGTCACGCGTCTCGCTCGAACCAACCAAAGTGGCACCGAGCGAACGGCAAAAGATAGCGGCGAGCTCTTTTTCGCCAATCACGTGATCGCGTACAGCGATGTGAACATTGTGTCGCGCGCTGCGATTCACTTGCCGTAGCTGATCGAGCAAACGCGCTGCTTCGATTAATTCGATAAGAACAAACCAACCGTCCTCGCGCTCGTCATCCGCCGATTGCCAACGGCGACGTCGTTAGACAGTTGGTTCATCACGTGATCGCGTATTCACTTTTCCTAATGCGCGCAAAGCGACAAACAAAAAAGGCGAAGTGCGCTTGCATCGTTGATGCAAACAAGTTGACTCGCCCTACGCGCGTGTTCACCACGCATTCACGTGACTGCCAAGGGTGACGATGGCGCGCACGCGCGGCAACGATGTCACATTGAATCCAGAGCGATGGCCGCGATTCCAAGCCATTGCCCCTTGTGCGTTAAAAGCGCACGACGGTCTAACGGCGCCATTTTCGATTTCGCCATGTGGAACAATAAACGACTTGGACAGTTGGTTCATCACGCGTTTGCGGATACGCCTCGAAACTAACGAGCGAAGACAACGCTCGAGTAACTCCGTCCGGGCGGAGAGTGTGTAGGAAAGCAAATTCGTTTAACCCGCCGCCGCAGGCAAGGCTGCCAATCGGAGGAGGTGCAAGAAAGGGCTAACGCGGAGACCCGAAGATCGCGAAGAAATTTGCAGGAAAACGCATTCGTTTAACCGGCCGCCGCAGGCAAGGCTGCCAATAGAGACTTCGAGAATATCAAATATCAAGCAAGGTGTGACGAAATGAAGACCAAGCAATGCCCTCTTTCTCGTCGTCATCGCGGCCTAGCTCGATGAGCGAGACGGACACTCGGTAATGAGCGAGACGGACACTCACATGAATCTCGGTTGCGGCCATGCCCCCTCGGTATTCTTGTATTTTTCGGGACTCGTAAGAATCGGTATAAACGCGGCGATGACTGACTGCAGACCGAAGGGAAGGTAGCGGGTAAAAGGCCCAACTCGGCATAGCCATATCCGAACCTTCCAAGCCCTCTATTGGCTGCCTTGCCTGCGGCAGCGGGTTAAACGAATCCGCAGGCAAGATCCGCGTCGAGGTCAGGCGCACCAGCAACCACTTCCAAACGGCGCAAAAAAACGGGCAGTACTTTCGTACTGCCCGTAGGAGATTCGTCTGCGAACTCAAGTCGCGTTAGTTGACGATATCGTTCGGGTTTTCACCGTTCTTCATCGAAGTCCATGCGGGCCAACCGGTGTCGCGGTTAGCATCGGCGGTAAAGGCAACACCTTTGATCGAGCCGTCAGCCAATGCAAACTGGATCGCGCCAGAGTGCCAGGACGAGAAGTGAACCCATTGAGCGTCGTAACCCCTCTTGAGACCCCAAGCGGAAGGCATGCCGTGCGCTGCAATCCAAGGATACGAGATCAGACGGTTCTTACCGGAGTAGTGACCGAGCACTTCACCGAACATGAGCGTATTGCTCGTTCCGTCAAGAATGTCGGCAAAGCGATTCTTGGAGCGAGTCCAGAAAACGCCTTTACGCGGACCCCAGTACCCGTGTTGACCTTCGCCGAGAACGCCGGAACAACCGAGGTAGTTGGTTCGACCCAAACCGGTCGCACCACGACTCCACCACCACAACTGAGCGCCATTCCACGGCCCGGGCGGGTTCTGCATGATGTTGAACCAAGCGGCAACACCACTGCTCGATTCAGCATTGTCCGAAGGACAAAGCAAACCGGGAATCTTCGTTTGAGCCAAGGACCAAGTCTGTGCACGACGATAGTAACCATCCGTCTTGGGAATCAAGTCGACGCTAACCGGCGTCGGCGTGGCATTGGCCAGATTAAAGTCATGCTCAAGTCGCAAATTCAAGTCGTTCTTGATGCCGTCATAAATGAGGCCTTGCTCCAGGTAAGGCAGCAAGAAAACCAAAACGCCAGCGTGTTGGTCACGAGCGTGGGCCCCCGTGCCAGGAATCATGGCATTGAGCGAACCGGGTGGCAGCCGATTGTGGCTGTCGTGGAAGTTGTGCGCGGCGAGCGCAACTTGCTTCATGTTGTTCACGCACTGGGTGCGGCGAGCAGCTTCTCGCGCTGCCTGCACGGCCGGTAGCAACAATGCCACCAAGATGCCGATGATGGCGATGACGACGAGCAATTCCACCAGCGTGAAACCACTCGATTTTCGTCGGAACGAAGTTCGTGACATTTGACGACCTCTCATGAAAGTAAAAAACTGGACCGAAATCAAAAAATCTGGAACGGACTTCAAATATCCGCTGTTGGCGTCCGAAGAACAACCACTGCTCCATCCTAAATGCAATCTCGCCCCCGCCAAGAACTCTATTTCCTTCGCGCGAGCAACCTTAAGCATATCTGATGGCGACCCTCGGTCTATCACGCATTTGCGTGTCGAGACTTTTTTTGCACACCCCCTCATGTAGGGGAATGCGGTTGGGTTCACAACAATCGCAGTTGATTCGCGACTGAGGACGGGTGTCCCATCAAAAAAAGGCAACACAAATCTGTGTTGCCTTTAGTTTTTTTGGCCCAATCGGTCGCGGCGACTAGCTGCCGGCCGGATCGTTCGCAGGAGGCTCACCACCGAGCGGATCCACAACGGCTAGCCGGGTTCCGGAGCGTCCACTTGGAGCGATTCTGTGTCGCCAGGCGGCGGATCAGGATTCTCTGGCGTCACGGCTTCGCTGCTGCTGCAGCCGAAAGCGACCAAACAAAGAGAAAGCAAACTCAGTTTCAGTAACCACTTCATCGTGAGCTCCGAATGTCAAAAGGAGAGGAGATCTCAAGTTAGGTCAGATGATGTACCTGCCTACGTTTTATATACGAGCCGAATCGCAGGGGAAACATTCCCAAATCAAAAAGAAAGCCGCAAAACGAATCGGCAACGGCCCGCAATCCAGTCGAATCGCCAAAAAAAGGAATCCGCGAAAGGGGTGGACGAGGGGATTCGAACCCCCGACCCTCAGAACCACAATCTGATGCTCTAACCAACTGAGCTACGCCCACCGTGAAGGCCTCAGTTTAGCGGCGGTTTATCAGAGGGTCAACGCACGGGATCCATGGTCCCGGAACTGCCGCGAACCAGCTCGCAACTCGCACAAGAGGCAGCGCACGAGCCCGTTCGACCACAACTAGCGGCCGACGGGAACTTGGGGGCAGACCGGCGTGCAGACGGAAACGCCTCGGCTCGGCGACGCCCTTTCGACGCGGCCCGCAGCAAGACGGCTAGACGGAAAACGGAAACGTCGCGTCCACGGTCGCATCCGACAGCTCGACAAGGAAGCTTGAGAGCCGGTCGACAAGGACGCTCATCAAGCGTTGCCCCTTCTCCGCGCTGGCCTGGTGCGGGTTTCCCGAGCCCCCGTTGCTTGTGAGCAAATGCCAAGGACGCGTGATCGACACCCAACCTTTGTTGAGCGCCTCGAATTGCATCGGGCTGACCGCCCCATCATCGGCCGCCAACGATCCGTCTGAGTTCAGAGCAACGAGTTCTGGAAAATGGGCCAAGGCAAACGACGTTTCCATTTCGCCCGCGTGGTCTTCTGGGTTCTTAAAGATCTCGCCATACACGTCTTGAATGGCCTGATACCAGTTGCAGAGAAAAAGATGAGCCGGCGACGACCCGTACATTTCCCGCAAGAGCGGTTTCATGTCGTTGCCGCCATGACTGTTGAGCAACAAGACCTTGTTCACTCCATTATGCACGAGCGATTCGACGAGATCGCGAATGACCGCGTGTAGCGTCTGCGGATTGAGATTCATTGCCAGCGGCAATTCGCGGAGGTTGGTTTCGGTGCCGTAGGGGATCGTCGGCAGGAGGACGACTTTGGCGCCGCGCTGATAGGCCGCCTCGCAGACCTGTTCGCCGAGAATCGTCGCCTCGAACATGTCCGTGCCGTAAGGCAGGTGCAGGTTGTGCGGCTCGGTCGCTCCGAGTGGAAGCACAGCGACTTCAATCGACGCGTCTTTGGTCTGACCGTAATTCGACTCCGCGAGAATCCATGGTCGCATGCTGAGATTAATCCTGCAGTTGAGGCAAAGCGGCTTTTAGTTTCTTCAGACCGGCGGCGGTAACCGCGGTTCCTTTGACATGCACCCGCTGGAGCTTCTTCAGCGGCCGCAACGACATGATCGAGTCGTCGTCCACATCCGTTCCCGAAAGCCAAAGCACTTGCAAGTCGCCAAGCGGTGCCAGATGTTTCAATCCGGCGCCGGTAATCTCTGTTCCGGAGAGATCGAGATCGACGAGTTTTTCGAGCTTCGCCAGCGACGTCAAAATCTCATCAGTCACCTGCGTGTTTTCCAAATTGAGCTGTTCCAGCGCCGTGAATTTTTCCAGCACGGACCCGCTCAGATCGGTGATCTTTACAGCGGCCAGATCAAGCCAAGTCAGCCTCGGCTGTTCGCCCAAATCGACCAGAGCCCGATCGGAAATCTGAGTGTGTCCCAGGGAAAGATTGCGTAGTTCGCTGTGAGGCCAAGCAGCGATGTCTTCGTCGGTGATCATCAGCGAGAGCCCGTAATCGCGATCCACGTCCGACGGCGCATCCTTTCGCAGTTCCGCCCCCAGTTTTTCGGCAAGCGAATCGGCTCGCGCACGGCCTCGGTAGACATCTCGCACATAACCGATGAAGGCACTTCTTCGGGCCGGCGCCGCTCGGTCTAGGAAATATCCCGCCAGGCCGGCCGACTGACTGTAAAGCTTCCTTACATCATCATTCTTCTGCATGGCGTCTCGCGACAGCCGCGTCAAACTTCCTAAGGGCGTGTAAGTGCTTTGATTGTACGCCCGATAGCGTGCGTACTGAGTGCGATCGGCGTCGAGTCCGCCGAGGGTGTAATAGCCGTCGTGCACCTGCAGCGATTCCATGTACAAGGCAATGGCTTCGACAACCCAGAAATTGTCGCGCTGGCCGACATCGGACGTGGCGCCGGCCGCTTCGGAAAAGAACTGATGAGCCGCCTCGTGATAGCGTGACGTCGCCGCCAATTCCGGATCGACGTAAAAGTTCGCCGTTCGCGCCTTGTCGAGGTAGATGCCGACTGTCTTCCCAATCAATGGCTGACTCGGTCCAAGCACTTGCAAGTATTTGTCTCGGCTTCGAAACAACACGACGGAAAATTTGCGGTTGTCTCGGCGAGGCGAAGCGGCCGAGTCGAGTTGCCGCTTCAGCTGGCCAGGCGGGCCCCAGAAACGGAAGAACGCTTGACGCCAGAGCGAATAGAAAACCTCCAACTGTTCGACCGTCTGCAAACCCTCTTTCTGGCTGTGATCGGTAAGCAAACTAAAATGCTCGCTCTCCACTCGCCAATGCCGCCGCGCGGAAAACTTGAGCCGAGGGTTCGAGGCTCGAACGGTCGAAACGCGCGGCCTGCCCTGAGGCAGACGCCACCGGCCGTTGACGATTCGATAACCCAGAACAGTTCGAGCCAGTTTGTGATCGGGATTCTCGTGCAACGCCTCGTGCAGCCACTGATACGCTTTGTCCGCGTTGTCCGAGTCGAGAGCTTGACGAGCGAGCTCGACGAGTCGCTCCGCTTGTTGATCCCGAATCCGGAAGAAATGGCGGTGCCAGGCGTTGTCGACCGAGTTGTCCTGCTCATCGACAGGTTTCCTCGGCGCTAATTCGCCCGGCAAGAACAAATAAAGACGTTTCGGATCACGCGTGATTCGCCACTTGCGAGTCTCGAGCGCGCTCTCCTTCGCATCCAACTCGTCGCAGCGACTCGCCAGCTGATCCAGCTCCTTGGCGTACTGAACCTCCATGTCCAAACGCTGCTGAAACACGTCCGGCTCGTCCGCCGACGCGTATCGGGAAGCGCCACAAGCCAAGGCCAAGCAGAGACCGATCGTTAAAGCGACATTAAAAGGAAAACGATTCAACGGGCGAATTCTCCGCACAGTCGGTGCCGACGTGAATTGATGTTCAGGCGATCAGACCATTGTAGCAAACACGGATCTCGTTCCGCTTCCATCGGATTATGCTACTCGCCGATTTCGACGAGCGCGATTCTCACGACCCGCATAACCCGTGTTTCTCGATTTCATTTCGCGTTCACCTCTCGCCAGTTGCGCTCATTCCGAATCGCCGTGGAGCAGCGAGCGAATGTGTTCGAGGCGTTTGGAAAGCTCGACTTCAAAGCCGCGATTGGTCGGTCGATAGTATTCTCGTTCGACTCCCAAGTAATCTTGGGCGGCCACGCCGTCGGGAGAATCGTGAGAGTACTGATAGCCCTCGCCATGCCCTAGTTCGGACGAGCCGGAATAGTGGGAATCGCGCAAGTGGCGGGGCACGGGAATCAGCCTTTCCTCGCGAATGTCGCGCCTCGCCTCGCCAATCGCGACAGTCGCCGAGTTGGATTTTGGGGCGCAGGCGAGGTAGGCGACGGTCTGAGAGAGTGCGAGCTGGCATTCGGGCAGGCCAACCATTTCACAAGCTTGCATCGCCGCGACAGCCAACGTCAGCGCGTGGGGGTCGGCGTTGCCAACATCTTCACTCGCCAAGATCACCAACCGCCGGCAGAGAAACCGGACGTCCTCGCCCGCCTCCAACATGCGAGCCAGCCAGTAGACGCCCGCATCCGGATCGCTGCCGCGAATACTCTTGATCAAGGCGCTCGCCGAGTCGTAGTGGCTATCGCCGTCGCGGTCGTACTGCACGGCCTTCCGCTGGACCGATTCGGCCGCCAGTTCGCGAGTAAACTGCAGAGGTCCGTCGGGCGAGGAGAGCACGCCTATTTCCAGAGCTGTGAGAGCTCGCCTGGCGTCGCCGTCACAAACATCCGCCAAGAAGGCAACGGCGGCGGCGTCGAGCGACACGTCGCGGCCTCCTAAACCTCGACGTTTGTCATGCACGGCACGGTGCAATAATTCGGCGATATCTTGAGTCGACAAGGGTTCGAATTGAAAGATTTGGCTGCGGCTGACCAACGCGCTGTTGACGGCGAAGAAGGGATTCGAAGTTGTGGCGCCGACGAGAGTGACGATGCCCTCCTCGACGTCGGGCAACATCGCGTCTTGCTGAGCTTTGTTGAACCGATGAATTTCATCAACAAACAACAGAGTGCGAATTCCGCCTGTCGCCACCTCGTCGCGAGCTCGCTGCAAGACCGCCCGCAGCTCCTTTACGCCGCTCTCAACCGCGCTAAGCTGTCGGAAGGCTCGCCGACTTGCCGTCGCCAACAGTCGCGCAAGCGTTGTCTTTCCTGTTCCCGGCGGACCGTAAAAGATGACCGAGCCCAGACGGTCCGCTTTGAGAAGCCGGTTGAGCAGTTTCCCTTCTCCGAGAAACTGCCGCTGCCCGACAAACTCGTCCAACCGCTCAGGCCGCATCCGCGCAGCCAGTGGTTTGACGCGACGCAAGTTTTCAGACTCGGACTTCTCAAATAGCGACGACATGAAAGTATTTTCCGAATAGGAAGATTCCGAATAGGATGATGGAGAGTTGTCAGGACGTCGAAATACGCTCAACTCTCTGACTGCATATTGGAGCAGCATTACGAGGATCGCTCAATGATCGATGCCGTCGCCGAGTTTCAATGGCATCGCCTGTTTGCTGTGCTGCCAGGTCTGCTGGCCGTCATCGGTTTGCTGATCGTCGTCTCGCTCGCAGCGCGGTCGATGACATTCGGCCCGCTGCTGATCGAAGCTCGTGCGAAGAAGATGCAGAGACGATATCAGCTGAGCGACTTGGTCGCGCTGATGGTCTTGCTGCAGTTCGCCGCCGCCACGTCACTTGCGTTTTCCCGCAGACCGGGATTTGAATTGCGCACCTTGGAGTGGAACGAACCGCTCGACTCGGTCGCCACGGCGGCACTGATGATTGTCATCGCCAGCATAACTACCTGGTGGTGGTGCGACAGCGCTTGGATGCTGAATGCGGCTCGAGTCGATTCGGGGAGGCGGCGATTTACCTTTTTGGTCGTCTGGACGCCGATCGGCTATCTCTCTCACTGGATGCTGTTTATCGGGGGCTGCGGAGTTTTCTCGACCATCATGGCGAACCAGTCTGGCATCGACTGGCGAGGCAACATTCTTCGCATCAGTCCGATCTTCTACGTCGGAATCGGCTTCTTCGTCATGCTCACCGTCGGGACGTTTGGCGCCATCTTCACCCGTTGGGCCTCAAACCGGCTTGCCGACATCGCATTCAACACTCGCATCGAGAACTTTCGCCAACGACACGACTCGCAAACCGGCAACGCATCCGAAGACGAATCAGAGGACGACATCGACGAAGATCAAGTTGCTGACAATTCAACCGACAAAGATCCGTCCCTCATCGACGATTAAAGAACGGCAAACGATTGAGGTCCGTGGCTGGGGCATCCTGCCGCAGTGGAGTTGCAGTGCGTTTAGACGCGGCCTTGCCTGCGGCGACGGGTTAAACGATTGAGGGCGGGGGCATCCTGCCGCAGTTGTCGTTCTGATGAACACTTGTAGCACTCTGTTTCCTGTCGTCCTTCTTCATTCCTTGTTCGATATTCCAATTCTTCAGGCAGTGCAAAACCAATATCGCTACTTGCCCAAAGAGGCGTTGCGGCAGGTCTGTGAGCTGACGGAGATCACTCCCGCGTCGATCATGGGCGTTTCTACTTTCTACGACCATTTTCGCCATCGACCGGTCGGTCGGCACATGATCAATGTCTGCACGGGGACGGCCTGCCATGTGAAGGGAGCGAACCTGGTCGAGGACGCCGTCCGCCACACGCTTGAAATCGCTCACAATGAAGACACGACGACGGACAATGAATTCACGGTTCAAGAAGTCACATGCCTCGGCTGCTGCACGCTGGGTCCAGTCGTACAAATCGACGAAGCAACTCTTGGTTGTGTCTCGTCGCAAAAAGTCCCGCGAGTCTTAAAGGAGTTCGGCCCCGTTTGAAGGGACAATGGATGACGCGCTGACGAAAGTGGCCGACGACTGTATCGCCGCTTGCCCGACCGCCGCGTTGTCGTTTGCCGAGAAGAAACGGCCGCCTGTGCTTGTGCAGCTTGAACCATCGTACAATTCCGGCCAACCGACCAACGCGGAACGCTAGTGCTGCGTTACGCCTTAGTTTGAGGTGGCGCACCCGATTCGCCGTGGCGGGCGTTGACCAAACGAATTGTCGATCCCAATTCCAAGCTGTAACACAGCACTAGTCTCGAATCGCAGATCTCAGTGCAGATCTCAGCGCTAGGCCGGATTGGCGAATCGAGCCATGGCTTCTCGATCGAGTTCGATGCCGAGTCCAGGTCGATCGGGGATGGCGAGCATTCCCTGTTCGTCCAGCTCGAACTCACTTTCAATGATCTCATCGATATAAGGCGCCGGCGTGAGATACTCGACGTAGAGAGCGACTGGAATGGCGGCGGCCAAATGCAGATCGGCAGCCAGACCGACAGCCGTGTTCCAACCGTGGCTCACAAACTGGATGTTGTGTTCTTGCGCCATCCAGGCGATTCGTCGCGCTTCGCTCAGTCCGCCGCACTTGGTCGCGTCGGGCTGCACAATGTCGAACGCGCCGCCTTCAAGCCAGGCTTGAAAACTCTGCCGACGCGTGAGTACCTCACCTCCGGCGATCGGGACGCGGGCGTGTGTGCGAAGTCGTTTGAAACCAGCCAGGTCATCCGGAGGCAACGGCTCTTCAAACCAACGAATGTCGTATTCGGCGAGCATGTGTGAAGTTCGCAGAGCCCATTTGTAGCCGTGCGGCCAAAACTGTTCGCTGCCGCCCGCGTCCACCATCAGCTCGACGTCGGTGCCGACAGCTTCCCGCGCTGTTCGAACCAACAGCTCGTCGAATTGGGAGTCCCGTCGGCCGAAAGGTCGCCAGCCCAATTTGATCGCGCGAAATCCTCGCGACGCGACCGACTTCACCCGTTCGGCCAATACATCGGGTTCGTCAAACAAGACGGAGGCGTAGGGCTTGATCGACTCTCGATAGCGACCGCCCAGCAATCGTGATACTGGTTGGCCGCATGATTTTCCGAAGACGTCCCAAAGAGCGATGTCGATTCCCGAAATCACATGCTCCAACGTCCCGCCGCGTCCCTGCCAAAACGCGCTTTGCCTCAGCTTCTCGCTGAGCCGTTCCGGTTCGTCCGCCCGTTCGCCGAGCCAGTGTTGCTTGAGCGTCTCCACTCCGGCTTCGACCAAGGCGGAGTTGGTGAACACGCTGCCGATGCCGCTTAGATCGTTGTCGGTGATGACCTCGACGATCGCGTGTAAGTCGTCTTCCGGTTTGTGCCCTTCCGGCCAACCGCCATCAACCGTTCCGCCGAGCAGCCGATGTGTCCGTATCTGTTGGATTTTCATAGTCTCTTTTTTCGCAGTTGCGACGAACAACCGCAAGCGACCACCTTCTGTCCTTTCCTTCTTCGATCCTTGTTCAATATTCGCTTCTTCCCGAGCCCGTCTCCGCGCTCTCCGCGCCTTCGCGTGAGGCCTTTTCTTCTGGGCGACGAAAGAAAGGGGGGCACGCGGAGAAATAAGGACGAGGAGAACGGACACCGAGACTAGTGCAGCGTCAACACTAAGAATTAGGATCCCAGTGTTTGTATCGCACGCCGCCAAGTCAAGTTACGCCGAAGCCAACCCCCATTTTTGGAGTTGACGCGGCACTAGCTTTCCTTCTTCCCTTCGTTCCCTTCTTCCTTCCTTGTTCGATATTCAATATTCGATATTCCCGAGCGACGGGGAACTGTCGCGTCCTCAGTCATCGCGGGGCGATGGGCGTCCGACCGAGTTGGTCGTCGCCGATGGTGGCAAGACGAATTGTGTGCGAGGATGGCGCCGGTCGTGAGGATGAAGGGAATTGCCCGAGACGATTGCGCCGGTTTTACTGTCGAACGACCCCTGGGATCTCGACCATTTGGACCCTCGTTGGATGATCAAATCCTGGTCGCTGGGCGGCGATTGGTCTATCCTTACGATACGAGAGGCGTCGCAGTTTTGGCTGGTGCCCTCCGCGACCGCCGCCAACAGTCAAACCGTCAGTTCATGCGGTTTTCGTTAGCGTCATGAGACTACTGAGGAGCCGTTAGTGATCCGTCCAGTTCCCGCCATCATCGTGCTCGCGCTCGCGACGTTCTTCGCCGCCGAGAATCCGGTTCGCAGCGCGGACAACGCGGACGCGGCGATGAGTCAACTTGAGGCCTGGAGCCGCGACCTGAATCACGAAAAGTATGCCGTACGCAGCAGAGCAACTCGTTCGCTGCGCAAAGCCGGCGCGAAGGCCGTGGGTTTGATTGCGCATGCCGCTGAGACGTCGAGCCGAGAAGCTTCCTACCGAGCGTTTCATCTGCTTCAGGAATTTGCCTCGTCTGGCGTAAAGTCCGAGGAGACAGCCGCCTCCGCGGCGCTGATTCGATTGGCCCAATCCGATGAACGACGAGTGGCCGCGCGAGCGCTCGATATTCTTAGCATGCGCAGCGATCTGATCGCCAGTCGAGCGGTCGATGAGCTTCGGCGATTGGGCGCAAACGTTCGCACGAGCTATTCGCGCAATGGGCCGGTGATGCGCGTCGCATTAACGTCGAAGTGGAGTGGCGGCGACGAAGGCGTTGAATTGCTGACGCTGCTGAAAAGCCTCAACTGGCTGTCGCTCGAACACTCCGGCGTCACCAACGCATCGACGCCCGTACTCAACCGACTGGGAAGTCTCGAGTACCTCTACCTCGGGCAAACGAAAGTGAGCAACCAAGGTATCGCCCACTTGGAGGGTCTGCCGAACCTAAAATATCTTTCGTTGGAGGGACTCGCCATCGATGACGAAGCGATGAAGCAAGTCAGCCAATTCGAACAATTAGAGAGCCTCGGCCTCGACGGAACAAACATCGGCGACGGCTCGGCAGAGCACCTGGCCCAATTGACCAACTTGACTCACCTCTGGCTCAGCAAGACGAAAGTCACCGACAAGACGTTCGCTCGAGTAGCAACTCTAAAGAAACTTCAGCGGCTCTATCTTGAGGAGTCTCATGTCAATGGCCCCGGAATCGCGGACCTACAGCAATTGCCGGCGCTGTCTTATTTGTCGCTCAAACGCGTCAAGCTCGACGCGGCGTCGATGCAACAGATTGCGAAACTCACGAACCTGACAATTCTGGGGCTCGAGGAAACCGGTGTCGATGACCAGATGGTGCAAGGATTGACTGGTTTGCGAAACCTGAAAACTCTCTGGTTGTCCAAAACCACCGTTGGAAATGAAGGTCTTTTGTCGCTTGTCGACCTGCCCAAGCTGAGGACGGTGTTTCTTCATGGTGCGAAAGTGACCGAGGCCGGTGAGAAGCAGTTTTCGAAGCAACGACTCAAGATCAAGGCGACGCGATGCACGATCCATCGCTAGCGATTCGATAGCGGCGAGCGTTCGGCGGCGTCGGCCTATTTGACTCAACGCCATTCAGACACGGCACTCGATGCCGACAACCAGCAAGAAATCGGGCCTGTATGCGTAAGCAATATGTCTACGTTTTGCCGGCGGCAGTCTTGATTGTCTTGACGATTGTTGTCTCCTTGATCTTCTATTCCACGCTCAATGTGTGGTCGTATGTCTTGCTTGCCGCGTCGTTCGCCGCATCGTTGTCGTTGGCGGCCTCGCTCGTGCGAAAGCTCCATTCCGATGCATCGCAAGAGACGCTCTCGGATCAGGTTCAAGCAGAATTCCTCGAGCAGCAATCTCGGCTCGATCAACGCGAACTACAACTTGCCAACCGGTTGGCCGTCTATCACGAGTGGATGGAGTTTCCGCAGCCGATCGATTTGGCGTCGGCGCCAAGCGACACGGAGCTTTCCGAGCTGGCAGAGAAAGATCGTCAACTCAATGAGATGTTGGCGAAAGTGGCGGAAAAGCTATTCAACGATGTGCTGGCCAACAAGTACGCGCCCGACGGCCGTTTCTCGATGAAACTGCTCCGCGACGACGCCCAACAGCTGGCCCACGAGGTGGCCGGGATCTATCAGGAGTTGAGCGATCAGCCGCTGCTGAACACCAACATGGAAGACGTGCTGCGGTCGAGCAGCCGAGTCTGTCTGCAGATGCTGACCTTGCTCGACCAACTGCCTGGCGACGTCAAGAAACACAATATCGAAAACCTCTACGCCTATGTCCGACGCGCTGTTGGCGCGTATGGCGTTTATCGCAAGGCCGAGCCTTACTGGGGCTACGTCAACGGAGTTTACTACCTGGGACGACTAGCGCTCGGCGCCCATCCCGTGTCGATGGGCGCTTGGTGGTTGGCCGGACAGGTCAGCCGTCGAGCGACGAAACAGATCACGGCGAAGTACGTCAATCGTCAGGTTCTCGCACTGCTCAACGAAACGATTCGGGTGCTCGGATACGAAGTCGCCAACCTCTACGGGGCCGGTTTTCGCTACCGCGACGCGAATTGGATTTACGCCGCTGAGTTGACCGAATTGCTGGTGGCCTTGCCAGTCAACCATCGTTGTTTGTCGCAGTCGTTGCAAGAAATCGGCGCGCTGGCGTTGCGAAGCGAGTTTGATCGAGTCTTTTTGTACCGCTGCATCGCGGAAGGCGTCGGCGCCCGAGCGGAACAGTACAAGGCCGTCCATGTGCTGACGCCGGACGAACGGCAAGCGGTGGCCCACCGACTCGAACGCTTCGCGAACGCGTTTTTCGGCGCCGCCTCGCCAAAACGATTGAAGGCATGGCAGGCCGAGGCCGAAAAGCGACTCGACATTCGTATTCAGCTCAACGAGCAAACAGATGAAGAAAACCCGCAAGCGGCCATCGACGCCGTCCGCTCGCTGATGGGCTTTCTCGTCGAGATCAAACAATTCGAAGCCGAACAAGCTTGGAATCGCGTTGCGGAAACGAAAAGCATGCAGGCGCTCGACCAATCTCAAATGGATTCACTGCGATCCGAATGGGATAAGAGCCCTGCCTATTTCTTCGAACTGCCTGATCTACAGCCCAACAGCGCAACCGCCGGCTCGTTTCTAGAACAGCTTGTCCAACTCGCCGTGACGACCGCCCCACGTGATCCGGACGATTCCGACTTGCTCGGCAACGTCGCGGCGTTCTTGCGAACGGATGAAAAACAGTTGGAAAAAATGCTTCGAGAACAAAGCAACGCCGCGGTCGCGTCTCGTCTCCCAAATCCACCGCAGCAGCTGGAAATTCAGGCCTCCCTCGCTCTGCTCAATTTCCTCGACGATGTCGAACAGCCTCTTTTTGTGTTCGCTGGAATTCAACCCAAGTGGGCTGAGTCGCCTCCGGAGGAATGGACGCAATCCGACGATTTATTGCTGCTCGGCGATGAAAATCATATCCGGGCCATCGCGGTTGCCGAAGGTAGCGAGTGCCAAGTTATCTGGCGAGCGGCAAGAGGCGAAGCGACGGCGGACAAGGGACGATATCTTTCCGGCGAATATTCCATTGACGGAGGCGAGTGGCTTCATCCATCGACAGCGCCCGAGCGGCTGGTCGTCCGAATGGGTCGATTCACGATGCGTCGATCCACCGAATACTATCGTGAGTTGCTCGATTGGATCGCATCAGATTGCGCCGACGACAGCGACAACGACGACAGCGACAGCGACAACGACGACAGCGACAACGACAACGACCACAGGGATGACGACGACAGGGATGACGGCGACACCGACAATGACTCGGCTACGTCGGAGCCGACGAGGTCGGAGTCGGCGGAAGTCGATGATTGATCGCGCAACCGCTTCGATTCGGAAACATCTGCGATAACAAGTCGTTAATAAACGTTAGCGCTGCCGCTCGCGATCTAAGGAAATCACGACCCAGGTCGTTTAGCTAAGTTGGCTAGATACCGCAGGTTGAGTGGTTTAGTTATTCCGGTTGTGCAGATTATTCCGCCTCGGCGCGCCGCGTGCTGTAGTGGTGCGACGGAATGCGTTTTCCAGCCTTCCCCTCTTTTGGGCCTAAAGGAGAAGGGTTGGTGCCACTTGATTTACACCTAGTGTGAGGAGCTTCTACATGATGTTGTTGCAACGTTTGTGGAGCGATGAAGCTGGTTTCATCGTTTCGTCCGAACTCGTTTTGATCGCAACCGTGTTGGTCATCGGCCTTTTGGTCGGTTTGGCCACCGTTCGCGAACAGCTCGTCCAAGAATTGGGCGACGTCGCCGACGCGATCTCCGAGATCAACCAGAGCTATTCGTTTAGCGCCATTACCGGTCACCATAGTAGCACCGCTGGCAGCTTGTTCACTGACACCGAAGACGAGTGCGACGTTGATGCTAACAACAACAGCGACGCCGGCAACGAAGCTCAGTGCATCGACGTTGCGGTTGACGCGACGGATGTTGAATAGCGTCTAACGACGATTTTAGTTTGAAAATGGCGATCTTCGGGTCGTCATTTTCTTTTTCTTGGCGTCTCTTTCTCCTTCGTCGCCTGGACTATTCGACGGTGCATTTCGGCGCCGCATCCGATGTCTGGCAGCGTTGCAGCGCCGAAGCGCCGTGTTGCCGTTTGTTAACACCCGGCCGACCCGACCAACGCCTATTTGCCGCCCAAAGTGTGGTAACAGGGGTTTTCGCAATGATGGCACGGCTTCTGCAATGACAGCCGATAGGTGCCGGTCTGTCGCAACTAAGCGATTGTGCCGCGAGCCATGCGTAGCTGTAGGCCTAGCGAGTGGAAATGGAAACGGCCCAGATAATGTTGATTGCTTGTGTTGTCGTGTTCACCTTGACGGCGGCGGTGATCGACGTGCGCACCAGGCGGCTTCCGAATTGGTTGACCGTGTCCGCGTTCGTCGCGGCCCTTGTGTTCCACACCGTAACAGGCGGACTCGTTGGCCTGGGCGGATCGCTCGCTGGCTTCGCGGTCGGCTTCAGCATTTTGCTCGTGCTGTGGCTGATAGGCGGCGGCGGCGGCGGAGACGTCAAGCTGATGGGTGCCGTCGGCGCTTGGATGGGCTGGCGTATGACGTTCGCAGTTTTTCTGCTCAGCACGTGTTTTGCCGTGCTCGGCAGCATTTTGATGATGACAGTCTTAGCGGCAAAACACGGCGTTAAGCACGTCAAACGGCGTCATGGTTTGCAAGGACGCGACATGAAAACGACAGGAAAACAGAGCGAGGAAGCTCGACTTCATCAGAAACAGAAGCGGCGACTCCTTCCCTACGCTTTGCCAGTAGCGTTGAGCGTCTGGCTGGTGTTGGCGTATCAAGTCATCGCGAAACACTAACGTGTCGCAGGAGAATCATCGTGTCGCGTATTGCACCGGGAACTTTGATCGTCGTGATCTTCGCCATCCTGTTCGGGCTAGTTGGCGCCTATGCCGTCCAACGTCAAATGGCTGAAAAGCCGACGCCGCCAGTTGAGCCGGCACCTGAACCAGGGCCTCAGATTCACCGTCTTCCGCTTGTGGCCACGGAATTGGAGCCGGGTCGCAAGGTCGCTATGGGCGATGTAATTATCGTCTCGGGGACGATGGAGCAATTAAAGAAGCGGTACGATCTTCCCGCCATGTTCATGCAGGACGCTGGCCAGATTATCGGCCGAACGCTCAAGGTCGCACTGACCAAGAACTCGACGTTCGCTCCCGGCGATTTCTATCCGGAGGGTTCGGGACCAAGTGTGGCCGAGCGTCTCAAGCCTGGTCTGCGAGCGGTCACGATTCACGCCGAAGGTGCCGCCGCAATCAACGGTTTCGCTTCCCCCGAGTCGATGGTTGACGTGCTCTTTCGAACAGAGGAATCGGAAGACTATCCCGAAACAACAGTCACTCTCGTCGAGGGAGTCGAAGTCCTCGCGCTCAATCGCACCTTGACTGCCGGCGCCCACGGCAAGAATGTGGCGACAGTCACATTGGCGGTCTCAGCAACGCAAGCCAACGCGCTCAAGATTGCTGAGAACAAAGGCGCGTTTTCGCTGGCCCTCCGTAACCCGAACGACGACTCGCTCGCGACGACAAGCACCGAACCGCAAACGTTGGACGAATTGCTGAACCTTCCCAAACGGCAGGAACCGTTCAAAGCCGAAATCTACCGCGGTTCGTCGAAGACGGCCATTCAGTTTGCCCGCCCAAGCCGAGACCGAACGGCTCGAGCCGTCGCGCCGATCGCCAAAGCGGCAAAGGACGCGGCAAACGGAGAAGCCGGGAAGGTTGGCGCAGCGAAGGTTAAACAAGGAAACGAAGTCGGCGCTAAGAGCGCCATCGAGAAGCCTGCTGGCGATCCCGTCGCCGTCGGCGGCCCCTAGTGTGTTGTCAAATGTCTGGCCAATCCCAGATGCTCAGTCGATAACGCACTGTTCGACTGCCCGAAATTCGGGCGGTGCAAGTCACTTCAGATTTTCATTCTCGCAAACCCATTGAACAAGCGCCGCTATGATTCAAGCCAATAAGACTCTGCCCGAGCCGCGATCGGTTGATTCAGCTGAGCAGAATTTTCAAGCGCTCAAGTCCGACATTCACGAGGACCTGATCGAGTCGCTCGATCTCTCCATCATCGGCACAATTGACCAAGCTCAACTCGAGCCGGAAGTACGCGCGGTCGCAACGGAGTTTTGCCGTTCGCAGGCCTCCGAGCTCAACGGAACCGACCGCAAGCGAATGGTCGACGAGCTGATGGACGAAGTCTTCGGAATGGGGCCGCTTGAGCGTCTGATGGACGACCCCACCATCTCCGACATTTTGGTCAACGGGCCCGAAGAAGTTTTTGTCGAGCGAAATGGCCAATTGGAGCCGACCGACATCATCTTCTCTGACAACGATCACGTCATGCGAGTGATTCAGCGAGTCGTATCGCGAATCGGCCGGCGAATCGATGAAGTGACTCCCATGGTCGATGCTCGACTTCCAGATGGGTCACGAATCAACGCGGTCGTACCACCGCTCGCGCTGCGCGGGCCAACCATGTCGATTCGTCGATTCGGCGCCAAGCCGCTCGACGCCGACGACCTAACCAACAACAACTCGATTCGCCCTGAGATGGCTCAGTTTCTCTCGGCCGCAGTCGAATCGCGTATGAGCTTCCTCATTTCGGGCGGTACCGGCGCGGGCAAGACAACTCTGCTCAACGCAATGTCGGCGTTCATTCCAGCTCACGAACGCTTGGTCACGATTGAGGACTCGGCAGAACTGATTCTGCAACACGACCACGTGATCCCACTGGAAACTCGCGTCGCAAACACCGAGGGCTCAGGAGAGGTCACGCAACGCGAGTTGGTTCGCAACAGTTTGCGGATGCGGCCGGATCGGATTCTGGTGGGCGAAGTTCGCGGCAGCGAGTCACTCGACATGCTGCAGGCAATGAACACAGGCCATGAAGGATCGCTGACGACGATTCACGCCAACGATACGCAAGACGCCCTGGCTCGACTCGAAATGATGGTCGCGATGACCGGCTTCGAGTTGCCGACGACGGTCGTGCGTCAGTACATCGCCGCGGGGATTCGATTGGTGGTTCATCTCTCGCGGCTCAAAGGAGGGATTCGCCGCGTGATGCGAATCTCGGAGATTGTCGAGGTCAAGAACGGCGATTACGTGATGGAAGATGTGTTTGGTTTCGAGCAAACCGGCTTGGACGACGAAGGGCGAGCCGAGGGACATTTCTACGCGACGGGTTACAAGCCGGCATGTCTGGCTCGTATGAGGTCCGAGGGATGCGACTTGCCGGACTCGTTGTTTGCGGCGGGCAAGTATTGAGCCTCGACTCAATCGAGCAGCACTTGAGTCGACGTTGAAGCGACTCGACTCTGTAACGAAGAAAAACAAAAGGCAATGTGGGAAGGACAGCCGTCGTGGACCCGAACCTGATCGCACTAATCTGCTTTGTTGGCATCGCATTTACCATTGCCGGCGCGTACATGTTCGCTCGCGATGTGTTGTTTGGCCGAGGCGGAACGGGTGCGGTCTTGGGCCGTCTACCGCTGGCGCGTCACGATCAACGCCCAACGGGGCCGATTAGTCAGCTGGACTATTCATTTCAGCGTTTGGTCGTTGAGTCCGATGCGGCTTCGCCGATAGCCGGCCTGTTAATAATGGTCGCCTCAGGGGCGGCGTTGGGTGGAGCGCTCTTCATCTGGTCGCAACATCCGTTGGCGGCAGCCGCAGGGTTCGGATTAGGGATGCTGTTGCCGATTCCCTACTTCATCCATTGTCGCTCTAAGCGAATCAAACAAATTCAAAACCAGTTGCCTGGCGTCGTCGATCTGCTCGCCCGAGCAGTCCGTGCGGGGCAGAGTCTTGACCAGTCGATCGAGTTGTTGGGACGGAAGGCGCCCGAACCGCTCAGCAAAGAGTTTCGACGTTGTTCGCACCAGTTGCAAATGGGGTTGTCGCTGAAAGCAGTGATGCGAGCTCTGGCCTTTCGCGTTCGAACGGTTGAGGTGCAAATCCTCGCGACCACGCTGTCCGTCCACCGAACCGCTGGCGGCAATTTGGCCGAAACGCTGGAACGAATGGCGCTTGTGATTCGCGACCGGTTGAGTTACCGAAGTCAGTTGCGAGCGACGACGGCGGCTGGCCGGTTTTCGGCGATGCTCGTCTCGCTGGCAGGGCTCTTCCTGTTCGCCTATATGTTCATTTTTCAGTCGGACTATATCGGCAAATTGTTTACCTCGCCGTTTGGCCAATCGATGTTGCTAACCGCCATCGTATTGGAGGCAATCGGCCTGATTTGGATTTGGAATATGTTGAAGAGTGAACTGTGACCTTCTCGCCGTTCGCATGATCGAGTTTCTCACTACGTCCACAACACTACCCGACGATACCGAGTAGATAGTCATGTCGTTCCTTGAACAGCTAACCCGCGACGCGACGCAACTGAGGCCGTGGCTACCCGTCATCGCCTTCGTCGCGATTGCCTTGTTGGCGATCGCCTTCGGCTGGCTGGCGATTCGGCTCGGTCGACGACGCGCGGAAGACGGGCCCCATCGTCGGCATCTTGTCTTTGGTGTATTGACGCGCGGGCTCGCAAACTTGGCACCCGTGCTCGAAGGCACGTGGACTAAGATTCAGCGCGAAGTCAGGCAAGCCGGCTATTACCACCACATGGCCGCGCAAGAGTTCCTAGCGATTCGCAACGTCATGTGTGTCGGCGTCATCATTCTCACCATGTTGGTGCTGATCATCAGCTTTGATCCGGTCACCGACTACAGCGTTCCAATCGCCAGCGTCGGAGCCGTATTCCTGGTGCTTACCTACGCGCTGCCTCGAATGATTCTGCAATCCAAAGCTAAGAATCGCGTGCAGCGGATCCAGACGCAATTGCCTGACGGACTCGACATGATCACGATGTGCATGACCGGCGGACTGTCGCTCAACTTGGCGATGGAGCGTGTGGGGTCGGAGCTACATCAGTCGCATCCGGATCTGTGCATGGAGCTGGGGATCATTCGCCGACAAGCGGACGCCCATTCGTTGGAACACTCGCTGGAACAATTCGCCAAGCGGATCGACGTTCCGGAAGTACAAACGCTCGCGGCGATCGTGGCTCAAACCGAAAGCCTCGGCGCCAACGTCGCATCCGCCCTACGTGACTTTGCCGACGGCATTCGCCGCAGCTTCCGGCAGCGGGCGGAAGCCAAGGGTAACCGCACTTCCGTGCAAATGATGCTGCCCGTCGCGCTTTGCCTGGCGCCGCCCGTTTACATCCTCTTGCTCGCCCCGGCGGTGATGGAACTGAGAAGCTTTGTCATTCAAGAGAACAGTGAAGATGGGATCTTGAGCACGAGCAATGTCGCTGAGCTAACCGATCAGACAGCCCAACCTGCCGACGAAACCGATCAACCTTAGGACCATACGGCGTTAAAAAGCACGCGAGTTGAGAAAGCCCGCTGACGGTCGCGCTTCGCTCTGGCGAATGTGCGTGCCAACTTAACATTTCGCCCCGCGAAAATGTGTCAAACTGCCTTTGCCATATCGCGCATTCGTCGCGAAGCGAAAGGCGACAATCGGCTACCACGGTGTCGCGCAGTTTTCGCGAGGAGCGAAAGGCGACATTCACTCAACGACGCACATCTCCATGGTCACGAATCGACGAGAACATCTTGCCGCAGGGGGGCTTCTCGCCCTAGCCGCGCTCGTGCTGTTCTCCCAGCTGACTCAACACCCGAGCGATCTGCTCGTCGGTGTTCAGCGCGACGGCCGCAACGATGTCACCTCGCATACGCTGGCGGCGCGAAGCGTCATCAAGAACGAGTTTGCCAAGTCAGGCGACATCGCGTTGTGGCATGGACGCGGCCTACTCGGGTCGCCGTGGCTGGGTAATCCGCAGTCGGCGCTGTTCTATCCGCCGCATTGGTTGTTTTTCTTCGCCGATGTCGCCGCGTGGATTAGCTGGATGACCGTCGCGCATCATTGGTTCGCAGGACTGGGAGTTTACTTTCTCAGTCGGCGTGAGGGCGTTTGTTGGTCCGGCGCGACGGTTGCGGCAATCTGTTTTGCAGCCGCGCCGTTCCTCATCGCTCAGACCGGCGAAGGCCACTCAACTCAAGTCTTTCTCATCGCCTGGGCGCCATGGGCATTCCTTGTCTACGACTATCTGCGATCGGGAACGCGCGGCGCGTGGGCGGTCATGTCGCTCGTGCTGTCCACAGCGTTTTTCTGCGGCCATGTTCAAGAAGCATATTATCTGGTTCTCATTCTTTGCTGCCTCGTGGTTGGGGACTTTGTGGCGAAGCCGGCCGGCGCGACCGCTCGATTCGGCTTGGCCAAGAATTGGTTGATGGCGGGGATCGCGACGATTGGTCTGGTTGCCATCGAGCTCGGTCCTAACTGGGTCTACACGAGGTTTGGCGTCAGGGCCTCGGGAATGAACGCGGAGGCAGCGGGTCGCATCAGCGCGGGATTCGAGAGCCTAGCTCAGTTGTTGAATCCGTTTGCACTGGGCGGCGCAACTGGTTACCGCGGACCAGGTGAATACTATTGGGAAACGCTCTGCTGCTGTGGCGTCGCTCCGCTGCTGCTCGCGGCGCTAGGCGCTGCGATGGCGCGGAACCGTTCTCGATCAATCCGCTGGTTGTTAATCGCCGCCGTCTCGCTCTTGTTCGCGATGGGCGGCGACACGCCCTTGTTTCCAGCGATGCACCGATACGTGCCCGGCATCTCGCTGTTTCGGTCTCCAGGCCGAGCTCTCTTTTTTACTTCGCTGGCGGTCGCCATGTTGGCCGGCGCGGGATGGGACTCAGTGCTGCACCGAATGAAGAACAGCTCCACACAGGAACGCATCGGTTGGCGATTGGCTCCTTTGCTTGTCGGCACCGCCGCTCTGGCATTCGTGTTCATGGCCGGCAGGCGGGTCGGCGGAATCGAATTATCGGCGGCTGCCGTTTGCGTTGCCGCCATTTGCGCGTCGATTGGCTTGGTTACTTGGAAGCCGGTCGCAAAGTGGGCAGCGATTGGTGCGTTTTTGGTTTGCACCGGCGAATTGACGTACTACGCCAACGCAATGTTGGCGACGGTTCCGGCAAACAACATTCGAACAAATTCTCCCGTTGCCGCTGCATTGCTCCACGAGCCGCATGTCGGCCGAGTGCTTGTTAGACAGGAACTGCTCTCAGACCGCGAAGCCTGGAACGCCGGCATCGAAAAACTCCGCCGGTACGAACCGGTTCCCCTGGCGGCGACGTTCGCAACGATGGCCGCGCTTACGCCAATCGCCAGCGTTGCTCAAGAGATCACTGGATTCGAGCCCCTGAACCTGGCTGTCTATCGTAAACCGATGCTCGATATGCTCGGAGTTACGCACGTGATCTTGTCACACAAAGAGCCCCGTGAGTTAGCGGGTTGGGAGCTCGTCGCGCGAGGCGACGTCGAGGAGGAAGTCGTGTTGCGGGGTCGCGAGGCTCGCGTGTTTCCGTACGCGATCTATCGTAATCCCGACGCCTTCTCGCGAGCCTACGTGCTTGGCGACGCACAGCTGCTCGGTTCCGATCGCGCAGACGCCGCCTTGGCTCGTCTCGACCCAAGGCGAAAAGTCTTGTTGCGAGACGACACGCTTCCCGCCGGTTCAAGGCAGCCATTTCGAGCCGCCGAGGTCATCGCTCGCTCACCCAACCGCGTGGTCATCAAGGCCGAACTCGAAGCGCCTGGATACTTGGTGCTGAGTGACGCGTACTATCCAGGTTGGCGAGCAACCGTGGACGGCGACTTAACGACTGTGTCGCCCGCCAACATCGGTCTTCGCTGCGTTGCCTTGGACGCGGGACAACACGATGTCGCCTTCGATTTCTCGCCGCCCGGTATGGCGATCGGCGGCATCATCTCGACACTCTCCGCAACCGTGATCGCCTTTTCCTGCGCTGGATCACTGCGGCGATGGCGAACCACAGCAACTTTGTCGCAGATGGACCGATCGGAGGGCGAAAGATCATGAACGCACCGACGTCCCCTGATCGACCGAATTCTCCCGCAACGTCCGCTGACGGGCCAATGTTAAGTGTGGTCGCGCCGGTCTACAACGAACAAGACAACCTGCCGACTTTTTACGACCGCCTGGAAGCGACCTTGAAGTCGATGGAGATCGACTATGAAGTGATTCTCATCAACGATGGGTCGACCGACGGAACGGCGGCCGAGCTGTTGCGCATTCACGAGGAGAACCCGCGTTGGAAGTACGTCGCTTTCTCGCGAAACTTCGGCCATCAAACGGCCGTGACGGCAGGGCTGCAATTTGCGACCGGAAGTTCCGTGGTCGTACTCGATTCCGACCTTCAGGACCCGCCCGAGCTGATCGAACAACTGCTTGAGAAGAAGGCCGAAGGGTTTGACGTGGTCTACGCCGTTCGCACCAAGAGAAAGGAACCTCTGCTGAAGCGAGCGGCATACGCTGTGTTTTACCGGTTGCTCAAATGGATGGCGGACATTCAGATTCCACTCGACGCGGGAGATTTCTGCTTGATGGATCGCCGCGTTGTCGACGTGCTCAATTCAATGCCCGAGCGGTCGAGATTCGTACGCGGCCTGCGAAGTTGGGCAGGGTTCCGGCAAATCGGCGTCGAGTACGAGCGACCGGCGCGGCACGCGGGAACGGCGAAGTACACGTTTCGCAAACTGGTTCAACTCGCCTTTCGCGGATTCGTCTCATTCAGCCATGCGCCTTTGAGGCTGGCCAGCGGATTTGGCATTACGCTCTGCGCGTTTTCGTTGCTCACGGCGTTTTGTCTCTGCATCTGGTGGGCGTCGGGGTCGCACTTGTTCGGCATGCACCCGCGAGACTCGGTCGGTTGGACTAGTCTCGCCTGCGGGATGCTGCTGCTTTCCGGCCTGCAATTGCTGATGTTGGGGATTCAGGGCGAGTACATGGCGATGATCTTTGATGAGGTGAAGGGGCGACCTCTATTTGTTGTCGGTCACAGCCGAGGATTCGAAGGTCGGGAGGACGCCTCGGAAGACGTCGCCAGTCGAATCTCGAGTGCAACGGCGATCGCTTCCGACGTCGCGCCGAAATTGCAGCGCGAGCTGGAGTCGCCGTCGCATGAAAGCTGATTACGCTCGGCAGTACCAACAGCTTTGGCAGCGACACTGGTGGTGGCAGGCGCGTCACCGACTTGTGAAACGGGTTGCCGAAGAGGTCTTGAGCGAGCAGGACCGCGAGGGCGGCGAGGCTCAGTTGCTCGACATCGGTTGCGGCGGCGGTTTGGCGTTCGACGAGTGGAGCCAGTTGGGTGACATCCGCGGGATCGAGCCCGAAAGCCATTTGGCCACTTGCCTGCCGCAGTGGGAGAGCCGTGTTGAAGCAGTCGAGTTTGGCGCCGACTACGAAAGCGATCACCGCTACGACCTCATTTTCATGCTCGACGTTCTCGAGCATATTGAAGACGATCTAGGCGCGGCCGAACGCATTCGCTCGCTGCTAAGGGATCGAACCGGCGCCGTGATTCTCACCGTGCCTGCGCTTCCCTCGCTGTGGAGCGTTCACGATGAGGTGAATCTGCACTATCGGCGTTACACGGCCGCGACGTTGCGCGGCACGATCGAAAAGGCCGGCCTGCAAGTTGAACGATTGGAATACTTCTTCGGCTGGTCGCTTGGCCTTGTGATGCTCCGCAAATGGCTAACTCGCAAGAAGCCGCAACAAGAGTACGCCGTTCGAGTCCCGCCGACGCCAATCAACGCCGCTTTTCGCTGGATGAGTTTGGCGGAGCAGACAATTTGCCATTCGCTGAAGATGTCGCCATTCCGCGGCAGCTCGTTGCTGGCGGTTGCGCGACCTGCCGGATCATAGTATGCTGCCCAAGCTTCAGCTCGACAAACGTCAAAGTCGCAAGCTGAGGTAGCTACCCGAGCGGCCGCAGATCCAATATCGTGGTAGCAGTGGCGATGAGTTTCGCCGACTCAATCAACGCCGACTCGCTCAGGGTGAATGCGATGCGCAACGTACTGCTTTGTTTCTTGTTGATTGCGGCGGCGGCGGGCGGTCCGTTTCTGTGGGCGTGGCTGCGGACGGATACCGGTCGCGATCCAGTCCCCCTTTCTGTGGATGGCCCGTCTGTGGACGGCCCGCAACCGTCGCCCCGAGCTGCGGAGATCGACGATGTTGAGCCGCCGTCAGCCGCAAACCCGATGATCCAAGCCATGCGGCGGATGATTGAGGATTCGCCGGCATTCGAAGAGCATGGCGACGAATTGAGAGAGCAATTGACCCAAGCGGACGAATTGCTTTCTCGGATTAAAGAAGACAATCGCCGAGCCTTGGCGAGCCTTCGGGACGGCCCCTCACGGCGAACTCGACCCCGTTCGCGTCCGCAAAGCCCCCATATCATCCTGCTCGATCTTGGGGATCTTTCGATTGACGAGCTTCGCTGCTACGACGAGCGGGCAGCCAAGACGCCGTTGTTCGACTTGCTCGCCTCACAGGGTGTGCGATTCACTAACCACTACCACTCATTTGTCGAAACGAGTGCGGAGCGCAGCGCGTTGCTAAGCGCGTCTACGCAAGTCGGCGATAACAATCTTGTGCAAAGCTTCGTCGACGCCGGATACGAGGCGTCGATAATAGGCAATTGTGTGTTTGGCGGTGCTGGTCCTTCGCAACATGGATTTGACTCGTGGTTCGGTGCGACAACACTCGAGCGCGCAAGGACGTACTTGCCAAAAGTCATCGAGTCCAACGGCGCCTCGATTCAACTGGGCGGCGGTGAGAATCTCGAGTTCGACGCTCAGATGATCTATGTCACCGAGGCGATTTCGTTTGCGGAGCGGCAGAGGGCGAATCACCCTTTCTTTCTTTGGTTGTCTCTACCGACACCGGACGTCGAATTTTTCGAGCAAGGTGCCGAGCCCAAATCAGCGGAAGAAAAAACCTCATTGCGACGCGGCCAGATTAAACGGCTTGAAATCGAACTTGCTGAGTTCATTGCGTCGCTCAACCGACAGGGCTGGGCCAAGACCAGCGTGGTGATTCTTACCAGCTTATCGACGCGTCGGCCGATTTCGGGCGACGCGCTCGAATCGGACCGGCAACGGCGCGCGCCGCTAATCGTCCTGGGACCCGGCACGGTCAAGCGAGGAGTCGTCGATCGAACATTGACCTGCACGGCCGATCTTTGGGCCACCATTGCAGACATCGTCGATGCCGATTGCAGTGCGACGGAATCTCACTCATTTTATCGAGCTCTCACTGGCAAGCGATCTCGATCATCAAGGACGCGAAAACATCTTTCTTGGAAAGCGGGGGACCGCAGTCTCGTCCGTTTCGGCGACTGGCTGTATTCTCATACGCCAGGCCAGGAATCCGCGCTATATGATGTTACGGGAGATACTCCCGCCGAAAACGTAGCTGGGTTTCATCCTCAACTTGTCGTCCGAGGCAAGGAACTCCTGGCAGAGACGAAGACCAATTGAGTCGTGAACGGCTCTTCCCGTCGCATGACCAGATTCGAACCGGTCGCATTGAAATGCGAATCGACGAACCACAACAACCACCTCAGAAAACCAATCGGGGCTCAAGAATGCCAATGAACACGCCGAGCGTCGGACTTGGCAATTCGTTATTGCGTTCCGTCTTGACCAGCTTGTTGGCTGTGACGGCGATTGGTTTGGCGAGCCGCACTGGTCGGTGCGAGACGAATTGGGACACCGCCAATGTCGCTGTCGAAAAGAGGATTATCGACGATGTTCGTTATCTCTCTTCGGACGCCCTAGAAGGGCGAGGCCTGACAACGAAGGGAATCGTGCTGGCAAGTGAACACATTGCCGAGCAGTTTGCCAAAGCAGGATTGGACACGACGGCTGTCGCTGGAAAACCGTTTCACGTTTTCAACTCGAGAACTTGGAAAGCTTTGGGAGACGACAATTCGATTGAGCTCGGTCGCCTCGGCATGAAGTCGATTGTGTGGCAAATGGGCAAGGACTATCGACCGGTTTCATTGGGTAAAGCCGGAGAGATCGACTTTCCGATTGTCGTAACGGGTTATGGAATCACCGACGTGGCAAGCGGCTACGACGATTTTGAAGGGATCGATGTCAAGGGCAAGGCGGTTATCATTCTCCGTCGCGAACCGCGTCAGGCGGATCCCGATAGCCCATTTAACGGCGCCAAGAATTCAGCGCACGCTTATTTGCTCCGCAAGATTCAGAACGCGGCGAATCACGGCGCCGCCATGGTATTGCTCTGCAACGATGACTACTCGATCCATGTCGAGAAGAAAGCGGAAACGTTGATGCCCTTCCTGGTGAAGTCGTCTGTCGCAACGCGACCCGTCCCCGTCATTCACGTGATGCGAGAAAGCTTGGCCGCCCTCCTTGGAAAAACGGCGCTCGTTGACCTCGAGAAACAGGTCGACGCCGACCTCGAACCCCAAAGCAAGCTCGTCAAGGATTGGCGAATCACCGGCCGAGTGTCGATTGTGAGCAAAGGAGACGCCTTGCGGAACGTCATCGGCGTGCTCGAACCGGAAGAGACGCCGTCCGAGACGATCATCGTCGGTGCCCACTATGATCATCTGGGACGCGGCGGTTCGGGTTCGCTGGCGCCCTGGACCAAGGACATCCACAACGGCGCCGATGACAATGCGTCGGGCACGACGGTGCTGATGGAAGTCGCCAGACAAGTCGCAGCCCGACGCGGCGAACTGAAGCGTCGAGTTGTGTTTATCGCGTTTTCCGCTGAGGAACGCGGCTTGATCGGCAGTGCTCGATACGTTCGCAGCCCTCTCTACCCGATGAAGGAAACGGCGGCCATGGTCAATCTGGACATGGTTGGCCGATTGGGAGAAACGCTGACGGTCTACGGCACGTCGACCGGAAATGGATTCGAGGAAATGACCGATCGAATCGCCGCCAACCACAAACTTAAGATCAAGAAAATTCCGGGCGGACGCGGCCCGAGCGATCACGCCTCCTTCCACGCCGCAGGCGTCCCCGTGTTCCATCTGTTTACCGGTCTGCACTCCGACTACCACCGACCGAGCGACGACTTTGAAAAACTTAACGTCGGCGGCATGCGCCGAATCGCGCGGATGACCGTCGACATGGTCATGGAATTAGCCAGCTCCACCGAGAAGACTCGAGTCGCCAAGGGGACCACGAAAACGTCCAGGGCAATAAAGGGATCGCAAACAAAGAAGCCCGACACCGTTACCCTCCCGGCAGGAACCACGACGCTGGGAATCGGCGTCGTCGATGCCAAGGATCGGGACGGTTGCCTTGTATCGACGGTGAAACCCGGAGGCCCAGCCGAACAGGCGGGCGTTCGAGAGGGTGACATCATTGTCTCGGTCGATGCGAAGCAGATATCCGAGATCGGCGACATCAAGTCGACGATCTCACGTCATGCTCCGGACGACACCGTCACGCTGCGACTCCTTCGCGGCAAAATTCCGTTGACAATCAAAGTCAAACTCGGCGTCGTGAAATGACCATCCACGGCCGCTGGAAGCATTGGAAGCCCCAGGGCACGGCAGGCCCTACATGTACTCTTGCGTTGTCGGCTTGACGATGATTTCCGGCACGTGGGCGCGAGGCGGAAGTGATGCGATGGCGACGAGCAGTCCGCCTAAATCCTCCATCTGAAGAATTTGAGCTTTGTGGTCGTCACTCACAGGGTTGGGGCGATTGTCGAGGATTGGCGTGTTGACTTCGCCTGGATAGACGTTGGTGATTCGAATGCCGTTTTGGCTCTCTTCGTTGGCCACGGTTGTGCCCAGGGCGGCCATGGCAAATTTCGATGCGCTGTAGGCGACGCCGCCAAGCGCCGTTGCTCGTTTGCCCGAGATCGACGAAATGTTCACGATCAAACCGTCTCGACGTTCGCGCATTTGAGGCAAAACGGCTCGCATGCAATTGTAGGCGCCGGTCGCGTTGACCATCATCACGTTGTCCCACTGCTCGGGTTCCATCGCCTCCATCGTTCGATTGCGGATATTGACACCGGCTGAATTGACCCAAATGTCTATATGGCCGAGCGTCTTGTCAGCCCAGTTGACGAGATTCGCCACCGAACCGCGATGAGCGACATTGACTCGAAAATATTCAAGCACGGGATCGCTCGCTTCAGCCGCCTCTCGAACAACCTGTTCACGTCGTCCGGCAATGGCGACGTGACATCCCTCTTGTGCCATCGCCCGGGCGATCCCAAGTCCGATTCCGGTGCCCCCGCCTGTCACCACAGCAGTTTTCCCTTGCAGCCTCATAGCGACACGCGTCCTTATGTAGCAAATTTCAGCAACTGGTTTTCGAGCGGCCTCGCAAACGCATCAACGTCAACGCATGGATTGCGAGAGTTCTTTGTACGTCCCGGAACGTTGGTCTGACAAGTAGCCCAACAATGCACGATGGATGTCCTGCGAATCTTGGATTGAGCCGGTTCGTTGAAGCCAGTCGCTTGCGGATGTGGCGCGGTTGGCGAATAATGTCCTATTAACTCGAAAATACCTAAAAAGCAGAGCGAGCAGTTACATTTGGTAACGAATCGTAGGGCATCCAACTGCTCGACCATTCGCTCAACGCGACGCTGATGCTCAACTATGTCGCCTCGCAACAATGGCGAGATGGCGACTGCATCGGGTGCAAGGCGATTACATGACGGGCAATGCCGCGGCACAACTCGACTCGACCGTCCGTGTGGTGACGCCGGAGAACATTGCCTTCCGCTACCAACTGGCCGGCCCCTGCCGTCGATTGGGCGCCTTCGTCATCGACTCGATCATTCAGCTGGCGGTGTTCATTCCAAGTCTGATCGGCGTTTCGCTGCTCGGTTCAGATTTCGCTCTGGGGATCTTCCTCATTTCGGTCTTTGTCGCCTGGTCGAGCTACGGGGCGATCTTTGAGACGTACATGAATGGACAAACGCCGGGCAAGAAGGCGTTTCGTTTGCGAGTGCTTTCAGTCGATGGTCAACCGATCGACGGGATGAAAGCCTTCATCCGCAATTTGCTTCGCGGTGCCGACTTGTTGCCTCCCGCCGGCGGGACGATGTTTCCAACTTGCATGGTCGGTTTGGTGGCGATGAGTCTCAATGGGCGATTTCAGCGACTCGGCGACATTGTCGCAGGCACGATGGTCGTGGCGGAAGAACGGCAGTGGCTGATGGGTTTGGAGACACTCGAGGACCCTCGGGTCTATCAACTGGCTTCCTATATTCCCGATAGCTTTCAAATCTCGCGCGGGTTGAGCCGCACGTTGGCGATGTACGTCGAACGACGTCGATTCTTCGGACCAGCTCGACGAACCGAAATCGCTCAACCTCTTTGCCAGCCGCTATTGGATCAATTCGGTTTGCCTCCGGACACGAGCTACGATCTGCTGCTTTGCGCTCTTTATTATCGCGCATTCGTCGGCGACCGAAGCGAGGACGAGCAGTATGCGGAAGTGGCGGCGCAGGCGTTAGAAAAGAAACGTAAGGACAGCCAGCCGTTTCGGCAGTCGCAAGGCAGGGACTTGAGTTCACCAGGGAGGCCGTTCGCGTGAAGGTATCGGAACTCGTCAAACGCCGACGCAAGAACTGGTCGGAACTAGAATCGCTTTGCGATGACGTGGCTCAAAGCAAAGTCTCCGCTGCGCATGTGACTCGCTTTGCTTCACTCTATCGAGCGGCCTGCGCCGATCTCGCTCTGGCCGACGCCTATCAATTGCCTCCAAACACGGTGGACTACTTGGAACGATTGGTCGGTCGCGCTCACAACGTGATGTATCGATCGCGGGAGCTCCAGTGGCGACATTGGGCTCACGTGCTCCTGGCCGACTCGCCTCAGCGGATTTTCAATGATCGCTGTGTGCAGATGGTGTTTTGTCTTTTCTGGGGCGTCTTCATTCTGTCCGCTGGTCTCGCCTATTCCACCACCATTTGGCCGACGTACGCTGAAGACTTGCTTTCGATCGAACACCTGGACGCAATGAAGAAGAGCTTCGACGAGCCCCTTGCTGGCGGAAGTTTCGGGATGGTCGGCTTCTACATTTTGAACAATGCCGGCATTGGTTTGCGATGCTTCGCCTGGGGAATCCTCGTCATTCCTGGAATGTTCGTGACGCTCTACAACGCGGCCGTGTTGGGCGCGAGCTTCGGCTACATGGCGCGGCCGGACATTGTACAGAAAGACAATTTCTTCGAATTCGTCACCGCACACGGCCCGTTCGAGTTGACGGCAATCGTACTTGGCGCGGGCGCCGGATTGCGAATCGGTGTTAGTTGGATGTGGACGCAAGGGTTCAATCGTATCGATTCGCTGCGCCGTTGCGCGCCAAGAATCATGCCGATCGTCGGCGCCAGCGTCGTGCTATTTGTGCTCGCCGCGTTGATTGAAGCGTTCATTTCGCCATCGGCCGCGCCGCTATTTATCAAGCAGACCATCGCCGTCGTGTCGACGTTAATGTTGATGTTCTATTTTGTGATTCTTGGCTACCCGCGAGACTAACTTGCAGCTTGACCAAACGAATATCGTGATTCGAGAACGAGGAGCCAGTGAGACGCTGGATCTATCGCTCTTCGTGTTGCGCGAGAATTTCGGCCGGTTGTTGCTGCTGCTCGCATTAGGCGCCGCTCCCTTCGCTATTCTCAACTATCTCGCCGTCGGTTGGATGCTTGACATCGACCCTCGAGATTATGATGACGTTGCCGTCGTCGGGTACAAAATCCGGCACTACTTTTGGATGATTTCACTGATCACAATTGAAGCGCCGCTGGCGACCGTCTTCATTACGCGATTCCTTGGCGACTATGTGTTTCTCGGCAAGTTTTCCGTCCTGGTTGTCATCCGGGATGTCTTCCAGAGAATCGTTTCGCTGCTGTATGCTCAAGGGCTTGTTCGCGGCGGACTGTTGTCAATCTTCCTCGTGATGATGATCGACAAAGATGACGAACTCTATTTTGCGGAAGTCCTCTTCGCGTGCTTGCTCATGGGCAATCTGCTCGCTCGGGCAGTTCGACCATATATCAATGAACTGCTGGTGCTCGAACGCAATCCGCTCTTTCGACCTCGCCCTGGCCAGTTGACGGCGGGCGTTCGCAGCGCTCGTTTGCATCGCGACGACAGCACGGCATTCGTTCGGTTTCTGACCGGCTGCGTGTTCGCTATCGTGCTATCGCTTTCGATGATCAACTTGGTCTACTCGCTGGGCGGAGTCCTGTTCAACAGTTGGGGAATTGGGCCGGTGCTGCAGCATATTGTCGTCCCAGTCTCGTGCTGGCTCGCGGCTGGTTTTGTCTCCGTCACGCGATTCTTGAACTATTTGAATCGACGGATTGAGGGCGAGGGTTGGGAATTGGAACTGAGACTCAAGGCCGAGGCGTCGAGGTTGTTTTCGGAGCCAGCCGTCTGATGCACTCCACTTCGACCATCCGCCAACTTGCCCTTACATTCGCATTCTTCGCGCTAGCCGTGTTGGCGCCGACCAGCATCCATTCTGCGTCAGCTCAAGAATCGGTCGACGACGCGGGACGCGCGTTGGGGCGAGCTGGCTTGCCTTGGTACGACGCCGAAAAAGAGGATGTGCAACCGATTCCGCAGCCGCGGAACGCGCCGAAATGGTGGCCCGATTGGAACTTTCAAGCCGGCAACGCTATCTGGTTCGGCCAGTTCATTCGGTTCATTTTCATCGCCGCGCTTGTTCTCATTCTCAGTCTGATTGTTTACGCGCTGGTGCGAGCCTATCTGAGACTTGAGCAGCGGCGGGAACGAGATGTCGGCGAACACGTGCAGGTTCTCACCGACGAAGCTCGGATCGAACAGCTGCCCTTCAATGTTCGAGAACCCAACGCCGATTTGCTCGAACAAGCGAGACGGTTTTATCAGGATGGCGATTTCAACGAAGCGATCGTCTACCTGTATAGCTATATGCTTTTGCACCTCGACAAGAACCGTTGTATCCGTCTGAGCAAAGGCAAGACGAACCGGCAGTACCTTGGCGAATTGCGGCAAGTGCCCAACCTTTTTAGCTTGCTCGAGCGGACGATGATTTCGTTTGAGGAAGCGTTCTTCGGCAAACACAGATTGGAGCGAGACGACTTCGAGGCGTCGTGGCGTCAGTTGGACAAGTTTCACGAAACTGTCACGGAGACTGCCAACTAATGTGCGCCGCGATTTCGATAATCTCCTCTCCCGCGAATACGCTTTCCGGCCGTCAAGACCGGATCGCCAGCGTTGGGTCCGCCGCGCCGATGTTACGATTGATCACAGTCAAGGCGATCGTTGTTTTCGTCGCCAGTTCAGTTTTGCTCTATTGCGGTTGCGGTTCTCCGAATCTGGCCGACGAGTACGGTAGGCGACGCGGCGTACTCGCTTCCAAAAGTGTCAACGGCACATCGATCTTGGCCTCGATGTTCGAATCGCGAGGCTGGGAAGCTAGTTCCTGGCGCCGTTTGTCTCCCAAACTGAAAACGGCCGACACGATTGTTTGGGCGCCGGACAGTTTTTCGCCGCCGTCGGATGAGCAGATCGATTGGATCGAAACGTGGATGAGCGAGGACGTTGGCCGCACGCTGGTCTTTATTGGACGTGACTACGACGCCGCCCCAGCGTATTGGCGACAAATCAAGCAGTCAGCGACGCCCGAAGACGCCAGCTGGATTAACGAAGAGGCGGCGCAAGCCGACTACGTCGCCAAAAGCGATCGTCGAGCGATGAACGATCCGGCTGAATGCCGATGGTTTAGCTTTGCACCGCGAAAGAAATTCAAGACGATAACGTCGCTCGACAGCGACTCTGGATGGGCGCAGGGAATCGACACGGACAAACTGTCGATCGAGTCGGCTGCCACCGTCGTTGCGCCGACCGACGAAGAATCTCAGGAGTTGGAAGTTCTGCTCCGCTCGGGCGGCAGCAAAGGCGATTTGCTGGCATATCGAATCGTGAAGCAACCCGGGCAGTACGGCTACGCAGACCGAGGGCTCTCGGGCAATGTGATCGTTGTCGCGAACGGCTCTTTTTTGCTCAACTACCCTTTGGTCAATCGCGAGCACAGAAAACTTGCCGGTAAGTTGATCGAGCAATGTGAATACGACGGACCAGGGAAAGTCGTGTTCTTGGAGCAGACGCCGCTACGTTTGAGAATCTATGACACGGAACCGGATGATGGAGTGAAGAGCGGATTTACGATGATCACGATTTGGCCGCTCGGCTTTCTCATCATTCATCTTTTCGTGTTGGGACTATTTGCCTGCTTGATCACGTTCCCGATTTTCGGTCGCGCGTCGAGCTTGAAAGATTTGGGCGTTGCCGATTTTGGCAAACACATCGACGCCGTTGGGAGTTTGGTCGCGATCACAAGAAACCGTGACTACGCTTTGGAAAGACTTAAGCACTACGAAGAGCATGTTCGGCGAGATCGCGAGTCTTAGCGCCTATGTGGGCGAGAGGCTGATCTCAGAGCTCGTGCTCAGGAGCAATTGATAACTGCATGAATTCGACGAACCCAACTAATGTGACGACATTTCAGTGCGTCAAATGCAGCAAGCGGCTCAACGTGCCGTCGACGAGCGTCGGCGCTCAAGCCAAGTGCCCGGAGTGCGGCATGGTCCAGACGGTTCCTTCCGCAGCGCCGGGCGATCCGGCGTCCGCAACGGACCAACCCGCGCCGACTTCGATGGCTGGCTCGTCGGACGCGAGCGCCTTGCCCAGCGCACCCTTTGGATCGTCGACTGCGCCCAGCTCGACCTCCTCATTCGGGGCAAGCGGAGCTGGATCGATTGGCAGGGCAGGTGGATCGATAGGCAGCGGCGCCGGGTCGATTGGAGCTGGGTCGAGCGGCGACGCCGCGACGGACAGTGGGGCTCACTCCCCCGACGTCCAACTGACCGTTGCCGAGGATGGGCCGAGTTCATCAGGGGAGTCGGCTGCGAATGCGCCAAGCCGCGACACGGCGACCAAGCGGTTGTTCGACCGACTGACCGAGCAGATTGCGAAGATCTACGTCGGCCAAGATGAAATGGTGCTGGGCACGTTGGTGGCGTTGTTCTCCTCTGGCCACATTCTCATCGAAAGCGTGCCGGGACTCGGAAAGACACTTTTCATCCGAACGCTCGCGCGTGTGCTTGGATGTGATTTCGGCCGGATTCAATTTACCGCCGACTTGATGCCGTCCGACATCACCGGCGCTCCGCTGTTCGACATGAAGACTCAAGAATTTCGCTTTCGTCCGGGTCCCGTGTTTACGCAGTTGCTGTTGGCCGACGAAATCAATCGTTCGCCCGCCAAGACTCACGCGGCTCTGCTCGAAATCATGCAAGAGTACCGAGTCACTGTGGACGGACAGACCCATGTTATCGAGCGACCGTTTTTGGTCATGGCGACTCAGAATCCGATCGAATCGGAAGGGACGTACAACCTCCCCGAGGCCCAGCTCGATCGATTCATGTTCAAGCTCGTTGCCGACTATCCACTGGAGTCCGAGGAGGCGAAAATTCTCTCGCTCCATAGCCAGCAGGTCGATTTAGACAAGCGGCTGGAGGACGAAGTTGAGGTGGTGACGTCGCAAGAGGAGATTCTGCAGATCACCCATGAGAACTCAGACGTTCGAGTCGACGAGAGCTTGATCGACTATATCAACAAGATCGTCCGCCGCACGCGAGAATGGCGGCATTTCCACATGGGCGCCTCGCCGCGGGCCGGATTGGCTTTGATGCAGGCCGCCAGAACGCTGGCGGCGTTTCAAGGTCGCGACTATGCCGTGCCGGATGATGTCGTCAGGATCGCCGTACCCGCTCTGAGACACCGCGTGATCCTCACAGCGGAAGCCGAAGTGGAAGGACATCGCGTTGACGTCTTGCTCGCCGAACTGATCCGCTCGGTGGAGGTGCCGAGAATCTAAGATGAACGAAACCATCCAGAATGCGATTGCCAGCGACGGAACGTTTCCGGCGCTGATCGTCGTCTTGATGATCGTGTTCATCCCGCTCGCGCGAGCACGAATCTTTCCAGCCATGCCAACGGCTTTGCTGTTCATCGCGCCTTGCGCCGCCGCGCTGATCGTCGCGTTTCAACCGCAAATCGCCATCGTCGCGCTGGCGCTCGATGTCGTCATCCTGGTTGTCTTGGTCGTGGACTTGCTCTTGCTGCCCAGGGCGGCTGACTTTACCGCCCATCGTTCGACGAGCCGAGTTGCGTCGCTGCGGAAACCACAATCGGTCGAGCTGACTGTCGCGAATGTCTCCAAACGAACGCTCAAACTTTCCATTCGCGATGACGTCCCGCAAGAATTCGAGCGAGACCCGGAAGAGTTCACGTTGCATCTTGACGGCCACACTCAGGCTGTATTGACCTATCGTTTTCAATCGACCAAGCGCGGCACGTTTGATTTGAACAAGGTCTATATACGCGTCCGCAGTCGGTTCCTTCTCTGGCAACGGTTTCTCGAGATTCCTACGGAAACCGTTATTCATGTTTACCCCGATCTGCGTCAACTCGGCGAATACGCCATGCTGGCTCGAACGAATCGACTCAGCCTGTTGGGCGTTCGCCGCACGCGCCGGATTGGCCAGGACAACGAATTCGAACGGCTGCGAGACTACTCGCACGACGACAACTACCGGCATATAGACTGGCGAGCCACCGCGAGACGACGCAAGTTGACCGTGAAGGACTTTCAGGCGAATCAAAGCCAGCGAGTTATTTTCATGGTCGACTGCGGCCGCATGATGACCAACGAATCCGAAGGCATCAATCTGCTCGACCACTCGCTCAACGCCATGCTGATGCTCAGTTATGTCGCCCTGCAGCGAGGCGATTCGGTTGGCATGCTCTGCTTTTCCGATCAGGTGAGGTCATTCGTGCCGGCTCGCGCCGGAATGCACCAGATGAACCAGTTGCTGCATGCCTCGCACAACCAGTTCCCTGATCTTGTCGAGTCTCGTTACGACGATGCGTTTTTGCATCTTTCCAAGTTTTGCAAGAAGCGATCCTTGGTGGTGCTGATAAGCAACCTCATCGACGAAGTGAACGCAAATCAGCTGCACGAGTATCTGTCAGTGCTCGTGGGTCGACACTTGCCGCTCGGCGTCCTACTAAGAGACCACAGGCTGTACGAAGCAGCCGACAACCCGCACGCTCGGGGGACGGAACACTCACTGTTTCGCGCCGCTGCCGCTGCGGAGATTCTTACCTGGCGGCAGCAGGTGATCGTCGATTTGCAACACCAGGGCGTCTTGGCGCTCGACGTATTTCCCGAGAACATGACAGCTAAGCTGATCAACCAATACCTCGAAATCAAAGCTCGCCATTTGCTTTAGGATAGAAATTATGAGCGATCCGTATTTTCAACAACTTTTCGCCGATCGAATTGGCGGCGCCAAATATGGCAAGGGCACGGAGATCTACAAGTTTGAGAAGATCAAGCGAGCCAAGCGACAAGCCCTAGCCGATTACCCCGATCGCAAGCTTCTTGATTTCGGCATCGGTGAGAATGACGAGATGGCGCCCGCGTTGGTTCGCGAGCGGATGGCCGCTGAGATTAACCTGAGTGAGAATCGCGGATACGCCGACAATGGGATTTCTGAGTTCAAGGTCGCTGCCGCTCGATTCATGAAACGCTTTGCTGGCGTCGACTTGGACGAGCAATCGGAAATCAATCATTGCATCGGCTCAAAAACCGCACTTTCGATGATGCCCGCGTGCTTCATCAATCCGGGCGACGTCTGCCTGATGACTGTCCCGGGCTACCCAGTCGCCGGAACTCACACCAAATACTACGGCGGCGAAGTGCACTGCCTCCCCTTGCTTGAAGAGAACGGTTTCTTTCCCGACTTGGACGGGATCCCGGCCGACGTCTTGGAACGCACCAAACTGCTCGTGCTTAACTACCCCAATAGCCCGACGGGCAAAGTCGCCACCCGTGAGTTCTACGAGTCGGTCATTGCCCACGCCAAGAAACACAACTACGTCGTCGTCCAAGACGCGGCGCATCTCGTCCTGACCTACGATGGCCAGCCGCTGAGCTTCCTGTCGATCCCCGGCGCGAAAGATGTCGGTGTTGAAATCCACTCGCTTTCGAAGGGATTCGACATGATCGGTTGGCGAATCGGCTGGGTTTGCGGAAACGCAAAGATCGTTCAAGCCTTCTCCGATGTCAAAGACAACTGCGACTCCGGACAATTTATCGCAATCCAGAAAGCTGCCGCAGCAGCGCTCGACGACGAGTCGATTCCGGCTGCGATCAACGCGAAGTACAAACGACGATTGGAAAAGCTCGTCGCCATGCTGACTCGTTGTGGCTTCCAATGTTCGATGCCGGGGGGAACCTATTTCCTTTACGCCAAGTCACCCAGTCGCCAACGTGATGGCGTGACTTTTGAGAACGGCGAAGCGGCCGGCCAGCGACTGATCACCGAACAGTCGATCTGCACAGTGCCTTGGGATGACGCCGGCAACTTCCTGCGATTTTCCGTCACCTACGAAGCCGCCGATGAGGCCGCCGAAGACGCGATGATGGCCGAGACCGAAAAACGCCTGCAAGCCATGCAGCTCGTCTGGGACTGAGAACACCGCGCCGCATCACAACCCAGCCGTCTCTCCCCCGACGCGTGAGGGTCCGGGAGAGACGGCGGGTTCTTGGACCGGCGCGCATGATGGCGGAGAGACGGCTAGGCTTAGTCAGCCACTTATTGGCCGTTTGCATCGAGTGTGTCTTGCTCGTGTATCGAAGCCCGGCGACGGTTGCGGCCCGTCTTCTTCTTGGCTCGAAAATGCGGTTCGGGGGGGCCGGCGGTTTGGACCGCGGGAGAGGCGGGCGTATCGAAATCGCCCAAGTACTTGCGGCGAACTTCGGGATGACGTTTCACCTCGGCCGGAGTGCCGTGAACCATCACCTGGCCGTCGTGAATCACGTAGCAGCGATCGACGATTTGAAGGATTTCACGAGCGGCGTGGTCTGTGATAAAGATCCCAATTCCCTGATCGACTAACTCGTTGATCACACCTTGAATATTCTGAACCGTCACCGGATCGATTCCCGCAAACGGCTCGTCAAGCATGATTACGTCGGGCTCAGAGACCAGGCAACGAGCGATCTCGAGGCGGCGCTTCTCGCCCCCCGACAACCCGGCCGCCTTCGACTTGCGAATCTTGGTGATCTGGAATTGCTCAAGCAGCTCATTGCAACGATTCTTTCGAGCCTTACCTTTGATTCCCAAAAGCTCCAGCATGCAAAGCAAATTCTGCTCCACCGTGAGCTTGCGAAAAACACTCGACTCCTGAGCCAGGTAGCCCATCCCCCCGTCGCGAGCTCGCCGGTACATGGGCCATTGAGTCACGTCGACGCCGTTGAGCAACACCTTGCCCCGGTCGGGCTCGACCAAGCCGCACGCCATCCGAAAACTAGTCGTCTTGCCGGCGCCATTGGAGCCCAACAGCCCGACGAGCTGTCCCGCATCGACTTCGAAGTCGATGCCATTGACAACCGTCCGCCGACCATAGGTTTTTACCAAACCCTTGACTTCCAAAATCGGCATGCCTACCTCCTTGCTTGCAGGTTTGCTGCGCTGGCAGCGTGCTTGGCGCGAAAGTCCGTTTCGCGCGGCGTGGATTGTCGCTAACGTATCAACCGCATGCGGCCGAAATTTGGGAAGAATGGAATCGGAGCATTCCAATAATGAGGCCAATAGATTAACACCGCTTTGCCGATGAGCAGCTGTCGGTTGACGTACCATTCGTCTCCGCCGCCAGCCCACATTCGAGCATCACTGCTGGCGGGGCTGTTGTCCCCAAGCGGGAAGAATTGATCCGACTCCAGGCCGAAAAGGGCGGGCATGCGCTTTTCGAAGAAGTTGGTCTCCGACCATCGCTCAGGACTCGACAGCAGATTCTCAATCGCATGGCCCACGCCATATTCGCCTTGATCGGCGTCGTTGGCCACGTAGTAGATGTCGCGCAACACTCGAACGTGATCAACTTTCATTGCCAGCCCATCGCTGCCGATTCCGATCGGCTCAGCGTCGCCCGCGTCAGCGAGACTCCATTGCGGCACGACGTTGGCCCGAGTCCTGTAGGTCGTGGGTCCTTTGAACTTGATGATTCGATCGTCAACCCAAAGGGTGAGCTGGTCGTCGACGTTGGCGAAGCGAAGTTTGTAGTCGCCCGGTCCGGTAACGCCGCTCGCCCCGACCACGGTTGGAATGACGGCTTCATCGCCGGGATCAGAAAAGCCCTCTTCGCCTCGTTTGATCGATAGAGTCGCATCGCCGGTCGCCACATCGATTCGACACTGATAGTGCCCGCCCCCTTCAACTAAGTCGAGCGACAGAGCGCCAGCGTTTCCCTCAATCTCCACATTGCATTCGACGGCCAAGTCGCCGACCCAGTGAACGGGTTCCGCGAGGTTGCCGTTGACATTGACGGCTTCATTGTAGGCGTAGTAGTCCAGAATCAGGCTGCCGCGACTCGATTCAATATCGGCCGGTGCGCGGCCCTGTTCGATCCGCCTCCAATCGTCCGGCGTCGGCGCCAAGTGGCGATACCGCAACCAGGCGGTTCCCTCAGAATCGCCCCGCGTCGCGAAAACACCTTCGCTATCCTGATCCCATGTTTCGCGGCCAGACCAGTCCTGCCAACGGGACGGCCAATTCACGGATTGCAAAGTCTCGCCGATGAAGTTGCTGTCGTCGACGATTTGCAACATCGCGACCAACTTATGCGGAGGTTTGCGCTGCACCTCGAAGGTGTCTCCGTAGACCGATGTCCGATCATCCGTACGGTTTCGGATCATCGCATACGTGCGTTTGCCATCGACAACCAACAGACTCGACGAACTCGATCGGGTGATCTCGACAACTTGAAATTCGGGTGAAAGCGTGACTCCATTAGAGGCAAACAGCTGCTGAACAGCGTCGGGCCCAAATGCCTCAGGGCCATCCACGTGAAAAATCCGTTTGGCCGTCAAGATGTTGCCGTTGAAAATCATCACCGCTTCATTGGGTAATCCGATCAGTCGCTTGATGTAGTTCTGTTTGGCATTGCCGGGATACTTGAAAACGATCACGTCCCATCGCTTTGGGCTGCCAAGCGCGTAGGCAAACTTGCTAACCAGAATACGATCGCCGCTGAACGAATAGTGGTTACGGTTTTCGCCTGGATTCAATCCCATCTGGACGCGGCAAATGGGGCAATGCGTGGCGATGACGGGGCTGCCGATTTGATGCGGCCGATCCACCTCGCTGCTCGCGCCGGCCGCGTACTTGTAGCCGCACTGGGAGCAAGTCACATCCTTGTTGCGACCATACAACGTCGGCGCCATCGAACCCGTAGGGATCACAAAGGCCTCCGCGATAAACGCCCGAAACAAAAACGCCAAAATGATCGCGACGACCACAGATTCGACCGTTTCTCGCGTCGCTTGGGGATTCTTCTCCATCCGGCCGGGAGGACTTGAGCCGCCCGAGGACGTATCGCTTCGTTCTGACTGCGGGCTTCTGGTGCCGCTTTGCCCCGATTGCCGGTCTTTGCGCTGACGCGATGAGCTCTCTAGGTTGGGTTGTTTGGCCACGAGCAAAGTCCGTTGAGGTAAAAGTCGAGTTGAGTGATAGGCGATGTCAGGGGCTGCCGCCAATCAGTGCCGCAGTGAAGGTATTCGCCGCGAGCAACCGGAATATAGCGAAAAACCTAAGACGGAAGAACGTCACGTCATTCCGATACATTCGCCCTGTCGAGCAGGGCCGACCTTTATCGCCTGAGCATCTCGTTGAGCGCCTGATTGACATTTTGTGGATCGCTGACGGTCCAATACGTCACCAGGCAGATGATCAGTATGCCAAAGCCGAGCAAACTGAAGCCGTAGAGGTTGGGAGTCCCGTTGACCGTTTGCAGCTTTTCTGAGAGCGCAATCTCCAGCGCCCGCCAGCCATTGTGGCTCTGCTGCGGACCAGTCGAGACGAGTTGGGCGCTGCGCAACGGCCCAAACGACTCCAAATGCAGCTGAATTCCCAGTTGAGGGAGCACGAGACTCTCGCCGGCCCAACGAGACTGGGTGTCGAGCTGTTGTACGACCTCCGCTAGCAATGGTCTCAATTGCTCATTCGTGATGTTGTAAATCACAAGCCGCGGCCGCATCAAAAGCACAGTCAGCAGCAGGCAAAGCACGTAAAAAGCCAGCAAGAGAAGCCAAACCATACTGCCGAAACGCAACGCCGTTCGCTGGGGCAGGAACAACTCGACCGGCCCAGCCGCAACAAAGCCGGCAACCGCCACTCCCAGTGCAGCGGCATCTCGAGCACCCGTCGTCATGAACGGCCGTTTCGAGAGATTGATCGCGCCAAGCAGCATCAGATAAACCGAGAGAGGTCCCAGAGCGATCGATAAGTGCAGTGCGTCCACGCAAGATTCCTAGGTCATTGGGGCAGTGACATCTTAGTGCTGCTCCCCAAACTCAACAATCCGCAACCCGCCTTCGATTATCCGAATCGTGATTCATCATTTCGCGATTTACATCTTACCTAAACGACCTATTTAACCAGGCCGGGAAGTTGCCCTCTTTGACGTTGAAAAATTTGAAAATTGTTGCTGTTTACCCTGTTTTACTGTCCTTTTTCGACCTGGTACTTCTTGGCGGCGGGACGTTTACGGATGCGACGTTTAGCTACGCAAATGCCAACGACGGCTCGATCGATATCAGCGGAAATCAGACGATCAGCTACACCGGTCTCGAGCCGATCAGTTCGACGATTACGGCAACCAACGTCACGCTGGACTACAGCACCACCGCAGAGACGATCACGGTTACGGATCCGGGAAGCAGTCAAACAACAGTCAACTCGACGGCGGGCGAGGTCACGACGTTCAACAGTCCTTCCGGAACGTTTTTTTGACGGTCAATGCGGGTGATACGGCTGGCGACACGATCAACATTGCGGTCGGGACAATCGTGACGTCGGTAAGCGCTTTCGTCGGGTCGGTTGCGGGGCAGATTACAGACGGCACAGCGGGAGAGGCCGTCAACTCAGGCGAGGTCTCGGTTCACGCAGGCACCACGTTTACTTTTGGCGGCGCGATAAACACGAGCGGCGGCAGCGCAAGCGCCGACATCCTCAGCGGTTCGGAGTACACAATCCAATCGGGCGGCGGCGATGTCACGTTGACCGCGACTGACGCCATTCAACTCGATTCCGTCAACGCAGGCAGCGGCGACGCCATCGTGACGGCCGACACTGACAATGCGGGTGGCGGAAACATCACAGACAACCTCAGCGGCGCAGCGGCAAACGTCACAGCAGCCGCCGCGGCTCTGCGCGCGGCAAGTGGTATCGGTACGGGAGACGACATCAACATCGCCGTCAGCACATTCGCAGCCAGCAACGCCACGTCGGGTGTCATTCATGTCGCCAACAACGTCGGCGGGCTGCTCACGATTGGTACGGTTGACACGCTCGTTGGCGTAACCAACTCAGGAACCAGCGCGTCGCCGGGACGAGCGTCAGGATCGGGCCAAGTTCCACGCCTGCTCGCCCCTTTCTCTTTGGCGAACTCCCACGACTCAACGCGGTGAAGTTACGAAAAACCCCTATTTCCTTGGGAAAACACTAATCAACATAAAAGCTATGTTTTTCATGTTATTTGTATTTATTAATTTGGCGGGACATCCTACATTACACATATCACCAATCTCTCTCAAATAACGCAAAATACCTATATGTCACATTCGCGCTAATCGTTGCCCCTTTGCTCGCCTCTTTGGGTCACGTTGAACCAGCCGCCGCCTCACGAGAGCAACATCAATGAGATCTTTTCACCAGCGATCGCTTAAAGAACTTCGTCGTCAAAAGAACCGCAGGCTACTGCTGGAGCAACTGGAAGATCGCCGAATGCTGGCGATCGTGGAGACGAACCCACTGCCAGGTGTTTGGCAATACGACAGTGATGGTGCGAGCGACACTTTGGTGATCGAATCGACGGGAACACCTGGCGAGATCGAGGTGGACGACGGAACGGGCTTAGGTTCGCATACCGTAACGGGCGTCAACTCGGTCATATTCAACGGCATGGGTGGCAACGACGAGTTGATCATCTCGATGCCGGCTGACCTGCTCGAAGCTGACAGCGGGTCGCTCTTCCAACTCACGTTCAACGGCGACGCCGGCAATGACGTGATTATCTTGGGCGGGGGTCTGTCGTCATTCACAGGATCGTACACGCCGAGCGGTCCGGAAGCGGGCACACTGGCCTACATGGACGGCGGCGATACGGCAAACACGACTTTCGACGACGTTGAGCGAATCGACGACTCGTTAACCGCGTCAGACTTTGTCGCCAACTTCAACGGCGGCATCGACACGGTCAATGTCGAGGACGGTCCGTTGCTCGTTCCGGTCGCTTCGTTTACTCAAGGTCCGGTCTACATCGATGGCGGTGACCGGGATGACCACGGGTCGTTCAGCGCAGGTGCCAACCAGAACGGTTGGAAATTCATTGAGCAAGTGCTCGACTTCGTCCACACTGCTTCATTCAATGGGGCGGGGAGCGATGTACTTGTCATAGGTGCGACACACGGCGATGCGAGAAACGCCGTTGAAAGCGCGGCGAATGTGTTGGGAATCGGTTACACCCATAAAATAACACCCGCCGAGATCGCTGCGGTCAATTTTGACGACTACAAAGTCGTATATGTTCCGTCGAACGACAACAACACTGGCGGTGGGATCTCCTCGACCAACTTGATCGCATTAGCCGCGCGCAAACTCGATATCGCTTCATTCGTCCGCGACGGCGGCGGAATCATGGCTCAAACCGAACAAGACGATGGCGTAAATGCTTATGCTTGGCTCGAGATTCCTGATCTGTTCACAACAGCAAGTTCATTCAAAACCACTCAACGTCAAACGACTCACCTAGCCGACGCGTTTAACGCCGCCGGTCTACAGATTACTAACGCACAGCTAACCAACGGAACGCCGACTCACAACCGTTTCACCGGGCCGGCGGGGTTTAACGGACTCGATCCTTGGGTCGTGTTTCCCGGCGGAACCGGGGCGACGTCGAGCGAATTAGTCGATTTGGCAAACGGTGGAGAGTATTCTCCGACGCCGCACGTCCCGTCAGGTACTGTCGTTTCCGATCCGTCACCAGGCGATGACCATATTATCGCCCTTGGGCAGGGCGGGATCCAAGATACGATCGGCGGCGGGCAATCTCTGCAAATCAACGATCGTGGAACGAACGCCTTTACGACGATCAATGTCACTCAAAAAGTGCAGGTCGACGTCGAAGGCGGCGGCGGCGGGGACGATCTTCGCGTCGACATTACGCCCGCTCTCGGCGTGAGTGCTCTCACCACACTTAACGTACTAGGCGAAACCGGCGATGACTTTGTCGAAGTCCGAGCAACTCCGGCGAGTGTCGACACGACCGTAGAAGGCGGCGACAACGACGACCGCATCGAAATCGGCAACACGTCAGATTCACTCGACCAGATCGGCGACGATATTGTTGTCAACGGAAACGGCGGAAGCAACGAACTGTATCTCTACGACCACGGCGATGCTGTGAACAAGACGTACGATATCGACGACACCACGGTCGTGCGAACTGACGGCGTTGCGCGTACGTTCCAGTACGACGGCCTCGACCGGTTGGTCGTAGAAGCTGGTTCTGACAACGACACGATCAACGTCAACTTCGGCGACATGAACCCGGCGGGTTTGACGGGCGTCACGATCAGCGGCAACGACGGAGACGACGAATTTCACATTCAGTCGAATTCCGCGCCAGGCGCTGCTACCGAACTGCTCGGTGACGATGATGAGGACAAGTTCATTTACGACGCCGGCGCCAACATTTTGCGTGGAAGCATCGACGGCGGTGCCCAAAATGACCAACTCGACTACGACGCCTACGCCGCAGCAAGATTGATCGAACTGCAAGGATTCGGCACGATCGATGGATTCCAAGGTGACGACGTTAGCATGCCGACCGATAGCCTTACGGGCGGCTTCGACAACATCGATGAAATCATTGGCACGAGCCTTGGCGGCGACACGCTGCGAATGGCCAGCGGGCTGGCAACGCATTGGGATTTGCAAACGGCGAATGCGGGTCAATTGATAGCGGCCGACGTCTCCCAGGCTGGCAAGCCGACGGTGATTCCGCTTCTGCCGGGCGGCGGGCAACAAGACCTTCAATGGTCCGCCTTCGAGAACCTGGTCGGAGATCTGACGGCCAATGATCGTTTCGACCTTCGTGACGGCGTGACGTTGTCTGGAACGATTGATGGTCGAGGCGGCAATGACTCGATCGACTACCGCGATTTCACAACAAACATCAATGTCAACCTCACGACCGGCGTGGCCACGAACGTCGCTGGCGGCCTGGTTCCCGAAGCTCCCAACAACTCTTCGATCGAGAATGTGTATGGCGGCGACGGCGATGATGCGATTCGAGGCGACGTCGACGACAACATCCTCGGCGACGGTTTCGGTAGCGATGAGTTGTTTGGCGAGTCAGGAGACGATGTCTTCTTCCTCGAGCCCAATCCAACCGGCACGGACAGCGACGACCACCTATTCGACTTGAACGGCAGCGACACGGTCGATTTCAGTTGCGCCCACTCGACGATCATGATCGACATGGATCTACTCGACACGCAGATGGATGTCATGATGGCCGCCGGCGACCAGTTTGTCACGCTGCACACGAATCCGGGCGTGCTTCCGTTGAGCCCGTTCGAAAACGTGATCGGCAGTCCGCACGATGAGGACTTGTTTTGGGTCGACGCACTTTCGGTTAACGGCGATGACCCCACCGCCGGACCTCCCGTAGCTCGCACCGTCAACGGCAATACGCCTCACGGCGCCGGCGATAACGACACGCTCTATTTCGATGGACACGGCCAAGTCGTTCAGCAGACAAGCCTGTCCGTTAGCATTCCGGGAGTCGGCACGGTCAACCACATTAGCGTTGGCAACGTTGTGATCCACAATCAGCGACCGCTGATTATCGACAACGGTGATTTTGGCTTTGACTTCGCCCCTGACCCCATCTTGAACGGCAACCACTGGGGACCGGCAACGGCCAACTACGGCGGCGATGCGATTCGAGGCGAGACGTATGGCGACGCCGACAAATTCGCTAGTTGGACCGCAAGCCTGGCGCCCGGCAGCTTCCGTGTTTCGGCGACTTGGGTTCCCGACCCGACTCTCTCGACCGACGCGACGTTTGTTGTCAGCGACGGCATCCACCAAATCGGACAAGTTTCGGTCGATCAAACCGGCGCCCCGGACGACTTCCGCTACGTCGGATTCGATTGGGAGACGCTGGGCGTCTTCGATTCCGTTGACGGAGTTCTCGAAGTCTTGCTCGGCAACAGCCTGACCGGCGCCATCTTCGCCGACGCGGTGATGTTCGAACCGGTCAGCCCCGGTCCGGAACTGACGGTGCTGATGGACGGCGTGGAACTCGTCACCGACGCCGGACTCGGCGTCGATATCGACACCGTGATCAACCGCGATCTGACTCGGCTCGTCACACTTCGCAACGACGGAGATATTCAGGTTGAGATCATCGAACTGAATCTGGTTTCGGTTGATCCGATCGTGCTTGGCGCGCCTGCTCCAACTCTGCCCATTCAGCTTGATCCTGGCGAGTCGCTGGACTTCCCCGTGATTCTGCAAGCGCAAACTCACGGCGACTTCACCGCTCAAATACAGCTCGTTTCCAACGACGTCGACGAGAACATAAAGATGAAGCCGGGTGCCGGATTGCTCCCGCCAGACTTTGACGTCGATCCGTTCACCTTCGATATCTTCGGACACGTCAGCGACGTCTTCATCCTCGACAACGGCGATGTGAACTTCTCCACGTCAGGCGATTGGTTGGGCCCCGATGGCGACGGCTACCTTGGCGATGATACGTGGAACGTCGCGGACGGCGACGGCACATCGACCGCGACTTGGCTGTTTCCCAATATTCCGGCGGATCTTTACAATGTCGCTGTGACTTGGAAAACCGAATTGGGTGCAAGCGCACCGAGCGCTCAGTTTGAAGTCTTCGACGGAACTTCATCGCTCGCCTCGGTCAATGTCGATCAACAAGTGGCGCCGGCTGACTTTCAAGACGCTGGGGTCTCGTGGCACAATCTGGGTCAGTTCGACATTACCAACGGTGAGATCCAAGTTGTATTGACCGACGCGATAGCTGGCGGTCCTTTACAGAGCATCATTGCCGACGCCGTTCGTATCGAACGCGTGGTCAATCCCGATCTCCAATTGCTCGACGTCGCCAATGGCAACGCACACGTACCAGACGACACGGGCTCGATCGACTTCGGCGACACGTCGCCCTTCGATCCGGTTCAGCAAACGTTTACACTCAGCAACCCCGCAGGGTCGTCGGGGCCGATAACGGTTGGCGAGCCGACGCTTCCTGCTGGCTTCACGTTGATTTCCTTCGGCGGTAACCCGCCGACAGGTTCGCTGACGCAAGTGCTCGCGGCCGGTGCCACGGTCGATTTTATTGTCCAGCTCGACGCCGGTTGGCCCGGTCTGGTCGATGGCCGCATGGAGATACCGGTCACCGAACCAGGCGCGCCTGGAACACCGCCCGACCTGGCGTTCAATCCCTATGATGTGCAACTTCGCGGCACGGTGACCGGCACGCAGATCATCGACGACAGTGACAGCGCACCGGCCTTCGTATTGACCGGCACTTGGCTCGGCCCGAATGGCGATGGCTACAACGGCACAGATCGTTGGACTAACAGTGCTGGCACGGCCGTTTGGACGTTTGAACGCCTCGATCCCGACGTCTTCTATCGCGTAGCCGGTTCGTGGAAAGCCGAGCCATTCGAAACGGAACCGCTGTCGGACTTTACCGTCGGACACGTGGACGGCAACACGCTCGTCCAGAAAGACCAGCGGATCGCTGGCGACGATTTCATCGATCGCAACGTCTCTTGGGAAGAGTTTGGATTTTTCCGGCCAACTGCCGGTGGCCAACTGACAGTGACTCTGACCGATCCCAATCCAGGCTCACCCGACAATAATTTCGTCACAGCCGACGCGATTCGAATTGACCCGATGGCGGCCCCGACGATCCGAATGGTCGAAGGCGCGACGCCCGTTGAGTCGGGCGACACATTGGACTTCGGTACAACGCCGCAAGGCTCCAACGTGGTTCGCACGTTGACGCTGCAAAACTTTGGTCAAGTTCCCATGCCCCTTGGCCAAATCGACGTTGGCCCAGGCTGGATTGTCGGCGGCGCGCCTCAGCTTCTCCCGCCAGCGGGCCCAGGCGGACCGGGAACCGCGGCGCTCACCCTGACGCTCGACGCCACCAACGCGGGCAACTTCCTCAGCCCGCTCAGTCTGCTCCACGGCGACCCGATTCTGCCGCCGGTAGAACTGCAACTGCAAGGTCAGGTGGTCGGTAGCGCTCCAGAGATTATCGACAATGCCGACGCGGGATTTGCTCCCGGCGTGTTCACCCTATACGGCGGACAAGGTTTCCAAGCCGATGTTCACGCAGCGGTGGGGCAAACAGCGGATGTCGCAACTTGGACCTTCGACCTAGCTGCGCTCGGCTTGCCGAACAACGCGACCTATCGAGTCTCCGCAACATGGAGTGCTCAGAATAATCGCGACTCCGCAGTGCCGTTCCGCATCCTCGACAACGCCACGCAAGAACTGACCACCGCGGTCGATCAGACCATCGCACCGGACGACTTGTTCACAACGGACGATGGCGGCACGTTCTGGGAGGATTTGGGCAACGTCCATATCGACAACAACTTCCTGGTCGTCGAGATTTCGAACAACGTCCCACTCGCAGTCGTGGCTGATGCGATTCGCATCGAGCAACTGTCGCGACCGGAACTAGATCTGTTCGACGGCGCAACGCCGATCCCCCACTTGACCGGCTCGATCCTGCTCCCGCCGACTCCGACCGGTACGCCGCTGCCGCTGCCCCCGCTGACGATCTCGAATCCCGGCGCGGCGACGCTGCAGTTGCAATCGCTCGTGTTGCCGGCTGGCTTCTCCGTTGTCGGCGCCGCGCCGACAAATGTGGCGGCCAACGGAACGGCGACGCTCAATCTGCAGCTGGACGCGAATGCTCCAGGCACCTATGCCGGACATGTGCTCATCCCCAGCAACGATTCTGATGAGACGCCCTACAAGTTCTTCGTCTCAGGCGTTGTCGAAAACCCTTTGGCGGTGATCGATAACAACGACGCCGGCTACACAACTGGCGGCTTCACTCAGTTCCTTGGCCAAGGCCACCTCAATGACGTCGCCTTTAGCGCCGCCAACGCGGGGAACTCGGCGACATGGAGTTACACCGCGCCGACGATCGGTTTCTATCGCGTCTCCACAACTTGGACGTCGCAGTCGAACCGAGCGACGAACGCTTCCTACGACCTGCAAGTCAATGCCGCGTCGTCATCGATGATGAGCGTGAATCAAGAAGTCGCTCCGAACGACTTCAGTGAACTCGGGGTTGTCTGGGAAGACCTCGGAGTCGTCGAAGCAACCGCTGTTAGCGATGTGCTCAGCGTTGTGCTCACCGACACCGCCGACGACTTCGTGATCGGCGACGCCGTTCGCTTCGAACTCATCACCGCGCCCGAAATTCATATCGTGCAAGATGCGGACATTCTCACCGACAACGCATCGACTGTCGCCTTTGGCGATACTTCGATCTCAACGCCCGTCGCCAAATCGTTCACCATTTCGAACATCGGCGGCGCCAACCTGACGATCAACCCGGCAGTCACCGTGCCAGCCGGATTCTCGCTGACCACCGCGCCGCCCGCCACGATCGCGCCCGGCGCCACCGGAACGTTTGTCGTTACTTTTGACGCCGCAGCCGAAGGCAACTTTGGCGGAGTCGTCTCGGTCCTGAGCAACGACAGCGACGAGTCGCCATTTGAGATCAACGTCACTGCCGCTGTGGTTCCTGCCGGAGCCGCTATCGTCGACAACGATGATCCCGGGTTCACCCAGTCCGGCTTCAGCTTCTGGAGCGACGCCAATGCGTTTGACGCCGAGTTGCGATATGCGGCCGGCGACAACACGGGCGACGCAGCCGAGTATGCCTTCACCGGCTTGACGCCGGGCGTCTACAGCGTGTCGGCTACCTGGATTCCGCACAGTAACCGAGCCACCAACGCGCCCTTTGAAATCTATAACGGAACGTCAGCTGACCCGCTGATCCAAACCGTTGACGTCAACCAGCAAGTCGCGCCAAACGACTTCACCGAAAGCGGCTCGTTCTGGGAAGAGCTTCCCGGCATCATCACGATCACCGGAAGCACATTGACAGTCCGGCTGACCGACGACGCCAACGGATACGTGATCGCTGACGCTGTCCGCGTCGAGCGACTCGTCAATCCGGAAATCCAGGTCACGCTGAGCGGTGTTGGCGGAGTCAACGTGCCTGACAACGTCGGCACCGCCGACTTCGGTCAGCTCTTCGCCACGCAGACGACTCCGCAGACGTTCACTGTCACGAACGTCGGCGGCGCTCCGCTGACGCTGAGCTCCGTGCCGGTCGCCACGGGCGAATACGCGGTGACGAATTCGTTCGCCGCAGCAACCGTGTTAGCCGCTGGCGCCTCCACGACGTTTGAAGTCACCTTCCAACCGACGAGCCTCGGCACGTTGGCGGGAACCGTCTCGTTTGGCAACGACGATGCTGACGAGAACCCCTACAACTTCAACCTGACCGGAACATCGGTCGATCACTTGATCGTCGATGACGGCGACGCCGACTTCACGGCGAGCGGGTTTACCTCGTGGAGCACCGGTTTCCAAAGCGATCTCGACTACTCGGCCGGAGACAACACGGGCGACACGGCCACTTCGACCTTTAACGGAATCGCCCCAGGCCAATACCGAGTCTCCGCGACTTGGGTCGAGCACGCCAACCGAGCCACCGACGCACCGTTTGTTGTCGATGGCGGCGGCGCAATCGACATCGATCAGCAAGTGGCGCCGAGCGGCTTCACGGCGAACGGCGGAACCTGGGACGACCTGGTCGCTTCCCACACCTTCGCTGGTGGCAACTTGGTGGTCAGCCTTAGTGACGACGCCGATGGATTCGTGATCGCCGACGCGGTTCGGATCGAATACCTCGGCCCGTTCGTCGCCTCCGCCCCGGCCATCGACAGCGACGCGGCCGCTCTGACTTTGGCCGACGCCTACTCGGCTGTCCAAGAGGCGATTCGAACTCTCTCCGAGTTCGATCCGCATGCGGCGAAAGAACTGCAAGGCGTCGACGTCCTGGTCCACGACCTGGGCGACAACACACTGGGGCTCGCCGCGCCATCGAGCCGAGCGATCATGCTCGACACGAATGCGGCCGGGTACGGTTGGAGCATCCACACCGGAACTGGCGTCGACTTGCAGAGCGTGGTCCAGCACGAACTGGGCCACTTGCTGGGCATCGGACACTCGGAAGATTCGCACAGCCTGATGACTGAGGCGTACGATGTCAGCGCCACCCAATTGCAGACGCAGTTGGCCCAGCCAACCGCCGCCAACTTCTGGCAGCTGCTCGACACCAACCCGCTTCGCACGCGAACCGTTGGGAGCGAAGTTGAATCCGAGCAAACTGAAACGCTCGATGCTCTCGCACCGCTCGACTCGGCCCTCGCGGACGAGGCGATTGTGGACGAGCGAGTGCTGAAGCTGATCGTTGAAAATGAAAATGACGTCGATTCGATCGACAACTTCTTCGCTGAGTTGGACGACGAGAACGACGACGACCGAACAGCTGACTAGGAGGCCCTCTAGTCGGCACTTACGAGACTCTGCGGCTGAACCTGTCGGCCGTAGCGTCTCGTTTTCTTTTGCGCACACAGCGTAAGCCAAGGCCACAAGACTAAGACGGTTGTCCATACATGTCCGACGACCGGCACGATCCTTGCTAAGCCAACCGCGGACACCGGCTAACCACCCTTTCCCCGCGGAATGCATCGAGCTAACCGGGCTGCGTGAGACTAGGATGAATGTTCGGTCTAGTTGCAGCCAAATTGTTTCGACGAGCGTTTCATGATTGAAAATGAATCTTGCGATCATGTGGAGTCCGACTCCACCGAGAGCTCTCGATCTAAAGAGCTGAAATCGCTGTTGGGCGATGGCGTTTGCCGCCGCCTCGGCATCTATCCGATGCCGGCAGGATTCACTCTGTCGGTGGTCATCCCTGTGTTCAACGAAGTAGAGACCGTCGAAACGGTGATCGATCGCGTCCGCCACAGCGGCGTAAAGTGCGAAATCGTATTGATTGACGACGCGAGCACCGACGGCACTCGCGAGATTCTCGGCCGGTACGAATCGGATGACGATATATGCGTTCGGTACCACGAGACCAATCAAGGCAAAGGCGCAGCGCTAAAAACCGGCTTCGAAAATGTCTCGGGCGATGCGGTCATCATCCAAGACGCCGATCTTGAGTACGACCCATCTGAGTTCCGCTTTCTTCTTCAACCAATCATCGAAGACAACGCGGATGCGGTCTATGGAAGTCGTTTCGCCGGAGACAATCAACGCGTGCTTTACTATTGGCATTACCTTGGTAACAAAACGCTGACGATGCTCTCCAACATGTTCACCAACCTCAATCTCACGGACATGGAGACTTGTTACAAAGTTTTCCGTCGTGATGTGATTGATCAGATTGCGCCGACGATGCGTGAGAAGCGGTTTGGCATCGAGCCGGAAATGACGGCGAAGCTCGCCAGCATTCCCGGTGTGCGAATCTTCGAGCGTCCAATCAGCTATTCGGGCCGAACCTACGCCGAAGGCAAGAAGATTACATGGCGTGACGGATTGAGCGCGCTTTGGTGCATTCTCCGTTATCGCCGAGGACTAAAACGCTAGTCGATGACGATTTGCTTTCTTGGTTGGAAGCCGGGACCACATACCAGCTGAGCCGTTCCTCGTTCGATAGGCGAAGTTCTTCATGAGTTCGCTCGTCCGCCAGTCACTTCTTGTGCTGCTCAATCTCGTCTGCGTTTGCGTCGTCGCCTTGTGGTGCATCGTGCTCGTCGATCGAATGCAAGCCCGAGAAGGCGCAGTGCACGATTTCGTCCAAGAGTGGACGTCCGCGCGGAGCTACTATGACGGCAAGCCGATCTACGGTGACTTGACCGAGGTGATTCCCAAGTACTTGGGTCGACCTTACGACGATGTCGTGCGAGTTAACGCCCATCCTCCGACTTCGATTTTGTTGGTGCTTCCACTGGGAAAGCAGCCGTATAGCCAGGCCTACTTTTTGTGGAACCTGATCTCGATCGCGGCCTTAATCGTCAGCTGTGGAATGATTCTTCGCGAGCTGAAATATTCGCCTTGGGCTGTCATGCCATTGGCCGCGCTGGTCATCACCAGCAACTCGCTCGCCCAGCAAGTTAACCAAGGCCAACTCAACCTACTACTACTGCTCACGCTGACATGCTCATGGCTGGCTTGGCGGCGAGACCGCTGGGCGACTGCCGGAGCGATCGTTGGAGTTATGGCGGCGATCAAGGTGTTTCCTGGTTTCCTTGTGCTCTACTTTCTGGCTCGAAAGAAATGGTCGGGCGCCATCGCAGTGGTCGGCGGCTTCAGCGTCGCCACGGCGATCACGGGTGCCGTGCTTGGCTGGGAGTGCTATTGGGATTACGCCTTCCGAGTCGCTCCGTCGCTTGGCGTGTTCCGCGACTATTGGCCGAACGCCTCGATCGTCGGCTTCTGGACAAAACTGTTCGACCCGCAAAGCGGCCACGTCACTCCACTGGCAAATCTACCCTGGCTCGCAAAGACAGGTGCCGTGATTTCGATGGCAGCGATCGCTGGCGTTACGGCTTGGAGGGCTCATCGAGCCAAGACGAATGAAGAATACGATCTGACTTGGAGCCTGGCGATCTGTGGAATGCTGCTCGCATCACCTATCACGTGGGACCACTACTTTCTCTTGCTGATCCCGTGCCTGCTAATCCAGTGGCGGATGGAAGGAATGGCAGGCCGCACGGTCCTTTGCTTCCTATGTTTTGGCCTGCTGACGGTCTACCCAAAGTGGATTTGGGATGTCGGAATTGCCGGTGATGGCGAGTTAGCCGTTGGGCCAGGACGAACCAAGTCGATCGCCACCCCTTTGCACGCGGCAACACTGCTCGCATACCAATGCTATCTGCTGCTCGGCTGGTTTGTGCTCGCCGCTCGTTCTCGCGACAAGAAGAGTGAGCACAACGTCGAGCCGGAGTAGCGGTGAATCAGATTAGCTGCTCCCCCTCGTCCGACCATATCCGCCGGCCCCAACGAGCTTGCTCGTTGGGTGAGAAAAGACTTCCTCAGGGCACCCCGCTACACAACGCCTGCTATGCATCGGTGACGACTTTCGGTCTCTCCCAGACCCTCACGCGTCTGGCGCGTCGGGGGAGAGACGGCTTGTGGTGGACTTGCGATTAAATCAACAAGTCGCAAGAGCAAGCACTTGGAGTCTTTACAAGTGACTGGCTCGGATGATGCCAAAACGCGACATGGTGACGACGGGCAACGCATTGGGACACTCTAAAGCTTGGGAATTTGCATTGGCCCGATCGTTGCATTGGAGTCCTGTGTCGAAGTTCCCTTGGTCTTTGCATGTGGGTCTCCATGGCAAGTGTCGTCGAATTCGTCTTGGTGATGTTCGCGGTAGCCTTGGCTCTTATGGTGCCGCTTTCCCGTTACGCTCGAGCGCGTCGGCGCGATTCGCTGCAGACGTGGAACCGCTTGGCGTCTCAGACCGGCGCGAGCATGGGTTTAGTGTTTGGAGTGTCGCTTGGCGCCTGTCTACTCGCGGCCAGTTTGAGCGGCGTGCCTGCGCCTGCCGTTCACGACGAGTTCAGCTATTTGTTGCAGGCCGACACGTTCAGCTCGGGACGACTCACCAACCCGACTCATCCTCTTTCCGACATGTTGGCGACTCCGCATGTTCTGCAATCGCCTTCGTATCAGTCAAAGTACCCGCCGGGCCAAGGCTTGGTCTTGGCGTTCGGCCAGGTGCTCATTGGCGTTCCTTTGCTCGGCGTCTGGATTTGCCAGGCCGCCGCGTGCGCTGCGATCTACTGGGCCTTGCGAGGTTGGGTGCCGCCCCGATGGGCTCTGCTGGGCGGGCTGCTCGCGGCGGGCAGTTACTCGATGATCACCGATTGGGGGATGAGTTACTGGGGCGGCAGTTTTGCACTGCTTGGCGGCGCGTTGGCATTCGGTGCCGTACCTCGAATTGCCGTCGCGCCCAACTGGCGACACGGGCTGCTGCTCGGATTCGGGCTCGCGATTTTCACGGTGACTCGACCCTACGAAGGATTCGTCGCATCGATCCCTATTCTGGTCGAATGTGTTCGCATCTACATCAATCACGATCGAGCTAACCGCAAGGTTGTCGCGGGCGGTGTTCTGCCCGCCGCCGCGTTTGTCGTCGCGGCCGCTCTGTTGGTCAACGTCGGCTACAACAGCTGCGTGACCGGCGTGGCGTGGAAAATGCCCTACATGGTCTGGAGCGAACAACATTATGGCGACCTGTGGATGGGCGAGTCGGTTCGCGACAGTTCGGACAGGCTGCTGTTCGGAGTTTCGGGCTGGTTCGGACACACTGGAATAATAACCAAACTACATCGGCAGTTTCGCTTCTTCGCATCGCCTGCGCTGGTTCCCGCATTGCTGGCGGCATGCTTCCTCTGGCGCTGCCGAAAAACTCGTTTTGCAGCAACCGCATTGGCGTTCGTACTCATCAGCGTCCTACTCCAAGGCACGGCTGGTTTTCCCCACTACATGGCGCCGGTTGGAGTGCTCTTCTTCGCGATCGCCGTTCAAGGATTTCGGCGACTACGAGTATGGCGATGGCGAGGCATTCGCGCTGGACTCAGCCTCTCCCGTTCGCTGCCTTTGCTCTATGCAGGTTGTCTGCTTGCTGGCTTGGTTGTTGATTGGGCGCCGCGTCCCTACCCGGCTGGCCATGCTTGGAGTCAGAATCGAGCTAAGGTGGCGCGTCAGTTGGAGTCGAGAGAGGGTAGGCACCTGGTGCTGATTCGCTACGCCCCGAATCATATTCATCACTTCGAGTGGGCCTACAACATGGCCCGAATCGACAACGCGAAAATTGTTTGGGTTCGGGAGACGAGCCCGGAAAACACCAAGCGGATACGCGCTCACTTCTCTAATCGACAAGTCTGGCTGCTCGACGCCGACGAGCCCGAACCGACCGCTCGCTTGGAGCCCGCTCAACTCGCCGCCTCGAAGTGATTCTCGAGTTTCAGCTTCAAGCACTCCGACAGCGGGAGACGGTTCCGCTTCGACCTCACCCCGACCCGCACGCTTTAGGCGCGTCGGAGCCGAGGCGGCACATGGTAGTTCAGCGCGCGCTGAGTTCGTGCACGAGGTCGACCATGGCAATTGCGTTCTCAACGGGCGTCTCTTTGAAGATGCCATGGCCAAGGTTGAAGATGTGGCCATTTCTGCCATCGGCTTGCTTGAGCACTTCGGCAACGCGCTCACGGATGGTCGCGAGATCGCCCAGCAGAGTCGCCGGATCGAGGTTGCCCTGCACTGTTCGATCGTGTCCGACGACGCGCCAGGCGACATCGAGCCGTTCGCGCCAGTCGACCCCAACGATACTCGATCCGCCGTCGGCGATAAGCGGAAGTAGCGATGTATTGCCGGTTGCAAAATTGATGATCGGCGTCTGTTTGGGAAGCGAGGCGATTATGAACTGCACATGCGGCAAGACGTATCGCCGATAGTCATCCGGCCCCAAGCAGCCGGCCCATGAATCGAACAGCTGAACGCACTGCGCTCCAGCTTGGATTTGGGCGTTGAGGTAGATGCTAATGGAACGAGAGAGTTTTTCCATCAGCGCCGTCCAAGCGCCTTCGTCGCCAAACATGAGTGACTTTGTGTTGAGATAGTTGCGGCTGGCACCTCCCTCGATGGCGTAACTTGCGAGTGTAAACGGAGCGCCGGAAAAGCCGATCAAGGGCAGGTCGTCCGCCAAATCGCGGCGAGTGCAGCGGACCGTCTCGGCGACATATTCCATCGGCCCCATTGATTCCAACTCGACGATCCGATCGACATCCCCGGCGCCTCGAATCGGGTTGTGAATAATCGGCCCTTCGCCCTCCGCAAACTCCAACTGCAGGCCCATCGGTTCGAGAATCGGAAGAATGTCGGAGAAGATAATAGCCGCGTCGACTCCGAGCCGATTCACGGCGGTCACCATGACTTCACTGCATAGTTCCGGACTCTTGCACAATTCGAGAAACGTCGTCTTGGCTCGCACCTCGCGGTACTCCGACATGTATCGCCCGGCTTGTCGCATCAGCCAGACTGGAGTGACATCGACGGGTTCGCGTCGGCAAGCGCGCATGAATGGACTGTCGTACCATGGCGCACGCTCATCGGCTGGATCGCTGGCTGGCCCGTTCAACATAGTGAGTGCTCTTCTTTTTCTGGCAAGGACGGATGCGGCGTTCTCGGCGGCCGCTTTAACAAGTTGTCCCATCTTGGGGTGGGTTGGCGTGACATCGACGACAACGTGTTCGCGAAGCAGCGTTTCGGTTGTGGTAGGTCCTATCGAGGCGACCACGGCCGCCGACAGCCCGGCTCTCAGCGGTGCCTCGATTTCGAGTACTCTTGCGATCAACAAAAGGTGTTCAAGTTGTTGGGCGGACGTAAACAAGACGACGTCAACTTCGCCTTCCGCGATCGCCCGCGCGTTTTCCTGGAGCGGGCCAATGTCTTCGGGAAGGTCCCAAGCATAAACTCTCACTGGCAGCACCTCGGCGCCTCGCACTTCCAGCCCCGCAGTCAGGCTCGGGTTGCTCTTTCCGTATTCCTGCACGGCGACGATCTGTCCGCTGATTGCGACACTTTCATCGATGAGCGAAAGCAGCTCCCGCCATGTGTTGGGCTCGCCGACGCGATGAGTCGGAGGTACGCCTGCCTCGATCATCGCCGCGACCGGTTTCGGACCTCGGGCGATCGTGACAATGTCGGACAACGCATGTACAAATCGATCACGGTCGACACGCCGCTGCACGATCTCCAGCATTTTACGAAAACCGACGCCGGTCAAGAACACGGCAATGGTGATCTCACCGGTCACGAGCCGATGGGCGAAATCGATGACGTCTTCATTCTTCTCGAGCGGCCGTTCGCGCATCGATGGGCTGACCTGCGCCTGCCCGCCCTGCTTCTGAATCAGGCGCGTCATCTCAGCGCAGCGGCGGCTCTCGAACGCCGCCACGCGTAGTCCCACGAAATCGGTCGATTCTATATTCATACGTTCCATGCTATGGCGCCGGACCAATGCAAAACAGGCCCACCCCAGCCGGCAGTGCACGCCGTGCTCGCGACGACCGTTGACGGTATCCGACCGATCGGAAGCTTGATACGATGGTGTCCATATGTCGCCAGTTCGAGCCAATCCAGAGGGTGTTTGCGGAATGAGTATCGACTTTCAGCAGTTGGAAACCGAACTAGCCGAAAACGGAAGCGAGTCGCTACTGAATCGCCTCGTGGATGAACTGCGCGAGAAGAAGATGTTCGGCGAGCTTTTTGAAGCGCTGAAAATGAGAGTTCGTTGTCAAATTGGCTTGCCGCTGATGTATACGGAGAACGGCGACGAGTTGAACGAAGATCAACGCACCGCGCTAGAAGCTGGATTGTTGGACGCCTGTCGCGACGTCGGCGAATCGCTCGTCAGAATCGGTCGGCTGCGCGAGGGCTGGATGTATCTTCGACCTGTCGGCGATAAGTCGGCTGCGATGAAGGTGTTCCGGGAAGTCGAGCCCGACGAGGACAATATCGAAGAGATGATCGAGGTCTGCCTGCACGAGGGGCTCGACGTCGAACGCGGTTACAAACTCGTGCTCGAGCAATATGGAACTTGTAACGCCATCACGACGTTTGAGTCGGGCGTGCGAGGCCTCCCGCAAGCCGACCAAGAAATCGCGGCACAGCTGCTAGTCAAACATCTTCACAGTGAGTTGGCTACGACACTGAAGTCAGACATCGCCCAGCAAGAGGGCGCCGAGCCGACGGAGGCGACGATTGGTAAAATGGTCGCTGATCGAGATTGGTTGTTCGGCGAATATTCGTATCACGTCGACACAACTCACTTGGCGTCGACGGTGAGGTTCGCTCGAATCTGCAGCGACCCCGAAACGTTGTGCCTCGCGCTCGATATGACCCACTACGGCCGACGGCTCAATGAGCAGTTTCAGTTCCAAGGTGATGAACCGTTTGTCGATCAATACCCCAGCCACGCCCTCTACTTCGAAGCTCTGCTCGGCGAAAATCAAGAGCAGGCTTTGGCGTATTTTCGGGACAAAGCTGCGAATCTCGATGCGGTTGAATGGAGCACGATTGCGATCGATACCTACGTCGATTTACTTGCCAAAATGGGAAAACATCGCGAGGCGATCGAGGCCCATATCGATATGACGCCGCCCAACGCTCGCCCGGCCGGGCAAGCGCCGTCGCTACTAGAACTCGCCGAGGGCGCCGACGACTTCACCCAGTTCCTCGACTACTGTCGCAAACACGACGATCTACTCGGCTACGCAACGGGCTTGCTGCTTCAACAGAAGTAAGTCGCGCACCGCAGCACGCATTATAGCCATGCGCAGAGCGCCGGCGCTGAGCGTGAGAGGATCCAAACCGCAACGCCTGCCCAATGGAGCCACCGCCGAGCGTTTCGTTCGGGGTCCATCCACGCAGTGAAGGCGATCAATAGAAATGTCGCCAACGGTTCATAGGATGTGACGAACTGCGACAACGCGTCTGACCAAGTCGTCTCGATTGGTTGGGCGGCAAGCGCGAAACTCTGCAAAAGCATGACCATTTGCAGTCCGATGAAGATGCGCCAAACCCGTGGCGTGTCGCGAGCGAGAAGAGGTGCAAGCAAGGTCAGCCCGAGAACGCTGACGTAGATTCCGAGCGTCGCGAACAGCTGCCGGCCAAGCGATTGGTTGGCCATCTCGGCCAAGATCTGGACGAACGCGGCGACGCCGATCGCAGCCAGAAGCCAATGCCCCGGTTCAACTCGCCACCGAGCTCCACGACACGCGCGGATGACAAGCTCAATTCCGCCGGTGTAGGCGAAGCCGAGCAAGAAGCTCTGGGCGACGAATACGCCCGCGGCTCCGATCCCCGGCCGATCCGTCACCAGGCCTCGCAACATAGCCATGTGAACAGCCGAGAGGGTCAACAATAGAAACAGATGCCGGACGGCAAATCGAGGTGCGTCGCCGCCCGATTCCTTGCGCAACTTCTCCCATCTGGCGACACTGACGATCTCTGATTCCGACATTCCACGCCTCGCAACCAACCATTGCCCTTAAGGCAATAATATCAATTCGAAATGCCGGTTGTCTCTCGTTCTTCGGCCAATCTTGGCGGGATCGCCGTTGGCCTGCGAGATGGGCGAAGAATCTCTTTCCTATCGGGTCAATCCTGTTCATCCTGTCACTTCTTAAAAGACAGTTTTGACAGGATCGACATGATCTACAGGATGGACGAAGACGTCCTGCCGGTCGCTATTTCTTGACCGCGTAGAGTTCCGCGAATTCGGCGATCCAGATATCGATCAGCTCGAAGAACGTTTCCGGCTCCACTTCCGTGATCTTCTCGAAGTGGTTGCGGTTGAAGACTTCCTTGTTGTTGATCGCCGCTTTGCCTGCCAAATCGATGACGTGATAGTTGGAGAATGGGCGAATGGTCATTTCGAGCCGGCTGTAGGCCGTTTCCCGTTTGCCGCCGCTGATCTTGAGATCATCGCGGTAACAAGCCGCGCCCCAGCCCCGCTCTCCATAGATGGACTCGATTCGAAATCCCGGAAAATGGTTGGGCAACTGCTGAATACATTGCTCGATGTGATCCGACAATTGCAGACGGTGCTTGGAGTGCAGTTGCTTGAGCTCTTCATCCGACAGAGTCGCAGCGGCGGCTTCCCGCGCACGCTCGGCTTGCCGCTTATTGCCTCGGTCGATCGCTCGCCGAAGTCGCTCTTCAAATTCCATAAGGCGGATCTACTCGCGTCACGCGGTTTCTATTTCTTCTTGTCGGGCGAATCTGGTTTCTTGTCGTAAAACTGAACCAAGTCAGAGAAGGATCGCATCGGTTCGCGGCCGTCTTCCATCGCCTTTGTGATCGACTTCGACTTTTTGGGCGCTTGAGGTTTGCGGTCTCGCCGAACGGTCTTCTTGGGGAATTTGCGCTGAGCTCTTCCGCCTTTCTCCTGACTGCGTTCGCTTCGCTTCGGCCCACCGCTTGAAGATTCTTTCTTCTTGGCCACGGTTCTCGCCCGAACCGGCTTTTCGCTGCCAGGTCGAATCGCGGTCAGGGAAACGCGACGACGCTTCTCGTCGACCTCGACAACCCAAACAGGAAGTCGATCGCCCACACTGACGATCTCGTGCGGATCCTTCACGTAACGATCGGCCAATCGGCTGATGTGAATCAAACCGCTGTCCGACAGGCCGATGTCAACAAACGCCCCGAAATCGACAACGTTCAAGACAACCGCCTCGAGTTCGATGCCGGCCTCCAAATCCTCGAGCTTCATCACGCCGCGACGAAACATCGGGGGTGGAAAATCTTCCCGCGGATCGCGAATGGGGCGAGCCAAAGACGTGAGTATGTCCTTGAGCAACAAACCGCCGATCTGCAGTTCTGCCGCCAATCCCGTCTCGTCAACGTCACTCAACCTCGACATCAAAACCGACGTCATCTCTGGAGCCGGCTCTTCGGCCGCTTGGGCACCTGGATTCTCTGCCTCATCTTCCGACAAGCTCGCCTGCTGTGAAGCTGATTCCGCTGACGTCTCGGTCGCTCCACCGGGACTGGACTCCGACGACTCGTCTGAGCTCGATTCGACTGGTGGAGCGTCCGGCGAGGCGGGTTCTATCGGAATAGTTTCGCTGGGTGCCCCGCCAGCGACGTCGTTTTCCGCAGGCGCGGGCCGATCAAGTGCGGGCGAACCCGACGCTGCGGGCTCTGTCGCGGCGGGTGCCGCCGAACTCTCTTGCGGGCCATCCGCCGATGACGGCTCTGCCGGTTCGCTGGCGGTCGACTCAGGATCGGATGTTACAGGCGGAACCGCCTTGTCGCTTGACGTTGATTCCGCGGCTGCGATTGGCTCAGCGGCGCTTGTTTCACCGGCGCTCGTTTCAGCGGCGCATGTCTCAATAGAACTTGATTCAACAGTGCTTGCCTCGGCGGTCGCAGGCGACTCGCCCGACTGACCGTCCGCTTGTTTCTCTTCCACCTGCGTATCGACCGGGCTCGCCGGCTTAGCTTGGTCGATCGTCTTGCTCAGTTCCTCGATGCTGCCCCCGAGTCGGTCGAGAACTTTCACGGCGGTGTCGTAGCTCTCTGGGTGAATCCAAGTTGCATCGAGCGGATTGTCTCCGCCGACGATTTTGAGAAACCCAGCCGCTTGAACGAATGTCGCGTCACCGAAACCAGCGACGTTCTTGAATTCCTCTCGGTTCTTAAACGGGCCATGTTCCAAGCGATGTTCGTAAAGGCGTCTGGCCGTCAGTTGATTCAAGCCTGACACGGAACAGAGCAGAGCCGGGCTGGCGGTGTTCACATCGACGCCAACATAGTTGACACACGATTCGACGACGGCGTCGAGCGAGTCGCGAAGGTGGCGGGCTTTGACGTCATGCTGGTACATGCCGACGCCGATGTTGGCCGGGTTGATTTTGACGAGTTCGGAGAGCGGATCGAGCAGCCGGCGTCCAATGGAAATCGCGCTGCGTTGCATCGCGTCATACTTGGGCAATTCTTCGCGCCCAATAGGGCTTGTCGAATAGACACTCGCACCCGCTTCGTTAACAACCACGTAAGCGAGGTCCCTGCCCTGCAACTCGCCGGCCATCAACTCGGAAACCATCTGTTCCGATTCGCGGCAGCCGGCGCCATTGCCAATCGCGATCAACGCCACATCGTGCCGCTTAACGAGCTCCGCGAGTCGCCGTTTGCTCGACTGCGCTTTCTTGCCGACGATCAGGATGACGGTTGTCGCCAAGACTTTGCCGAAGGCGTCAAGCACGGCAATTTTGCAACCGTTTCGAAACCCGGGATCAATCGCGAGCACTCGGCGATTTCGAACCGGCGGTTGCAACAATAGTTTCCGCAAATTGCGAACGAAGACTTGAACGGCGTGCTGCTCCGCTTGCTCCGTTTGCTCACGACGAACTTCTCGCGTCAAACTCGGCGTCACCAAACGCACCACAGCGTCGCGCACGCACGCGTTGAGAAACTCGGCATGGCGGTGCTCAGCCGGAACGGCTAACTCGATGGCTTTGGCGACCATCTGATCGACGTCCGCGTCAACTCGCACTCGCAGCACCTTGGCTCGTTCGCCCCGGTTGATCGCAAGCACTCGATGAGGCGGCGACTTCGGCAACGGTTCGCGGAAATCAAAGTAGTCCTTGAAGGCGTTTTCGAGTTGCTGTCGTTTCTTTTGACGCTTCGTTACCGCCTTGTTCCGCTTGGCGCTCGGTGCCACTTTTGGCGACGCTGGCGCAGATGATTTCTTGGTCGCAGCTTCTGCCGGCGTTTCGCCAGAAGGCGAGTCTGCGGCCGGCGGATTGGTCGCCTGCGTTTCGGAAGCGTCTGCCGACTCTGTCTTTTCGCCCGCTTCGACTGATGAAGACGAATCGTCGGTTAGCGAATCGGCTGCGGGCGTTGCTTCGCTGGTCGAGTCGGTCGAGGGCGGCTGAGTCGTCGCTGTTTCCCCGACAGTCTCAGCCGAGCTTGCCGTCTCGGCGTCGTCGGTCGACGCCGTGGAGTCGCCCGCACCACTCGGTTCTTCCGCGGCTGCGGCGGAGGGTTCGTCGGAAGCAGCCGCGGCGGTCGAATCCGCCCCTTGCTCTGATTCGGACTGCTCTGATTCGGACTGCGGCGTTGTCGATTCGGACTGCTCGCCCGAGGTCTGATCCTCGACCGGGGACGGCGCTGAAGCGGGCGTCGATTCCGAATTGCTCGACGGCTCAGCGGTTGTCGTCTCTGTGGCTGCAATCTCTGTGGCTGTCGGTCCCGCCTCTTCCGATTCCGCCTCTTTCAATTCCGGGTTCTTGTCGCTTTTCGATTTTTCGGCGGGCTGATCCGACGGTTTCGATGACGGTTTTTCCGGCGAGGCCGGCGGCTCGACTATTTTCGTGCTGGGCACCTTGGCCACGGACAACACGCCGGTTCGGCGTAGAATCTCACGCAGCGAAGAACGAATGTTGACTTGCTCGCTGAATCGTTCCGCGAGAATGTGTCCCACGCCTTGCAGAACATCGTCGGCACTTTGTAAATTCTTTTCGGGATCGATGAGTTCTGCGGCAGCCGTTTGCAGATCAGAAATCGATTCGTCGTCTTGCTGGATCTTATCGGCCAGAGGCTCGAGGCCCCTTTGTCGCGCGGCGGTGGCCAGCGTTTGCTTTTTTGGCCGGAAGGGAAGGTAGATATCCTCAAGACGCTTGATCGTTCTGGCACCTCGAACGCGATCGGCCAACTCGGGCGTCAACTTGTCTTGAGATTCAATCGACTTGAGAACGGTTTGTTTCCGCTCAGCGAGTTGCCTGAGGATAGCGACGCGATCTTGGATCGTTCGAATTTGCTCCTCATCAAGCCCGCCGGTTCGATCTTTGCGGTACCGCGTGATAAACGGAACCGTGTTGCCCTCATCCAGAAGTTCGACGGTCTCCAGCACGCTTTCGGCGGTCAGGCGCAGGTCGCGCGCGACCCGCCCCAAATCAACCTTGATATCCATGTTTTGGGGCAACCCTCGGGCGGTGGCCGGCTCGAAGCCAGCGATGACAATCTCTGGTTGTTGGCGCGGATGGCCGCGCGAATCTCCCAGATCGCCCCACGAATCGAAGGCCGTTACGCCTTATCGCAAGCCTATGCTTGCCGCAAAACTGAGGGCGGTGGGCGACAAAGGTTACACCCTTCGTCAACCCGGAAATCTATTGGCTCGAATACGAATTGTCAAGATACGCAACGGTTTACGCCACCGGCGCCAGTTCCTGGATGCACCTCACGAATCCATCGGATGGCCGACCATTCGCATCCGTCTTTGGCTTTCTCAGGCGACAGCCGGTTCTTTCGAATAATCCGTACGATTGTTTCAAAATGGTTAAGGCCTAAAGACGGAACAGCCGATAACCGCACGTATTGAGAAACCTACACTCACGCGCCGAATCCCCCTTCGGACGACATCATTTTCACGAGGCGGTCCATGCGAAACGAGCGACTTCGCGTCTACTTTGGTCCACGGGTCAGCGAATCCCCTAAACCCAAAAAACGGGATACCGTCAATTTGGCTCTGTCGGATGTGTTTCCTCTTCTTGCCGATGCTGTCGCCAGTGAGCGAACTTGGCTGAGTGATTTTTCGGACGACGAAATCACGATTTCCACCGACCTCTACGAACTGATCTTGGCCTACAAGCACTACCACCGTCCAAAGGCCTCCTGAGTTGTCTGAGGCTTTGCCGCGCGCAGCGCAAGGCGCGGTTGCGGATGGAATGTTGCCGAGACGATTTGGCTCTGTGCAACGGCCAAGTGCAGACTGCGAAGTGCCCAATGCAAAGTGATGAAGACAAAGACGCCGCGGCGGATTCATCCGAGCCAAAGTCGACTCGACGTCATCGCAGCGCAGACCTGGTCAGGCGTATCAAAGAGTCGGCCGATAAGTTCGCGCTTGACGGATCGAGTCGCGGCGACTTGAAGCTGGTCAGTCGGACTCTGCGCGAACTACGATACGCTTTCAAAGTGTTTGCGCCCTATCGGTGGCAAAGAAAAGTCACCGTCTTCGGCTCCGCCCGAACTCCGGAAGACCATCCAAGCTACCAGCAGGCCGTCGATTTCGGCCGCGCGATGGCCGACCTCGACTGGCTCGTGATTACCGGTGCGGCAAGCGGAATTATGCAAGCTGGTCACGAAGGCGCCGGCCGAACCCATTCGATGGGCCTTAACATCTTGCTTCCGTTTGAGCAGGAAGCGAACCCGGTCATTGCCGGAGATCACAAACTGGTTCACATGAAGTACTTCTTCACACGCAAGCTTATGTTTGTGAAAGAGTGCGACGCCGTTGTCTGTCTGCCTGGCGGATTCGGAACCATGGACGAGGCGTTTGAAGTGCTCACGCTTCTGCAGACGGGCAAGCACGATATGGTGCCGCTCGTATTTCTCGATCGCCCCGGTGGAACCTACTGGAAGTCGCTCGAGGAGTGGATCCAAGCGGAACTGCTCGGAGGCGAGATGATCTCGCCGCGCGACTCGAGCCTCTACATCGTCACCGACGATTGTCAGACCGCGGTCGACGAAGTCGTCAATTTCTATCGCGACTATCACAGTATGCGATACGTGCGCGAAAAACTTGTGCTGCGTTTGCTCGAACGACCCGACGACGAGCAACTGGCCGAGATCAACGCCAACTTCTCCGAGATCCTCAATGACGGTGAATTCGAAGTCACCGAAGCGCTGTCGGCTGAGAAAGATGAGCCCGAGCTCAATGAATTGCCGAGGTTGATGTTCTCGTTCAATCGCCGTAGCTTGGCGCGGCTTCGAGAGTTGATCGACCATCTGAATCAGGCCGCGCTCGATCGAGACCAGCAAGAAGGCTAGTGCAGCGTCAACACTAAGAATTAGGATCCCAGTGTTTGTATCGTACGACGCCAAGTCAAGTTACGCCGAAGCCAACCCCCATTTTTAGAGTTGACGCGGCACTAGTCGATTCTGGCGAGACAGCGCATTCTGCGCGATCCGGTTTGGGCGTCACCAATGCGTCCCAGAGCAACGCGTCCTAGAGCAAAGCGTCTTAGAACTACGCGTCCTAGAGCAATACTCGAGTTCTTCCTCGCATTTGCATGAATGCTCGCCGAACGGGCGGCGGTCTTGTTAGGATGGTTGAGACGATCCTTTGAAGAATCGCAGTGGTGGGAGTTTGGGCGATGGATTATCGATTGTTGATATGCCTCGTGATAAGCCTGTTTTTGGCTGACGGAAATGCCCGATCGAAAACTGACGCTCATCGCGAATCGCTTTCTCGGCTTCAAAGTTACGTCGGACAATGGCGAGGCGTCGGACAAGTCCGTCGCGGATCGACGATCGGCGCCTGGAGCGAACAAGCCGCGTGTGCGTGGGATCTGACTTCGAAGCAAGTCTCACTCGAATTGAACTCGCCCAAGGCTAAGTACTTTTCTTCGATGCGATTCATGGCGACGGATAAGAGCGGCAACTACAAGATGGCCGGACAGCGCGAATCGGAACGAGTAACCTACTCCGGCTCGCTCGATGACAGCGGCAGCCTCACTCTGCGAATCGACAAAGCATCGCCGGGCGCGCCCGATCGGCTGAAACTTCGACTCGTCGCAAAAGGAAAGCGGCTGCTCGTACTCTACGAAAAGAAGATCGCCGAGACACGATACACCCGACTTGGCGAAGTCGGCTTCACTCGCAAAGGGAGCGGCTTCGGTTCGGGCATTAGTTACGTCGAGTGTGTCGTGACCGGGGGCGAGGGCACGATTCCGGTCAAGTTCGAAGGCAAGACGTACTACGTCTGTTGCACGGGCTGCAAAGAGTATTTCGACGACGATCCAGCCAAAGCGATGGCGGAGTATCACGAGCGGGTCGCCGAGCGAAAAGCAAAGGCGGCGAAAAAGTGACACCCCAGCCACGTTCGTTGGCTCAATTCGCGCGATGGACTAACGCCATTCCGTCGAGGCCGGCGATGAGGTTGTCCACTGAGATCTTGGCCATCAGTTCGCGTGTTTGAACTGTTGCGCTTCCTAGATGGGGAGCGATCGTGACGTTGTCGAGCTTCAGCAGCGGATGGTCGCGCGGCAGCGGCTCGGGATCGGTGACGTCGAGCCCGGCTGAGTAGATCTCGTCATTCCGCAGAGCGTCGACCAAAGCCGCCGTGTCGACCAGCGGGCCTCGACCAATGTTGACGAGCGTCGAAGTCGGCTGCATGAGCGAAAGCTCTCGCTTGCCAATCATGGCTCGCGTTTCATCGTTCAGCGGCGGGCAGAGAACGACGTAATCGGAACGCGTCAGAAGAGTATCGAGGTCGACGTAGTCGGCACCAAGTCGCTCGGCCGCGTCTCGACGGGGCTTGCGATTGTGATAGAGAATGGTCATCCCAAACCCTCGAGCTCGCAAGGCGATTTGCCAACCGATGCGGCCGAGTCCGACGATGCCGACCACCGAGCTGTGTACTTCCCGACCGAGCATATGACCCGGGTCGTACTCGGTAAACTCAGCCGACCGAGCATATCGATCACCCTCGACCAATCGCCGGGCGCTCGCCAAAAGCAACGTAAAAGCCATGTCGGCTGTGGCGCCATTCAAGATTCCGGGCGTGTTGCCGACGGGAATGTCTCGTGCGGACGCGGCGGCGAGGTCGATGTGGTCGACGCCGACGCCGTAATTGCTGATCACCTTCAAATTCTGAAACCGGCTCATGATCTCACCATCAACCTGCGGATGCCCGTAGGTGTAGATCGCAGAAACCGACGGATCAGCCGAAGAGGTGGCCGACCAGGGAAGCAGCTCAACGCGACCGTCCAAGTGGGAACTCACAGCCTGGGCGATCGGTCCGTCCGCAATCACTCGCGGCAACTCAGCCGAATCGGACATCGTGTTGAGGCCTCTGTGGAGAGTTCGATGAGGGAGAAGGGCTAGAATCTTTAAACGATGAGGATGCTCGAGTTCTCTGCCCTGAGTTGCGCTCGAATTATTCGTCTGCGTGAAGCTTCTCGTGTTCCTCATCATCTTGCGGCCGATTGTCGAACCCGCGTTCGACTGTCAGCTCAATATGGTCGATGAATTTCACGTTGGCGCATTCATCGATTTCCGCGACATGACACGCGGCATGATCTGGAATGAACAGGCGAACGGGACCGCCTTCATTAACCGACAGCGGCGAGTCTTCTCGGCGATAGATGACGATGGCGCGTTCCCGAATCGCATCGAGCGGCACACTGGCGTGAAAGTCGTCACGCGATGCGTGCAGGCCAATGTACTTGGCTTGGGCTGTAACATTGACTCGCGCCAACAGCCCATCGAGCGTCACCGCGCCTCCGACTCTTTTGGGAGCGATCGAGCTGACATCCGCGATCTGATGTTGACCGTCAATGTCGAGCAAGTCGGGGAATGTGAAAGAAGCGGGCGATTCGACTTCGCCGTCGATACGAACAAGGACGTCAGCAGTATTCATGGCAAAGCTCCGCGTCGACGGCACAGTATCGAGTTGTAAACAAACGAGTTGTAAACAAAACGGCGCCGCCGCGTGAAATGCGGCGGCGCCGATGAAGCGTTATTGGGTTTTCAGGTCCGAGTCAAAACGCCAAATCACAACGCCACATCAAAGGGCGCCGGTCTTCGGCAGGCGCGATGTCGACCGCTACGAACAGCCCATGCTGTTGCCGCAATTGTGACACAAATAGCAATTTCCATTTCGGACCGTAATCGACCCGCAATTATCGCAGCTTGGGGCATCGCTTTGGAACGATGCGAACTGATGAGCTCGACTGTTTTCGCCAATCGACGAGTTATCGACAGCCAACTCACTGACCGAAGGTCCCGCTGTCGCTACCGCTGGCTTTTCCGCCTCGACGACTGACGACTGCTTGCTCCCGTTAAGCGATTGACCGTTCGCCGAGGGTGTGGATTCCGCCGTCTTTGGGGCCGGCGGCGCGATGGCGGCTTTGACAGCCGCTGTCGTTTCGTCGGTCTCTTTGGGTGGAAGCCCGTTGGACTCACGAAAATCGGGAAGGAACGTGATGCCGAGCCAACGGAAGATGTAGTCGACAACGCTCTTGGCAATTCGAATCTCGGGATTCGTCGTGTGTCCCATCGGCTCAAATCGCGAATGGGAGAACTTATTGACGAGCACCTCGAGCGGCACGCCGTATTGCAAACTCATCGAGATCGCCGTGCCGAAGGAATCCATCAGGCCGCCAACGGTGCTGCCCTCCTTCGCCATGGTGATAAACAGCTCGCCAGGTCGGCCGTCGGGATACAAGCCGACGTTGACATAGCCCTCGTGCCCGCCGACATTGAACTTGTGGGTCAATGACTGACGCGTGTCGGGCAAGCGTTGTCGGCGCGGTCGAGCCTTGCGTTTCTCGCCTTCCTTCTGATCCGTCGCATCGCCTTCCGACTGAGTGTTCAGCGGTTGGCTTTGCTTCGAGCCGTCGCGGTAGATCGCCAAGGCTTTTAAACCCAACTCCCAGCCCCACATGTAGGCTTCGCCGATTTCTTCCGGCGTTGTTTCGTTGGGCATGTTGACGGTCTTGGAAATCGCTCCGGAAAGGAACGGTTGAGCCGCAGCCATCATTTTGACATGAGAACGCCACGCGATGCTGCGCACGCCGCCCGCGGCTTGGAACGCACAATCGAAGACCGGAAGATGCTCGTCCGAGATATGCGGGGCGCCTTCGATCGTATCCTTCTGATCGATGTGCTCGGAAATCGCTTTGATTTCATGATCGTCGTAACCAAGCACTTTCAAACCCAACGGCACGGTCTTGTTGACGATCTTCAACATGCCGCCGCCAGCGAGCTGCTTGTACTTGACCAATGCGATATCGGGCTCGATTCCCGTCGTGTCGCAGTCCATCATGAAACTGATCGTGCCGGTCGGCGCAAGCACCGTTGACTGAGCGTTGCGGAAACCGTGAATTCGACCGCTAGCGAGCACATCGTCCCAGATGCGACGAGCGGCGTCTTTGAGATACTTCGGACCCGCTTCGTCAATCTGCTCGACCGCGTTACGATGCATATGCATCACGCGAAGGAACGGCTCGCTGTTTTCATCGTAGCCATCGAATGTGCCGACCGCTTCCGCCAACTCGATGCTGGTTCGATTAGCCGTTCCGTGCAGAATCGCCGTGAGGCTTCCGCAAAGACCATAGGCCCCTTCGGAATCGTAAGGCAAACCGCTCGTCATAATTAGGCTGCCCAGGTTCGAGTAGCCGAGACCGAGCGGACGATAACGATGACTGTTGGCCGCGATGCGGTCGGTCGGATAACTAGCGTGATCGACCAAGATCTCTTGCGCGATGAAGAACATTCGGCAAGCGCCCACGTATCGCTGCACGTCGAACGAGCCGTCCTCGTTGCGGAACTTCATCAAGTTGACGCTGGCCAGGTTGCAGGCCGTGTCGTCAAGGAACATATATTCCGAGCACGGATTGCTGGCGTTGATCCGTCCCGAATTCGGGCAGGTGTGCCAACGGTTGATCGTCGTGTCGTACTGAACGCCGGGATCGCCACAGTGCCAAGCGCACTCGGCCATCCGGCCAAGTAGCTCTTTGGCCGAGTATTCGGGGCCGTTCGTCGAGTCGTCGGTCAGCCAACGCGTCGCCCAGGCTCCGCCCTTCTGAACTGTCTCCATGAACTCGTCCGTGACTCGCACCGACAAGTTGGCGTTTTGGAAGAGAATGGAACTGTAGGCTTCGCCGTTGAAGTTGGCTTCGTATCCGCCCTTCTCAATCAGCACATGAGCCTTCTTTTCCTCTTTCCATTTGCACTCGATGAACTCGAGAATATCGGGGTGCCAAACTTTCAGAGACTGCATCTTGGCGGCGCGTCGAGTCTTTCCGCCCGATTTGACGACCGCCGCGATCTGGTCGTAAACACGCATGAAGGAAAGCGGACCCGATGGCTTGCCGCCGCCAGAGAGCTTTTCTCGCTCGGAGCGAATCGTCGAAAGATCCGTGCCAGTTCCCGAGCCGAACTTGAACAACATCGCCTCGCTCGTCGCCAGACGCATGATGTCCTCCATGTTGTCATCCACCTTCTGGATGAAACAGGCCGAACCTTGTGGGAACTCATACGGGTTTTCCGGCTGCGTAACCGTGTCGGTTTCCGGATCCCAACGCCAGTTGCATTTCGCTCCCTTCACTCCGTACTCGTGAAAGAGACCGACGTTGAACCAGACAGGCGAATTGAATGCGCCGTGCTGGTGAAGGCACAACCATGATAGGTCGCGATAGAACGCCTCACCGTCTTCGTCCGTGGCAAAGTAACCGTCCGAGACGCCCCAGTCAGCAATCGTGCGGCAAACACGATGAATCACGTCGCGTACGCTACGCTCACGCTCTTGCGTGCCTACCTCGCCATAGAAATACTTGCTGACCACGACATTGGTCGCCAACTGACTCCATGACTCGGGGATCTCACAGTCGTTCTGCTCAAAAAGCGCTTCACCCGTTTCGTCTTTGATCGCCGCGGTGCGGGTCTCCCACTCGACTGTGGAGAAAACATCTTCGACTTCTTGCGGGCAGAAAAGAGGATTGATCCGTATGCCCTTGGCTCCATGCTTGCGTTGAGCGTTCGCAGGTTTGCTCGTGGACTGTTCCATTCCTACGCTTGCCATCCTTGCACTCCTTTGTTTTGGCTGAGGATGATTTCGATCTTTGGGTAAGACCCCTTAATTTACTATACATTCGTACAGGTAGGGTATCAACAAGAATGGGGTGCCGGCTACAACTTTTCTTGGTCCGCCCGAGAAAAAGCTCAAAACGGCGTTCGCGCCAGCAACCCCCTAGATATTGTAGGTGGGCGAATGCCTAGCCACAACATTTAGCGTGAGGAACGAGTTTACTCGTTTGGAATCGTCCGTCAAACGACTTATTTCACTTTGCCATAACCTTTTGAGAACTCCTAAGTTACAGCCAAAACGCTTCTAACCATCTATTAATCCATGGCTTTTATAGCTAAACATAAGTTATTAACATGCATGATGTTACGGTTCTTTGAATGAGAAACGCCCGGATTCGCCGGCGCAAAGACTGGGAAGAATTGCCCCAGGTCGTTCGCAATCAAGGAGTTAGGCAAACCGTCGCGCTTGCGGCCTAGGACATTGGCCTAACTCTGACGAGTGTGAGGCCGAGGTGTCGGCGCAAAAAAAACGCCAATCGGTTTGATTGGCGTTTTCTTTGATCCGGGGCACCGAATTGCATCTGTGTGTTAATACACAACGGGTTGCGGCGATTTTCGGCTGTTGGCTCTCAGCGAGTCGAGCGGGGGTTAGCCAGCTGTGATCTTGCAGATCAGCACCTTCGTGTACATCTGACGGTGGCCAGTGCGGCGTCGCGAGTTCTTTCGGCGACGAAACTTTTGCACGACCAGCTTGGGACCCTGTTGGACCCCAACGACCTCAGCCGCCACGCTGGCGCCGTCCACGGTCGGGGCGCCCAGTTGAATATCGTCGCCCGACGAGACGGCCAGGACTCGATCAAAAGCGATCGCGTCGCCCTTTTTCCTCGAGTCACGGAAATCGATGTCCAATTCTTGGCCTTCCTCTACACGGTATTGGCGGCCGCCATCGGAGATAATCGCGTACATTGGTTCTAACCCTATCGAAGCTGTTTCGCTCAGCGGAATCGCTCAGTGTAATAGTTTGCTCGTCGCTCGTCGAGTGGCAAAATCGGCCCTAAATGTTGGCCAATTCGACCTTGTTACCGTTCGCGTTGGCGCATTCCATTTCCAGATGCTCGGGGAAAAGACCCTCGCTTCCGAGGATTTCCACAGTCAACCCGCCATCCTCGACGATCGTCAACTCTTTGCGCTTCTTGTTATTGAGGTAGGCTGCCACCTCATCGTTAACACGCACTGTGACGAGCGACACGTCCTCTTGTTGGCTCGCCAACATCAGCACGCGAATTACCTCGATCGACATGCTCTCGGCCGTTTTGACGAGCCCACGGCCGCTGCAGCAGGGGCAATCGTCGTAGACGCTGCGCTTCAAGCTAGGACGGATCCGCTGCCGCGTCATTTCGATCAGCCCAAATGGGCTGGTTCTGAGAATTTTGGTTCGAGCTCGATCTCGCTTCATCGAATCTCGCAACGACCGCTCGAGGCTGCGGCGATGCTTCTCTTTCCGCATGTCGATAAAGTCGTTGACGATCACGCCGCCGAGATCTCTCAAGCGGAGCTGCCGTGCGATCTCTTTGGCTGCGGACATGTTGAGACGGTAGGCCGTCTCCTCCGCATCGCCATCAGCTCGGAAGTTGCCGCTATTCACGTCGATCGCGACAAGGGCTTCGGTCGGATCGATCACAATTGAGCCTCCGCCTCGCAGGCTGACTTCTCGTTTGTGGATGCGAGCGATTTCGTCTTCGAGCTTGTACTTATGAAACAGCGGCTCCTTGCCCTCGTAGTGGTGCAGCCGATTGACAAATCGCGGCATCACCAACTGGAGAAACTCACGAGCTCGCTCGTAGGCCGCCTCCTGATCGACATGAATGGCATCCACATCCGACGCAAAGATATCGCGGATGGTGCGAATGATCATATCGCTCTCTTCGTAGATATCGTGCGGCGCCGTCTCCTTCTGAATGCGTCTGGAAATCACTTTCCAGAGTCTCAGTAAGTACGCGAGGTCGCGCGACAACTCCTTGCGATTACGTCCGGCGCCTGCCGTGCGAACGATGAAGCCAAGACCTTTGGGCGGCTTCAAGTCGAGCATGATGTCGCGCAACTTGCGGCGCTCATCGTCGTCTTCGATTTTTCGCGAAACGCCGACGCGTCCCAAAGCGGGCATCAGCACGAGATAGCGGCCGGGAATGCTGATGTAGGTGGAGAGCGTCGGGCCTTTGGTCCCAATGCCCTCTTTGATCACCTGGACGACGATCTCGTCGCCCCGGCGAAACAGTTCTTGAATCGGCGGCTTGATGCGAGGTCGTCCGGTATTGCGGTACCGGCGCTGTGGTCGGCCTTTGCCGCGGCCGTTCCCGTTGCCGTCGTCGCTCTGCTCGTTGTCCGCCATCACTTCCGCCGGGTCGTATCCGCCCTGTCGGAAGTACTGCGGTTCAACGTCGCTAATGTGCAGGAAGCCGTTTCGGCCCACGCCAAAGTCGACGAAAGCCGCCTGGATGCTCGGCTCCAGGTTGACGATCTTGCCTTTGTAAATGTTCCCTACATAGTTGTCTTGGCTGGCTCGTTCAACGTAGAGCTCTTCCAAGATTCCATCTTCAATGATCGCAATCCGGCATTCTTCCGGTTGCGAGACATTGATTAACATTTCTTTCTTCATCGGACCCATCTTTCAATGAATGGTTTATGGCGTCCGAGGGTGATCATTACGGCAAGCCGTCCCAGGAAAAGTTCCTGGACGGCCTACGCGAATAGGCTGGTGCAGTCAAAGTTTGCTCATGTTGGTTTCTGTTGTTGCAGACTCGACTGCCGTGCGGCGGAGATACAGGCCTAAGGATTCCAAATCACCAATTCCAAGTGCATCCAGGACTTCTCGCGGGCGAACGCTCGCCTCTCGATTCGCGACCAGCGTCATGTGAAGCTCGCCCCCGCTGACGTTCAGTTCCGCAATGCCAGCCCTCGCGTCAATCGGCTCCGCTCGACCATCACGTTTGATGTGAAGCTCGCGAAGGGCCATCATCTCAATGGCCGCCTGCACGGTGGACTCGATCCTAGACTCGGGTAGTTCAATGGCATAACGAAGTCGGGCTACTTGAACTTTGGATTCTCCTGGGGCCAACGCCCTTACGCTCTGAATCGTCAGACCGGGGGGCGCTTGATCCGCTAGTGTCTTGTGCAATTCGGTCGTGTCCGCGGGTTCAGCGAGTTCCACATCCATCGATTCATTCAGGCCGGCAATGCCCAGGCCCAACGCCGATGGAAAGCTCATACGGGCTTTTGGATGGAATCCCTCGCTCATCCGCAGTTTCAATTCCGCGCGACGGAACATCCGCTCAAACGCGCGCACCAAATCGCGGTGGCTTGTCAGCCGTAAATCACCCTCTTTCCGAAAACGTATACGTACTCGATATCGATCCATGTCCCTGTGGACAACTCCGCATCAAACATTGACGCGGTTGGATTGTTTCCTCTCTTGGTTAATTCGGCCGCTTCTCAACTTAAATTGTTCCCGCTTGCCTGGACGCTGTTTCTGAACGCTGTATCTGAACTCAAGCTCAGATAGGCGAAACTGGCCGGGAAACGCGTTAGTTGCTGCGGCCCACTCGCTCTCGCGTCAAAATCGTCAGACCACTCACACGATGGCGGCTCACGCTGAAGGGTCCTTGGCGGCCGACATCAAGCCAATTCTGCTCGCGGCTCGCTCAGCGCGTCTGACGGACGAGAGTTGGAGTCTACACCATATCACATCCACCCCCACCTACGTCATCACCAGTTCGGGGGCAATTCTGCGAAGTTCCTCTCTTAGCATCTTCTCGATTTCGGCCGCGTTGTCCATCTTAAGCACTCGGTCGCGTATACCCCTGCAGTGGGGAATGTCGACGCTTCGACAGATTTTCTTGACTTCCGGAGCCGCGCTGGGCGGCAGGCTGAGCGACCTCAACCCCATACCTAGCAACAACATAGTGAAAATCGGTAAGCCACTCATCTGGCCGCACAAGCTGACCGGAATCCCCGCCTTCTTCGCCGACTCAATCGTCCTGGCAATCAATCGTAAGACCGAGGGATCGGCGTCGTGATACAGATACGCCACGTTCCGGTTCGTTCGATCAACGGCCAACGTGTACTGAATCAAGTCGTTCGTGCCAATGCTGAAGAAGTCGACCTCCCTCGCAAACTCGTCGATCAACATCACAGCCGAAGGCGTCTCGACCATGATTCCGACCTTCAGATCGCGGTCGAACGGCTCGCCCTCCTCCTCAAGATCCTCCATCACATCGGCCAACACCATCTTCGCTCGACGAAGTTCGGGCAGCGTGCTGATCAACGGGAACATCAGCCGAACCGAGCCCATCGCGCTGGCTCGCAAGACAGCTCGAAGTTGAATCCTGAACAGGGGGATATCGTTGAGCGACAAGCGGATGCTGCGCAAACCCAGGAACGGATTGCGCTCATCAAGACGCCCCGCGGCGCCTCCGACTTTGTCCGCGCCCAAATCGAGAGTTCGAATCACGACGGTTCGATCCCCCATCGCCCGCACGACATCCGAGTAAGCTTGGAAATGGACTTCTTCGGTCGGTACCTGATCGCCTTGCAAGTAGAGAAACTCGGTTCGATAGAGTCCAACTCCATTGGCGCCGTGCTGCAAACAAGCATTGACCTCGTAGGGAAACTCAATGTTGCCGAGCAACTGGATGTTCACGCCATCGGTGGTTTGAGCGGAGAGCTCTCGCAGCGACTGGAGCCGAGTCGCCAGCGTCTTGTGCTGTTCCAACTCGTGTCGGTAGCGAGCGACCGTCTCTTCGTCCGGTTGCAGAATGACACGACCAGAATCGCCGTCGACGATGATCAGATCGCCTCCGGAGACATCCGTCAGAAAGCGATCGACGCCGACCACAGCGGGAATCTCGAGCCCCTTGGCGACGATCGCCGTGTGGCCGCCGGCTCCGCCGATCTCTGTCGCGAAACCTCGAACAAACTCTTTATCGAGGTGAGCTGTTTCGCTGGGAGTCAGATCGCTGGCGAGCACGATGACAGGTGACGCCAGGTGGGTCAATTCCTCTCGGCGGAGTCCGAGTAAATTGCGGAGGATCGCTTTCTCGAGATCGAAGATATCGTGGGCGTGCGGAGTGCCCAGGTTCTCAAAGACTTTCGCGTATCGGCGAAGAACGCGGCTCACCGCATATTCCGGCGAGTAGTGTCGTTCGCGAATGTACTCGACGATTTCAATGCGGAGTTTTTCGTCTCGGACCATTTGCAGATGCGCGGAGAAAATTCCCCCGATCTGCTCGCCCAGTTGTTCTTTGACGCTGTTCCGGTCTCGCTCAATCTCTTCGGCGACCGAGTTGATGGCGGCGTCGAGTCGTTCGATTTCATCGTCGACCGCGTCGCGCGTGACGAATCGCCGAGGGATTCTAAATCCTTCGTTATCGATCACCAACGCTTCCCCGATGGCGACACCGGGTGACACGCCAATGCCTTGCAAGATTTGCATAAGCGGCACGCCTCCAAACCGAATTTGGGCGTTGGGAGCGAATCTAAATCGTCGTCTGTTTCAGAGGCTCGCGCTGAACGCAATCGTTGTCAGACGTTCTCTTCCGTGGTTTGCACGTCGCTCTCGGAAGAACCGGCAGGGCGAGTCGTCTCATCGCGATCGGCGTCTTTAACCATATCAAAATTCCGCTCGACCAAAGCAGCCAACACCTCGATCGCTCCGCTCGCATCATCGCCTTGCGCACGTATCAACAACTGCTCGCCCTCGGCCGCCGCCAGCGTAATGATCGAGAGGATGCTTTTTCCGTCGACGAACTCGGCGTCCTTGGACAATTCAATTTTCGCTTCAAACGTTTTCGCAAGCGACACAAACGCGTCCGCTGGACGCAAATGGAGTCCCTCCGAAAGTTTGATCGTGACGCGTGTTTCGAAAACGTCCTGCATGGCTTCGCGTTCTCAGTCTTCGGCTGTTGTCCAAGTATGCGGTTGACCAGGAATGTTGTCCGGGATGTTGACTAGGTATTTTACTGTCCGTTTCGCACGACTGCGCTCCGCCGCCCTAGTGGCCGAGTCGCGCGACACCGGAATGGCTGCCCGTCACGTTTTGCAACTCGGAAGCGCCCGGTGCGATGAGATTTGTCGTTTTAGATGCCTACGATACAAACTGATTGTTGTCAGCTTCTTCCAGCAGTTGCTGGATGTCTTCCGGCGTCTTGGATTGTTTCAAGAATCGGCAGAACGTGTCGTCCCGCAATTGCCGTGAAATGTTCTCAAGCGCGCGGAGGTGGTCGCTTGGCCGGTCCGGTGGCGAGATCAGCAAAAAGAACAGCTGCACTTTTGCGCCGTCCAAGCTGACGAAATCGACGCCTTCCGTGCTGACTCCGACCGTCCCGACGAGCTTGCTGACACTGGGATGTTTTGTGTGCGGCACAGCGACGCCTCGGCCGATGCCCGTGCTTCCCAGCTCTTCCCGTTTCATAATGGCTTTGACGATGCTCTCCTGCTCGTCCTCTTTCAGATCGCCGGCAGTCGCCAAAGATCCGACCAATTCTCGCAGAACACTTTCCTTGTCCTGCGACTCCAAGTCGGCCCTGATTGCGCCGGTGCTGACGAAATCGTTGAACTTCATTCCCTATTCTCCCTTTCAACCATCCTCTGGATGGCTACGCCTGTCCAAAACCGCTTTGTTCTGCAAACCATTTCGTCGTCCAAGATGGTTCAGCCGCCAAAGAACAGCTATGTCGTCAATAAAAACTCGCCCTGCCCTTCACGAACGCGCCCTAAATTCAACTGCTTGCCCCGCCGCTTTGCGGCCATGTGGTGTCACATCGAAGATTATTACGCCCCAATGAAAGTCGGCACTTTCGAAATCCGTGTCAACGAAAAAATCTACGTCGACGAGAATCGTCTGCCGATATCGCTATTCGACGGAATCTTCCGAGTCCTGCGGCATGTGTTTGAGGCCCGGAGATCGGTGTCCCGTGAGTTTTTCTTTGTGTTTGCGGAGTTGTGGCTCGATCTTGTGGATGACACTGTCCAACGCCGACGAGACGCTGGAACTGTTGTCGCTCGCCATGAAATCGCCTTGATGGTGTTCCGCCGTCACCCGAACTTCGACGTGGGGCGAATCTTCATTCTCGAGGTCAATTGTCACAACAATCGAGGATATCCGATCAAAAAAACGCCGGAGCTTCTCAACTTTTTCTTCAATCCGCTCTTGAGATGCGGCCGAGAGATGGCCGTGCCGTGCCGAGATGGTTACCTGCACGAAGGTCTCCTTCCTGAAGCTCAGTAGCTGCCTTAGCTTATCTTGAGTATCACAAGGCTAAGCAAGGCGTCCCATTCTAGTCCTGACTTGCCTTCCCCACAAACCGTGTTGAGCATTCGCCGTAACAGCTCTTCATCGGACACTCGGTGATGTGCTTTAACTATCATCAGTGAAACAAGTTAACGCAGATTTTCACCCGCGAGAATTCCCCCCTAAACTGCGCTGCCTTCCCAAATTCCTCGCAATTATCTCGAGGCGCAACCGGGTCATTGCCTTTGACGGGCGGTAAGCCAATCGACGCCTGACGACAAGGGCCGGAAAAAATCGTTTGACAGCCAGGGTCGATTCGATATATCCCTGCAGATCCAGGGACTATGACTGGCAAGCGGACAACGGCACATCCGACTAGCGACCTTCGTTTCGCGTGAGACACCGCGCATTGGCGTCTTCGTACCGGTTCCACCTCCGCTCGCCATTGGAAATGATTGGATTTCCCTATGCCTCCGGCGCGCAACGACGGACCACAACCGAGCGACAACGGCTCAACCGATAGCGGCTCAAGCGACGGCCTCGCAGGCCCCATCGCCGACAGCATCCCAGACGATGAGATCCCGAGCGATGAGCTTGCAAACGACGAGCTCGCAAGCGATGAGGGCGACGTCGCGGACCGACTCGCATCGCCCCCGCAGACGGGGGCCAACGTTCCCGCACTGGAACCGCCGGCGCGGCTAAGTTGTCGATTCTCTTCGAAGAAACGATCGGTTCGGTCGCTGCGGGAACTGCTCCGCGCGACGCCGAGCTGGTTGGCGAGCTTGACGATCCATCTGGCCGTCCTGCTCCTATTCGGTTCTTTGGTCGTACCAGTGCAGCTCAAGGGGCGCTCATTTGAAATCGTGCTGCTGTTGACCGATTTGGACTCGCCCACGTCGGAAGGCGATTTGGTCCTTATCAAGTCGACGCCGCTCGATACAAATTCCAAAGTCGACCGCGGGCAGGAAGGCGCTTCAGCCGAGTCGGTCGATCGCAAGGAGTCGCCCGTCCAGGAGCCGATCGAAGAGCCGCAGAAACCGGACGAAGAGCCCAAACCGATTGGGGGCGCCAAAGAACCAGAAACAGAAATGAACTCGGCACCCAACTTCGATTTGGGAGTCGAGATTCCGAGCGTGTTGGTGTCGGTTTTTGCTCCCATGCGAGAGGACCGAATTGACGTTGGCGAAGCACCGCGAGCGATTCCCATGCCGCCCGGTCTCGACGAACGGGACAAGCACGACGAGGTCGTCGACCAGTTCATCGAATACGACATCGGGCGTTTGAAGGGCGCGGCGGGTGAAAGAGCCCTCCGCGATTTCGACAAGCTCAACCACGAGTCGATTCCGGCATTGGTTCGCGGGCTCAACAAGTCGGCGGGAATTCGCGCGTCGTGCCCTGTCGTGGTGATCAGCCAGATGCTGGAGAACCAACTTCGCTCATCGTCCGACCCCGTCATGATCCGCTACGCGCTCGACAATCTCAACAAGAACGTCGATCTCAAGGCGCCTCATCGCAATCGGCTCGAGAATCTGCGCAAACGATTGGCGGCTCACTTCAATGACGTCGAAAACGACATCAAGAAGATCGCCACGGCATTCGGCGTGCCGATGACCAAGGACCTTTTGAAACGCGTTGGCGACTGTTCCAGCTTGACGCAGAGTCAACTGCGAATGGCGGTGGCGTCGTCGGACCCGCGCGAACGGGTCGCCGCACTGTTGGCGGCCACGCTACGGAGACAAAACGTCGACTTCCCGTCTCGACACCAACTGTCGATGGTGATCGCGGAGCAAATGGAGAGCGAGTCCAATCCGCAAATGCTCAATCTACAAAACCGAGCGCTCTGGGCCTTGTCGACCAAGCGAATCGACCCGTCGACGGGTTCGGGTTCCGTCCTGACGCGAACCCCATCGCAATGGAAAGATGAGCTGCGAGAACAGAGATTGGCGGTTCGCACGCGTGAGGCCAACAACTTGTTGGCCAAAGCGAGTCGACGCAAGGGTGATGGGAAGTCGATTGAAGCGGGGGAAATCCTTCGCCAGATCATCAATTCTTATATGGACACGCCAGCGGCTGAAACAGCTCAAAACGAGCTGGGAACTATCGACTTTGACCGCATCGCCGCGGCCCAGTTCAATCGAGCGAGTTCGTTGGAGGCCAAAGGAAATCGGACTGCGGCCATTCGGTACTTCCAAGAGATCATGATCAAGTATCCGGAAACAAGCGCGGCATCGGCAGCCAAGCGCCGGATCGACGAGATCCGCTCTGGCGAATAGACCGAGGCAATTTCAACCATGCCGTGATCGGCGAGCCCATGCGTGACTGGACTGTGCTTCACCTCTCGATCGGACCGCTGCTTGCCGCCGTTTCTTTGGCCTGCTTCGGCCTCGCTGTTTGGATCTGTATTGACGAGCAGCCGCCTTATCAGCGGGCAGATCGATCAACGGGGCGAAGCGCGGACAGCGCCACGATGGGCGTCGCGGAATTCGACGGCCAAGTCATCGGGCCAAACGGGCCTGTCGACGGCGCGATTGTCTCGATTCAAGCCACCGGCATTGTGGCTGAGACCAACCTGACAGGGCAGTTTCGAATACCCACTGACGACCGCTACGCGCTCAAGTCAGGCGTTAAACTGACCGCTGCCCACCCCGAATTCATCATCGCCGGGGTAACGTATTCGGACGAACCGGTCACGATATCGCTCTCGCCCATTCCAAGCGAAGACAACTCGGATTACGTCTGGCGAGATCCCCGCCCAGCCGCTGGCGACGAGACTCGCTGCGCCCATTGTCACCCATCGATCTTTTCCGCCTGGTCAACTAGCGGGCACGCAAACGCCTCGCGGAATCGGCGATTTCAAAACCTACATGACGGCTCGACATGGAGCGGCGGAAGCGCGGGCTGGAGTTTGCGGGACGCGCACCCGGGCGGAGCGGGCGTCTGCTTCGCTTGCCACGCCCCTTCGGCAACGGATGAGGCGGTCGCGGCCGCGAGCTTTTCGAAACTCGCCGGAGTCGACGCGTTGGGCGTGCACTGCGATTTTTGCCACAAAGTGCGCGACGTTGAGATCGAACAACTAGGACTGACCCACGGCCGCGACGCCGTCAATTTGCTGCGTCCAAAGGGCGAGCGCGAACAGCTGTTTTTCGGTCCCCATGCCGATGTCGACCGCGGCGAAGACGTCTATGCTCCGGTGTTCAAGCAAAGTCAGTATTGCGCGTCGTGCCACGAGGGCACTCTGTTTGGCATGTCGGTTTACACGACCTACTCCGAGTGGCTTGAAAGCGCTGCGTCCAAAACGGGCAAGAGCTGCCAGAACTGCCACATGCCTCCCAATCAAAATATGACGAACTTCGCGCCCGGACATGGCGGTCTGGAGCGGTCGTCCAACTCGCTCTCGACTCACAACATGTTGCCCGGCGGACGGCTCGCCATGCTGCGATCCGCGATCGCAATGACCGTTCGTTTTGATGACGGAGTTCAAGTCGATCTGACCACGAGCGGAGTCGGGCACGCGACGCCCACGGGCTACATCGACCGCCATCTCTTGTTGATTGTTGAACCGCTGGATAGCGATGTTCTCGACGATGTTCTCGACGGGCCGCGCCTCGACTCGCTCGCGGGCGAATACGAGAACCGCTCGGGACGCCTGTTCGCTCGCGTCGTGCGAGACCGCGACGGCCAGGCTCCCACGCCGTTCTGGAAAGCCTTCGACGATCCGATCGATACGCGACTGCCGCCCGACTCGACGACATCGACGACTTGGCGTTTCAAGCAACCATCGCCAATGCTTCGCATCCGTCTTCTCTATCGCCGATTCTGGCCTTCCGTGCGAAAGACAAAAGGCTGGCCCGATGACACACGGGTGATCTTCGATCGCACGATCGAGACACCGACAGAAGACTAATCGAGTTCCACTGGTGCCACAGTGGCGCATAGAGTGAGTCTCGTTCAACGAACGAGCAAGCTCGTTGGGTTTTTTCTTCCATTTTGCACTTTGCATTCTTCACTTTGCACTGATAGCTCGCTGGACGTGATGAGCCGGCGCGGCGTGCGTTCCTGTTTGGCGCTTCGAACGCACTGGCAAGCCAGGTGCTGCCTAGTCGCCTTTCGCTCCGCCGAAGGTAGCGCGTCGCTCACTCTCGTTTGCCGTACGAGTTGCGATACGATCGCTACAACCGGCAAAGTCGAACATACTCCGCCGGTCTGTTTGGCCGTCTCGGTGATCGATCCCAGAATGCCGGCGCGATATGACCGATATATAGTGTTAAAGCATCGATCGCGCCAGGGAAACTCGAGGCCACCTTACCTTGATTTCGTCCATCGGTTCCATTTCGACTGACCTGTCGCTTAGCGTCGCCAGCTATCAGCGCGCGGCCTCGATAACCAAGTCGAAGTCGAGTCAGCGAAGGCAGCCGATACGAAACCTCTCGCCCGTTGCTCCGACTTCCAAGCCGGAATTGAATTCCGGCCCATCTCGAGCGTCACTCCGTAGATTTGCGGCGCGGGTCTTTGCAATCGAGGCAAAGACGATCGCAAATGAGCTGGAAGCAGCGACCGGAAAAACCGTATCGAAGCAGCAGTCCGACGCCCTCCTTCAAGCAATCTCGCATGACCAAGGCGAAAACCTCGAGCGAGTGATCGATGACGTTGCCAGGCAACTCTTGGAAGGACAAACCAGTACCTCCGACGCCGATTCTGACGCGAAGCGAATTGCGAAACAGATTCGCCCTGTCATGGATCGAAAACGGAAAGGAAACCCTGGCTTGCAGCCTGGTGACGGACGTCACTCGAGAGACGTCGAGGGAAGCCAACTCGACTCATCCAGTGAGCAACTCGACCAATTGTTAGCAAGCCTGGGTCGAATGGCGGACGAAAGTCGACGTTCGTTGACGTCTGACTTGTCGAAGAACAACGAGTATGGCGAGACGTTGAATTCCGGCCTGCTTGTCGACTTTTACGCCTGATTGGCGCGGGCGGCACGAGTGGCGTCGAGCCGGATGTTTATTGCGCTACTTTCGGCGGAGCGAAAGGCGACGATTCAGCACTGGCACCCGGAAACGTCTATTTAGTGGCTCGCATTGGGTCGCCTGCTTCGGCTTGCCACGCTTGCAGCTGCTTCAATAGTCGCTCGGCGACTTCGGGATTGTCGGTGTAGATGTTCTTCAATTCATCCGGGTCTTCGCGAAGATCAAACAGCTGGACTCGCGACGCCTGAGGGTAAACGATCAATTTGTAGCGATTCGTGCGGATCATTCTTTGCGAGTTGCGAAAGTAGCCGAAGACGGCATCGTGAGCCTTATCGGATTTGCCCTCGAGAACGCCGGCGAAACTACGCCCTTGAACGCTCTTGGGCGTATCAATTTCGCAGAGGTCGCAGACCGTGGGAAACAGTTCGCGCAAGTAGACTTGGGCGGACGTCTTTCGATTCGTCTGAATGCCCGGCCCGGTAACAACGAGCGGCACGCCGATCGTGTGTTCGTACATACTCTGCTTGCCGCGCAAGCCGTGGCTGCCGACTCCCAATCCGTGATCGCTCGAATAGATCACGATTGTGTTCTTGGCTTTGCCGGATCGCTCCAAAGCATGAAGAATCTTTCCCACAGACCGGTCCAGGTGACTGATGACTCGATAGTACATCGCGAGCACATCGCGAGTGGCCTCTTCCGTCCTCGGCCAATGCATCAGCCGTTCATCCCGACCGTAAAAGTTTCCGTGATCGAAGGGATGTTGAGCCAGAAAGTTTCTGGGCGTCGGAGGTCGGTTGTCGCCACTCTGCGTCTTCACGTACGAGCTCGCGAATCCAGGCGGCGAAAGCAACGGGTCGTGCGGCGCAGTGAAATTGACTTGCAGGAAGAAAGGTCGGTCGGTCGAGTTCTCAATAACCTCGATGGCGGCGTCGGCGAACTTCTCACTAATGTTTGGAGTCAGTCCGACTCCTTTTTCCGGGTACTTGGTCTTGCCGTCGGCCGACTGAAAAACCCATCCTCGGTACCCGGTGATCGGGAAACCTTTCCAGTCGGTTTGATCCATCCACCAGCGTCCGCCCCCGCCGCTATACAGGCCATTGACCGACTCGAATCCGTAGTCGACCGGACGCCCGCGGATATGCCACTTGCCGACATAGGTCGTATGGTATCCGGCGCGGCGCATCGTCTGCGGCCAAAACGCCAGGCCCTCGTGAAACCGTCCGCCAAAATCTCGGATGCCGCTTCGCCAGCCGTCGCATCCAACCATGATCTCCGCGCGGCTCGGCGTACAAATGGGATTGGAACACGTGGCTCGCGTGAACGTCGTGCCGGCTTTCGCAAGTCGGTCCAAGTTGGGCGTTTGAATGTGAGCGTTGCCGAGCGCCGAAATGGTGTCGGGGCGTTGGTCGTCGCTGAGTAGAAAAAGGACGTTCGGTCGATCACGCGACTCACATCTCGCAACGCCCGCTGACGTGGTTGCCAGGCAAACCAAAATCCAGCCAAGGATCCACAGCGGACGAACGCCAATGCACAATGTTTCGATTCGTGCGTAGCGAGGTCGAGGCGGTTTCGATCGGGTCGCCGTTGTCTTCATCAGCTCACACCCTCCATCAACAATGCTTCAATCCGAGCGAGAGACTGCCTAGCGGAATTCAGTAAGCGTTCGTCTTTTGTATCAGCTGCGAATGGGATAAGCACTAAAGTATGTTGGATTGCACGCATCATCGCCATCCGCCAGGCCGCTTCCGCCGCGCCGCCGTACTCAGCGACAAATATCTCGCGAGCCGGCGGCGGGAAGAATGTGATCGCGATCGCCAAGTCGATTGCCGGGTCGCCGCAATGCACGTCGCCCCAATCGATAACACCAGAAAGACAACCGTCTCGGTCGGCTAACAAATGGCGAACGTAAAGGTCGCCATGAACAAGCACTCTCGGTCGACCGTTCTCGCCTGCCGTCGTCGGCGGGTCGCGTTCGATCGACTTCAATCCGTCGCGAATCAAGGACGGTCGAGTCGCAAAGCCGAGTGCATCGACCTGCTCAAGCGACTCCATCGCCCGCTGAGTGCGTTTCGGAATCGCCGTCCGTTCGATTCGATCAAAATCAGCTCCCATCTGCATGGCTTCACTCTCTCCGATCGAGTGAAGTTCGCGCAGAAAAGCGGCAAGTTTCGGGGCTGCTTGACAGCGTTGCGAGTCCGACCAATCGAGTTGGCAGACCGTTTCGCCGGGCAAGCGAAGATAACCGGAGAAACGCCACGGGAATCGTTCGCTGCTTGAACCGATGTACGCGAGTTCCGGGATGCTGAGCAGCAACCGGTCGCCCAGTTGAGGCAGCACGGCCAGCTCCAACTCCATCGCCTCAGCACCCATTTCGCGTCGAGGAAAACGAAAGACGTACTTGCGATTCACGATGAACGCCGTGTTGTCCCAGCCCTCGCCAAATGGGGTAAGTTCAGCTGGCGCCAAATCGGGAAACTGCTCGTCAATAATGGACGCCGCCAATTCCTCGCTCAACTCGAATTCAGCTATCCATGGCGCGTTGGTATGGCCAGATTCGCCGCGTGTTTCGTCTGGCTCACTCATAAGCGGACACTCGCACCCGAGGACAGGCACCTTAAATTAGTTGGGCGAATCGACTCAGCGATGCCGATGACATTGGCGGCAAGCAATTGTGCAAGAATGCGATCCCCTTGCCCACAGCGGTGGCTGCTTGCTTGGACTAGCATGAAGGGGGAAGGGTGAAATCAGGGACCTGCAGAGCAGTATGTGACAATCTGTCACTTGGAACGTCTCGAAAAAGCACCTATACTCTGACATATTGCTGAAGCTCTGATGACTGAGGCAGTCGACGGATCGTTACGCTAGAACGCTTCTTCCTCGACTGCTTGCGGCGCGTTCTGGGCCGGACAAACAGTCTTAAACAATTAACATCAAGCGACTTGCATTAACGGAATCAGCCGATGGCCAAAAAGCCTCGCAAGAAAGTGCCCAAAGAATTAGCGGTCATCAATGCAGATAACTGCACTGGGTGCGAGTCTTGTTTAGAGGTTTGTCCGGTCGACTGCATCACGCTGAATTCCCGCGAATTGGGCGTGCAAGGTTCTCAAAGCTGGTGCGAAATCGACATCGAGAGCTGCGTGGGCTGCGAAGTCTGCGTCCATATTCCCGGGAAGAAATCGAATCCGTACGAGTTGCTCGTCTGCCCGTGGGACGCGATCGAAATGGTTCCCACGCAAAATGTCGCCCAAGTTGTCGCCCAGATCGGCGGGCCGCCGGACTATATTCAAGAGAACTGGGATCGGCTTGTGGGAACGGCCCAGCATATGGCCGAATTGCGAGCCGGAAGCTGATCACGCGCAAGCTGCATCTTGGCTTAGCCGTTCATCTTGTCTAAACCCTCGCCCGGAGCGTCATCCATGTCCGTGAATCGAGCGCTGTCGTTGTTGCTTGTCGTCATCCTTCTTGCCAGTTCGGCGATGGCTCAAGACAAGAAGAAAAAGGTGCCTGCTAAGAAGCGTCGGCCGAACCCGGTTTTCCAACCCATCGAAGACGACCCCAAACTGCCTCGCGTCTTGCTCATCGGCGATTCGATCTCTATCGGCTACACGCTTCAGACTCGAAGCCTGATGAAAGGAAAAGCAAACGTCCATCGTCCAAGGACAAATTGTGGGCCGACCATTCGAGGGCTCGATCAGATTGATGCTTGGCTCGGCAAGAAGAAATGGGACGTGATTCACTTCAACTGGGGTCTGCACGATCTCAAGTATATGGGACCCAAGGGCCAGAATCTGGCCGATCCGAAAGCCGGCGACAGCAAGCAACAAGTGCCGCCGGCCGAATACGAAAAGAATCTTCGCACGCTGGTTGAGCGAATGAAGAAGACTGGCGCCAAATTGATTTGGTGCGCAACAACGCCCGTGCCCAAAGGCGCCGCCGGACGTGTTGTCGGCGACTCGAAGAAATACAACGACATTGCCGCGCGAGTCATGAAGGATTACGACATCCCAACGGATGACCTCTACGGTTTCGCCAACGCTCGGCTCAGCGAGATTCAAAGACCTCGCAATGTGCACTTCACACCCGAAGGTTCAAAAGCTTTGGCCAAAGAAGTTGCGAAGGCGATTCAAGCCGCCCTCAAGTGATTCGAACGCTCGACGAATCGCTTAGCCGCGACCGATGTACGGCATCCCGTTGGCCATCACGGTCATGAACGGAACGTTGGCGTCCAGAGGCAGCCTGGCCATATAGACGATTGCGCTCGCGACGTTGTCGGCATCCATCGTCGGTTCGCTGGCCATCGAGCCGTCCGCCTGCGGCACGCCGCCGCTCATCCTCGCCGTCATCTCGGTGCTGGCGTTGCCGATGTCGATTTGCCCGCAAGCGATGTCAAAGGGACGCCCGTCCAGCGAGGTTGCGCGAGTCAGGCCGGTGACCCCGTGCTTGGCGGCTGTGTAGGGCGCCGAATAGGGGCGAGGCACGTGGGCGCTGATCGAACCATTGTTTATGATCCGGCCGCCACGAGGGCGCTGCCGTTTCATCAAGCGAAAAGCGAACTGAGTGCAGAGGAAGACGCCAGTCAGGTCGATGTCGATGACCGACTTCCATTGCTCGAGCGTCAACTCATCGATCGGTGTGGCGGGCACGTTGATGCCGGCGTTGTTGAAGAGCACGTCGAGCCGGCCGAATTCCGATTCGATTTCAGCGAACAACGACTCGACGTCATCGCTGTTGGCAACATCGGCGCAGATCACGCGAGTCGCCCCGGCGCCTTCTATCTCGGCGGCCAGGCCGGCTGTCTCGTTTAGACTCGACTCACGACGCCCGCTCAGTACAACCGTGAACCCGTCAGCGGCTAAAGCAAGTGCTGTTCGGCGTCCGATTCCGCTTCCCGCGCCGGTGACCAATGCAATTTGCGACACGTCAGCTCCTTCTATTCGCACTGCTCTGTCAGGCGAGCTCAGATTCACAGCGTTTCAAGTACTCGATGCTCTCGGTGGCCAACGCCTCGACACCCGGCTCGTAATCAAACACCTCGACCGAGACCCACTTGTCGTAGCCGACATCGTCGAGTGCTTTGAGGATAGGAATGAAATCGATGTCGCCCATTCCCGGCCCGCGAAGGTTCGCGTCGTTGGCGTGAAAATGCTCCAAGATTCCTGCGTGCTTGCGGATGATTCCGTCGATCGGCTTGCCCTCGCTCGACATCGCCTTCACGTCGAGGTGAAGACGACAAGCTGGCGAGTCGACCATGCTGACGAGATCGGCACCCAAATCGGCGGTTCGCAAGAAGTCGCCCTCGGCAGGACTCAGCGGCTCGACCGCCAAGACAACCTCGCAGTCCTCGAAGACGGGCGCCGCTCCTTTGAGCACATCCGCGGCGTACGCCATCGCTTGATCGTGAGCTACTCCGGGCAAGAGGTTGCGTTGCTGAGGCGACCCGAGGACCATGACCGAGCCGCCCAGATCGCGGCAGAGTCGAGCAAGCTCGCAGAAATAGTCGGTTGTCGACTTTCTAACCGCATCGTCGGGCGTCGTCACGTAATATCCTTCGGTGAACGCCAGCAGCCAATGCAAACCAATGGCGGTCAGCCCAGCGTCTTCAATCTGCCCTCGCACTTCGGCGCGCTTCTCCGCACTGATGTCGTAGACGTTTTTGTTGATTGTAAACGGAGCGATTTCGACGCCTTCGTAGCCCAAGGATTTCGCGTGCGCAAACGCCTTCTCAAACGGCCAGTCCTGATACGTCTCGTTACAGATCGCCAGTTTCATGTGCACCACATCTCTATCGTTTCAGTGTGTCGTGTACCACCGGCTTGCCAGTGCTTGTGAGCAGCACAACAGCTTTCCCCCCGTCAATCACTTGCCCTTAACACCAAAGAACTGACGTTCGGCAGCTCGAAGTCGCACGAAGTCCTTGACTACGGACTCATCGGCGATCTGTGGCAAGTTGGCGGCCGAAACAACGTTTTCGAGAGTACGCACAATTCGCTGAGTTTTCACCCAATCGCGGTCGAGGTCCATTTTTTGTTTCGACAACTTGGCGATCTCAGCGCGAACCGTTTTGAGTTTCGTGAAGTTGGGATGAGCGTTGGCAGTTTTCACCAATTCATCTGCGTTTTCGCGGAGCAGTTTGTCAACTTGTGGGTGCCATCGATTGGCCAGCTCCGGCCATTTCGTTCGAAGGGTGCCGAGCACCGATCGACAAAGGCCGGCGTACTCTGCATCCTTCTTGCGTTTCTTCCCGTCGATCTCCTTCTTCTGCTTCGCTATGGCCGAGGCCCGTTCCCGAGCTTCCGCGGCGCGCTTTGGTTTTGCGAGATTCAACTGAGTTGAGAGGCCTTCGAGCACGGCCCGTTGAGCGGGTGAGGCCGACTCGAGTATCTTCTCATAGTCGGCGTCCAACGTCGTCAGCTCGCGATCGTCGTCGCCCTTCTTGCTATCCGGTTTCGTGCGACTGTGCTCGCGGAGAAACGCGTCACTTGTTTTGACCGAAATATCGATGGTGTTGGATTCGAGCAGTGCGTAGGCGTGAGCTTCTTCGAAGGATACGCGTTGGTCCTGGTCGTAGTCGCAATCGGTAATCGGTTCGCCGGCTCGGCTAACGCCGCGAAGCGCCGAGAAGAAATAGCTGCTGTATTCTTGATAGTTCGCTTCATTGATATCCGGCGTGCAACCCGCGGCCACTCGATTGTGAACGGTCGCAAAGAAGCCGCAGCGGTTGTGGCTCGACATACCGTTCTTGGCTTGGCCCTTCTCGAATATGATGTCGGCGAATCCCCCCGAGTAGCACTGCACCATGACGACAACGACGGGGACGTTGTCTGGAACGGTGTCGAGCATGGTCGCGAAATCGACCATCGGCAGTCTCTTGTTGTTCCATAGATAGAGTCCAGTGTTGAACGGCTGCTTCTTGTCGGTCGACTTGCCTCCGTGAGCCGTCACGTAGATGAATAGTCGGTCGCCGTCATCGAGCTTGGCGCCAACTTCTTTGAACCACTTTTCGATGTTTTCCTTGCTCGTGCCGGCTCGAACGTTTTCGATTTCGTTCGAGCGATATTGGAGGTTCAAATAGCGCGTCTGTCGGTTGACTTCGGCAAGCAACAATTGAGCTGGCGGAATCTTGAAGTTCGGATCTTGAAACTGAATATCGCGTCCGGGGTGATCGCCGTCGGCGAAGAGGACATCGTGCACAACGTCCGCGCCGTAGCTTTCATTCACCATCGAACGGAACATTAAGACGTTCTTCTCGAGGCTGATCTGATTGCCCGTCGGTGAATAGCCGCCGCCGATTGTCAGAAAGTGGTCCTCCCCAATCGCCGGCGCGATATTCAGCAGAAGGACGATAGTCAGTGCGGCGAACGAGTAGCGATGGTTCATGTAATTGATCCTTGGCAATTCTTAACCGAGCAAGCGCACGTTGCATTGAAGGCTAACTCTGCTCTAAGCCGTCGTCAAGCGCGCAGTTTAATCGTCGCATCCTGCACGTCGCCAATGATCGCCATTGACCGCTCAGCCGGGAGCGACGCGGGGAAATAATGGCGGGTTGGTGATTTGGATGGCCCCCAAAACTCGTGTAACCCGTCGCCGTAGGCAAGGTCGCGAGTTGGGTCGATACCACGTAGAATCGTCAGCGATGCCAAGCGTTGAAATGCAACTTGCCTATCCCGAAGACGGCATCGACCTCGCCTGCGGCAACGGGTTAAACGATTCTGGCAGGGGCCGCTGAGTTCAATGCCTTAAGCGAGCGCTATTTGATAGCGAATGAGATGGTCCACCAGCCGACGCGTCAACTGACTCTGTTCGACACCACCTGCATCATCGTCGGCGTCATTGTAGGCGCTGGCCTGTACCAGACGGCGCCAACAGTCGCGGATGGTTCAGGCAGCGTAACGGGGACCATGGCGGTCTGGATTTTTTGCGGCATGATCGGACTTGTCTCGGCACTTTGCTACGCCGAATTGTCGACTAGCTTCCCGCGCTCAGGCGGCGACTATGTCTACCTTCGCGAAGCTTACCATCCTCGGCTGGGCAACCTATTCGCTTGGTGCGAGTTTTGGATTATCCGTCCTGGCAACATTGGCATGATGGCGTTTGTATTCGCCAACTACATCGGCAACGTCTGGCCGCTCGGCTTGACCACAGTCTTTGGGATCTCAGACGACGTCAAGCTCGATTCGATCGCCTACGCTTCAGCGTCCCTGATCGCCCTCACATTGGTCAACTTGGCCGGAGTTCGTACGGGTAAGACAACGCAGAACGTATTAACCGTTCTCAAAGTATTCGGCTTGTTGTGCATCAGCGCGATCCTGTTCACGCTCACTCGCGCCCCCGCGGCGGCGCCGGCTGAGCTCGTGGCGTCGTCGCCAAGTCGAGAAAGCGTCCAATTCGCGATCCTAATGGCGATGTTCGCTTATGGCGGTTGCGCCGACATGGTCAACGTGGCTGCGGAAGTAAAGCAGCCTCGGAAGAATCTGCTTCGGTCGCTCGTGCTCGGATCGCTCGCCGTGATGCTGATTTACCTCTGCGCCAATGCGGCGTTCTTCCACGCGCTTGGGTACAAAGGCGTGTCGTCATCGGACGCCGTGGCCATTGATGCAATGGAGCTCTGGTCGCCTGGTTGGGGCGGGCAGATCGTCAGCTTGCTTGTCGGCATCTCATGTTTGGGCACAGTCAATGCGACCTTGATGACCGGCTCGCGGATCTTCTACGCCGTTGGTGCATCGAACCCCTCCCTGAAAACGCTCGGCGGTTGGAGTCTCCGGTTCGACGCGCCCGTCGCCTCGTTACTAGCTCAATGCGCCATGACGCTCGCGCTGATCATAGGACTCGGTTGGAGCAGCAACGGGTTCGAACAGCTGTTGATTTTCACAACGCCCGTCTATTGGGCCTTTGCTCTCCTCGTCGCTATCGGCCTGTTCCGTTTGCGCAATCGAACGCCCGACGAGAAGGCGCCATTTCGAACGCCAATGTATCCACTAATCCCGATTCTGTTCGCGCTGCTGTGCGCCTTCATGCTCTACTCGGGCATCTCTTGGGCTATTGAAAACCGCGCGTACACGATCGCCGCCTTGAGCAGCCTCACCGTCGTAGCGTTTGGCGTTGTCTTCGCTCTGTTGTTGCCGAATCGAGCCCACACCGTTACGGCAGACATTATCGACAAGTTCGAACGGCGCGGCCAACGCCACTATGGCGAGAACGTGTCGGAGCTAAAGCACGCGTTACAAACGGCGACGTTTGCAAGTCAGCACGGCGAACCACCGGAGCTCGTATTGGCTTGCCTGCTTCACGACTATGGCCATCTGCTTCATGATCTCGGCGAAGATATAGCGGAGCAGGGCACGGATACGCGGCACGAGGAATTGGGCGCCGACGCGCTGGCCGGCATTTTTTCACCAGAGGTAGTCGAGCCGATTCGCTTGCACGCAGCGGCGAAACGCTATCTCTGTTGGAAGCACGAAACCTACCAAGATGGCCTGTCGGGGGCATCGAAGCTGAGTCTCAGTCTGCAAGGCGGACCGATGGGTGATGAAGAAGCCGAGCAATTCGAATCGCATCCTCATTTTGATGCCGCGATCCGCCTCAGACGCTACGACGACATGGGAAAGGTCCCCGAAATGGAAACGCCCGAGTTGGAGTCGTTTCGCGATCTGATTGCGTCGTTCGTTCAGCCGGGTCAGTAGTCTGAGCAACACGAATCATGCGTCACGCCTAAACGCCAACAAGCCGCTTGCTCGTTCGGTAAATCAGGTTCATGAGCTAACCCTGCACGGAAATCCTAGACATCTGAGGTTTTGACAAGTGGTTTTTGGGCATTTTGGACGTTTCCATTTGTAGGTTTCAAGAAGGCGATGATGTCTGGGTTTTTTCGCTTAATTGTCTCGAGGTAGGCAGCTGGGTCGTATGCAGTCCTCGTTTTCCAAACGCATGTGAGGATGCCGCAGGGGTAATCTATAAGGGCGTTACCCGGAGGCTACGTTGAGGTAGGCCTTCGGCCAACAGGTGCGCGCGTCGGCGCGGGTGGTCTCGGGAGGCGTTGAGAGCTCGTTCGAGTCTTACATCGGCTTGCTCGTTGAGGTTTGTCATTTTGCACTCCCCACTTTGCACTGGCGCGATCGGCTTCTCCCAAACCCTTCTATGACGTCCTGTTTGCAACGGGGGTAGTTAGTGCGATTCATGTGGTTGGGTTGAATCCCTTTCGTTTCGCCGTCGCTCGGCCTCCACGACAGCCAGCGGCGCTTTTGCCGCGTAGCTATACTTGTTGAGACGATCTACGAACCTGAGCCCTTTGACCTGAGCGCAACTTGGACAACACGATGAAACTTCATGCCGTACTTTTTGTTTTCAGTGTTTGTGCGATTGGAAACGCGTCGGCCGAATCGAAGCCGAACATTATCGTGATCATGGCGGACGATATGGGGTACGGCGATTCGAGCGTTTATCGAGGTTGGATCGAGACACCGAATATGGAGCGGATGGCGAAAGCGGGGCTGAAGTTCGTCGACTTTCATTCCTCCGGCGCCGTTTGCAGTCCGACTCGCGCGGGTCTCATGACGGGGCGGTATCAACAGCGGGCCGGGGTGCCGGGCGTGGTGAACGCGGATCCGAAAAATGCCGACCATCATCGCGGCCTGCAGACATCGGAAGTGACCTTTGCGGGACTGCTTCGCAAGCGAGGGTACCGAACCGGCATGTTTGGCAAGTGGCATTTGGGATACGTGACCGACTACAACCCGCTCCGCCACGGGTTCGATGAGTTTCGCGGGTTCGTCAGCGGGAACATCGACTACATCTCGCACTACGATCGCATGGAGACGCACGACTGGTGGCACGGCGAGAAGCGAGTTCGCGAGGAGGGCTATCTGACCGAATTGATCACAGAAAATGCCGTCAACTTCATTGACCGGTACAAAGACAGGCCTTTCTGTCTCTACTTGCCGCATGGCGCCGTGCATTCACCGATACAAGGGCCGCAGAGCCCCGCGATTCGCGGCCCGAATAAGCAGAGAGTCAAGGTGAGCGCGGCGGCGAAGAAGGAGACGGTCCGCCAGATGCTGAAGTCGCTTGACGAGAGTATCGGCGCGGTCATCGATGCGGTTGAACGCAACGGGATTTCCAAGAAGACTCTGATCGTTTTCTTTTCCGACAACGGAGGCGCCGCGCATATGAGTTGCGCGCCGCTGCGCGGCAAGAAGGGTTCGGTTTGGGAAGGCGGCCATCGCGTACCCGCCATCGCCATGTGGCCGGGCAAAATTCGTCCAGGATCGGTTAGCGAGCAGCTATGTATCAGTCTGGATTTGATGCCGACGATGTTGGAGTTGGCTGGAGCAAGCGACGACGTGAAAGCAGATCGGCCGTTCGATGGCGTGAGTTTGGCCTCTCACATGCTCGAGCAAGAATCGATCGGTCGCCGCCAGTTGTTTTGGCAGCACGGTTCAAGCGTGGCAATGCGGGACGGCGAGTGGAAACTGGTCACCCGCGCCAAGGGTTTGACGGGCGGCCCAGCTTTGTTCGATCTGTCCAGCGACTTGGGGGAAAAATCGAATCTCGCCAGCGCCCAACCGCGTCGAGTTCAGAAGATGGTCGACGCGGTGAAGGCATGGCAAGAAGACGTCGAGCAAAACATCACTCCGCAACCCAGGTTCGAGTCGTTTCGCAAAGAGCCAAAACGATAGCCTTGGCTCGGTTCACCGCACATTCGAAATCGTCCTGTTGGCGCAAGACCAGGCTCAACCCATCAACGGAGTCCGACCGGCGGCTCGACGAGCGTCGGCGACTTGGCCGCCATGGAATGTGAAGTGCATCGGCAATGCCGCGAAACACTGTCCTTTGGTTCCGAAGAACCCTGCCATTTCTTCCGAAGCGTGGCTCGGGCTGGCGAGATCTTCATCCGTCATCGTTTCGAGCAGCGCCATCGTGCTCTCACGAATCTCTTTCATCTTGCCTAGCACTTCTTCGTAGGGAGGGTAGACGGACGTGTCGTCAGAGGGCGTCGTACCCTGTCCGAAAATGCCGCTCCACTGCGCCAGCGGATTTTCTTCGCCGCCGACGAATCCGTTAATCAAATTGCCTTCGCTATAGGCAAGATGCCCCACGCACCACATCGTGTGGTTGCCGCCTGGAACGGGTGCCAACATCGGCTCGTCTTTCATGTCCTCAAACATGCCCATCATCCACTGCGTGCTCATCGTGATTGCCGTCTTCGCAAATTCAACCGTGCTCACAGCTCTTCTCCAATAGGTAAAAAGTGTGTCAGTCTTTCCCTTCGAAGTGTCACCATTCGCTCCGCAAGAGCGGCGCGTCATGTCGCCTTTCGCTCCGCGAAAGTGGCGCTATTTTCGCAGCGCGAACGGAAACTAGGACTGCAGCTGCTCGATTGCCGCTTTCAGCTCGTCCGAAACCGGTTCCTTGCGCTGCTCGTCGTAGTTGAACATCACGACAACCGAGTCGCCTTCAACCGCAACCAGGTTTTGAACTTCGCTGACGATTCGAGTTTCGAAGGTCAAGCTGGTGTTGCCGATTCGGGAGACGCGAGTGCCGACGAAGACGCTGTCGGGATAGCCGATTTGCACACGGTAGTTGCATTGGCTGGCCGCGAGAATGATGCCGCTACCCGAGCCGGTGTGGCCCGTTCCGATTCCGATCGTTTCGAAATAGGCGATTCGAGCCGACTCGTACCAACGCAGCGAAATGACGTTGTTCACATGGCCAATCGCATCTTGATCTCCCCACTGAACGGGGATTCTCAGAACGACCGGAAAGTCGGCCAGCAGTGGGTGGCTGTAGTTTTTCAAGGAAACTCCTGACCTTCGAGAACAGCAATGCTGACGATGACTAGTCGAGATAGTCGCCGGCAGCCAATCGAGCGGGAACGTACACTTCGGTGACGTAACTGATGTCTTTACTGATCAGTGCTTCGACTTCCAGCTTGAATCCGTTCTTGAGCATCATGGCGATCTCTTTTTGCCATGCCTTCTTGCGTTCGAACCAAGGGTAATTTGCGATTTGATTGGCCCGCTTGATGTCGCTGTCTTTCAGCTTGATCGTGACGCTCGGCGTCAGCTCGCAACGCTCGTAGTCAATGCTCCTCAAGCCAATATACTTGGCGTCGGGAATCGCCATCCGTTTGGATTCGTAAGCCAAGTTAATCGAACCCTGTTTCAACACGCTGTAAATGTAGTATCCCCAAGGGTCGTTATCCAAGAGGCAATAGACCGGCAATTCAAGTTCATTGTGCAAACGGTGCAGCAAGCGGCGAACGCCTCGCGGCGGCTGGCCGGCGCCGTGAGTCAAGATGCAATTGTGCTCGCGCCAAAACTTGTCCTCATTGAATCGGCGCCAGACAGTGTCTTTTTCGACATGCAGGACAAAATCGGCGTCACAACTGAGAAACTGCATCGTCTCCGGTTCCACGATCGACGGAATGCCGTATCCGCCGCTTCCCATTCGCGAGCAATCGATCTCGTCGCCGTTGTCGCGAAGCACAAGATTGCCGACCATGTTGCCTCGATTCGAAGCATAGACATGCAGCTCTTCTCGCAAAGCGTTAAGAGTCACCTCGACGTCTTCGATGATCGGGTCGCAATCAGACTGGCTCTCAAACGTCTCTTCTTTCGTTCCGCCGATGGTGTGCTTGAGCAGATAGTACATCCCTCGAATGCTGGTCGTCTTGCCTTGCTCGATTAGCTTCTTGCATCCGCTGCCAACAAGCATCGTCTGCATGTAGGCCCGAGCTTGCGCCAGGTTGAAGAGCTCGCGCTTGTTCTTTCCCGATCCCATTTCGATCAAACGCTTGCTGCGATTGAACTTGACGTTGGAGAGCGAGCGCGAGGGGACTTCGAGGTAGGGAGCTCGCTTGCGGTTGGCTGTCGCCGCGACATTGTCCGCCATGTTCTTGAGCGACTTGAGCGTCTTGCGATCTTGCTTTGTCGGCGTCGCCTTTTCGGCGGCCGGCCGTTTCGCTGCGACTTCTTTCTTTCGCTTGGCCACTCGAAACTCCTAGTGGGCTATGTCCGTGTCGGTCTAGCTGAGAATCTGCTTACCTGAAGAATCTGTTTTACCGAACGAGCAAGCTCGTTGGGGTCTCACGTTTTGCACTTTGGAATTAGCAAGGAAGCTGATTCACCACACGGGACAAGCCCGTCACTCGGCATTCACTCTGCACTCATTGCAAGGCACCGCGCAATCAACTCGCCTCGCTCTCGTGCTCAGTGTCCTGCTCAATGATCAAAACGTTGTCGCCGAACAGGCTGTCCATCGAGCCCTCGGCGAGTTTGTTCCCGCGACGATCGAGTTTGGTGTCGGCTTCGGCGGTCTTCTTTTGTGCGACGTGAAGCAAATCCCCGTACAGTTTTTCCTTATTGGCGCCGTTGATCTCACTTACCGCCGTAGCGACCTCGCCCAGGTAACGCAAAAACTTCGTTCGCCGCTCTCCCTCGTCGCTGACCTTTTTCCGCCGCCTCATGAACATGCCGAGTTTGCGGCCGACGGCTTGAAGCCCGAGTCGCAGCTCTTTTTCGATTTCGGGATATGAAGCGACGGCTTCCTTCGATTCGCTGGTGAAGGGGACCCAAACGCTGGCCATGTGGACCATCAGCGTCACCGGGCCGCTGGGCAGAGCGCCTCGCGATTGGCTCAGTCCGTAACTGCGCCAGTTCGTGTTCATAACCGCTTGAGTAATCGCGCAGTCGCGCAGTTTGAACTGCAACGGGACTCGATTGGCGTAGCGATAAATCTGCATCGACTGGCCTTCGCTCAGATTGACGCCTCGCATCGCCGCGTGCAGCTTTTTCCGATCCGCCGTTTTCAATTTGCTTGGGGACTGGCGAGTGCCAAAGCCGGCTTCTTTGATGATCTTCTCGGCGCCTTCCGGGCCAATGCCAACAAACGTGTTCATCAGGAATTGCCGCAACGTTCTGGCGTCGCTCTCTTCGAGCAATTGTTGGAGGCCGTCAAACGTGATCTTCTGAGCCGTGCTGACTCCGCCATAGACCAGACCGACTTCGATCTGAAACGGATTGCCTCGATAGACATTGGGCGGGCGAGTTGCCGCGACGTAGAACTCGCCAGGCACAACTTGATGGAGCCCTTTGAGGATCAGCTCTTCGCCAATGGGGCAAATGCAATCGGTCGAAGGCGCGGAAATCTTTGTGTGCTGGATCGCTTCAAACAATCGCTCGGCCGCGTCGCGCCCAACTCGGCCCGTCGTCATCCGCGTTGTGACCTTGGCAGCCTCGCAAATGCGTCTGGCCACCGCCGGACTCACTCGCGAAAATGACGACGTGAAAAACTGCGACAGCGTCATTGTCTGCGCGTCTTTGAGCATCGTGATCAAACGGCCAAGCTCGACACCATACGGGTGAGGTTTGATCTCCTTCGGTTCGACTGGAAGCGAGCGAGTGGAGCGACGGTAGATTCGCTTGCCGCCGTCGGGGTCTGTAAAATGAAATGTCACGTGCGGGTTGGCGATCGCCGTCTGCTCGAGATACTCTTCCACACTACCTCGGCCGCGAAAGTATTTGCTGGCTAACTCGATGGTGACTCGAGTTCCGCTGCGCAGCTCTTTGGGCGCCGCGCCTTCTTTTTCCGGCTCGTAAAAGGCCTCCCAGGCGATGTTGTTCTTCTTGAGCAGCTTGCGCCCTTTTTCACCTGGCACAATATCAAGCCCATCGCCTCTACCGTTCTTGATGACCGGCTTGTTCGTCTTTGTATCGATTTGGATTTCGAAGTAGTGTGCGTTCTTTCGCGGCGATACTTTGGAGAAGACCTTGATCGGTTGACCGGTCGTGATCCAGCCGTTCATGCCGGCGGCGCTGATGCCGATCCCCTGCTGGCCGCGACTCATTCGCAACCTGTGGAACTTGGATCCGTAGAGCAATTTGCCGAAGATCAACGGGATCTGTCGTTTGACGATTCCGGGCCCGTTGTCTTGAATCTCGGCCTTCACGCGATTCGCGCCGCTCGGGGTGATCTGGACCCAGATCTCGGGAACGATGCCGCCTTCTTCGCAGGCGTCAAGCGAATTGTCGACGGCTTCCTTGACTGTCGTGAGCAGAGATTTGCGAGGGTTGTCGAAGCCGAGCAGATGTTTGTTCTTGGTGAAGAACTCACTGACTGAGATCTCGCGCTGCTTGGCCGCCATCGACTCGGCCGTGGCTCGTTTGCGTCGGCGGGCGCCATTGGACTCAGACTGGCTTGTCGCAACTCGCTTTCGTTTGGCCAACCTCGGTACTCCTTTACCCGCAAACGCCAAATCTAGAGTGTGGATGAAACATGCTTAGCCCCGCTGCCTCTCGCCTTCACCCAATGCTCGGTTCGAGACCGGGGCAAGGCTGGGCGTGGGCGAGCAAAATCATACGCGCGAGGGGGCAATCGCGAAACCCGCCACGACCGTTGCCGGTCTGGGAAGCGATGGCAAACTGGTCAAAGTTGGCGGGTGGTGCGGATTATAGCCGCTCTCTTGTAGGCTTCCCAGTCGGGTTGCTTCCTGCAACTGGAGCGATGGGTGCGATTGGTTCGATAGCGATAGAAAGACTTACCCGTAATAGGGTGAGCACGATAGACGCCGCGAAGACTGAAAGTCGCCTTGCGGAGGTCGTTTTGACCGGATCAATCACGGCCCGCTCGGCCCGCGTTTCACGCCCGCTCGCGCCGTTTCACAATGACTCCTAAAGGAGTGGACAGATGCGCCGCAAGTTTTTGACCTTGAACCTGATTGCTGCCGTAGCCGTGACCGCCGGTTTGCTGGGAACCTCCAGCCTCCGAGCCGACGAGCCTGCGGTGCTTGAACACGCAACCGATGGCGAAGTCACTGTCAACGGCTCCGTCGGCCACCTCCATGACGGCGCGTGTGTGAACTGCTTCCCGCGGCCGGCCCACAACCCGGACCTGTTCTATAACTACTACCAGCCGGTAGGGTGCGGCACGATCGGGTCGTCGCTTTACATGTCGCCCGGCCCTGTTCCTCAGCACGTCGGTCACACGTACATCACGTACCAGCCGTTCATGCCGCACGAATTCATGTACGCCCACGGCCGCACGTACTACAAGTATTACGATGGCGGACGCGGACTCAATCGCACGCACATCAAGTACTACAGCGCGCCGTTCACCCACGTCGGCCGTACGCTGAGTCATTTCAAGATCGCTCGCTAAGCCCCGCTCACGTATCCGCCCGCTCAAGACCCATCCGTCTTGACGAATCCATCCTTCTCGCCCAAACAATGAAGGACGCTAACCCATGTTGAAGAGAATTGTCCTAGCCGCCGCGGCGGTGATGGTCCTGGCACCCGCCGCCGAATCGCTCGCCGTCGAAGGCCTACTCGCCCGCCGCACCGATCGCAACGCTCGCGCCATGGCGCGCTCGCGGGCATGGCATGGCGATTATTACAATACGACCACGGGATATCCCATCCCGCTTGTCGTACCGCCCACCGCGAATGTGTCAACGCGTTACGGATGGGGCGTCTCGCAATCGACAATGACGCCGATCTACCATCAGTATCAAAGACCCTACCCAGGTTTCGGCGAAGGTGCCTTCGGCCAATTCCGACCGACCCCGATGTGGCCCAGTCACACCGACCAGTTCGGAACGTACTACATCCGAGGTCCCTGGTAGGACCACGCCGTAGTAGACCAATGGCTTCAAGACCCCAGCGAGAAGTTTCTCTCACTGGGGTCTTGTGCTGCGCGGTGAGTTACGAGATTAGCTCGTTCGGTGAGCGAGACTCAACGCTAACAAGGTACGCAGCGCGGTCACCGCTCCAAAACCTGGGGTGTTTACCCTAGGCTCTGTCCCTTAATACCAGTTGATGAGCATTCTTGCGATCGCGATGTAGATCATGGCGAGGTAGTGCTCGAGTTTTTTCTCGTAGCGGGTCGCGATTCGTCGAGCTTCCTTGATGTCAATTTCTATGCAATCCCAATTAAGGGACAGAGCCTAGGCTACGATGAGGTTGGCCGTTGGCCGACAGGTGCGCGAGGCGGAGGTTTGTGGGCCCGTTCGAATCTCCTCGTCGTCCGCCACGACCCCAACGAGCAAGCTCGTTCGGTGAAGGAGATTCAACGCTAACCCGGCTCGACGCCCCCACCCTCGACCCGAACGAGCAAGCTCGTTGGGGTCGTATGCAGCGTGGGGGTCCTTGCGTATTTCACTCAGCTACGACTTGCCGTTTTCGCTTATGTGTTCGGCTCCCACAATTCTTGCGACAGTTGTCATTGTACAACAGTCTGCAAGTCACGAGGCCGCTTGTCGGGTCAGTTCGACTCGTGGCCTGACTGGAGTGGAAGAAATCGATCACGGACGACCCTGGCGGTTCCGCGCCACTGGAGAACTTGGCGCTCGTCGAGCACCTCGGCAACTTCTCGTTCTAAGGCGTCGAACTCTTTGTTCATCGTTTGAGCGCCATGACGTCGAAACTCGATCAACCTGCTGTGACGACGTGCGACGATCTCGCGAACGAGTTTGCTCTGCGAGTCGTCTAGCCCGAGTCTCGTTTGCAGTCGAGAGACTGTGTCCTCAGCAAAGACCGGCGAGTTGGCTCGGTAGGCTTGCATCCTCGAGAAGATCGTTCGAGTCGCCACCGTGGCGCCGAGGACTCCGCCGGCAGCGAACACGAGCAGCAACACAATCAACTGAGCCAATAGGGCAATGATCGACGACTTGCCACAACGGGGTCGTTCGCGGGTCGGCGTTCTGTTTCGGTTGGATTCACGACGAGCCTGCTTCGAGCGGTGGTTGATTAGTGTGATAAGTCGCGATGCGTTTAGGGCATGACGCAGACCCAGGGGTCCGACATAACTTGCAGCGACGGCAATGGCGACGCCCGCAAATGCGATTCGAGCCCAATCCAATTGCCCCAAACGCACTCGGCCGGCAATCGTGCGGCGTACGCGTTGTTGAACATCGACTGTTGGCGGCGATGTTTCGTTTCGCGCGGAATCGGCGAGATCACGCAGTAGCTCGTCGACGTCAGTCATCGCTTCGACTCCTCAATCAATCGCTTCATTCGCTGTCTCGCTCGATGAGCTTGAACCTTGACCATCGTCCTTGACCGTGCCGAGTCGGCGCCAAACTTGAGGCGGGACCTCATCCGCATCGAGGCTGCCATCCGCATCTTTGTCGAACTGACCAAAGAGTGCTTCTGCGGACGGTCGACCGCCGCGACGCCTCGAAGCTTCGCCCGCACCCGTTACGCCAGCTCCTACCGACGACCGAACATGACTCTCAATCTCGTTGCGAGTGATCGCACCGTCGTCATTCGCGTCGGCCTTGGCATGCATCGCCAACAGCTCGTCCTTTGTGATCTTGCCGTCTCCATTCGTGTCGAGGCGAGCAAATCGAGCTGCGCCGGCCGCGCCGCGTGCAGCCGGATGTCTTCCACCCGCTTGAACCCAGGGAGGCGCGCCCGTTCCGCCGCGCGCCTGCACCCAGGGCGAAGCCCCAGTATCGCGCATTCAGGGCGGAGCCCCCGTTTCGCGCACCCAGGGCGGTGCCCCAGTGTCGCCGCGGCCTTGCGTCCAGGACGAAGCCCCAGTATCGCGCATCCAAGGCGGGCCCGATCCGCCGCGACCCTGCACCCACGGCGGCTGTGCCTCGGCCACCAGCGCGGTGCCGACGAGAATAACGAGCGCTCCGCTGAACGCTCGCAAAAAGGACCTACTCATACCGTTTCTCCATCTGTCTTGAGGTAAATCGACTCTGTCCGCCCACCTTGCTCGGCTCGCCCGGGTCGAACCAAGAAAGGTTTGCAAGACTAGTGGGGCTGGGGTCGCGCGAGGTTACAGGGGAGATGGAAGAATCGCCAGATTGCTAGAATAGAAGCGTCTTTGGCACCACGGGCCAGAGGCGACTAAACTTCGCAAATCGGTCTATTTTGGACTTTTTGCGAGAATTCTTCGGGGATCGATCGCTGGGCGGCGACTAGTCTTGTCAACGACAGCTGCGCCGGCACGGGACGACAAGATTTTGAGCACCGACAATCCACTACCGATCGACTGGACAGGCGAGTTGGACGCCCATCGCGGTTGGATGACCGATGTCGCTCGAGCCCGCGTTGACGACCAGCATGCCGTCGAAGATGTCATGCAGGAAGTGTCGCTCGCCGTCTTTCGCCAAAATGGGCATCCGAACGACCCGTCGAAAATCCGCGCGTGGCTCTATCGAATCGTGGTCCGCCGCGCGGCTGACTACATGCGTGGCAAATACCGCCAGAAGAAGCTTGTCGAGTCCGTGGGCGAGTCGGGTGAACAGCTGAGTCAGCAAGCCGACCCCGATTGGGTGTTGGCCTCGGAACGCGGAGAGCTGCTTCGCAAGGCGCTCGCCCTCATGTCTCAGGACGAGCGGGAGCTGTTCGTTTTGAAGTACAGCGAAAACTGGAGCTACCGGCGACTCGCCGAACGATTTGGCGTGAGTGATCGAGTGGTTGAGTATCGATTGGTTCGCGCGAAACAGAATCTGCGTGCGAAACTGGCGGCGTTGCACAACAGCGAGGACAAGTCATGACAATCGAAATCGACGAAATGGAACTGCAACGCCTGCTCGACGGCCGCTTGTCCGAATCCGAACGCAGCGTCTTTCTGGAATGTGTGGACGAGCAACCAGAACAATGGCGCCGCGTCGCCTTGGCGTTTGTCGAGGAGCAAGTGTTGCGCACGGAATTGAACGGACTGCAGGTTGACGATTTGCCTTTACCCAAGAAAACAACGAAGCCGCTGTCGACGTGGACGCTGCAGGCTCGAAATCTGCTCGCGTACGCTGCCGTTGCCTTGCTCGCACTTGTTGTCGGCGGGCTCCTTGGTCGCTCGGCGAAAACGCCAAGCGATCGCAGCCTGCCAATCGCGCAGCCGCCGTTGCTGGAAAACGCCGGCGACGGCAATACTTACGTTCTGTTGCCTGCCGCAGTCGATTCGAATCAAAATACCGACCTGGACAACGTCGCGACAATCGGCAACGATGTGCGGCCCTTTTTAACGACCGACATCCTCAGCCCCCAATCGCGCAGCGAAATCGGCGAGCAGGGATTCGATGTGATTGAAAGTCCAATCATCTACATCGTTCAGGATCGGGACGGTGGACGTTATGTCGTACCTCAACGCCGCGTGTCGCTCGTCTCCAACCAGAACTGATCGCCACAGCGGCGAACCGCAATAGTCAGCCAAACTAAATTGAACCAACCTTGTATTGAAAATCTACCAGGAGTGTCAGAATGAAGTGCCGAGCGTTTCTATCGATGATGATCTGCTGTCTTCTCGCGCCGTCCGCGATTGCCGACGACGACGGAACGAAGACGGAAAAGAAGGAAGTCCGACGTCGCGTCATCGTCAAAGTGGACGGCGACGAAAAAGAAGCGAAAGCCGGCAAGGCGGTTCGCGTTCAAGTCTTGAATCTCGGCGACGCGCTCAAGAACGCTTCACCTGAAGTTCGCAAGCAGATTGAAGAGAGTATCAAGAAGGCCGGCAAGAAGTCGTCCATCAACGTCTTCAGCAAGGGCTTCAAGGTTGGTGCCGACGGCAAGCTTGAGGCCATCGACCTCGACATCAAGGAAGGTCAGTTGAAGATCGGCGGGACGTTGAAGGGGCTCCCGAAAGAGATCCGAGAGAAGATCGAAGCGGCCATGAAGGGCGCCGATTTCAAAGCCGCCAAAGGCTCGAAAGCTAGAGCGATCATTATAGGCGCCGACGGCGCAAAGAAGGAAGTCGACCTGAGCATCGACAACGGCAAACTGAACCTTGGTGGCGCTCTGAAGGGACTTCCCAAAGAGATCCGCCTGAAAGTCGAAGCCGCCGTGAAGGGCGCAGAACACAAGCACGGCGATCACAAACACGGCGATCACAAGCACGGCGCCAAAACCATCTTTGGCAAAGCAGTCGTCGTCGGACCCGACGGCAAAAAGCATGAAATCGACCTGGGCAAGAGCGGAGGTTTGAAGGGTCTTCCGCACGGCATTCTTCTGCATGTGGAAGAAGCGATCGAGCAACACAAGAAGGGAGCTGCCAAGGGAGCTCAAGGCAAAGCGATCGTGATTGGTCCCGATGGAAAGAAGCGAGAGATCAAACTAGGCGGCGTCCTGAATCTGGGCGGTTTGAACGGTCTTCCAAAAGAAGTTCAGAAGGAAATCGAATTGACGTTCGAGAACCCCGTTCCAACTCGTAGCGGTCGGATCAAGATTCAGAAGAAGAGCGAGTCGAAGGAGAAATCCGTCACCGACAAGCTCGACTTGATTCTTCGTCGACTCGACCAGATGGAAAAGCAGATCAAAGAGCTGCGAGCAAAGAGCAAGAACTGATCGCTGTTTAGCGACGCGAAAAGAGCCGGCACGTTAGGTCGGACTAAATTAATCCAAAGAAGCGGGAGGTTAGATCCTCCCGCTTTTTTTTATGCCCGTATCGGCAGCCTTGCCTGCGGCCACGGGTTAAATGAATTGGCGGTTCGGCACATCCTTCGCGATCTCCGCGTGAGCCCCCTTTCTTACACACATCGGTCGTCAGCCCTGGCTTGTGATTCGACATTCCAGGCGGCCTCTATTTGCAGCCTTGCCTGCGGCCACGGGTTAAACGAATCCGATTTATCTGCGCATCTTTTGCGATCTCCGCGTATGCGTTTTTTTTGCATACCTCGGTCGAGTCGGTATTTGCACGCGGCGATTGGCTCGTGTCTATTTGGTTTCGACCCGCGACGATGAGAATGCGGTTGTTTTCGAATCAAATTGAAGGCAAAGGACAACGATGTTTCGACGTGAATGTACTAAGCGATTCGTTGGCCGCTGCTTGGTCGCGGCGACGGTCCTGATTTCGACCCTCACCGTTTGTCGAGCTGTGGACGAGCAGGCGACGAATGCCGATCCGAAAAGCCTGCGAGTTCCCCCAACGGAGCCAAGCGCGGCCGTCGACACGTTCAAAGTGATCGACGGATTTCAGATGCAGCTCGTAGCTCACGAACCCGATGTGCTTGAACCGATCGTCATCGCCTACGATGCGAACGGCCTGATGTATGCGGCGGAGTACCTGAAGTTTCCCCACTTTGCGGTCAAGGGAAAGCGAGCGAGCGGTCGGATACGTTTGCTTCACGACAAGGATGGGGACGGCGTTTACGGCGACAGCCAAGTGTTTGTTGACGGACTCGAATGGCCGACTGGAATCTGCCCTTGGAACGGCGGCGTGTTCGTCATGGCGGCGCCCGATTTGTGGTATCTCAAGGACACGGACGGAGACGGCGCGGCGGATGTCAAGGAAAAGGTCTACACTGGGTTCGGCTTCAACAACGAAGAAGGCACGGCGAACAATTTGATCTGGGGCCTGGACGGTTGGATTTACGGCGCCGGTTCCAATAGCGGCGGCGAGATTCGTCCAGCCGACCAACCGACTGCTCGAGCCGTTTCGCTGCGCGGCAGGGACTTTCGTTTTCGCCCGTCGCTTGTTGTTCCAGCCACTCCCGCAGTCGCGTTTGAGGCAATTTCGGGATCAGAGCAATTCGGAAACACATTCGACGATTGGAACAACCGATTCATCTGTCAAAACTCCAAGCCCGCAGTCCACGTTATCTTGCCGGCTCGATATCTGGCGCGAAATCCGTATCTCCCCGTGCCCGCCGTGAGGCGAAACATTTGGACAGGAGGCCGTGTCTACCGCGCGAGCCCAGCGGAGCCGTGGCGGTTGGTTCGTTCCAAACTTCGGCTGGCGCAGAAACGAAATTGGGCTGCGCCGTACGTCGCCCACGATGTCTTCACGGCGTGTACTGGAGTCACAATCTATCGAGGCGCAGCGTATCCCGAAAAGTATCGAGGCAATCTGTTCGTCGGTGATGTGCAGAGCAACTTGATTCATCGGCGAACAATGCACGCCGACGGCGTGAGCTTCATGTCGCAACGCGCGGACAAAGAAACCGAAATGGTCCGCTCTCGCGACAACTGGTTTCGGCCCGCCAATATGATCAACGCGCCCGATGGAACGCTGCACATTATCGATATGTACCGCGAAGTCATTGAGACGCCCGATTCGCTCCCCGATGAGATCATCGCCAAGATCGATTTGCTCAGCGGTTCGGATCGCGGCCGGATCTATCGGCTCGCTCCACCCGGATTCAAAACGCCGCCGCCGCCGAAACTCGGTTCAGCTTCGACAGCCGAGCTTGTCAGCCAATTGGGCAACCCTAATGGATGGTGGCGAGATACGGCTGGACGGCTTCTGTTCGAACGCCAGGACAATGCTGCCATCGAACCGCTGCGCGCGCTGATTCGCGAGTCCGATTCGGAATTGGCTCAGCTACACGCGCTGCACGCCCTACAAGGACTCGACGCCCTGGATTCAGAATCGCTCGCTCGCGCATTGAGGTCTCGTTCATTCGGAGTCCGAGAGCACGCAGTACGGCTGGCCGAACCGATGTTGCCTCGCTCCGACTCGACTCAAAGCGCCCGCGAACCGAGTCTCCGATTGTTGAAACTTGTCGCAGCACTCGCTCGAGATGACAATCAGCGAGTGCGGTTTCAAGTCGCCTTCAGTTTGGGCGAGACGGACGATCCACACGCCGCCGTCGCCCTCGCCGACATTGCCAAACGGGATGCCGGCGACTCATGGATGAGAACGGCTGTGCTCAGTTCCTCACTCCGACAAGCCGATGGCATGCTGGAGTCGCTGCTTGCCGACGAAAAGTTTTCAGCGAGCACGACAGGTCGACAATTCCTCCGACAACTGTCGCTCGTGGTAGGAGGTCGAGACAACACCGATAGTGTAATTCGAGTGTTAAAATTGCTCGAGTCGAGTCCAGGCGGCAAGTCGCCAGTCGTGCGGCGAACCATTGTGCTCGGGATCGGCGAAGGACTTCGCCGATCGAGGTCGGGTCTCGGTCGATACTTGCAGGAGTCAACCGCGGCGGCGGAAATGCTGGGCGGCCTGATCGATAGCGCAAAAAAAACGCTAGCCAACCGCAGCGCCAACGCGAAACAGAAGCAACCAGCCATCGAGATGCTCACTCATGGCCGCTTTGACGACGTCGCCGAGCCACTCACTGAAATGCTCGACTCGCGACAACCTCCGGTCGTGCAGCTGGCCGCCGTGCAGGCGCTCGGTGGGTTTTCTCAGGCAGCGGTGTCAGAATCGCTTGTCGCCGCTTGGCAGGGCCTGTCGCCGTCGGTGCGGGGCGAGGTGGTCGAGACGCTGCTCGGACGACCCGAGTGGACGGTTGCCTTGCTCGACGCGATTGAAAGCGAGCAAGTTTCTCCAACCTATATTTCACCGATTCGAAAAGCTCGGCTTGTGAAACACGCCGATGCCTCTATTCGTAACCGCGCCGCCACGCTGTTTGGGTCCGCTGAGCCGAGCCCGCGACGCGAAGTGCTCGATCGTTACAAGCTGGCGTCGATTATGACCGGAGACGCCACGCGAGGCGCGAAGGTCTTCGAAAAAAATTGTCGAACGTGCCACAAGGTTAGTGGTCGAGGGCACGACGTCGGACCGAATCTGGCGACCATCCAAAACCGCACGCCGGATGCGCTGATGATTCAGGTGCTCGACCCGAATCGCGAAGTGCTGGCGAATTACACGCAGTACATCATCGTGCTCAACTCGGGCCGAGTCGTCTCGGGGCTCATCGCCAGCGAATCGCCGACAAGCATCACTCTAAAACGAGCGGAAAACGTGCAGGAGACAATTCTGCGTCAGAATATCGACGAGATCATCGGTTCCGGAAAGTCGCTGATGCCCGAAGGATTGGAGAAGTGGATCGATCAGCAGCAGATGGCCGATCTGCTCGCGTTCCTGCTGAATTTGAAAAAGTAGTTTTGCAACGTCAAAAACCGGCCGCTGGTTGCAATCACAAAAAACACGTGAGGTCCCGACACCCGATGAAGTTTGTTCATGCGAATTTGATTGCAAACGACTGGCGGCGCCTCGCCCAATTCTACCGCGATGTGTTCGAATGCGTGCCGGCACCGCCCGAGCGTGACTATTCGGGCGACTGGCTTGACCGAGCTACGGGACTCAACGACTCCCACCTCACCGGTGTCCATCTGCGACTGCCCGGATACGGCGACGACGGACCGACGCTTGAGCTGTTCGGTTACGATTCGATGCCGAACAAGCCGGCCATTCGTCCCAACACGCCTGGCTTTTCTCACATCGCTTTCGCTGTCGACGACGTCAAATCGAAAGCGGACGAGGTGCTCGCCCACAGCGGCAAGGTGGTTGGGGAATTGACCGAAATCACGGTGCCCGACGCCGGCCGTTTGATCTTTCAATACATGGCTGACCCGGAAGGCAACATCGTCGAATTGCAGCGCTGGTATGTCAACGTCTAGTCGGGCCGAAGCTCGACAGGAAAGATCTCGCGCGTTCGCTTGCTCGACGGCAGCTCGCGAAAATCATGCGTGTGAATGCCCGCCGCGTCGATGTTGTGAATGCTGCCCGCGATCGGACCAAAGGCGGCGCGAAAGTGAGCGGCGGATTTGACGCTGATGTACTTCATCTTGGCGCAATCGATCCCGAGTGAGCGAGCAAAGGCCATGTCAAACGGCTGCTCCCGAGCGGTCACGACGACAACGCTGACTCCCTTGATTCGCAACCAGGCCGAGACGCCCATCGAACCCGTCAAGCCGGCGAACATCGGTCCATCGTAGGCGAACGCGCCATCCGAAATCGCAACCACTTCCGCTTCGGCCAACACAGGACGACCTTGGACGGGAGACGATTTTCCGCCCAAAGAAATTTCGAGGCGATTTCCCACGCCGGCCCGATGAGCTTGCGCGACGACGTCGTGATCGACTAGGTAGAGGATCAGGGCGTCGTCGAGGTTGAGGTCGAGAAACGTCTGCAACACTTCCGTCGAATCGCCGGGCGAGCCGCCGCCCGTGTTGTCCGCGTGATCGGCCAGAATGATTGGGTACTCGCCATTCGCCTCGCCGCGCTGAATTCCCTCACGAACGGTGACTGGCGGCGCGTACCATTGCTGCCGTTGCTGCCAAATCCAATCGCCAAGTTCATCGGCAGCGCGTTGAGCCAACTTGTCGTCGCCATCGGCAACCACGATCACAGACGTCCCAGCTTCCGGCACATCGGCCCAAGGGAATCCTGTTGCGATCGTCGCCGAGATGATTCCTGGCCGCGATTCAATTTCGTGCACTCGACGCAAGACGTCATCCATGGGCGGCAGCGCAGTGACCTGCCGGATGGTGGCCCAAAACAGAGGCAATTGGCGAATGGCGCCTCGAGGTGAAATCTCGCCGCGAACGGTACGAGCAATGATCTCAGCCGATTCGACGCCGCGCTCAGCCATATCGACATGCGGGAACGTATCGAATCCAACCAAGGCATCGGCGGCGGCAACACGAGCTCGAGTGTGATTGCCATGCAGGTCTTGGGTTACAACGATCGGACGATCGGGTCCAAGATAGTTTCGAAACGCCTCGATGACATCTCCGTCGCCGTCGTCGATTCCGTCGATCACCATAGCGCCGTGCAAGTCGAGAAGTACGCCGTCGACCGGCCCGCCATCGCGTTCGGCTTGCTCCAACCGATTCAGCGCTTCCTGCTTCAACGACTCATAGTCCTCGCGAACAATCAACCCGTTGGGGAACGCCGACGCCCGCAGTAGCGGCACAAGTTGAAACCCAAATCGCTCGGCGCCCTCGATGAAGCCGCCCGTGCAGACATTCGTCCCACGAAACCGCTCCAACACATCCGCACCGCGAATCACTCCGCGATCAAACTCGAATTGCTCCATCGACGTTGGCGAGTCGACGCATGTGCTGGTTTCGTGAAGGATGCCCGCGATGGCGATTCGCATTTGGTGCTCCAACAATTGAATTGGCCGTGAAAGAACGAATCACGCGAAAGAGACGAATCGCGATCACTCTCAGACGATTCTAGAAGTTTATTCTGCTTTGTGTTTCTGAAACGCCAGATAACCGTAATTCCAATTCGCACTTGGGCTGAGGCCCACCGCTACGGCATGCCAAGACAAGTACGCGAGTGATCGTAATGCCGCATGGATAACGCTTGGCCGCGTCACTTTGCGAGATCGGCGAATCGGTTCGGACGGCGGGCCGCGCCGGATGCTATCCTGGGAGCCCTCTCGATGTCCGGAGAGGCATCTTACGGCGGGCATCTTAGCGACGGGCAGTGGAACCGATGGGAACGAAAAGCGAGCGTCATGATCGGATTATTGAGACCGCCCGCCCATCGCCCCAAATCGAGCGGCGACGTTGACTCCGAATATCTGCGACTGCGTCTTCAAGTGTTTGTCGGGATCTTCGTCGGGTACGCCGGCTACTACTTGGTGCGCAAGAACTTTTCCCTCGTCATGCCTCATCTGATCGACGAAGGATTCTCCAAGACCGAGTTGGGGCTGGCTCTCTCCGGCGTGTCGATTGCCTACGGGCTGTCCAAGTTTTTTATGGGCAGCGTGTCGGACCGCAGCAACGCGCGAACGTTCATGTCGCTTGGGCTTGTATGCAGCGCGGGGATCATGCTCTTCATGGGCTTCGTCCCGATCGCGACGGCTTCGGTCGGCATGATGTTCGGGCTGTTGTTGCTGAACGGCTGGTTTCAAGGGATGGGATGGCCGCCGAGCGGCCGGGTGATGGTCCATTGGTTTTCGCATGGCGAGCGTGGGATTTGGATGGCGTTCTGGAATGTCGCCCACAACGTCGGCGGCGGACTCGTGGGACCACTGGCGATTTTGGCGATGGCTTGGTTCGCCTCCGATTGGCACTCCATCCTCTACTTCCACGGAATGATTGCGATGGTCGTCGCGGTCTTCATTTTTGTGACCGTTAGAGACACTCCTCAGTCGCAAAGTCTCCCGTCAATTGAGGAGTACAAACAGGATTTCCCGACATCGTTCGAATACAAGGGCAGCCATGAGAAGGAGTTTTCCGCAACAGAAATTTTCTTCGATTACGTTCTCAACAACAAGTTGCTTTGGGCGATCGCGGTGACCAACGCCTTTGTCTACCTTGTGCGTTACGGCGTGCTCGATTGGGCACCAACGTATCTCAAGGAGGAAAAGGGCTTCTCCTTTGATGACTCAAGTTGGGCGTACGCTTTGTATGAATGGGCAGGGATTCCAGGCACGATCGTATGCGGTTTTCTATCCGATCGATTTTTTTGACGGCCGCCGAGCTCCGGCGGTCATCATCTATATGGTGCTGACGGCGATTTGCCTTGTCGCCTATTGGTTGAATCCGCCTGGAAATCCGAGCATCGACATTGCGATGCTGATCGCGATTGGGTTTCTGATCTACGGTCCCGTAATGCTGATTGGCGTTTTCGCGATCGACTTGGTTCCGAAGAAAGCAGCCGGAACTGCCGCTGGCTTCACCGGCTTGTTCGGCTACGTTGGCGGATCGCTATCGGCAAGCGTGCTGATTGGGTACGCCGTCGATACGGCCGGTTGGGACGCCGGCTTCGCGCTTATCATCGGCGCAGCCGTCATGTCGATCATCCTCACAGCCTTGACGGTGCAAGCGGAAAAGAGAGCCGCCAAGTAGATCGCGAAACTTAACGCGAGAACATGATTCACCGAACGAGATCGACTCGTTGGCGCCTTCTTCCCATTTCGCACTTTGCATTCTTCACTTTGCACTTTGCATTGAAATAACCCTGGGGGGTTACGCCATGCTACGATGAGGTTGGCCGTTGGCCAAGCAGGTGCGTGGGGCGACGCGAATCGTCGGGACGAGGATTGGGTGGCCAACCGAAACCATGCGAGCTGGACCACGTTCCCGGCTCGCTGTCGACTCAGTCTTTCGGTTTCGCTGTGCCGACAACGCCGATCTCTGCAGCGGACGCCCATGGTCCGCCGTTGACCTCCGATAGGATTCGAATCAATACGTAGCGCCCGCGAACCGGCTTGGCCAAGTCGGCCGCTTGGGCAGTGCGGATTTTTTTGAATGTCGCGCGGGCGACTGGTTCTGAGAATTCCTCCGCGGAATCGCTGACGCAGAATTCGGTTTTGGCGAACGCACCGTTGTATCCGCCGTCTTGACGGGCCAGGTAGCGAAAGCCGCCAATTTCGCACGTGGCGCCGAGGTCGATGACCAACTCGTGTGGATGCTTGACGAGTTTCGGATTGAATTGCGAGTGCCAAACAGTGCGTGAATTACCGTCGATGGCATAAGCGGCTCGACGATCGTTGCCGTGGTTCTCGCTGCTGAATCGGAGCAGTTTCATTCGCTCGGCCGGAATCAGGTCTTTGTCTTCAATTCGATTTCGACGGCGGCGATAGTTATCGGCTTCAGGTCGCGTTGTACCCCACTTGGCCTTCCGGTCGCGTTCGTGCCGAGTACGATCGCTGAACGTGCCGGCTCGAACCGGTTCGTGCGATTGTTCGGCCAATTTGGCCACTCGCTCGATTAGCTCGGGGTGTTGATCCGCCACATCCTTTGTCTCGCTAACGTCTTGGGTCAAGTCGTAGAGAGCCCAGGGCGCATTCTTCACTTTGATCGCCTTCCAACTTCCAATCCGAACAGCGACCTGCGAACCGTACTCCCAGTAAAGAAACTCGTGCTGCTCTTGCTTTCGACCCACGGTCTCGGCACCGAGAATCTCTGGCAGAATGGATAGGCCGTCGACGTCGCTTGGCGTCTTCGCACCCGCCAGCTCGCTCAACGTGGGAAAAATGTCCGGCTGGTAGAAAACGAGATCGCTGACGACGCCTTGCTTCACTTTTCCAGGCCAACGAACGATCGTGGGAATTCGCAGGCCGCCCTCGTAAAGATTTCCTTTGCCGCCGCGAAACTCGACGCCCGTTTTCGGATCGACGTTCGGACTAAAGTAGCCTCGCGGATAGTCTCGACTACGAAACCGATCCTGCCCGCCGTTGTCGCCGGTAAAGAAAACAATCGTGTTGTCTTCGAGTTTCAACTCTTTCAGAAGATCGAGAATCTGCCCGACGTTGTTATCGACCATCGTGACCATCGCCGCGTAGTTTTTCGCTTCTTGAGAAACGTTGGCGTCGTTCATCCATTTGTCGTTCTCGTACTGCCGCCATGCCGGATCATCGGCGGGAATGTCGTACATCCCGTGAGGCGGCGTGATGGGCAAATAACAGAAGAACGGACGATCCTTGTTGTCGCGGATGAATTCAACCGCTTCATCCATGATGGTGTAGTGCGAGTAAGTCTTGCCGGTTCGCCCGCCGCGATTGCCGTCGAGAACAACCTCTTCGCTATTGCGAATCAGGTAGGGCGGGTAAAACGAGTGAGCATGAACCTGGTCGTAGTATCCGTAGAAGACGTCGAAGCCATGCTTTTCCGGAACGCCTGTTGAATCGCGTCCGCCGACGCCCCACTTGCCGAATCCGCCCGTGGCGTAGCCGACGTCCTTGAGGATCGAAGCGATCGTCGGCTCGCCTGCTCGCAACGGTGTGCCGCCATCATTGGCTCGTACCGATGCATGACCGGCGTGCTTTCCAGTCATCAAGTTGCAACGCAGCGGCGCGCAAACGGGCGAGCTGGCTAGCGCGTGTGTAAATCGCATCCCCTCAGCCGCCATCGCGTCGATTCTGGGCGTACGGATTCGCTGGTTGCCCATGTGCGAAAGCTCATAATAGGCAAGCTCATCTGACATGATGTAAACGACGTTTGGCTTCTTGGCGTCCGCAGCGTTCGCCGCAAGATGGTTGGCGCCAAGGAAGGTAATGGCCAAGAGAAAACAGGAGTATTTCATCGATTCGATCCAGTCGTTGAGAGTCAATCATGTCATCCAAGGGCGCACCTTAGGGGCAACTGCATTCTAGCCACACAACCGTGGCTGGGGCATCCTGCCGCAGTGATGTTTTGTGGTGCATCATCACGCCGCCGTTTGTTGCGACGCTGACCGGTGACAGAGCGTGCGCTAGCCATCAAATTAAGCTCGGAAACGGCCACTGCGCCAGGATGCTGCAGAATGCCCCAGCCACGGGCCGATTGTTGGAGTTTTAGTGCGAGCCGATGCTGGCTTGCTACAATGCGAGTTCCGATTCCCAACCAATGGCTAGAACACGGTGTGCATCATGAACCGATTCAAAGCACGAACCCATCTCGCGATCGTGGGCGTTGCCGCTTGGGCCGTCATGTTCGTCGGCGCGCAGAAAGCTCAGGCTCAGCAATTCAATCCGGCCGAGTTGGCGGACTTGCACGGCGGCTTGATCGTTCAGCTCGGCGCCAGTGAAACGGAATCGGCCGCTCGTCTCAGTTTGACCGGACGTTATCTCGTTCACGTGCTCGACCCGGACTCGTCCGCCGTTAAAGCGGCGCGAGCCAAGTTGAGGGATGAAGGGCAATACGGTTTGGTCTGGGCGGAAAAGGCAGCCAGCAAGACTCGGCTCCCCTACGCGGAAAACGTCGTCAACATGATCGTCATCCGTGACTACTCTGTACCAGTGGAAGAACTCGCTCGCGTTTTGACTCCAAATGGCCGAGTTGTGGTCGCCGACAACAAGGTTTTGCAGAAGTCCGAACTCGAGGAGGCTGGCTTCGATTCCCTCGTCGACACGAAATCGCATGTGGTTGCTCGCAAGCCCCGGCCCTTGGCGATGGACGATTGGTCGCACCCTCGGCACGCGGCGGATGGCAATGCCGTCTCACAAGACACAATGGTCGGACCACCCGACCGCGTCCGCTGGATTGCGGCCGCGACGTCGGAAGTGGAAGGCATGGTCTCGGCCGGCGGTCGAAACTTCTATGGCGGCATCCTTTCTCGAGACAGCTTTAACGGCCTGCGGCTATGGCACCGCAACTTGACGAAGAAGGGCGAAAACAATCCGCAAGAGTTCGAATTGCCGCGGCTATCGAGAGATGCGGCAAGGCCAATCGCTTCGGACCGTTTGCTCTTTGCCGTGATGGCGAAACGGCCTGTCGCGCTGGACGCAGCGACTGGCGAAATCTTCGTCGAGTTTGGCGACATGGTGAGCCCCAAGATTGTCATCCACGCCGGTGACCAAGTGGTGGCCGCCGATGGCGATTCGGTTCGCGCCTTTCGAATTCAAGATGGAAAAGAGACTTGGAAGGTCGACGCGGCGGACCCCAGCAACGTCATCGCCAATGACGACTTCGTGGTCTTTATGGAAGGTCGCACACGCCGAGGCGAGAAGGCTGTGGCGGTGACGCTCGATGCAAAGACCGGCAAGGTCAAATGGCGTCGCGACGATTATCCTTGGCTTGCCGACGTCTCTCGCACCGTGCTCGCGAAGAGCCAAGTGGTCTTCGAGATTTCATCGCTCAATGATCACGACGCGGGCAACGCGATCCATGTCGTTTCGGTCGCAGACGGAAAACACACGTGGTCGAAAAAGTACGCTCCGGGAATGAACCACCAACGGCAAGCTCGAGCGATGTTCTTGAACGACGACTTATGGATTCTCCACGGCGGCAAGATTAACACCGCCGAGGGCCAGAAGCGCGAGCGAGTGCCGGTTCAAGTTTCGGCTCTCGACCTGCTCACCGGTAAGACTCGAGTCACGTATCCAGCCGGACTAACTCACTGCTTCCCGCCGGTTGCGACGCCCAATTACATGTTTGCGGGCGAATTGGACATGACGAACCTCAACTCGGGTGAAGTGATCGCGAACCGCATCACCAAGGCGAATTGTTCTCGCGAAAACGGTTGGGTGCCCGCGAACGGGCTCGTCTACACAACGCCAAAGCACTGTACTTGTTGGCCGATGTTGCGCGGTTTTGTCGCCATGGCGCCGGCAGCCAAAACGGGTTCCATCTCCGACACGCCGCCAAACGAAATCGACTTCATCTTGGAGAAGGGTCCAGCTCAGGTCGATCCCAAAGCGCCGAGTCCCGAGAAGCACGACTGGCCCTTGTACCGACACGATCGCTGGCGCAGCAGTAGTTCGCCGCTGCCGGGCCCTCAGCGTTTGGCTGAACGATGGCGTTCAACATTGAGTGTGAAGGGGAACCCGCAGGCCGATGCGGATTCGCCGATCCTTCATGACTGGAAGGACAATCCCGTAGTCAAAGGACCGATTAGCGCACCGACGATCGCCAACGGAACGGCCTACGTGATGAAGCCCAACGAGCACCAGTTGATTGCGATCGATACGAAAACCGGCAACGTGCGTTGGCGTTTCACTGCCAATGGCCGGCTCGACACCCCGCCGGCGATTCACCGAGGCCTGTGTCTGTTCGGCTCGGCGACTGGTTGGGTTTACGCCTTGCGGGCGGACAATGGCGAAATGGTTTGGCGACTTCGCGCTGCTCCAACGGATGAGCGGATTGTGGCCTACGGACAAGTTGAATCGCCCTGGCCGGTTCCGGGTGCCGTGTTGGTGATTAACGACATCGCCTACTTCGCAGCGGGCCGTCAGCCTCTCGCGGATGGCGGCATTCTTGTGTTCGCCGTGAATCCGCTAACTGGCGAACGCCATTGGGTTCAGCGAATCGACTCCGTGCCGCAAAAAGGTTTTTATGAGAACTCGGGACTCGAATTCGATCCGTTCGATCTGCTTCATGCCGAGGGCGATGGGATTGCGATGTCGCGTTGGGTGCTTTCGCTCGACGGCAAAGACATCGCCGTCGACAAATGGAACGCTTTCGCCAAGCTGAATACGGGCGGCGGCGACGTCTGGATTCCTCGAGGTTCCTGGACCTACGGTGCCCGGCATCAGCATCGTTTTCGAGGCGAGGCGCCGCGTCGACCTTTGATCGCATTTCGCGACGACAATATCTACAGCTCGCTCAACGGCCGCACGCACGTTTTCCGTCGCGACTTCGATCTCGACAAGGGCGAAAAGTTTGATAGCAAGTGGATCACCGGTTGGAAGGCGGCCTCGACGGCCAGAGAAGACGGCAAGCCGTATCGCACGTATCGCATCGCCGAAGGCGCCAAGTGGCTCAACGATCCATTTGCCGACCCGAAGGTCGAAGAGAAAAAGCCCGCCAAAGGAGCTCAGCTTCACAACCAGATCCACGCGATGGCGCTTGCCGGCGACAAACTGTACGTCGTCCATCAAGACGGCCGCATGAAAGTGATTTCAACCGCCGACGGAAAAGTGCTCAATGAAACTCACGTGCCCGCTCCCGCCTGGGACGGACTGGCCGTCGCGGGCAACCGCCTCTACCTCAGCACCCAAGACGGCGAATTGATTTGCCTCGGCGAGTAAACGCCTTAGCTCTTGAACCTGATCCACCAGCACGCGTCAAGCTTGCTCGTTGGGTGAATCAGGTTCGCAGCTAACGGCTCAAGAGCTCCTAGACCACCACTGAGCCTGGCTGCACAAAGCCGAAGACGCAGGGGTAATCTATAAGGGCGTTGCCCGTAGGCTACGTTGAGGTAGGCCGTTGGCCAACAGCTGCGCGGGGCGATACGGATAGTCAGTAGAAAGGCGGTTTGCGGTCGGCGATTAAATCAACAGGCCGCAATCTTGTTGGGGTCTTTTCGGCGCCACTGGCTTGCCAGTGCCGAAGTGCCGTTTGAGTTCCGCCCAAGTCGGCAGCTAATCAAGATCCCCAGGTTTCACCATCGTTACCCCGAAGGGGCGAGATAGTGGCACCCAGAGAATTTCCACTTGGCCGAACTTGCCTCGTTCGGCGTGCGACAGTGCAAATTGTTATTGTTCATGATCAAAGTGCCACTTGGAGCTGTGGCTCCAACTCAATGGGCGTCTTGTCGACGGGAACTTGAGCCGGCAGGGATACGGTAAACTGAGCCCAACATGGCGTCACCATCAGCACGATCGCCGCGAAAATAGTTCGCATCATCGGTCCTGTCCCCGTTTTGTTTTGATGCACCAACTCAGACCGAAAAAGAGAGAAGGCGAGCCCATGCCCCGACGTCGCAATCGAACATATCGCCTACGGAACAAATAGAGTGCGTGACGCGAGGAACTACAAGACAAGAGGTTGAATGCCGTCCATGCTCTAAAACAAATGGCCCCACAAACGCTCGCAACGCGGTGTAAATCACGGTACGCTCACCTCAATGCGTCGCGGACGGTTGATTTGCCTTCGCCGACAAAACCATTTTCCTGATCATAGAGCGACGGCGAAGGACTGAGTTTCGTATGCAGACGGACGATTCCGCTGGCGTTCCGCCGGTTCTGAAGGAAGAAAAGAGCGCCGGCGTCACGCCGCCTCCGCGCGCGGGCGAGCTCAGTATGATCTGGACGCTCTGGCTGACGTACGGAGCGTTTTACTTTTGCCGAGTCAACGTGTCGGCGGTCGTGCCGGGCTTGAAGGCGCCGATCGAGGATGGCGGGTTAGGCATATCGCCGGCGACGGTCGGATGGATTCTCGCTTCGCTGAAGATTACCTACGCGCTGGGCCAGCTAGTCAATGGACAACTCTCCGAGCAGCTTCCGCCTCGCAAGATGTTGGCGATCGGCATGTTGGGTTCGGCGGCGTTATGCGTCTGTTTTGGAGCCGGCTCGGCCGCCTATTTTCTGCTCTTCATCTGGGCCATGAACGGCTATTGCCAATCGCTCGGCTGGACGCCTTGCGTGAGAGTGATGGCGAACTGGATTCCGGTTACCTGTCGAGGCAAGGTGATCGGCATTGTTGGAACGGGCTATCAAGTCACCGCCGCGTTGTCCGTCATCCTTGCCGGCTACGTCGCTCAACACTTTGGTTGGCGGTGGGCGATGTTCGTTCCAGCCGGCGTCTTGACGCTCTGCTCGCTCGTGATGTTCGCCTTTCTCCAGGAACACCCGGAAAATGTCGCCGACCTCAAAGCAAGCACGGCCAAGGCCAAGGGAGAGAACAAGCTCTCGGTTGGCGAGACGATCTACTTGACGTTCACGAATCCGTCGTTGTGGTTGCTTGGAATTGCCCTGGGTATGCTCAATGCCTGTCGCTATGGCTACTCGGATTGGGGTCTGACTCACTTGAGCGAAGTGCAAAAAACCGGACTCGACAAATCGGCGTTGAAGATTTCGGTGCTGCCGATCGGCGCGGTTGCCGGAGTCTTCTTATCGGGCTGGGCCACCGACCGCTTCTTCGGCAGTCGCCGCGCCCCGGTCATCTGCGTGTTGCTGGTGGCATTAGGAGTGATGACTATTTTCTACGATCAAATGGTGCGAACAAGCACAGTCGGCACGTTGATCTTGCTCGTCATGATCGGCTTCTGCATTTACGGTCCCCAAGTGTTGCTCGTCGGAACAGCGCCTGCCGATTTAGCTCGGCAAGGCACTTCGGCGGCGGCCGCGGGTTTCGTTAACTTCATGGGCTATGTCGGCGCCGCTTTGGCGGGAGACGTGTTAACCGGATACCTTTACGAACACTACGGCTGGCAGAAGGCGATCTATGCCTGGGCGGCCGCCGCTTTTATTGCGGCGATGGCGGCAGCCCTTCTTTGGAACAGCCGCTCTGACCAAGCCGCCTAGACTCGTCGCGGAAAAAGGATACGGAATAGGAAACTATGCAAGTCATTATTATTGGAGCCGGCCGAGGAAGCCGCTTGATGCCGACCACAGCCGACACGCCAAAGTGCTTCGCTAACGTCGAAGGCAAACGGATTCTCGACTGGAGCCTCGAGGCCTTTCGCGCCAACGGGCTCGACAACATCTGCTTTATTGGCGGCTATCGCATCGACAAAGTTCGTGAGGACTACCCCGATCTTGCCTATCGCCACAACAACAATTGGGAGAACAACAACATTCTGGCGTCGCTGTTCTTTGCCGAAGACCTAATGGACCAGCCGTTTATATGCTGTTACAGCGACATCCTTTTCAACAAGAACATCGTTGAGAAACTGCTGGCGAGTACGGGTGACGTTTCGCTCGCGGTCGACACGGATTGGCTGACGAGATACGAACACCGAACCGAACACCCTTCGGACGACGCGGAAAAAGTCACCGTCGAAAATGGAGTCGTCACTCGTGTGCACCGGGAGATTCCGGAACCGAATGCCTACGGAGAATACATTGGCGTCGCCAAGTTCTCCGCCCAAGGCGCGAACCGACTTCGGAAACGGTATCATCAGTGCCGAGACGCATTTCAAGGACAACCATGGCGTGAAGCTAAAGTCTTTGAAAAGGCGTACAAGATCCACCTCTTCCAAGACATGATTGAGGCGGGTGAAACGATGCAGCACATCGATACGCCTGGCGGCTATATCGAAATCGATACGCAGCAGGACTTCGAATACGCTCGGCAACACTGGACGGCGAAACACCTTGATCGGTGAGCGAGATCATCATGAGCGACAAGATTCTATTTCCGACGTCCATCATTGGCTCGATGCCGAGGCCGAGGTTTGTACGGGACCTAATCTCCGATGACAGTCCGCACTCGCGACAAGACTACGAACTGCTCATGGGTGCTGCGGTTCAGTATGTCGTCGCGCTTCAAGAAACTTCGGGGCTCGATGTTGTCTCTGACGGCGAATGGTGGCGCAAGTCGTACATCGGAGTCATCGCCGAACTGGCTCATGGGTTCGAGCTGAGCACAAACCCGGCAGACGGACGGCCCTGGACCGTCGTCGTCGATAAGCTCTCGCCGAAGAACCCAGGCTTCATCGCGAAGGAAATCGCTTTTCTCAAAAAGCTCACCGGTCGCGACCTCAAGGCGACGTTGCCCGCGCCGGCGCTGTTGGGCGAACGCATGTGGGATCCGGAAAAATCATCGAAGGCCTATCCGAACCGAGACGACTTTGTTCGCGACTGCGTGCCGATTCTGCGCCGCGAAGTCGAACTGCTCCGCGACGAAGGCGTCTCGATCATTCAGATTGACGACCCGCACCTCTGCCTGTTCGTCGACCCTGAAGTTCGATCGCAATACGACGATCCAGAGCTCGCCTCTGATTTCGCAGTCGACATGGACAATCAAGTTGTCGCCGACATCGACGGCGCGCGGCTGGCCGTGCACTTGTGTCGCCGAGCCGGCGCGCGGGCGCGAGGGGAAGCGGAGCACTCGGGCGGTTATGGGCCGATCCTGAAGCAACTCGGCCGACTCGACGTCGATCACATAACGATGGAATTTACCTCGCCCGGCGCAGGAGACATGTCGGTCTTCCGAGAGCTGCCGGAACATATCGAGATCGGCTTGGGCTGCGTCAGTTGCCAGCCAGGCCAAATCGATTCGGCCGAAACGATCGTCGAGCGTGTGGAAATGGCGCTCGAGTATCTTGCTCCGGAACGCATTACATTGAATCCCGATTGCGGCTTCGCGCCCGGCTCAGCAGCCGAAGTCAGCATCGACGAGGTCTACACCAAGTTGAAAAACGAAGTTGAAGCGGCTCGACGTTTGAGAGAGAAGTACGGATAGCGCCTGACGATGGCCACAGGCGCGAACTCGCCCCTTTCAAGTGACAGGAAATAAGCATGCAATCGTTCATTCGAACTGCAATCGTCCTACTTGGGTTCGCCACTGCACTGGGAGCAGTCCGCCAGGCCGATGCCGATTGGCGTCAATTGCAAGGCGGACCGTTGCGATCGGGTGATGCTGCGAACGTCGAGCTACCTAGGCAGATGGGGCTCGTCGCATCTGCCGCTTTGACGGACGGCATCTTCGCGTCGCCCGTGGTCAGTGACGGCAACGTCGTTGTCATCGACGGTTCCGGCGTGGTGGCCGCATTCGACGCCGCGACGCTAAAGGAACTCTGGCGATTCGAAACGAAAGGCGGTGACGGGAATTGCAACAACGTCGCCGCGCCCGCGATCATCGACAACTATGTTCATGTCGGCACGATGGCCGGCTACTACTACGTTCTGAATCTCAAGGATGGGAAACTGGTTAGCGAAACGGATTGCGGCGAGCCGATTTTTTCCGCGCCCGCGGCAAATGACGACCGAGTCTATTTCGCCACCTTGGGAGCTCATGTGTTTGCGGTCACGCCCAAAGGCAAAACCGTTTGGACTTGGGACTTTGTCAAGGAAGTGATTAAGTTCGAGGGCAATCGCTGGAGCGGCGCCGACTGGCTTGCCCATCGCAAAGACCGAGTGACTTGGAAAGACCATTTCGTCTGCTCTCGCGATATCTGTTTGGTCGGCAACACGATTGTCATGCCCGCGGGCGGACGCACAATTTTTCTCGAGGACGACGGCGACTCGCCTCGACTTCGAAAAGTCGGCGAGATCCCCAAGTTCGCCGGATCCGAGTATCCCGCGACGTTCGGCCAGAGCGCCGATGCGGCAGGAAATGTCTACGTGCAATGGCACCGCCGCGACAATTCGGGCCGAGTTGAACTGATGCGACTCGACGGCGACGAGCTCAAGACATCGTTTGTGAAGGGCACGGAAACGACGATTCGGCTGCCCGGTTTGTTGAGTTTCGCACCCGTCACCATCCGCGGCCGCGACGTCTATCGAGTTAGACCGGAACACGGCAAGGGACTCTGTCGCCATCGAGCAGGTGATGAAAAAACCGAGATCCTTGCCGCAGAAGGATCAGTCAGTCCGGTCGTGTTGACGAGCAAGCACGCACTCTACGGAGGACTCGACGGACAACTGCACGCAGTCCCGCTCGACGGAAAGAAAGCCTCGTCGTACCGAACAGCATTCGCATCGCCGATCACGGCGCCGTTGGCTGTGTCCGATTCTCGAGTCTTCGTTGCCTGCGAAGACGGTTACCTCTATGCGTACGGCGAGAATGGCGCGGCGAATCTTCCCACCGAGAACTTGGGCATCGCTAAGATTCGCAGCCCGCTCGAGGGTCCGCTCGTCGGCCCCCAATTTGATTGGTACACAAACTACGGCGACTTCAGCGGCTCCAACGCCAATGACCAAGAACTTGAGCCGCCGCTGCGAATGCGCTGGGCTCGACGTCTGGAAGGCACGGTGAAACACCTGCCGGTTTGCGGCGGCGGACGACTCTACACACACACGGCGGAAGGTCAGATCATTGCCGTCGAGCAAGACACGGGACGGCTTTTGTGGCGAAGATACTGGCCGGACGTTTATCTCTCATTCACTTCGCCGCTGTATATCGACGGCAAATTGATCGTCCCTCAAGCGGGCATCAAACGTTCCGTCATGCGATGCCTTGACGCGGCCACGGGCAAGCTGCTTTGGGAGGCGCCGTTTACGGGCTCTCCAAGTTGGAGCCGGCAGTTCCCGCCGGTGGTGCACGGCAATGTCGCCATCTACGCGTCGGGGTCCGGGAAGTACGCGCCGCAAGGCACGGAGAAGCCGTTCACCTTCGGCGGAACGCCGGTCGACGCCGCTGGGCGTGAAGTCATGAGCTGGATCTATTCGAACGACAATCCCTACTATCCTAAAGACAATCACCCTCGCTTGTGGGCCTGGGACATCAACACCGGAAAGATCGTTTGGGAGAAGGACTTCTACGAGCATGGACGAGGCGGCAACGATTGTGGGCTCTGCTTACTCGACGGAAAACTCTACTACTCAACATTCTTTGGATATGCAGCGAGCAAACGCAAGCGTCGCGGCCTGCCGGAAAAGAACAACGGCCTGACAGCCTGCCTCGAGCCGGAAACGGGCGAAGTGGTTTGGCTCACCCACGATTACCACGTCACGTCGAAGTGTACGCTCAGCGCTCGTAACGGACGAATCTACATCGGCGGCTTTAACCGAGCTAAAGAGAACACCAACGATCGCTTCGTTTGGTGCCTCGACGCCGTCGACGGCAAACTCGTTTGGAAATCGGACGCGGTCACTTCCGCACTTAACGTCGTCACCGTCGGGGAACGATTCATTTTTTCTAACGCCTTGCGCGGAAAAGGAAATGTCTTCGATCGCAACACGGGCAAAGTCGTCGCCAGCATTGGCCACAACTACGCCTGCTGTCGATTTACGCTCTCCGAACCGTTTGTGCTGGGCGCCAATATGGACATGATCGATTTGTCGAACGATGGCAAGCTCGTCTCGACCGGCCCCGCCATCGATTCTCGCGAGTGCCTTGGCGCCGTCGTCTCCAACGGACGAATCTTCTACACGTCTCAAGCCAGCGGATTTGTCGTCTCGCAGACGTATGGCGAGGAGGCCAAGACCACGCCGGCGATTTGGGAACGCTGAGCAACGACGCGCCTAACTGACAAGACCTGATTCACCCGAGCGGGCGAGCGGTCTATTGATTTGATGGGCGCTAACTAAGAGCCGAAACGCGCTCGTGCAAAGGAGTGCAAAGTGCAAAATGACAGACCCCCAACGAGCAAGCCGCTGCAAGACTCGAACGAGCTCTCAACGCCTCCCGAGACCATCCGCGCGCCTCGCGCATCGATTGGCCTACGTTAACGTAGCCTACGGGCAACGCCCTAGGATTTCCGTTCAATCGACACCGATATGACCGAAGGTCAGATTCGGATTCGAGGTTAGCTCACGAACCTAATTCACCGGCTTGGCGAGACGAAGCAAGGCAGCGCGAGCTTCGAGTGTGATGGAGTTGAGGGCATTCTTGTCGGCGAGCGATTGGAGTTCGTCGCGAACCTCGGACGAGTCCCAAGCCAAGTTCTGCTCTTTCAGTTTGACAATCGCGCGGATCGCATTGCCCATCACATCGAGCCGTTTTCGTTCCTTCGCCGACTCAGACTTCTCGCCGCGAACCGCTTGTTTGTTGTTGGGGTCGAGCATCTGTTTGAGGACGGTCACCGCGCGCTCGTCTCCATTCCGAGCGAGCCCGGTGGCGGCGTTGTATCGCACGTCGGGCTCGGAGTCGAGCGTCATTTTGGCCAAGCGATCAGTCGCCTCGGTTCCGCCCAAGACGCCGAGCGCAAACGCCGCAGTCGAACGAATCGCGGCGCGTTCGCTTCTTTGTGGATCACTGCTGGCTCGCTCTTTCGATGCCGCAATCAAGGTACTCAACACCTCGGGATTTTCGCGAGCCCGCTCGCTTCCCACCTGACTCGTCAAGATTGCGATTGCGGCCAACGCCGATCGTCGAACTTCAACGTCGCGTTCGTTTTTCTCTTGCGTCGCCGCGATGAGCAATGCCGGCATTCCTTCCGGCGTGCGGAACTCTCCGATGGCTCGGCACAGGAATCGACGCAACTTGATGCTGCGATCGTCTTTCCCCGATTCAACCAACTGAGCCTTCAAGAGATCGGCCAACTCTCCCGCCAACTTGGGGTCGTCCTTGAGATGATCGTATTCGTCGTTTCGCAACATGTTGGCGAGCACGAGCGCTTTTTGCCAACTGGCCGAGTTCATCTTGCGGATGTCTTGGACCAACTTCTGAGGGTCGTTGCCCATGTGGGCCAACCAACTGAACATCAGCCAGACACAAACGATGATCGTGACAATGATGGCCGGGATCAGAAATAGCTGTAGGATGAACGCCGAGTTCGGCGGTTCAACTGGCGGTAGGGTGTCGTCGGGATTCGTCGTCTTTTCGAGGACGGCACCCTCTTGGGGAGACACAGGGGAGTTCATTCGAGAGAGTTCCTACCGTAAATTCATACCGCGATCCAATCCTGCAGTTTAAGATCGGCCCTTGCCAGCCACCACCCCTAACGACCATTGCCCACCCATGAAATTGCTCGAGCTGACACTCCCAACCGCAGCCGAAAACGTCGCCTTGGACGAAGCATTGCTCGAGTCGGCCGAGACGGGAGAAGGTGGTGAGGTGTTGCGGATCTGGGCACCGACACAGACCATGGTCGTCATCGGTCGCTCGTCGCAAATCGAAGTTGAGGTCGATCGGGCGCGGTGTGCGGACGAGCGCGTTCCGATCATTCGCCGAACCAGCGGCGGATTGGCCATCGTGGCCGGAACTGGATGCCTCGTCTATTCAGTCATCCTGAACACCGAGCGGCGACCAGAACTTCAGGCGATCGACCAGGCCCACTGCTTTGTGCTCGAGCGAATCCTCAAGGCAGTACGGAGTTTAGGAATCGACGCCGTTTGTCAGGGCTCAAGTGATTTGACCGTCGGCGACCGGAAGTTCTCCGGCAACAGCCTCCGCTGCCGCCGTAATCACCTGCTCTACCACGGCACGCTGCTCAACCACTTTCCGCTCGACAAGATCTCGCGCCTTCTGAAGGCGCCGCCTCGGCAGCCCGAATATCGCAACCGCCGAAAGCACGACGACTTCGTGACGAACCTCGGGCTCGATTCCAACCTGTTGAGCCAGGCGATCATCGACTCGTGGGTGCCGAGCGGCCGACTCGAATCCTGGCCCGAGCCGCTTATGCGGCGTTTTGTCGCAGAGCGATACTCGCAGGATTCGTGGAACGCTCGTCGCTAGTTCGACGAGCTCGCGCCGACGGCCGAGGACGAAGAGAAAGAAGGCGCTGCTTAGTCTACTGGCGGCCTTGCCTGCGGCGACGGGTTAAACGATTCGTTTTCGACACACGTGTTCGCGCTGCCCGCATCGACAACTCACTTGACCGCGACGATATAGGCTAGCCAGCTTGCGTTGCTGGGCGCGGATTCTGCGCGAGCCCATTCGCCGGTGTCTTCGCCATCCTCGTCTTCTTCCTCCCAGTAGACGTGGCTCTTGCTAAAGCCGGCTTCCTCAAGCATCTCGATGACTTCGGGCACGGTCCAAAACCGCCAGTGATATTCAAAGGCGCGATTCATTTTGGAGCCGTCGTTGAACTTGAAGCTGATATAGAAGCTCGCGTCGCCATTGACGGGATTGAAGCTGGCTTGCTCCCAGTGATACTTGAAGCCGCGCTTACCCTTCTTGATTCGCCGCTTGTCCGTCTGGCCTTCCGTGTAACAATCGCCTCCGCCCATCATGTCCATAATCATGATGCCGTCCGAATTCAGATTCGATCTGGCGACACGGAAGTACTCGATGACTTCTTTGCGAGTCTTGAAGATCCAAAAGGAGAAATTCTGAGCGGCGAGGATCTCGACGGTCGGCGGATCGCTCGTGCGAACATCTTGCTCCAGAAGCCGTATTCGGTCGGCCTGCGAGTCCTTCAGGCGTGAAAGGTTGTGGTCGCGTCCCCATTGCAAAGTCTCGGGGCACAGATCGACGCCGATTGCGGTTCGCTTCGAGCCAGACTTAACCCAGGAACAACAGACCGCGAACGTCCCGCAAAAATCTTCGCGCAGGGTGTACGGCTTGCGGCCAAACGCCTCTCGGTACGCCTGCTCGAAGAACTCGATCTCATGGTCCGGCGATTGCACCGATTTCTGGTAACAATCGAACCTGTCGGCTCGTTCAGCCAGCGTCAACTTTTTCTTCCTTGTCTTGCGCTCTGTTTCAAGGCAAGCACCGTTGTTGGAGTTTCCCATCTGTCTTTCTTACCGCGTCTCTCAAAGTGGTCAATCAGTGTTCCATCTCGACGTCCGCTTCACGCTGCTTGTGCGTCATTTCCGTTACGGCTTATCGAGCTCGCGAATGTACAAGTTGCGAAACTCAAGGGTGTTCCCATGGTTTTGCAGTTCAATTTGGCCTGTCGCGTAGATCGGCTTGTCCCGCTCCCAATAGTTCTCCATGACGACTCGGTCCGTGACGAGTTTGCCGTTGAGTTTGACGGTTAGCTTATCGCCCACCATCTTGATGTAGAACGTGTTCCATTGCCCCGCTGGCTTATCGGCGTTGACCAACGGGAAGCGGGCGTGTTTCTTGTTGTTCCAAAGCGCGCCAGAACCCTTGTCGGCACCCATACCGTGGTACTTCTTGTACTCGGTGTCCCAGATTTGAACTTGCGGCGAGCCTCGCAAATAAATCCCGCTGTCGCCGGCCTTCTTGATCTTCCAGTCCAAAACCATTTCGAAGTCGCCGTAGTCTTTCGCCGTGCAGAGGCTTTTTCCTTTGCCGTCGAAGACCAAGACTCCGTCCACAACCGACCAATGAGCTCGCATTTGTTCGTCGGCCTTCTTTTGCGCTTCGGCGAGCTTCTCCTTCGACATTTTGGCTCGAGTCTTTGGGTTCCCCACGAGACCCTTCCAGCCGGTAAGGTCTTTGCCGTTGAAGAGGGCCACAAATCCCTCCGGCGGTTCGCAACGTCCCAACGACGTCCACCCCGTCACGATGACAAGACTCGTCGCAACGGTCAGAAACGAACAGAAAACTCGGTTGCGCGGCATGGATGGGTTCCTCAGTTGCAGGTTCACTTGCATTTCGCAATTTGCATTCTAACTCGCCCAATTCTCGCCGAAAACCGATCAACCCCAGAGCATGATTTGGACGTCCGAGCGTCGGTGCGTCCAAGGTAACAACTTCGAGCGACTCTGGCCATTCGGCGAGCGTCCTGGACGTGTACAATCTCTAGCGTCGCCTTTCACGAACCCCCCCATATGGGGAGGGAGACCCACGGCACAAAAAACAC
>CAZMNY010000007.1:0-48903 GCA_964567745.1 uncultured Pirellulaceae bacterium | reverse complement strand
GCGCCGCCCTTGTGGGCGTTCTTCCGCCCCCGCGCCCCCCTCCCCGCGGCCCCCCCCCCCGACACTCGCGCGGAGCGAAGGGCGACGGACAAGCCACCCAGGATTCACAGGATCGATTGATGACGGACATTCGAATAGCCACGATGGCCGATGTGCTGAAGGCCGAGACGATCATCCGCTCGCACCTGACGCGCGCGCCGCTGATTCGATCTTACGCCTTGGAGAAAGAACTCGGTTTGCCGCCAAGCCGTCGCGTTTGGTTGAAGGATTATGGCTGGACTCCTGTTGGCTCCTTCAAACTGCTGGGCGCGCTGAATTGGGTCGCCAACAACCTGGAAGCGATCGGTGATCGACCGATAGCGGCCCACTCGTCCGGCAACTTCGCCTCCGGAATCTCGTTTGCTGGCCATGCGTATGGCAAGCGAGTCATCATCGTCATGCCGGACACGGCGCCCAAGATCAAGTTCGAGATTACACGCTCATTCGGAGCAGAGATTCGCACGTACGATATCGCGACCGACCATGAAACCGGCTTGCGCGACAGCATGACTCAAGAGATCGCAGAAGATGAAAACGCGCTTCAAGCCTCGCCCTACGACGACGCGGATGTCATCGCGGGCAACGGCGTCGGCGGACTGGAGATCGTCCAGGCACTGACTGCCGAGGGGCGCGGTCTCGCCAACTTTTATTGCCAAGTCAGTGGCGGGGGTCTGATGGCCGGCCATGCCTTGTCAATCGCCCACCACTATCCCGGCGCCATCGTCGTCGGCGTCGAGCCGGATGGAGCGGACGATTTTCGACGTTCGCTGGAAGAGGATCGGCGAGTGCGGATCGATAAGCCGATGAGCATCTGCGACGGGCTGCTCTCGTACGATGTCGGCGAACACAACTGGCCTATCTTGCGACGCGATGTCACTCGAGCCGTGACGTCGAGCGACGTGGAAACTCGGCAAGCCATGAAGTGGTTGTACGATCGCCACGGCCTTCGCTCCGAACCGTCCGGCGCTATCGCGATCTCAGCGTTACTCACCGGCGCAGCGGCACCCGACGGTGATGCCGATGTCGTCGTCGTCGTCAGCGGAAGAAACGTGGATGACGACCAATTTCGCGAGTGGATTCAGAACTAACCAAACCATCCGCGCTTAGGCGCGATCGACTCGGTAACTCCAAGCTTCTTCTCTAACTTTCGGATGTCCTTGCAGAAGTCTTTGTCCTCCTTCAGTTCCGGGATGCCTTGAAGGATGTGTTTATAGACTTCGTAGGCGACGTCATCCTGCCCGGTTTGCTCGAGCACGTGAATCAGCATCAACATCGGCCCCATATTGTCGATCGGGGCCTGACCGAACAGCTCGTAGGCCAACTTCTGTGCGTCTTGAAGTTGGTTGTTCTCCAAGTGCGTGATGCAGCGTATTCGAACCGACGACGGGCAATTGGGATCGAGCGCAATGCACTGCTGAAAACACTCCTCCGCTTCGGCTGTCTGTTTCATTTGTTCGTACCATCCGCCGATCGCGAGCATGGTGTCGTAGTGTTCCCAGTGAGTCGTTTTTACCGCTGCGGCCAACTCACGAGCTTCATCGTATTGCTTAAACGCGGTGTACGTGCCGAGCAACTCAATCGCCTTGGCCGGATCCTCGGCGTTCGACGTCAACTCTTCCATGCTCTGCGAAATCGACTGCTCCTTCATCTGCTCCCAATCGCGAAGTGAAATCACGCGATGCTGCGAGCAAATGGAACATTCGCCGAGAATCATCTTGCGTCCGAGCGGGATGATCGGAATGAAGATGACGCAGATGTAATACCCCGTTTCATAATCGAACAGAGTGGTTGAGCGGTTGCAGGAATCGCAAACGCCCTCGTATTGCTCGAGCTTCTTCTTACCGAAATATGTCGTGCCGATTCCATTAATCGTAGTTGGCATCCGCGTCCTCCAACGTGTTCATGTCTCGATCCGATCGCCATCGTAGCAGGGGCCATTTGCGATTGGAAACCTCCCCAATCGACAAAACTCGCTTTGCGACATGCCCTCGCCGTCTCATTGCGAATAAAGCCGAAACGGCTCGGATCGATTTCGCCACGCGACATCATCGCAGTCGGAGAGGTGGTCGATTGAACTACACGTTAGCTTGGTCCTCAGCCTGTCGCTGCCGCTAATAATGTCGATGGGCGGCTTGGTCAATTCGTACTCGTATGGCGGTTCAAGCCAAGCGAAATCGTCGGGCCAAAGGGTCTGACAAGCGTGCAACAAGCAGACCGTTGTGCGGTAAGGGCGAAATGTGCGAGTATCCACGACGTGCCATGAGAGGCCGCCGCAACTCTCTCCGACCCATTTGTCGAATGTCGGCGTGAATCGAGTCTCGAGGAATCGAATACCGGGCAAGGCGAATTGCTCCATGGCATCCTTGAGCTTTCGCGAATCGATGTAGGGAGCACCGACGCACTCGAAAGGGATCGTCGTCCCACGTCCCTCCGAAAGATTCGTGCCCTCGAGCAGGACTTGTCCGGGGTAGACCAAGGTCGATTCCGGAGTTGGCAGGTTGGGCGAGGGGGGAATCCAGAGCCGACCCAATTGTCGAAATCGATGATTGCGCAACCATCCTTCAAGTTGGATGACGGACAGAGCGACATCGAGCCGATTTTCGACGACGAGCATCTGAGCGAGTTCGCCCATCGTCAGGCCGTGCCGCATCGGGATCTCGGCTTGCCCCACAAAGCTCCGATAGTCTCGCTCCAACAACGGCCCTTCCACCACATCGCCCCCGATCGGGTTGGGCCGATCGAGCACAATGACTTCGATGCCTCGCTCTCCACAAGCCTCGAGACAATTCAGCATCGTCCACACAAACGTGTAAACTCGCGTGCCGACGTCTTGCAGGTCGATGACAAAATGATCGAGCCCGTCGAGCATCTGCGGATCAGGTCGGCGCTGATCCGCATAGAGACTGTACACGGGCGCGGGAAGTTCGGCGTGGTCGTGAGGAGTCTCGAGCATGTTCGCTTGCTGCTCTCCCCACCAACCGTGTTGCGGCGCAAAAATGGCGGTCAACTGTCCGGGAAGCAACTCGCCGATCACTTGGTGAGTAGCGGCGAGCCGGTTGTCCACAGAGGCGCGATTAACGAGCAACCCGACGCGGCCATTGACCGTCCGTCGCTCGCGCTGCTGACGAACGAATCGTTCGAGGCCAATCTCGATGTCGACAGCGTCGGACATGGCTGCCACGACCTAGGTTGTTTGAGTGGCGAATGGACACCGAGCGAAAAACCGTTCGGCTCATCGAATGGTAACCCTAATCTCAGAGGCCTGTCCACAAAACTAGTGCCGCGTCAACTCTAAAAATGGGGGTTGGCTTCGGCGTAACTTGACTTGGCGGCGTACGATACAAACATGGGATCCTAATTCTTAGTGTTGACGCTGCACTAGTCGTAAAGCATGAATGCCTTGCGGCGCCCGCGAAACTCATCCAGCTCTGCTTGCCAGGCAGCCTGCAGGGCGTCCGTCGACTTGCCTTGCTGGATCCCGTCGAGCGTCTTCTTGCTTGAGAGTAGACGGTTGAGCGATTTCGTGTTCCATGTTTCCGGATAGAGTTGTTTCAGTACGCGAGCCAATTCGATACCAGTTCGCAGCGGATGAAATCGCTTGCGGTCCGCAATGATGAAATTGACGCCGCCGCACTCATCGCCCTTATGCTTGCTCGATTCGGGCGTAAACCGAATCGGCACAAACCGCACGCCCGAGAGATTCGCTCGGTTGAGCGTCTTCGCCAGCTTGCGGCCGTCGATCCAAGGCGCGCCGATGATTTCGAATGGCGTATCCGTGCCGCGACCAACCGAAACATTGGTTGTCTCGATCAAGCCGATGCCGGGGTAAAGCAGAGCTTGGGTCAGGCTGCGCATGTTGGGTGACGGATTGATCCAAGTCAGACCCGTCGCGTCCCAAAAGTCAGACCGTCGCCACCCTTCAACTCGAATGACGTCAAGGTCCAGCTTGAGTTTGAGTTCCGCCTTGATCATCATCGCCAGCTCGCCCGCAGTCATTCCGTGACGAACGGGGATGCGGTGGAATCCGACGAACGACTGACTGCCTTCATCGAGCACTGGGCCTTCGACATCGATTCCTCCGATCGGGTTGGGTCGGTCGAGCACGACAAACTTCACGTTGTGTTCGGCCGCCGCCTTCATCGCGTTGCCCATTGTAGAAATGTAGGTGTAAAACCGTGTGCCGATGTCTTGGATATCGAAAACGAGCACGTCGATTTCCTTCATGCTTTCGGCGGAAGGCGTACGCGATTTGCCATAGAGGCTGTGAATCTTGAGCCCCGTCTCTTTATCGTTTGAATCGGAGATGTTGGCGATGTCGAGTTTCCCCTCGAGGCCGTGCTCTGGAGTGAACACGCTGACCAGGTTCACTGTCGGCGACTCGTGGAACAGTCGAAACGTCCACTGACCATCGATGTTTCGGCCCGTGTGATTGGTGATCAGACCGACGCGTTTTTTCGCAATCTGCGCAAACTTATTTCGCTCGAGAACATCGATGCCAGCCAATACGTTTCGAATGGGTTTGTGCTGTTGTCGCTTGGCTTGTGGTGAGATGATTGCGCTTCCGGCAATGGTGCCGACTCGACCCGCCAAGTCGTTCATCGATCCCTTGCCGTCGGGATGAACTCGGTTGCTCAGGAAAAGCACGAATAGCTGTTCGGCCGGGTCCATCCAAAGCGACGTTCCAGTGAATCCGCCGTGACCGAATGCTCGGTCCGACATCAAGTCGCCTCGATTCGACGAATACCCGGATTTACTATCCCAGCCGAGCGCTCGAAATCCGCGTCCAACATCGACTCGTAGCGCCATCAGTTCGACGGTTTCGGGCTTGAGTATCGTGACGCCTTGGCGATTGCCTCCACGGAGCATCATGTCCGCGTACTTTGCCAGATCTCGCGACGAGCTAAACAGGCCCGCGTGGCCGGCAATTCCTTTGAGACGGAATGCGCGAGGATCATGCACTTCGCCTCGCATCCAGCGACCCTCTCGCTGTTGTGTCGTCGCTGCGCGAGCCCGAAGGTCTGCCCGAGGGAGATAGCCGGTCTCGGTCATTCCCAAAGGACCGAAGACATGTTGTTGCGAATACTCGTGAACGTTCTTACCTGCGACGCGTTTGACGACATCGGCGAGGACGATGAAGCCGACATCGGTATAAACGAATTTGGTACCCGGCTCGACGTACGTTTTCAGTTTGTAGATCCTCTGAAACGCCTCTTCGACGCCATGATCGTAGTCGCGAATCGAGTTGTCTGGAATCAAACCGCCGACATGGGTCAGCAGTTGCTTGATCGTGATGTCTTGTTTCCCGTTCGCAGCGAATTCGGGAATGTACTTGGCGACGCGCGCGTCGAGTTCTACCTTGCCTTCTTCGATGAGCTTCATGATGCTCGTGGCCGTTGCGATCGGCTTGGTCAACGACGCCATGTCGAAAATGGTATCGCGAGTCATCGGTTCAGGCGATGGCTCAATTCGCCGGCGACCGTAGGCCTTATGGAAGACGATTTTGCCGTTTCTTCCGACCATAATCAGACAACCGGGCATGCGGCCGCGCGACAGACCGTACTGAATGACGCCGTCGATCTTGGCAAGCCGTTGCGACGACATCCCGACCGATTCCGGCCGAGCTTCAGGAAGGTCGTCGCCTCTCGATTCCTTGGCCCAACACGAGCCGGCACCGGTGAAGAGGATCACGAGCAAGAGGGCTGAGTAATGCGAGCCGTGCTGAGTGGACTTAATCATTTTCTGCCTTGCTCGGTTTCTTATCGTAGTCAGACGGCAACATGAGTTGTGCGAATGTGGCTGTCGCGAAAGTGGTGACAGCGCCAATGACAGCGTACCAAGGCCAAGCGATGTCGGTGCCAAAGTGGACTCCAGTCAGGATCGCCAAACCGAGAATCATTCCGCACAGCGCGGCGGTTTGGCCGACGTTCTTCATCGCGACGCCGAGCAGGAAAACGCCGAGCAAGAGCCCGGCCGAAAAGCCGGCGATAGCCAGCGCGTCTCCGACGACGCTCCGCGAAAACTGGACGGCGCCGATCCCAACAATGATCTGTATCACGCCGAAGGTGATGATCAGCATTCGAGTTGTCCAGACGCCCGAGTTCTTCGTCGCCGTTTTTTCACCACGGCCCATCAGATCGTTCAACGCGGAGGAAGCTGACGAGTGCAGTGAACTCGACAACGTCGACATCGCGGCGGAAAAGACAGCGGCCAACGTAAGACCGACGAGACCGATCGGCATCTCTTGCACGATAAACGTCGCAAACACCTCGTCGTTGCGGTCGAAGACGCGGGAATTGCCCGGCACGTCGTAAAAGCAGGCCAAGGCAATTCCGATCAGAAGAAAGAACGCGAATTGAAGGCAGACAACAAAGCCGCTCAACACAAGTGCAAGCGACGCTTCACGCTGCCCTCGAGTACACAAGTATCGATGGACCATCATTTGGTCGGCGCCGTGGGTACCCAACGTCAGCACGGCGCCGCCAATCACGCCCGACCAAATCGTAAACGGGGCCGACCAATTCCATTGCCAGTCGACGACGCGAAACTTGGCGGTCGCCTTGCCAAACTCCGTGAACTGTTGCCAGCCGCCGGGCAACGCGTCAATGATCAGCCAGAGAGCGACAGCCCCGCCCAAGATGTAGACCACGAATTGGAGACAGTCATTCCAGACGACCGCCTTCATGCCGCCGACAAACGTGTACGCGATCGTGATCATGCCGATCATCACGACACATTGCGGTAAGCCGAAGCCGGTGACTTTCTCTAACACGATAGCGGTGAGAAACAGACGCAAGCCGTCTCCCAAGTTTCTCGTGACCAGGAAGATAGCCGACGCCGTGCGTTTCGTCAGGCCTCCGAATCGCTTGCCAAGCACCTCGTAGGCTGTGAACAATTCGCCGTCGAAGTAGAGCGGCAAGAGGACCAACGAAACGATGATCCTGCCGATGATGTAGCCGAACGTGAGTTGCAGAAAAGTCATGTCGCCGTTGGCGGCGAACGCGATGCCCGGCACGCTCAAGAACGTCGCGGTACTCGTCTCAGTCGCGACGATTGAGCCGAGCACGGCCCACCACGGCATGCTTCGGCCGCCGAGCAGATATGACTGCAAGTCATTGCTCCGACGCCCCACGAACACACCCATCGCCATGACGACGCAGAGATACGCCGCGACGATGGCCAGGTCGATGTACGAAAGCGAAAACGACGGCAATAGACTGCTCTGACTAAGCGGAGATAGAACGAGGTTTGCGCCGCACCAGACCACGAACGGCCGCAGATGCAACGAGCGGACCGTCATTGTCGGCGATCTCTTGAGCCAAGACAACAATCCCGGTTCGCGGATTCTGTGCGGATATCTCCTCAGCTATACTGGATCGTACTGGCACCGACAGTCGCCGCAGCCGGCGATCCAACCCTCGATAGAAGTACAACCCATGATTCGTTCGTCGCTCATCGTCGTCACGCTAGTCGCATCTCTTTGGCCTTTCGCCGCCGTCGATGCGGAAGAAACGCGTCGCAATGTGCTCGTCATACAAACGGATGAACACCATTTCGGCACGCTCGGTTGCTACGGCGGGAAAATCGTCGACACAAAACACATCGATTGGATCGCCAAGAACGGTGCCTTGTGTTCGAGCTACTACGCGACAACTCCGGTCTGCTCACCGTCTCGCGCGGCGTTGGTCTCGGGAATGTACCCTCAGAAAACGCCAGTCGTCACCAACAATATTCCGCTCGACGATTCCATCGTCACGTTCGCCGAGTTGCTTCGACGCCGAGGCTACGCGACAGGGTTCGCCGGCAAGTGGCACCTGGACGGAGGCGGTAAGCCGCAATGGGCGCCGAAGCGACAGTTCGGCTTCGAAGACAATCGGTTTATGTTCAACCGAGGACACTGGAAGAAGTTTGCCGATACGAAAGAGGGACCGCAGGTTGGAGCTCGCAATAAGAAGGGACAGCCAAGTTACGGAGTTGACGGTGCCGACGAGAAGTCATTCTCAACGGACTGGCTCTGCACCAAGGCGATAAACTTTATCGAGTCGAATGGCGACAAGCCGTTTTGCTACATGCTCAGCCTTCCGGATCCGCATGGCCCCAATACGGTTCGAGCGCCTTACGACACGATGTACGCCGACGTTGAAGTGCCGATCCCCGCGTCGCTCAAGAAGACCAAAGAGCAAACGCCCGGATGGGGCCGTCCTGCTCGTGTCACGCCGGCTCAGTTAAGGCGATTAATGCCGCCCTACTACGGCATGGTCAAGTGCATCGACGACAACATCGGTCGAATCATCGACGCCCTGCGAAAGCAAGGCGTGCTTGAGCGGACCATCATCGTGTTCACATCGGACCATGGCGATCTGTGTGGCGAACATGGAAGGTTGAACAAGGGCGTGCCCTACGAGGGTTCAGCGCGAATCCCGTTCCTTGTTTACGCAGCGGGTAAAGTCAAGAAGGGCATCGTCGTCAATGAGGCGCTGACGTGCATCGATTTCCTCCCGACCTTAATGAATTGGCTTGAGGCGCCGCTGGGCGAACACGATGTGGACGGCCGCGACGCGTCGGCTCTGTTCGCCGGAAATGAAACCGAATGGAAGGACATCGCATTCATTCGCAGCACGCCTGGATCGCCTTGGCTCTGCGCGGTAACAAGCCAATACAAGCTTGTCTATTCCGAGAACGACCGGCCGTGGCTAATCGATACGGTTTCGGATCCGAATGAACTGACCAACCTGATCGAAGAGCCAAAGCATCGGGCGAGAATTGCCGAAATGACCAAGGCGTTATCCGAGTATGCGGTTGCCCACCAGGATGTTCATGCTCGCTCGCCGGGCATTCGCGAGGCGATGGCGGTTCGCCAGAAGCAATAACGTCAACTTCTTGCTCTTTCGGCGTTGAGCGTCCAAAATGAAGGTCGTTGTCTTGGCTGAGCGGCACAGTGGAATGGTATAGCGGCATGACGGAGCATTTCGATCCCTATCACAAATGGCTTGGCATTCCGCCCAAGGACCAGCCAGCGAACCACTATCGCTTGCTCGGCGTGGAGAAGTACGAGACGGATCGAGAAGTGATCGACGCCGCAGCCAACCGCTTGATGGCGTATCTGCAAGACCTCTCGACCGGCGAAAGCGCCGCCCCGGCTCAGCGGCTGCTCAATCAGATTTCGGCCGCTCGACTCGTCCTGCTCAATCCGAGCCGAAAAGACGAGTACGATAAGCAGCTGCAGGCCGAGTCCGTGCCGGTAGCGAGACCGGTGGCACCCCGAACCGCGCCGCCGCTCGCTCGACCCGCGCCAATCGCCCCGACGCCCCCTGCTCATCTTGCTCCCCAAATCGCAACGCAGCCAGCGGCTCAACCCGCGGGCCCGTTCGTGGTCACAGATGACGAAGGGGTGGGAAAACGCGGAACGGGAAAACGCAAGAGCGCTGGGGCCCACAAATCGAGAAAGAACCCGTCGTACGCGCCGATCATATTGCTGGCGATTGCCGCGATTGCCGTCGCCGGATTGGCCCTCTACGTGCTAACTCGACCAGCCGTTCCCGCGCCGCCTCGACCCAGCGATGAGATCGTGATCATCGAGCAAGCATCGCCGCCGCCCGCCGTTACCGACACTCGGTTGCGAATCGAAATTGACGAACAGGATCGATCCGGTGTGGCGATAACGGTCGACCGCAGAAGACGACAGGTGGCGACGCGAGGGGACATCGCTTTTGACCTGAGTCCCGGTTCGCACACCGTCGTTATTCGACGCGAAGGCTATCTAACGATCGACCGCGACGTCGAAATTGCCAAAGGCAAAACGTCCGTGCTCAAAACGGAATGGAAAGTCGATGAAGACGCCGTGAGACGCGCCAATCGCTTCGACATCCCGTCCGGAGCCTTGAACGATCTCAATCAAGCCAAGTCAGCCGGCGCGAGCAACAAGGGTGGCGGAAAAGCAGGCGCGGACAAGAAGGGTAATGGCAAGAAAGGCGCGGGCAAAAACGGACCCGGGAAGAAATAGCCATCGTCCGTGACTGGGGTGTCCTGACATCCTGCCGCAGTAATGTTTCGTCGTCAGCTCAACCACGCCGCGCCGTTGTCACGTCGCTGTCTCGTGCGCAAAAACACCCGCGCTAACCGCCATTTGAAGCACAGCTTCGGCCACTGCGGCTGAAAGCCCCAGCCACGGGCCTCGCCCGAAATTATCGAACGCGCGAACCGTCGGGCTGTTCCGCGATGATCTCGGCGTTGACGCCGTCGAGCCAAGCGAGAACGCTGGCGCGCGGGGGTTGGCTCGCCAAGTTGAGCATGGCGTCGCCTTGTCGAGCAAAAATGGTACGATCTTGCCCGAGCAGAAACTGAGGCCGTTCGCTGTCGAGTAAGAGCAGCCAACGGTGCTCTTCGAATTGCAGATCTCGAACGTCCCAGCGGCGTTCGGCCGAGTCGGTTTTGTCCCGCAGATAGTCGTTGGCTCGGCTAGTAAGTTCGCTGGCGTCGATGTCCACGTCGACGTATTGGACGAGAAACTCGCGCGCTCGATCGAATCGGAAATCCTCGACTAATTCTTCTGTCGACGGTGACCGGCAAGCTGTTTGTAACTGCTCCATCTGGGCTGGAACGACCTCGAAACTCGCATAAACGTCGTGATCCCAAGCGCGAAAGTAGTCGCCCCAAGGCGCCAGCACGCAGAGTGGCTTTCTGTCTTCCGCAACGCCCAGCCACCAACCGTCCACACCGCTCGGCGGCAGCAGAAAGACTCGAAATCGCAATGCGTCGTCACCCCAGGTCTTGACGAGCTCGCGACGCAGCGCGCGAGTCGCTCTTGGGTCGAAGACGGGCTCCTTGTCGGCGATAGCCTGGCCGGCCGGCGCCAACATCGTCGCTTCCACTTTCCAAAGATTCGGATTTTTGATCATTCGCCGTTTGTGGCTTCGCAAGAACTGCTCCGCTGCGTCGTACAGCGCCAAGTCTTGCTTCGGACTGCGGTGTGCGATCCGATGTTCGTATTGACCGTTCCAGAGCGCCGAAGCGGCCGCGAAATCGTCAGCCACACGAGGCGGAAGCGACTCGTCCCAACTCGAATAGAATTGGTGGTCGGGCCCCATCGCGAACAGGGTCCGCCAGCCATCGTCCTCTTCCTCGTAGAGCAGCATGCCGATGCCGACCCAGGCACCGTCCGGCCTGTCGCCTTCAACATCCATCGTGAAAACTCGAAACACTTTCGCTTCGTTCATTTTGGTCAGAGTCGAGAGCACTTCGTCTTGGTATCGCTTCGTCAGCTCCGGATGCGACGCCATGGGGTAAAAGTCGTCCAGCGGTTTCGGGATGCGATCGACGTAGTGCTCGAGGAACAACCGCGAGGAATGAGAGAGCCGTTCCTGAAACGTCGTGTCTTTGAGCCGACTCGAAATCAACGCGTAGGATACAACCGTCGGGCTGTGGCCGACGTAGGTTACGGCCGTTGTCATCAAACCGACTAGGCAGGTTAAACAGAGCGCCGTCAACGACAGCACTCGCAATCGACGAACGCGACCCGAGAGATTGAAGGTGTAAGTCGTCGTCAGGATCGGAGTCAGGATGACCCAGGAAATAAGCACCGCGGCGGCAATCTGTATCGCCACCCAAATCAGGATGCCACTGATCGAATGATAACGATACGTCGTTGGTATCAGACGAATCTGATTGATCAACACGGCGCCGAGAATGGTCACCAGAAGGCGCAAGTAGAGTTGCGTTTCCTTTCGAAACGACGGACTGGAAATCAACGCAAACGGCAGCGTAATCGGTCCAAACACGTAGAACCAAAACGGCCGAGGTTTCGTTTCATAATAGAAGTCGTGCAGCTGACGAATCACCGCCACAGCGGGCCTCACCAGCGGGAACCGTTCGAGTTTGTTGAGTCGGGCGAGCGTCTGATTGATGTTGCCGAACAAACCGCAGATGACCAACGTGAGGAGCAGCACAAACAGCAGTTCGAACTGGGCGAATAGAACGCAGAGGGCGACAAACACCGAGGGCCCTATAATGAAGAAAGCCCAACGAACGATGAAATCAAACAGCCCGAAGCGAACGCCTTCGGCCCAAGGTGCATGTTCCGTGACCCGAGGGCTGACGGCGTTTTTCTGGTCGACGCCAGATCGCAAAGTAAACAAGTCGACCGCCCAACCGATTCCGAAACCGCCCAAGCTAAATAGAAACAACAAGCCTGATACCCAGCGGCCAACATAGAATCGATGGGCGCCGAGCCAGCCGAGAATTGCCCACAGGCCAAAAGCACTGATGAGTAATCGGTTGGGGTGGTCTGTTTCAGACCCTTGGTCAAAGTCGCGAAACCATTGTCGTTGAGCGTGGACGATGGATGCGATCCACATGGCCGGCCAGATCAACAGCAAGATGACGCCGGTGAATCGACCCATCCATTCGAGCAGATGGTCTTCGGAACCGTTCATCTGCCTGAACGCCGCTTCGACCGCCTCGGTCTTACCGAGTTGGTCGGACGTACCAATCCAATGGTAGGCGTCGTGATACTCCATCAACTGCTCAGTCTCTTGGCGGTACGCCAAGTAGTCTGGATCCATATTGAAGAAGAACAACGTCACGGTGAACGAAACGACCGCCGCCAGAACGAACAGGATCAAGAATGAGGCGAGCGGCCAGAGGGCGGCGATGGCGGCGTCGTACGCGAGACGAGGCTGGCGGCGGCGAAAGGCGATCGTGATCCACGCCGCGACGCTGAATACCGGAGTTGCCGAGGCAATGGTCCAGACAAGCCATTCCCAAAAACGCGAGTCGGGCAACTCTCCCAACACGAAACGGTTCGTATCCGCTTCGGCGATCGAACTGGCCTGCCGTTCGATGGCCGTGCTTGGCCATATCTCCCGCCCATCTTCATAGGCGAACGACCGTTCTACCGGCGGATCGTGTTGGTTATCCATAACCGACTCATCAAGCGCCCAACGAACTCTGTCGCCCCCGAACGCTGGGGCAAGATTGGAAATTGGCGAAGTTGGCGACGCGGGATTCTAGGAAAGACAGGCGGACAGCACGAGAGCAAAAAATTCGCCTGGAAGAATCGCCAAAGCCGCCTCAGATGGCTCAAGAAAGACGCATTTCCTGGCGTTTATCGCTGCGCAGCCCTACGCGCGATCGCTCATCGATCTCCCAATTGCCGATGAACTTCGTTGACGATGTCGTCTTCACTGCTGAGATCCCAACGAGTGGGCAAGCCGTAGTAGATCATGGCGCTCGCGCCTTCATAGCCGCCTTCCCGCAAAACGCGGCGTGAGGCGATGTAGGCCATAACGTCATTGGCGTAGCCGGCCACAAACGTTTTGACGCCCTGCAGTTCGCTCTTCAGTCGAACCGCGAAGTCAACAACAACCTCGCCTCCGAGAGTGACGAATTGGATCTCGCCCAGTCGCCAGGTTTGAACCGGGTAAGGATAGGTTTGAGGCAGCGGCTTGCCGTCGGCAATCTTGTCCAGCAACATCTTCGCTCGAGCGGCGATGAACCGATTGCCGCTCTTGGCGTCGTCTTCTAATTGCTTCTTGTTGGGCAACGAATCGAGTTTCAGCGGGATCTCGCGATAGTCCATCGTCAATTTGGGAGCGAGGGATTTCGTACCGCCGTCGACAACGCGGCCGACCGCAGCGGCGAGTCGCTTGCCGTACTCTTTGGCCAATTCCACTTTCCGCCGCGGCAACGGATTCTGGTCGGCGCCGCAACCGGCAAAAAACAACGCGGTGGCACCTGGGTACTTCTTCTCGAGTTCCATCTGAGCGAACCCGGGATAGTCGCCAGACCATTGATAGAAACTCAGCACGGTCGCATGGCAAGCGTACCCAAAAACGATCGCCTTTAACTTCCCATCCGACTTGACCATCAGGACCGGGGCGTCGTGATCGACCGGGCCGACGAGTTTTCCTTGCTGGCGAAGCTCAGGAACTTTCGCTTCTTTATTATTCCGCCGATTAACCGCAAACGTCGCCTTTCCGCTTCCCCAAGCCACGTCGGCCGGCTTCAGACCAGCGATCGCCTTGGCGCTAATCTCAACCAGCTGCTTGACCAACTTTTGACCATACTGCTCGACGAGAATTTGTTGATTTCGATCAACTTGCAAATAGTGAAGCGGGACCAAATTGCCCTGCACGACTGGGCCCGTGTGGGTGTGCGAAGTGCAGAAGGCGATCTGCGAACGCTTTAGACCCTGCGACTTCGCCAGCTTCTCGCAAACTTGATTACTCAACTCGGCGCTGATGCCGACGAGATCGAGAGTAAGCAGCAAGGCGCGTTGACCGTCAGCGGCCTCCAAAACCAACGCTTTCGCCCAGAGGTCAGTCAACTTTCCCTCGGCAGGATGATCGCGACCGCCGTAGCCCGACATCCACATGAACTCAGATGGCGTAATGTTCACTTTCGCCACGCCGGCGCGCCACGTTGCTTCAGCCGAAAGGCAACTCGAAGAAAGAAACGCAGAGAAGACGAGCACGAGAGACAAAGTGTTTGTTCGCATCATTGGGTCATCGCCTCTGAGTCTTTCATTTCAGTGGAGTCTGTTTGCGAGTGACGCCAAGGCTGTCGCGGTGCGGCGCCGACCACACACCCGGATTGCCAAATTGAACCTGATTCCAACGCATCTCGCAAGCGCGCGGCGTCGTTCTCGCGCCGCTATTTTCCGACTTGTCTAGTTCGAAGATCCATCCGCACTCGGCCTCTGAGGCTCGACTCGGCCGTCAGCGAGTATGCGGATCTTCGGCGGAGGCGCCGCCGGCCAAGCGTTCCACAGCGATGCGGCCAGCAAAAAGAAGACTCCGCCGTAGAACGCTGAGTCCGAAATCAAGATGAATTTGCCCAGTAGCAGTGCAAAGGTGCCGATGACGCCGACGAGAAACGGACCGTATCCCTGACGACGCTTGGTGCCGAGCAAGAATCCGCCAACCGCAAACGTGAGAAATGTCACTGTCATCGGCAGCAAGTAAATCGTCTCGGCCAAAAACGCCAGGCCAAGCGAACTGAGTAGGCCGACATAGGCTGGCATCTGGCATGGACAGACGAGCCGCGGCAACAAGACGACGGCGAACGCCCGCAGCAACGCCAGCAAACCTCGCGAACCCGAGTTGGGCTTGCTGTCGCTCATTCGTCAAAGGCTCCCGTCATCCACAAGCTTGAACACAACTCGATTGTAGCCAAGCTGGACCGTCAAAGCACAACAAAGCAAGCCCGACAAAAGTCACTTGTCCTCAACGGGAATCTCAATGACCAAGCCGGCGAATCGTTTGACCTTGCTGTCCGCGGCGCCAAATCCCAAGTGGCATCCCAGGCAACCCTTGTTCATCAACGAAATGCCTTGCGCGCGCCGGTAAACACCGCCCTCAACCGATTCATATGCCTCATCGCCCGCTGCGATTCGCGTCGCCGCTTGCTTTTCGAATTCGCCCTTGGGACGGTGGTTGATGCTCATCGCCTTCGTGTTGACCGCGATCCAATTCGCCTCGCTGTTCTCCTCCTTCGCAATCACGGAAAAGACGTCCTCAAGAGATCGAGCGGGAATGGCCGTCCGGTCGCCGCGGAAATAGCGATGGTGGATTACGTCGAGTGTCGTGGCGTAAATGTTGTGGACCAACTTCGCCCGCTCGCGGACAGCTTCCAATAGAATTCGCCGCTCACCTTTCGACGCCCCGTTACTGGAAGCGGCCTTCACCTCCGGTTTCTCGACGGGTGCCTTCTTGCTAACTCCCTTCTTGCTCGCTGGCGTGTCCGTTTCGCCGGTCGGAGGTGCGGCTTGGGCGAACATAGAAAGCGACAGGACGCCGACGGCTACGAGAGCGAGACTGGCTGCCGGCCAAGGGTTGGATCGCATTGCGAACTCCTGAAAATCAATGGTCTCAATCGCGTCGAAAATCGCCCCGATGCTTTAATCGGATAAGTTTATCCGTTTTATGAGAGTTTTCGCCTTGTGTCAACATTCAAGGGGCCGCGCGGCGGTCAAAAAATCACCCTAGTGCAAAATCGAGGATTCGCCTACGATGCCGCCCGGCGCGTCAAATGCGCGCCGTGTTTTCTTCCCCGGAAGCCGAATGCGTTCGCATGAATCGGCGAGGAAGAATGGGCTGCGGCTTATTTTGTGACCTTCGTCATGGAGGACGGAAGGGTGGATGTGCTTCGAACAGCGATCGTGCTCGTACTTCTACTAGCACTCGGCTACGGCGTTTGGGTCGTTCTCAATCACGACGGCGAGGTCGAGAGTCCCTCGGACTTTCCATGGGGAGGGGAAGTGGCCGTCGAGTCGCCACCACCGTTCGAGCCGCCTGCCGACGGTGATGTCGCTCAAGGCGCTGCGCTCAACGGGCCGGTCGGATTCGCCGCTGGACTCACCGCTAGCGATTCGTCAACGCAAACAAGCCCATATGAAGCCAATCCTGTTGATTCCGCCCGAGTCGACTCGACGCCGCCCTACGCAAGCCAAGTTGGCGCGACGGGCCAAGTTGCCACGACGCAAGGTTCGTCCGACTCAAGCTATCCGCCCCCACCGCCCGGTTTCGGAAGCGAGACGGATGGCGATCAGGGACCCGGCCTAGTTGCATCGCCGGCGCCGAGCCTTGGCGTGGCAGGTGAATCGTACCGTTCTGACATTCCCGATACGACTGAATCGCCAAATCGTGATCTGCCCAATTCAAGCTTTCCGGCAACGGGCAACGTCGATCATTCTTCGCATGACCATGCTCACGATCATGTCGCGAATTCGAGCGACGCGGCAAGTGGTGACACTGGCCCGGCAAAGAGCGTTTACGGCGGCGCGACCGCCGTAGAATCAGTGGCCGAGTCGACTGCACCGAACGATCGGCAAGCCGCGCCTTCGACTCAAACGAGTTCGTTTCGAGTCGCTATGCAAACCGCTCAGCAACAAATCAAAGACAAACAGCCCAACGATGCGCTTTACACACTGTCGCTGGTCTTCGGCGACCCAGGACTTTCGGCGAGCGAGAAGCGAGAACTGCTCGCCAGGCTCGACCCGCTCGCGGGCCAAGTGATCTACTCGACGCGACACTTGCTCGAGCCGGCCTATCAGGTTCAACGAGGCGAAGACTTGTTCGAGATCGCCAAGCAGATGAAAGTGCCGCACCAATTGCTGCAAAACATCAACGGTATCAAAGACCCAAGTCTGTTACGTTCCGGCTCGACACTGAAAGTCGTTCGCGGACCGTTCCGAGCTGAAGTCGACCTGTCTCGCAATGAACTGATTCTGTTCCTCGGAAAACTCTATGCCGGTCGATTTCCGGTGACCGTTGGCAACGAACCGGCGCCGCGAATGGGCGAGTTCGAAGTGCGAGGTAAAGAGGAAGGGAAGAGTTACTACGGTCCGACCGGTGCGACCTTCGAGGTCAATCACCCGAACAACCCCTACGGTCGACACTGGCTCGACCTCGGCAGTCAACTCTGCATCCATGGAACATCGTCCGTGGGCAATAACCACGCGATGGGGTGTGTGAGTCTCAGTCCAATCGACGCCCGCGACGTCTACGGGATTCTCTCCGTCGGATCGCGAGTGATCTTTCGCCGCTAGACAAGATTGAGTCGCCATGGCGGAAACGTCACTCCACAAGCAACTCAAAGAAATCTATGCGGGCGATGAAGCGCAAACCGAAGTCGTCCTCGGCGACTTCCGCATTGACGCGATTTCGGACGAAGTGTTGATTGAGATTCAACACGGGTCGTTGGGCGCGATCCGCGCCAAGATCACGAAGCTGCTTAAGACCAACGAAGTGCTCGTCGTCAAACCGATCATCCGCACCAAAGTGCTGGTGAAATTGGACGCTAAAGGAGGCGATGTCGTGCAGCGGCGTCGTAGCCCCAAGAAGGGCGACGTCCTATCGCTGTTCGACGAACTGGTCTACTTTACGACCGTGTTTCCCCATCCGAATCTGACACTCGAGGCCGTACTGGTCGATGTCGAAGAGCGGAGGTACCCCGGACACGGAAAACGGCGTCGACGACGTGCTCGCGATCATCAAGTCGAATCGTTGCGACTTGTTGAGGTACACAAGATGTTGCGCTTCCACAAAGCGGCGGACTTGCTGCGAATCTTGCCAGCGCCGTTGCCAAGCTCCCTTCCCGAACCGTTTCACACCGGCCACTTGGCCGAACAACTCGAGATCAATCGCTGGGACGCGCAGCGGATCGCCTACTGCCTGCGGGAAACGGGAGTGGCGAAGCATGTGGGAAAACAGGGCAACGCACTGCTCTACTCGCTCGGCAAAAGCCGCTCACGAGCATCATAGGCCCCGCCGCCGAGCAATCGAGCGAGAGAGAGTGAAGGAAGCCGCCCCTCTTACTCTCGTCCGAGCAATCGAGCGCGAGAGAGTGCAGTGCGAGTCGTCTCTTACTCTTCATCTCGTCCGAGCGATCGAGCGCGTGGGATTAGGAGTAAGAGTTTTAAGAGCTGGCGGGCTCGTCGCTGATTCGTAGCGAATCGGAGAAAAGCACTCTCGACAAGGCACCTGATCTAGGCGTCCGCTTTTTCGACGACATCGTTGATCGTCAGCAGCGAGTCGAATTGGTAGCCGGCTTTTTCGAACGTCTCTTTGCCGCCTTTGAGTCGGTCGACGATCGCGATCACTCGCTCGATCTTGAGGCCCGCTTTTTCGGCCTTCTCGATCGCCGTTAAGGAGCTCCCGCCCGTCGTGACGACGTCTTCGAGAATCACCGCCGTGTCGCCCTCTTCGAACGGACCTTCGACGTCCTGGCCGGTTCCGTGTTGCTTGCTTTCCTTGCGAACAATGAAACCCTTCAGACGTTTACCCTGTTGGCCGGCTTTGGTGATCACGGCGCCGGTAATCGGATCCGCGCCGATCGCCATTCCACCGACAGCGTCCGGCCATTCTGAACCGAGCAGGTCGAGAATGCCGTCGGCAACTAAATTGGCACCGCGCGAATCGAGCGTCACGCGGCGACAATCCAGGTAGAACGACGCCTTCTGGCCAGAAGCGAGCGTGAAATCGCCAAACTTGAGGGCCAGTTCGCGGACTATGGCGACAAGCGCCTCGCGGTCGTACATCAGAGCTCCATCGCGACGAAATCAGGCTTTTGCGTTCTGTGCCTTTTGCCGGGCTTCCCGCAGTCCACGGCTGAGAATATCACGCAGCAACGGCGAGAAGTCCTCGTACTTGTGCTTGTCCGGCGAACCAGCTGCGAACTGATATATCGCGTCACGCGGCTTCTCGCCGAGCGAGAGCAATGTCGAGCTTACCGTCCCTCGCTCTTTGCCTTTGATCACCATGCTGGGGCGACCGGGCGTCGAGGGGACGCGAGCGAAAACTTTGCTCGCCACGGCTAGGAATTTGACGGGCGAATCGAGCGTTTGCAGCGTCAACAGTCGACGCGCCAAACGGACTCGCTCATCTCGCGGGTCGTTGACGTCGCTGTTCGAAATGATGCTCAAGCCCTGTTGCAGTTCAGCCACTTCATACTCGTCGCCGCCGTGGACTATCCAGCCCGATTCGGCATCTGCGATCACGTAGTTGACGCCTTCGTAACGCCCCGTCGTCAACTCCTCCATCGCCAAGTCAACGCCCTGTCGAGCGGAGTCGCATTTCAGTAAGTCGCGACAAAGCAAGCCTCGTGAGCGAGGCGCCAAAGGTGGGGAGTGTTTGAGTCGGTTGCAGGCGGCAACGAACAAGCCGTGCTGATTGACGCCCAGCCATGTTCCGCTCGTCTGCTGATCGACGCCGCTAAGAATTCGCGGTTTACCGGATTGTATCGAAGGCAGGCTAGAGGGTCGGTCGTAGTACTCTTCGCGGTTGGCGGCGACCAGAATCGGAGACTCCGGCACCAACCGATATTGAACAGCCAAAAGGCACATATGTCTGTCTTTTTTGGTTTTGAGAATAGTTCTTCTGAGGGGTTTGCATCCCTCGTTTTCATTCCTGACTCGTGTCGCGACACGAACGAACAATGTATGACTTCCCCGTTGAGTTCGACACCCTCCTATGGGGGGCTTAACTGGAAATCGGTCGGTTCTGGCAGTCGATTGTGGAGGTCGGCGGGGCTTGAGCGAAGTGTTCTGAGCCCGTACGCTTCAACCGAAGTGATTCTCGTGCTGCGACTTAGAATGACGTGTGCCGTTTTGCAAAATGACGCTTGTCAATACGGTCTCGATTCCCAAATATTTCCGACGGAGTCCGGCAAAGCGCACCGCGAGCGTAGCAATTTGCCGAAATCGGGAAGGCATTGGGGCGATTTGGACGATACGTCGCCGGTTGGGCTGAGTTTGGCGGCGTTCGTCAGGGCGGCCCTACTATTCAGGTGCCGAAAACGAGCAGATTTGTCATATTAGCGTTGGACCAATTCGATTGCTTTGACGGAACGAACAATGAGCAACCTAGCCACTTTGCCCGCTCGATCTGATGTGCCGGCGGCCGACACTTGGGACCTATCAAGTCTGTATAAGGACGACACGGCGTGGGAGGCGGCGTTCGTCGAATTCCATGGCATGTTGGGCGGATTTGAGCCGTTTGCGGGCACCTTGGGATCGAGTCCGGAGCGGCTCGCGGAGTGTCTTCGATTCGATGAGTCGGTCGATCGCTTGGGCGAACGGCTTGGCGTTTACGCGTTTCTTCGCACGACGGAGGACCAGGCGGACAGCGATTCCCAGAGCATGAAGCTGAGATTCCAGAACGCCGCGGCTCAAGCAGGCCAGCAGGCCAGCTTCATTCGGCCCGAGTTGTTGGCCATTCCAGAAGAGCAGATGACGTCCATGCTTCAGGAGGAAGTTCTGGCGCCATTCAAAGTTGCCTTGGAACGGATGGTGCGATACAAGCCGCATACGCTTGGCCGGCGCGAGGAATCTCTTTTGGCGATGCAAGCCGAAATGGCCTCCACGGCCGGGCAAGCCTTCAATCAACTGCATGACGCCGATCTCAAATTCGGTTTGGTCGAGAACGAGAACGGCGTGCAAGTCGAGTTGGGGAATGCGACCTTCGGACAACTGCTCAACTCACCGAAGCGATCGGTGCGGAAGCAGGCGTTCCATCAATACTACGAACAATTCACGGCGCACGAAAACACGCTGGCGGCTCTTCTTGGCGGCTCGATCAAGACGGACGTCTACTACGCCAACGCTCGCGAATACAAAGGTGCGTTGGCTGGTGCGCTGTTTCCAGACAACGTGCCGGCGGCGGTTTACGACCGCTTGATCGAATCGGTGCGAGCCAAGCTGCCCGCGGTTCATCGTTACTACGACGTCCGGCGACGCAAGATGGGCCTCGACGAGATTCACCAATACGACACCTATGTTCCGATCCTCAGCGAGCTGGAGGTCGAGCGAACGTGGGAGGAGGCAGTCGAATTGGTCATGGAGTCGCTCGTTCCGCTCGGTGAAGACTACTGTCAGGTCTTGCGAGACGGTTTGACTTCAGCTCGCTGGTCTGACCGCTACCCGAACCAAGGTAAACGCAGCGGCGCGTTTAGCGCCGGTTCATTCGATGGCGCGCCGTTCATCTTGATGAACTACAAACCGACGGTGCTCAACGATGTTTACACGCTGGCCCACGAGGCGGGCCACTCGATGCACTCGTACTATTCGGCCAAGAACCAGAGCTACACGTATTACGACTACACTATCTTCGTGGCGGAAGTCGCCAGCACGTTCAACGAGCAGCTGCTCAGCCGGCACATGTTGCAGCAGGCCGAGGACGACAAGACGCGAGCCTATTTGTTGAATCGACAGATCGACGACATTCGCGGCACGATCATTCGGCAAACCATGTTTGCCGAGTTCGAAAAGATCGCCCACGAGATGGCGGAGCGCGGCGAGGCGTTGACGGTCGATGCGTTCAAGAGGGTCTACAGCGGCCTGCTGAACGACTACTTCGGTCCCGACTTTGTTATCGATGAGGAACTGGCTCTGGAGTGCTTCCGCATTCCGCACTTCTATCGCGCATTCTATGTTTACAAGTACGCGACGGGATTATCCGCCGCCATTGCCCTCAGCCACCGTGTGCTGACGGGCGGGCCGGATGAGTTGTCCGACTATCTCAACTTCTTATGTGGCGGTTGTTCAAAAGAACCACTCGACCTGCTTCGCGACGCGGGTGTCGACATGGAAAGCCCTGAGCCAGTGAACACGGCGCTCGTTCACTTTGAGACGCTTGTCGATGAACTCGATTCGCTGCTCTAACCATAGGGCGCGGGCGACTACTTCTTGAACGGATCGCGCAGCGTTGTGATCCAAAAGAAGGCTTGGTCGTTTTCGTCCAAGCGAACTTCCATTTTGAGCATCGCCGGAGTGAGAGCTCTGTCCATGATTTTCTTGTAGAACGAGCGTCCCTTAGGCAAGGTGACTCGCACCTCGGCCGGTTCGATTCCGAGTGCGGCCATCGAATTGTGGTCATAGAAAACGGGTGCCTCAAGTCGCGGCGTGAGGGCGGTAATGAGCGTGTTGAGTGCGACGCCTTTGACTTCGACATCCTCGGTAAACTTAAATAGTTGAGGTGCGACGTCGCGGGCCTTTTTCTTATCGAGCGGCCAACCGACGGGCCAGGCTTCTTTGGCTTTGGTGGAATCGATCGCGACGTACTGGAATCCGCGGGACGTTCGCACAACCGTCAGTGCGGCGCCGAGCGGCCGCAGCATCAGCGCCATCGCCGATCCCGAGCTGACGCCTTTGTACTGTTCGCCGAGCGCCTTAGCGCCTGACTCGAATCGAATCGTTGGATCGATCCTCACTCCGAGCGGTCCGGCAATCCTACGGAACGCGGCCTGCCTGGACATCTTCGACGTATCGAAGGTGACTCGTTTGGAAAGCCGTTCGTGGACTTCAAGCAGTTGCTTCGTGGTCAAGCCAAAGGCTTTGCGAGCGCCGCTGAGTTCAGCGATGCCGTCGCGTAGCAGCTTGTCAACCCAAGCTCGAATGCGGCGGCCGTCGGTGAGGCGAAACTCCTGCCCGGGGACTCGCAGCGTGTTTCTCGTGGTGAGCGCGCCGGTGATCCGATAGGAGGGCATTTGTTCGGTGCCGCGATTCTCGACTTTGAGCGTATCGAGGTTTCGTCCGCTGCGAATCTGTATGTTTGTGATCTTGATTCGCCTCAGCGTGTCCAACCACTTGCGGGCGCCGGTCGGCGGAAATCCCGGATCGGTCGAGAGCACCATCTCCACGCGTGGTTCGGCGGCCTGTGCGGAGGCGCAGATCGTTAGGATCATCAGGAGCGGCAAAATACGGCGAATCATAACGACCTCAGCTGAGATTCTCGGCGACGGGGCAAACCACTCGAAGTATAGCACTTCGCAACCTCATTGGCGTTGCAATCGGCGAACGGTCGACGGCCTTAAGGCAATGCGCTGCAACGATATACGCTGGATCATGCTGAATCTGTTTCGTAATGCGCTGGGGACTCGTGGTGGTTCGGCGCGGAGCGGCATGGTCGCGTTTCGCCGAATCGGCGCACTCTTCTCGAGCCTAGGCTTCGCGGCTTGTCACCGGCACCCTCGACGGCAACAATAGCGTCTTGAATGGCACCCCAGCGGTGCTATCGGGCACCATGGCATTGCGAGCTTGAAGGAGATACGAATGGCGAGACCCGTCACACTTTTTACCGGCCAATGGGCAGATCTTCCCATTGTCGATATGGCTCGGAAGACTAAAGAATTCGGGTATGACGGCATCGAGCTGGCATGTTGGGGCGACCACTTTGACGTGCAGAAAGCCCTCATCGACGATTCGTATTGCGAGCAGCATCGGCAATTGCTTGAAGGGCACGATTTGCAGTGCTATTCGATCAGCAACCACCTGGCCGGCCAAGCGGTTCTCGATTTCATCGATGAGCGCCACAAGGTTATCCTGCCCGCGCACGTGTGGGGCGACGGCGATCCCGCTGGTGTCAATGATCGCGCCATCGAGGAAATGAAGGACACGGCTCGCGCCGCCCAGCGATTTGGCGTCGACATCGTCAACGGGTTTACGGGATCGAGCATCTGGCACCTCAACTACTCGTTCCCGCCCGTTTCGCAACAGATGATCGACGATGGGTTCCAGCTGTTTGCCGATCGTTGGAATCCGATTCTCGACGTTTACGGGGAGTGCGGAGTCAAGTTCGCCTTGGAAGTGCACCCGACCGAGATCGCCTTCGACATCCATACAGCTCGGATGGCCCTTGACGCGATCGACAATCGCGAGGAGTTCGGCTTCAACTTTGACCCCAGCCACCTGCACTGGCAAATGGTCGATCCGGTCGAGTTCATTCGGGAGTTTCCGGATCGCATTTATCACGTTCACATTAAGGACGCCGCGACAACGCTCAATGGCCGCAGCGGAATTCTGGCCAGTCATCTCAACTTTGGCGATCCGCGCCGCGGTTGGGACTTCCGCAGCCCCGGTCGAGGTCAAGTCGATTTCCAAGCGATCATTCGAGCTCTCAATGAAATCGACTACGACGGCCCGCTGTCGATCGAATGGGAAGACTCCGGGATGGAGCGGGAATGCGGCGCGGCGGAAGCGGCCCAGTTCACGAAACAGTTGGACTTCCAGCCAAGTCGTCGCGCGTTTGACGCCGCCTTTGAAGACTAGGGCGGCACCGGCCGAAAAGCTGAATGGCGCCAGTGACGGAGCGAAGATCAGGCAAACGCTTACCACGGCCAGCGCCGGCAGGTAGGCGAGCGGCGTGGCGTCGTTGAGTCGTTGCAGGCCGGTCCAGCCGAATTCATCGGGAATGAAGTGTGCGTAATTGGCATTCGTCTCAAGGTCGGACCAAAGTCTCGACGCGACAAGCAGTCCCGCGAACGCGAACGCGATCATCCGCAGCGTCCAGCCGAGTTGACTTGTTTCGCGCTGCGCAGTGAGAAGCAGAACCGGGGCCAAGTAGAAATGGTGCAGAGTCGCAATCCAGGCCCAACCGTCTCGCTCAAATAGATACTCCGTTATGCCGATAGGGTGAACGTCGAAGGACAGTCGACAAACGAGATCAAGCAAGAGAGCGCCGACAACCGAGCTGCAATTGCGTCGACGCTGGCGCGTTTGACTTGTTGTCTTGGGCAGGCCCATTACGTTCCGCCTGCCGACGAGTAATTGCCCAACGCCGTTTCAGCCGAATCATTGACCTCGTTGTAGAATTCCAGCGTCTCGTCCGCCGTCCCCACCGAGCCGACTCGCGCACGCACAACGCCGTTTGTCGGGTTGTACCAATAGGCCGCTGGAGCGCCCGACTTGAGCACCTTCCATACGGGGTGCATCTTGTCTTGTGGGCGGCAGCCGCCTTACTGTCACGATCGCCCCAAAACTCTAGGTCGTAATTTGGTCATCGTCGTTCGCATGCTGACGATTGTGCGGACCGTAACGTCGCAAATCCTCTAATTTGCGGCTTAGCAACCACCCGACTCTGCGAGCCACATTGTGGAGGTATGAGGCCCGTCGATGCCCGAGGCGTCTCACCTTCACTCTTAATCTTACTCTCCTCTCACGATCCTCTCACTCTGACGCTCTCGTCGCTCATCCTGCAGGTCCTGCAGGTCCTGCAGGTCCTGTCAAAACATAACGAGTCAGATTACGAGTAAAATGCTCGAGGCGAGTCGTGAGGGAGCGGCCGTGCCAATTTGTTTCTTACTGTTCTTCTTGAGACAACGATGCACGGACTGGACTACGCTGTTGTTGCCGCCTACCTGGCCGGGGCGATCGGTCTTGGCGTTTGGTTTGGCAAGGGGCAATCTCGCAGCGAGTTTTTCGCGGCTAACCACTCGATGGGAAGAATTACTGTTGGGCTAAGCGTCATGGCGACGCTGTTTTCGTCCAACAGTTTCGTGATGTACCCGTCGATCGCGTACGGCGACAGTTTGCGACTCAGCTTAACTCTGATTTCGCATAGCCTGATCGCGCCCTTGGTGATTTGGGTCTTCATTCCCGTCTATGCGAAGCTGAAATGCGAGACGGCGTACGAGTACCTCGAGCGACGCTTTCACGTCTCGGTTCGTTGCCTGGCGAGCGGACTTTTTATTCTCTTGCGAATCGGCTGGATGGCGTCTGCGACGTTCGCTGCATCGCTTGTTGTCGCCGGCGTCTCGGGCCTCGACCAACGACTGATCATCGTCGCACTTGGCGTGGTTTCGATTCTCTACACGATGATGGGAGGTCTGCGTGCGGTCATGTGGACCGACGTCATTCAATTCTTCATCTTCAGCGTGACTATTCTTGCCGCACTCGCCATACTTCAGTCGTTTCAAGCAGGCGGATTCGCAGGTCAGTTTGAAACGTATTTTCAAGGCCGCAATAACCTGCTCGTCGACTTCACTCCTTCGGTCACGTTGAAGTTCGGCAGCTGGGCCATTTTGGTCGGCATTTTTCTCGAGGCGTTATCGGCGTTCGGAACGGATCAAGTCGCCGTGCAACGATACATCTCCGCCAAGTCGACCGATGTTTCCAAGTCGGGATTCCTGATCAATTTGCTCGGCATCTGGATCGTCGTCCCAGCTCTGCTAATGATTGGCGTCGGGCTGTTTTGTCACTACCAATCGAAGCCCGAAGAGCTGATAACTCAGCTGAGCGAACACGTGGCGAGCGACTTGGGAAGCGAGCAGCCTACGCTCAAGCGATCTGAGTTTGCGATCGCCGAGGGGGCGAGCGTCGATGCCGAATCGGTATCGAGCTTTTATGAAAGCAATACGAAGCGAGTGCATGCCGACATGGCTCGATTCGGACTCAGCGATCAAGCCTTGCCTTTCTTTGTTGGCCGCCATTTTCCGGCAGGCCTGAAGGGTCTGTTCCTCGCGGCGTTGATGGCGGCCATCATGTCAAGCATCGATTCGGGTGTCCATTCGATTACGACGGCGCTGATTGTCGACTTCCGAGATCGACTGTTTTTCGGTGTGAAGATCTCGAGCAAGAAGCGTCACGGCGAAGAGGGGAAGAGCGACAAAGACGATGTGCGCACAATACGTTGGCTTGTCGTGCTCATCGGATCGATCACTGTCGGCCTGGCCTGTCGCGTCGGATCGCTTGGCGACGTGTTCGATATCGGTAAGAAGCTGACCGCGGCGTTCGGCGGACCTCTGCTTGCCGTCTTCATTCTTGGACTGTTCGTCAAGCGTTGTTCTAGTAGGGGCGTGTTCGCTGGCGCGTTGCTAAGCGCTTTGACGACGCTCGTGTTGATGTACCAAAACAGCGATTGGTTTTCGGTTTGGTTTTGGCCGATCGGATTCGTTCTCGCCATGGCGCTCTCCTTGGTATTCAGCCTGGTGGCACCAGCGCATACGAAAGAGGACAAACGGCTGACGTTTCAGGGAATCCGCCAACTGCCCGACGACAAGAACAACGATTAACACTCAGGCGATAACGCGTCTGCACAAACAGGAGTGCATCAATGAACCTCGCTCGATTATTTCTAGTCTCGTTCACGGTCGCGATCTGCGCATCTCTAGCGACGGCGCAAGAGTCGCCGCCTTGGAACGCCGGCGCTGCCAAACAGAAGATCACGCCACAAACGCCGATGTGGATGGCGGGTTACGCGAGCCGCAACAAACCGTCCGAAGGGAAGTTGCACGACCTGTTTGTCAAAGCGTTGGCGATTGAAAGCCCGGGCGGCAAACGAATCGTGATCGTAACGAGCGACTTGATCAGCGTGCCTCGCCCGATTCGCGATGACTTGGAGCAAGCAGTCAAGAAGAAATTCAAACTGCCGCCCGAGAGTCTCTTGATGAATTGTTCGCACACCCATTGCGGACCCGAAATCCGTACGACTCGCTGGTCCCTCGATGGACTGCCGCCCGCTCGACTGAAACTAGCCCAAGACTATGTCGAGATGCTGCAAGAGAAGCTGATCAAGCTCGTTGGCCAAGCCCTCGACAACCTGGCGCCATCTCGAATCTCCTATTGTCGCGCGCGGTGCGGATTCGCCATGAATCGTCGAACGCCCAGCGTCGGCGGCTATCGAAACTTCCCCAATCCGAACGGCCCAGTCGACCATGATGTCCCGGTCCTCAAGGTCGAGTCGCTCGACGGAAAGACGCTGCGAGCCGTGTTGTTCGGATACGCGTGCCACAACACAACACTCGGTATCTATCAGTTCAATGGCGACTACGCTGGATTCGCCCAGTTGAATCTCGAGAAAGCTCATCCCGGCGCAATCGCGCTCTTCATGTCGGGCTGCGGGGCGGATCAGAATCCTTACCCGAGGCGCACGGTGACGCTCGCCGAACAACATGGCACCACGCTGTCGACTGCCGTCGAGGCAGCCTTGACGACACGGGCCGAACCGCTAAAAGGCGAGCTGCGAATGGCTTACGGCATGGCGACACTCGAGTATTCAAAACCGCCGACACGAGCGGAATTGGTTGAGCGATCTAAGTCGAAAAACAAGTACGACCAGCTACATGCGACGCGACTGCTCAAGCAACTCGACTTGGAGGGCCAGCTGCGAACGCAATACGATTGTCCAGTGCAAGTCGTCCGCTTGGGCGATGGGCTGACCATGTGCGCACTGCCCGGCGAAACTGTCGTCGACTATTCGATTCGACTCAAACGCGAGCTTCCAGCGCCCGACGGAAGCGGGCCGGCCATTTGGGTTGCCGGTTACACCAACGACGTATTCGCCTACGTACCTAGTCGCCGAGTGCTGCTCGAAGGCGGCTACGAAGCGGGCGGCGCGATGCGGTACATGACCACCGTTCTCCAACACGGCCCTTTCGCACCCTCCGTTGAACAACGCGTCATAAGCAAAGTCATCGAACTCAACGAATCGTTGTCGAAGAAGCCTTGAGTTAGAGAGGCCAACTTCGTTTGTCGCCTTTCGCAAGTAACGATTTTGGGGGCCACTGGCTTGCCTGCCCGCGTCTTCGGCCCCGAACCGAAATTCTCTAGGAACCGAAAAAGGCCGTCCATAGATACGGCGTGAGAATCAGAGCGCCGATCAACGCCGCGATTGCAGAAGCAATAAGAACTGCGCCGGCGGCGATATCGAGCGCGGCACCGACCAATTCATTGTGATCTTCCGTAACGGCTTTCGCCAACGTCTCAACGGCGGTGTTCAAGTATTCGGCGGTGACGACGAGTGCGATGCAGAGCAACAGCACACACCACTCAATCGTGCTGACGCCGAACCAAGCTGAAACGGAAGACACGGCTGCGACCGCGACTGCATGGACGAGGAAACTGTTTTGACCGCGAGTGCCGATGACGATTCCATTAAACGCATTGGCGAACTTGCTGGCCCAAGTCGACTCGGTGTTGACTCGCTTTGACATCGATGTCGCCCTCGCTGGGGTTCGTCATATCGGCCAGAACGAAATTGCCGACTGGTAGCGAGTCTATTCCAATCCGCGGGCGCCTGCTGGCGGAATTTGAACGCCGCCAACTCGTCCCAATCGACCGCTCGGCAAGAATCGCGGCTCGATCGCCAAGACGACGCCAATGTTGTCTCGGCCCTCGTCGATGTTGAAGCCAACTCGAACCAATGCCGATTCGCCGATTCGGATCAAGCTGATCCGCTGACCAATATTCCCTGTCGGGCCAAAGTCGAATGACGTGCTCGCTCGAGCCAACCATTTTTCGCTCATGCGATACGCCAGCGATGCCGTCAACACGTTGCTGGAAATCGGGCCGTCAATCGTTCGGAAACCGACGTACAAGCTTCCTCGTTCGGGGCGACTGTACATTCCGCCAAACGTAAACGTGCGTAATCCTTGATCGAACACGTCGACGAATCCATCCGAAAGCAATGACACTCGGTCACCCAGGTGCCAGCGAAAATCGTAGTCGATCATTCCGATGTCTTCGCCCATATTGTCGCGGCTGCTTTTTGGGAAAAGCGAGGCTTCCATGTCGAGCGTGATCCAGTCGACCAGGCGTTGCTGACCGGGCAGGCCGCGCTTTGTCTGCCAGCGCTGTCTCGCGGCGACTCGCATCAAAGTCAAGTCGTCAGCAATCTCCGTCGACGGCGAGGCAACCCAACCCTGCAGGCCGCTTCGCAGAGCGAAGAACCGATGGTCATACTTCGGCGGCAAGACGCCCGCATAGTCGCTTGTAATGAATCGACGAATGAAGTGCTCTTGAGCGTCGTCGTCCAGCGGATCATAGAGTGCAAATCGCGAGATATCCTCGTTCGCATCCGCGTAGAGGAATTCCGACTCGAGTGAGACCTTGTGGGCGAGACCGTTGAGGTTCCAAAACGGACTTCGCACCGATTGGTCTGCTCGCCAGATCGGCATGGCGGTGCGGACGCCCGCTTGACCGTAGAGCCGCGAGACATCGGTTCCGGTGATGTCTTGCTTCCAATATGCAACCTCGCCCAAAACGTACGGCGTCACCTTGACTGGTCCAAGCTCGAATGGAAGATCCAATTCCTGGCGAGTGGCGGCTCGAACTCCTTCGCGATCGCTAAATCGGCTTCCTGCGTCAAGCTCCCACGGCAGAGAGGAATGGGTCGGTTCGCTTCCAACCGGCGGCAAGATGGCGTTGCGCAATTTTGCGTAGCCAACGTGAGTGTGGGCGTGCCATGTCAGGCGGTCGAAAACGGAATGACCGATCACATAATGATCCAGTCGCGGCAGCCATTCGGTTTGCGTGAAGAAGTCGTTCAGACGAACATCACTGGTCACGCTCAGAGTACTCGAGTCCCAATACTTCTTCAGTTCAACGCCAGTCGTCTGATCCTTATGTTGGTCCCACTCGTTCTCGAGATATTGCTCGAGAAAGTTCCGGTCCGAAATAAAACCAACTTCCGCGGTGAACTGAACGTTGTTGGCCAGGTCATGCCGGTGTTGCCAGAGCGCTCGACCACGGTTCTTGTCTTCGAACGGGACGGCCAATCGATCGGCACCGAGGCTGTCGAGGCCCGTGTCGGAGATACCCCACAGGTCCGCCATCCCTTTGTACGGCCCCGGGTGACCCAGCAAGTTGAACCCTTGATATTCGTAGTTGGTTCCGGCTGCGGGTCCTCGGTCGCTCAAATAGGCGGGCGTGAACGTCCATTTGGTGCCGGGGGGCGGCTTGCGGATGCCTAACAATTGGTAGACATCCAAATCCAAATAGACTTGCGTTCCAAAGATGTTGTCGTTCTTGACCTTGATGTTTTCGACGTAGTACGTCGGCCGCTTCAAATCGGTCGCCAGAGTCGGCCAATACATGATCGGCGCGCCACCGACATAAACAAAGTTGTTCGTGCTGGTCGCGAGAAAATCGTGCTCGACGACCGGATTGCCAAGCTCGTCGAGCTCCGGTTGGCCCGTGAATGGATCGATCGACGGCGTCCGCTGGTCGTTCAACTCAAGCGTGCTCGACTGCACCCAATAACTCGGGACTCCCATCCGGCTGGATGTTACCGCCGCGTTGGTCGCGACAAAATTCTGACGATCAACCTGGTGCAACACATCCGCCTTCAGCCGCATCAGCCCTTCGTATTCCGGAATCGGAGTCAACATTTCCGCATCCAGCACAACGCCATACGATTGGTTCACGTTGTAGTACATTCGGTTGGCGTAAATCACCGTGTCGCCCTGGCGGAAGACGATGTTCCCTTCCAGGTAAAGCTCCAAGGGGATCTCGCGATCGATCGGATTGTCCTGCCCACCAAACAGCCCACTCTCTTTGAGGTTGACCGACCAAATCACGACGCTGTCCGCTTCAATATCGATCTTGCCCAACGCGACCGCGCCGAGGTCGCCGACATTGTCGGCATAGACATCGTCCAACACGAGGTTGACGCCGCCAGGGATCAGCAGCGCCGACTCGTTGGTCTCGGCGTTGTTGCGAAAGATAAAGTTGGGTCGGTTGTTGCCGCGGCCGCGAACCGAAATCGCTCGACCGCCAAGTTGAATCTTGTTCTCGGCCTCGCCGACAACCTCCTCCTGAAACTGAGCTGGCTCGACCAAGTCGCGGAACGGACCGGCTCGCATGCCACGCTCATAAACCGGACGCCGCTGCTTCTCGCCTCGACGCGTCTTCGGCACTTGCATGCGAACTTCACCCACAGTGTGAAGTCGACCAAACCAAGTTTGATCGATCATCCGACTCGAACCTCGCCCGTTCTCACCGGCGTTCTCCACCTCAACTCGCTCGCCGTCACCCGGTTCGAGGTAGACCAGGACGCGAGACATTTCGCCGTTGTAGGGCGTCGTGCGATCGATCCACAGGACCGCTTCGCCAGCTCGAGCGGTAAAGGCACCTTGCCGAATGACACACTCTCGCAGCAACCAAACATCGTAGGCGCCCTGCCGCCAATGCTCGCCTTCCGCACCCCGAATCTCGATCGACTCTCGAGTGTCGCCGGAAGGCATTCTGAATCCAGTCAATTGTGCGACTGAAGTTTTGGGGCCGAGTAGGCCGATAGACAGCGACACGGCGATCCCCAGGACGATTATCCTGGCGATATGACGATTCGATCGTAGCCGTGTCGCGTTCAGCTTGGCTTCCTTACCGACTAAGCATTTCTCACGCGAACGGTCGTTTCCCTTCCTGAGAAACGGACCCCGCGCGCAGCTCCAACAAAGTTGGGCGGCGAAGTATAGGAAGCGGCCCATTACATCGCAACCTTAGTCTGACGCTTATTCTTACGCAGACTCGCGTGCCGCTGGTTCGCTCGGGAGTCAAGAAAGACGCCTGCGCCACGCTAGCACAAGCGGGTCGATGCGTAACCCGACTCATACTCTTGATCTTGATCTGCCTAGGGCTCGGAATCTGCTTGCTCGGACGGGATTAAGATTAGGATTTAGATTGCGAGTAAGTCCAGTGCTGCGTTACAGCTTGGAATTGGGATCGACAATTCGTTTGGTCAACGCCCGCCACGGCGAATCGGGTGCGCCACCCCAAAACTAAGGCGTAACGCAGCACTAGTGCCGCGTCAACTCTAAAATGGGGGTTGGCTTCGGCGTAACTTGACTTGGCGGCGTACGATACAAACACTGGGATCCTAATTCTTAGTGTTGACGCTGCACTAGGTAGTTGGTGTGTCGCTCGCGTCTTTTCGAGGCAATGCGGCGCCTGCGACTAAAGCGATCACTGGCGTAAGCGGTCCGCGCATTCGCATGTCGCACCAATAGACGAGGTGAAGCAAGGTAAAGCTAGCAATGAATGCAATGACGCCGATCGATGCGGATCGCGGCAGTTGGAGGCGACGCAGCAGCAGGCCGATTAGTGCGACCGAGAAAAGCAAGCTGTACCAAATGGCGACGGCGTAGCGACTAAGCCGACGTTTCGTACTTTCTTCCGCCATGGTTTGCCGTGGCAAAACGCCCCACAACCGAAGCACTCGATGCAGGCTGGCGCGCGCGAATCCCCCGATGTCGTTGCGAATGTTCTGTTTCGCTTCGTGACCAGCCCAGCGATCATATTCCAGTTCGCTCCAACCGTTTTTACGTTGAAGCCGTCGAACTCGGGCATCGAGCGAGTTGGAACGCCAAGCGACGCTCTTGCCTGAACGAAGATGATCGTAAAACTCGGGATTGTTCCCAAGCAGCAACGTATAGCCTCCATGCGTCGTGGCAAAAATGGGATGACCCAAAGTCTGATAATTGCGCCAAGTCCAGGCGATTGGCAACGGTGCGAATCCGACCAAGAGGAGCAGCACCGGCGCGAAGATCGTTGCCTTAGTACGAGGTTGACGCGGCTGGCGATCGTCTGGACGCGACGGGCGACTGTTACGCCAGACGCTGACGGAGACGGCGGCGACGATGAAAGCGGCGCTGACGAGAAAAGTCGGACGGCACAGCGAGGCGGCTCCGAGCAACAAACCGCTGCCGAGCCAGCCGATAGTCAAGTTGCGATCAAACGCTTCGACTAACGCCCAGACGACGGCCGCCACAAAGAACGCGGCGAGCGTCTCGGTCATCACTTGGGTCGACTGCATTAGCAGGATCGGATCGACGGCGACGGCGAGCGCCGCGGCGTGCGCGCCCCACTTCAATCCGACTCGGCGAGCCACACTCCAAACCGCCGCGACCGTCAAGGTGCCGAGCGCGACATGGAGAACAGCGACGAGTGCGAGGCTGACGCGGCCCGCGTTGACGGTGAGTGTCAGCAGCAATGGGTACAGCGGAGGTCGAAAGGCAGTCGGCTGTGGCTCGCCCGCGACGAGACCATAGACGCCTTCGTTACGCAGATTCTCCGCCAGCAGCCGATAGCCGTCTGTGTCGGCCTCAAGGTTTCCAGCCATAGTCCAGATCACGACGCCTCGAACTACCAGCGCGGCAATAAACCAAACAACGAGAGTCGTTCGGTCGCGAGGCGAAAGTGAGTTAGGCATGGCGAATTCGATTCTACTGTTGCAGCGCGAAGAGAATCACGTTCACGCCGATCTTGGCGGCGTCGCCTCGCGCGTAACTCTTACACTGCAACGACGCTGTATTCTCGAGCGCGCAACTCAAATCGTACGGTGAGAATATCACGGCGAGACGACCATCGATCTCAAGTCCTTCCAAGAGCGGAGTGGTCTTCGTCAACTGAGCCGTAAGCGGTCCTTCGGTTTTCCGCGATCGCGGATCTCGCAAAGTCACACTGGCAAGATTGAACCCTTTAAACTTGCTTGTGAACATCGGATGCCCGACCGGAATTCGCGTTAACGTCGCCTCGGGAAAGATCGCGGATATTTCACTTCGGAAGGAGCTCGAAAACTCGTCGCTCGCGCAGATCGAATCCGCGAACAGCAAGCCGCCCGACTCGAGATACTTTTTGAGCGATCGTCTTTGCCTCGGCGAGAACCGAAAACTGCGGCGGCCGTGCATGAAGCTGATCGGGTGGTCGAGAAGCGCCGAGTCGGCCACGGAAGCCAATTCGGATTCTTGTTCAACTCGCAACTGCACTTCCTTGCGCAAGACCTGCAGCAAATTGCCGAGTGCGTTAGGAGCGTCGTCAGCGCCTCCGGCATGATTAATCTTGGGAACGTAGAGCGTTCCGCGCCGCAGCTCTTCGGCCTTGCGGCTCAACGTAACATGGGGTCGGTCGAGTTTGTCCTTGAGTTCACGGTTTGTCGCATAGGCGGCGATGTTGGTGCCGAGTCGCAATGCGTTCTCAATTTTGGCTTTGGCCGCTGGCGAATAATCGGTCGGACGATCGTCGCGGGCCAGTTGCCAGAGGCAGCTCAAATCGCTTGGAACATAAACGACGCTCGTGCGGCAGCAGGCGTCGATTCCATAAACGTGTTTAATGTGGTCAGGGTCAACCTGTTGTTCGGCAAACCAAATCGGATGGTCCGGTCCGAGCAGTCTGAGTCGGCTCTCCGGAAACATCCGCTCCATCAGCTTGCGAAAATCGCGGTCGAATCCGGCCCCTTCACAAGCCGCCTCGGCCAGAATGAATCCGCCTTGATCGACGTAGGTCCGCATGTTTTGAACTTGCTCATCGGTCAGCACCAACGACTCACGACCGCTGAACATGATGATGGGCGCTTGCAACAGCTGATTGACTGAGGCGGAGCGAATGTCGACGGTCTGCCACGTCAAGTCGCGCTTCCATCGTTTCTCGAGTCGCTGCGTCATCCGGTGTAGGCCTTCGGGATGATGATCCCAACTTTGCGAGCCGAGTTCTTCGCCGGTGTATTTCGCTTTGGCGAATACCGTTGGGCGGAGGCCTTTGGAGAGAAAGAGGACGGCGAACGAGGTGGCGACGAGCGGGTTACTTTCGATCACGCCGCGGCCTCGCCAGAATCCAGAGAGACTGTTCTGCAGCCGCAACAACTGGGCGGTGCCTTCGCGATACCAGTCGTGTTTACCGAGGTAACGTTTCGAGCTGAGTCGTCCGACGCGTTCGATCCCGTAGAGATAGTAAAGCAGGAACTCGGGACGGCCTGGATTGCGTTCAACGGTGAATTTGTTACCGAGCCACGTGAGCGCGCGAGCCAAGTGGTCGTCTTCGGATATCGCGCCGCAACAAATAATGTCGTCACCTTGAACGCGAGCGGCACCTCGATGAATCTTACCGGTGGCGATGATCAACGACGCGGCGCCAGCGCATGTCATGCTGCCGGTCGGTTGATCGACCTCGCCTGGTACGTAGCTCCACGAGCCGTTGGCGTGTTGAGTCGATTGCCAATACTTTAAGCAGCGCTCCCAGACCTGCTTATCGATCTCGACTCCGATTCGTTCCGCCTCGTGCAGAGCGAGCATGGCGAACTGGCTGTTGGAGTTGTCAACTCGACCGCCACGCTTGCCGTATCCCCAGCCGCCTCCGCCGACGCCTGTCAGTTCTTGCGAGTTGACAAGCCATTGGGCGTTGCGCCGAATCAGCAATCGATCACGAGCCGGATCGGCGGCGCAAAATACCATCGTTTGCATGGCGACGGCATAGACGGCGTCCGATTCGATGCCTCGAAGATACTTGAGCGCCTTCGAGACGGCGGGGCTCGCTGGACCTTCGCCCGCGTTGAGCAGCGCCAGCGTGCAGAGGGCGGTGAGTCCGCCTGGCTGACCGGGGTGTCCGGACCAGCTGCCGTCGACTCGTTGCTTGCTAATCAAGAAGTCGACGCCGCGTTTAATCGAGGCGCGAACTTCTGTCGACGACAAGTCGGCCGCCGTGATCTTCGTCGTAAACGACAGAACGAGCACAATCGAAACCAACTGTCGGAGGCACGCGCCGCCCGTGATTCGATTCGTTATCACGCTTTTTACCTCGCAATTGAATCCGCACGCGAATCCACCGACACGCCAGACGGATTCGAATGAGGAACGTATGTTATCTATCTTAGGATTCGCACGGCGATGCGGCAACGAACCACGCGTCGCGTTGTCGGTTTGATGGCAGGACTATAGAATCGTTGGCCTAATGAGGTCGCCCATCGTCGATCGACGCTGAAACGGACGTCCAACCGTCGCTCCATTTGAGTTTTGAGCTCTGCACCATCGTGGAGTTCGCCTTGGTTGAAGCTCTCCTTGGTGCGGGAACTCAACAACGTAAGGAATCGCGGTGTCCAGCAAGCAACGGAATCTTGGTGACGTTCTTCAGGAGTTTCGCCAACACCGTCAAGTCATGCAGCAGGAGCTGCAAAAGGTCATCGTTGGTCAGGACGACGTCATCGAGCAGTTGTTCGCGGCGATCTTTACGCGCGGCCATTGTCTTCTCGAGGGCGTGCCGGGCTTGGCGAAGACGCTGATGGTCAGCACGCTCGCCAGAATCCTTGATGTCGGTTTCACTCGCATTCAATTCACACCCGACTTGATGCCATCGGACATCACGGGAACCAATGTGCTGGAAGAGGACGATCACGGCAAGCGGAGTTTTCGATTTGTTGAAGGTCCGATCTTCACCAACATCCTACTTGCTGACGAAATCAACCGGACGCCCCCCAAGACGCAGGCCGCCTTGCTTCAAGCGATGCAAGAGCGAGAAGTCACAGTCGGTCGAACAACCTACTCGTTGCCCGATCCGTTCTTCACCATTGCAACTCAGAACCCGATCGAACAAGAGGGAACTTACCCGCTCCCCGAAGCTCAACTCGACCGCTTCATGTTCAACATCAAAGTTGGTTACCCGTCGGCGGAAGAGGAAGAAAAGATCCTTGCGGTTACGGCGAGGAATGAGAAGGCGGAAGTTCGCAAAGTCTTGTCGGCTCGCGCGATTGTCAATCTGCAAAAACTCGTCAACTCGGTTGCCGTGAGCGAATTCGTGGTGAAGTATTCAGCTCGCCTCGTCCGTGCGACTCGGCCAGGTGATGACTCGGCGCCGGAGTACATCCGTGAGATGGTCGATTGGGGTGCCGGGCCTCGCGCGGGTCAGTTTCTCATCAACGGCGGAAAAGCGATGGCGGCGATGGATGGTCGGTTCTCAGTCGCCATCGACGACATCCGCCGGGTCGCGATCCCCGTGTTGCGTCACAGAATCAGCACGAATTTTCAGGCCCAAGCTGAAGGGATGACGACGGAAGACATTATCGAGCGGTTACTCGAGGAAATTGCCGAACCGGAAATTCAAAAGTTCGAAGGCTCCGCCGCGCGGCCCACTCCGCCGCCTCCGCCCCCTTCAGCCAGTTAACTTTCCGACACTTGAGTCGCCGCTGCAGATTCCGTTTCCGACTGGTCGACAGAAACGGAACACAACGCCAACACCGAGCTTCGCATGGCCGTCGAGAAATATCTCAAGCCGGAAGTGATCAACCAAATCAAGCGGCTCGACTTGCGCGCCCAGTTCGTTGTGAAGGGATTCATGCAGGGACTTCACGCGAGCCCGTTTCATGGTTTCTCGGTTGAATTCAGCGAGCACCGCCGCTATGCCCAAGGCGACGACCCCAAAGATATTGACTGGTTGGTCTACGCCAAGACCGACAAGTACTACGTGAAGAAGTTCGAAGCGGAAACGAACATCACCGGTTATCTGATGTTGGACACCAGTCGCTCGATGGGGTTTACCCATCGCCAGGACCTGACCAAGTTTGACTACGCCGTTTGTCTGGCAGCCGCGCTTTGCTACTTGATGGTCCATCAGCAAGACCCGGTCGGGCTCGTTACGTTTGACGAGAAGATTCGAGATTGCCTGGCACCAAAATCGAAGCGAGCTCAACTGGCGAACGTGTTGTCTCATCTGGCGAAAGCGGAGCCTGATGGCGAAACGGATATCGCCACAAGCATTTTGCAGCTCGCCGCCATGTTGAAGCACCGTAGCTTGGTGATGATCTTCTCGGACCTGTTGACGGACGCCGAGCCGGTGTTTCAGGCTTTGCGGCGCTTGAGACACGGCGGTCACGACGTGATTCTCTTTCACGTTCTCGACGAAGCCGAAGTCACGTTTCCTTTCGACGGCATGGTCGAACTGGAAGATCCCGAGACAGGCGAGAAACTGGAAGTCGACGCGGGCAGCTTTCGCAACGACTATCAAGCGGAGATCGAGTCGTTTCGCGAATCTTATCAACAAGAGTGCTTTCGAGTCGGCGTCGAATATGTGCCGCTCGATACGAGCATGCAATTCGACAAGGCGCTGATGGAGTATCTCTTGAGCCGCCGAGCCCGCTGCTAGTGGAAGGAATGATCAGAGAACGATGGCGTTTGTAAATGGATCGCTGCTGATAGGCGGGTTGTTGATTGCGATTCCGATCGTGATCCACTTGTCCATGCGCAAGACGCCCAAGCCATTGATCTTTCCAGCGTTGCGATTCGTGCAGCAGCGAAAAGTGACCAACCAGCGTCGCCTGCAATGGCGGCAGTGGTTGTTGTTGCTTTTGAGATGCCTCGTGATCGCAATCTTGGCGTTCGCGTTGGCTCGGCCCAGCGCCGCGTCTCAAACCGCGGGCAGTTGGACGTTCGCCGGAGTCGTTGGATTGCTCTTGCTGGTCGCGGTGCCGGCAGCCTGGATCGCGTGGAGCCAACAGCGAGGCCGACTCATATCGAGCGTGCTGACATCGGCAGCGGTCGTGTTGGCTCTACTACTTGTCTTCTTTGTCGTTTCGGCAGTTCAGCGCCAACCGCCAGCCATGCTTGGCGACCAGGAAGCGCCGGTTGCAGCCGTATTGATTTTCGACACGTCACCGCGGATGCAGTACCGTCGACAAAACCAGACTCGCATCGAGCAGGCCCAGCAAACGGCTCAGTGGCTGATTGAGCAATTGCCGAAAGACAGCCAACTTGCAGTGCTCGATTCTCAGATGACGGCGCCCGTGTTCTCCGTCGACTTGGCGGCGGGCGCCAAAGCCGTGCAGCGGCTCGAATCGGCTCCTGCACCAAAGCCGCTGGGACAACTCATCTCCGACGGACTCGGTTTGCTCGATTCGAAAGCACAGGAACGAAAAGAGATTTACGTCTTCACCGATATGACTGAGTCGGCGTGGCGAGCCGCGAAATCGGAAGTCGATCTCGATAAGCACCCGGGCGTCGGCGTCTACGTCGTTGATGTCGGCGTGGAGAATCCGGAGAACTTGGCGCTCGGTGCGATCCGGATGAATTCGCACGTCGTCGCTCGCAACAGCCCGCTCGAATTGCAGCTCGACGTGCGCAGCATCGGCCTGCCGGCGACAAGACAAGTGGAGCTTGTAGTTGAGCAGATCGACCCAACCCTTCCGATCGTGGAAGACGAAGTGATTTGCACCCCGCGAGCTCAGCAGCGAGGTCGCCAGGAACTAACGCTGGAGGAGGGCGAGGCATCGACGCTGCGTTTTCGTTTAGAAGAATCGAAAGGCGGAGTGCGTCACGGCACCGTTCGTCTATTGGGCGAAGATGGCCTGGCGATCGACGACATTCGACATTTTACGTTTCGAGTCGACGAGGCTTGGCCCGTTATGATCGTCGCGCCCGATAACGCATGGTCGGTCTTCTTCAATCAATCCGTGGCGCCGGACGACGAACGCGAGCAGGGGAAGAATCGATACGAAATCCGCGAGGTCAGGCAATCCGATTTAGACACCGAACGCTTTGAAGACTATGCCGCGATTTGCCTGCTCGATCCCAAGCCGTTGAACGACAGCCAGTGGACGCGACTGGGCGACTACGTTGAACGAGGCGGGTCGCTGGGAATCTTCTTGGGTCGCAATGCGAGCGACCGCGAACCGTTCAACACGAAGGCGGCGCAACGCGTCTTGGCCGCTCCGCTCTCAACGCAATGGCGAGCTGGCGGACGAGCGCTTTATGTCAATGTCGATAACTTCAACCACCCGATTACGAAACTGTTTCGAGCGACTTCGACAAGCACGCCTTGGAATCGATTTCCGGTAGCCAAACATTGGATCCTCGGTAAACTGCAGCCCAACGTGCAAACGATTGTCGCATTCACGAACGGCAAGCCATGCTTGCTCGACAAACCGCTCGGCCGCGGTCGAATGGTGATGATGACCACACCGTTGTCGGAACCATCGGCCGGCCCGCAGCGCCGCGATCCCTGGAACGAGTTGGCTTCCGGTCTCGACAACTGGCCGCCTTTCTTGCTGGCCAATACGACACTGCAATATTTGGTGGCCAGTGGCGACGTCAAGTTGAATTACGAGACGGGCGAGACGGCCGTTCTGCCCAACAGCCCGTCCCTGGACCCTCAGCGATATCAAATGTTCTTGCCGCAAGGCCTTCCATTTGAAGTGCGGCCGCAACGCGATCAAATCGTCGCTCCGTTTACCGACTTACCCGGCGCTTATCGCTTGAAAGGCGTGCGCGGGGGGACGGTGATCCGCGGGTTTTCCGTCAACTGGCCCGCTGAGGCGAGCAATTTGAATCGAATGGAGTCGAGCGAACTCGACAACGTCTTCGGTGAAGGAAACTACCAATTCGCTCGACGTCGCGACGAGATCGAGCGCGTTCAAGGCGCCCAACGCGTTGGTCGCGAGTTCTATCCGCTGTTGATGTTTCTCGTGGCTTTGATACTAGGTATTGAACAACTGCTCGCCAATCGTTTCTATCCGCCCGAACGCGGCGCTGCGAGCGCAATCAGCCGCGTTTCGCAGGCAACATCAAGTTCACCGTAGGTCCTGAATGTCCCAGTGGAGACTAGAACCTGTACTCGATAGCTACCTCGCCGTGATGGTGATGGTCGCGGCGCTGCTGCTCGTTCTTCTCGCTCCATCCACATTCCGATCGATTCAGACCAAACAGTGGCGAATCCTTCAGGGCCTGCGAGTCGCCGTAATCTTGCTGGTGGCGCTCGCCATGCTGAGGCCGACTTGCATTACGACGGACGCGCAGCAGCAATCGGCGGTCCTGATCGTGATGCTCGATTACAGCCGGAGCATGGACCTGCCAAATTCCTCCGGCGACGGAAAGACTCGTTGGGAAGCCCAGTCCGAATTCTTCAAGCGAGCGGCGCCGTTGCTCGCCAAGTTGGACAAGACGCTCGACATTCGAGTTTATGGATTTGGCGGCCAGTTGGTCGAGGCGAATTGGGACGGCACTCAAATCAAGCTGCCGCTCGCGCCGGGGGAGGAGCTGACGGATATCGGCACGAGCCTTCATGAGGCGGTGAGGCGTGAAGTTGGGCACCGCATCGCCGGTGTGCTGTTGTTGAGCGACGGAGCTCAGACTGCGTTTCAACCTCAAGTCGAATTGCATCGAGTCGGGCGAGAATTGTCGCGGCTCGACTGCCCGCTCTACGCATTTCCCTTTGGGCCTTCCGGCGATGCAAGCGAATTCGCCGACGTGGCTGTCGAGAATCTTCCCGAGCAATATACGGTGTTCGTCAAAAACAAATTGACCGTCGAAGCGATGCTCAATGTTCGTGGATACGTCAACCGCCCGCTGCCTGTTGAGTTGATCGTCACGAATCCGGTCGGCGAGAAATCGACACTCGGACCTTTCATGACGACGGCCAGCACGGACGGCGAGCGAGTGCCGGTCAAGATTCCGTTCACCCCTGACACTCCCGGCGCTTACACGTTATCGGTTCGCGTACCACCGCAAAATCGCGAACGCGTGACCGACAACAATCAGCTCACCGCTTTTCTCACCGTTCGCGATGGCGGCTTAAAAGTCGCCTATCTGATCGGTGGCGTTTTCTCCGGGCCGCCGGGTGAGCAAATTCGCCTGCGCCGAGCGTTGGCCGAGTCGCCCGATATTGAACTGGATAATCGCTTCATCTACGACGCCTCGGACGATCGGTCCCGCTGGCCGGTTGATCTTCGCGAAATCATCGACGGAAAATACGACATTGTTCTGATGGAAAATGTCGATTCATCGGCCTTGGGCAAAAAGAACATCGACGCGTTGGCGGCCGCCATCGATCGAGGCCAGGGGTTCATGATGATCGGCGGATTCTATAGCTTCGCGCCCGGCGGTTACCGGCTAACGAAATTCAACGATGTCTTGCCGATCGAGATGCCTCGCTTCGTTCGCCAAGAACTTGGTCTGCATCAGCCGATCCAACAAGACCAGCATTTGCCCGGGCCATTGCCGATGTTCCCGATGCGAAGTCATCCCATTACGCGACTGGCGACAAACGAAGAAGATAACCAGGCGCTGTGGCGAAAGCTGCCGCCACTGTTGGGCGCCAATCGATTCACCGCCATCAAACCTCGAGCGCTGGTGCTGGCCGAGTCGCCGCGAGGTGAACCGCTGTTGGTTGCCGGCGAATATGGACAAGGCCGCGTGCTCGCCTTCGCCGGCGATTCAACTCGCCGGTGGACGCACGATTATTCGGGAGAGCACAAGCGGTTTTGGCGGCAAGCCGTACTGTGGCTCGCGCACCGTGACGCGGTGGAGAAGAGTGACGTTTGGATTCGGCTTCCGCAGAGGCGCTTCGACGCGGGATCGCGAGTCGTGTTTACGGCAGGCGCCAAGACGGGAAGCGGCGACGCCATCGCCGACGCCGAAGCTACCGCGTGGCTGATCGGTCCCGCAGGTCAGCGTACGCCGATCGAGTTGGTTAAGGACGGAGATAAGTGGCGAGGCAGCTTGGACAACGTCCCTTACACCGGTCGCTGCTCGATCGTCTATTCGGCGTCTCAAAACGGCCAGAAGCTCGGCGAAGCGCAGGCCGACTTCCTGCTGACGTCGCGAGACATCGAGCTCGGCAATCCAGCCGCCGACCCGGATCAGCTTGCCAGACTGGCCGCCGCCACCCAAGACGCTGGCGGCCGCATCGCCTCAGCCGAACAGGGCGAGTCAATTCTGCAAGAGATGATTGACAATCCGCCCGACCTGAAGATCGCTATTCAAAAGAAATGGCAACTCGGCGCGGGCTCCATCAGCGCCTGGCTCTTGTTCTTGATGTTCGCCAGCCTGCTCAGCGTCGAGTGGTTTCTCCGCAAACGCTGGCGACTCGCATAGGCATGTAGCGCGTTCCGAGATCGTTGTTCTCGCGAGGTTCAAAACAGAGGGATTTGAACGGTTGTAGCGACTGGGCAAGTTAGACATGCAACGCGAGATTCGCCACTAGTGCTGTGTTACAGCTTGGAATTGGGATCGACAATTCGTTTGGTCAACGCCCGCCACGGCGAATCGGGTGCGCCACCCTAAAACCAAGGCGTAACGCAGCACTAGGCCTTCGGCAATCGGAACAGAAAACGCTGTCGGTTGATCCGTCATAATTCTTTAATCATTTTTTGATGTCGTAAACCGTTGTCTGCTCGACGCTTTTTGCGCGAAAGCTAAGAGATCGAGCAATTTAACGTTTGCGAGAATCGACAATCTCCGGCAAACTCAATGTAGGCGATCATTGCGCTATCGCTTTCGGTGCGCTGGCTAGGGAGATGGGCCAGAATTCTTTATGGGATCCCCGTCACGATTAGCCGTGATAAGGAATTGATGCATGAATACCGTCGTTCGCAGTTCTGCCGCCATTGCCGTGGCCCTCGTTTACTGCACCTCGTCCTTTTTCTGCTCCTCGCTGTATGCCCAGTGCGCGTGCACGGATCGCATCGTCTACCGCTTGGTGTATGACGAAGAAGAAGTGACGCGATATCGAGTTGAGTACAAGACGGAATATCGTGAACGCGAATACACGGTGAAGCGCCCAGAATGGTCCACCGAGACGCGTACTCGCACCATCCGCGTCGCCAAGCCGGTTGTCGAAACGCATGACCGTGTTGAGCGTTACACGGTGCTCAAGCCAAAATGGTCGACACGATACGAAGAGCGAACCGTCGACAAGACCCAATGGGTCGAAGAGACAAGCTCGCGAACCGAACGCCACACGGTGTGGAAACCGGTCGACTACGTTGAGGAGCGCGAAGAGAATTATCGCGTTGCGAGACCGGTCACCGAAACGGTAATGCAGCCGTATCAGTACACCGAGAATACTCCGGTCACCAGCTACAAAACTCAATACGTCGACCGTGGCGGTTTCGTGGATCAGCAAATCGTCCATCCTGGCCGCGTTCAGAATCGGCTGAGATGGACGGGTCCCGGCTACGGAGTCGATGGCCGCACTGGCCAGACTGTTTATTACCGTAGCGGATTCAACTGGGTTCCCCGCGTCTCTCCAAACGTGATCGAAACGCGCCGTCAATACGTGCCCAACGTGGTCGGAGTGCGGGTTCCTGTCACCCAACTTCAACCACGCACGGTTGTTGCGGAGCGACCTGTCACGAGAACTCGGATGGAAGAGTACACCGAGACTCGCAAAGTCCCGGTCACCGTTCGCAAATGGGAAAAAGAGATCCGTGAAACCGATGTTCCAGTCACGGTTCGCAAGCCGATCATCAAGCGCGTGACTTATCGAATTCCGATCCGCGAGAAGACGTGGACTCGAGAAGTGATGGAGAGGACGGTTCCGGTAACCGCTCGCAAATACGTCTACCAGGAAAAGGACGAAGAATACGACGTCCGCGTCTGCAAAATGGTCGATGAAGTCCGCACGGAACGATATCCCGTCACCGTGCGAAAGCTGGTTCCCTATACCGTGGTTCGCCGAGTCCCGCGACGCGTAGCGGTTCGCTATCCGGCAGAGCCTGCCGGCCAATCGGTGATCGTGGAAGACGAAGATCCCGCCAACATCAAAGGCGCTGAGATCGTCAAGGAAGAAACGATCACCGGCGGTACGCGAGCAAAAACTCCCATGGAGCCAGCAGAAAAGAAGCCGGCGATTTCCGATGAAGAACGTCAGCAGCTCGAGTTGAAGAAGCCGGAAAACGCCAAAGAAAACAGCGAAGCCGGCGACTCCAAAAAGGCTGACGCGGCGGACGATGGCAAGTCGGACGATGGCAAGTCGGACGATGGCAAGCCGGACGATGGCAAGCCGATGGCCAAGCTTGGCGGGTGGCGTGAGCTTTGGGACGTTCGCCGATAGCATCACTCGGCTGCCAGGCAAAATCTTGTCGTTCGCCGATTGCCAAACGCTCTGTCAACTGTGAGAATCCGAGCACGCGCTCGCTATGGCCTCCGCCCTGTTTGCAGGTGTATTGTCTCGACGCGGGTCCATTTTGAGATCTAAAAGTTGACACAGTATGATTCGCACGCGCATCGAGTCGCGGCGACAAAGTTCGATACGATGGCAAGCTCTACCACCGACGTTCCCGGCGACGAGTCCAACGCGGACCTTCTCGGCTCGAAGTACGTCACCTTCCTGGGAAAATTGGGCGCCGTCCCAAAACGTTCGGCGGTTCAAGTTGTCCGCGAGCATGGCGGGCAGACTGTCGATCTCGCGGATGACAGGCTCAATCTGATCGTGGTCGGGGCGGATGAATTGCCGATCGCGGATGATGAAATTCCTCAGGACCGACGTCTACAGGAATTGGCTGGAGACGGCCAAGTTGAGATCATCTCGGAGACCGAGTTCTGGCATCGCTTGGGTCTCATCGACGAAGAGACGCTCGAAGATCGACTCTACACGCCGGCGATGTTGGCCGAATTGCTTGGCGTCCCGCTGCCCATCATCCGTCGCTGGGCTCGACGTGGTCTGATCGTGCCAGCTCGGGAAGTGCACCGCCTGCCCTATTTCGAGTTTCAGGAAGTCTCCACCGCTCGCAACCTCGCTAAGTTGCTCGCAGCGGGTGCCTCACCCAACGCGATCGAAAAGAAGCTCGCTCGACTTTCGCGCTTTCTGCCGAACGTCGAGCGTCCGCTAGCGCAATTGTCGGTCATCATCGAAGGGCGACAGTTACTTTTGCGGCAGGGCGAAGGGCTGCTCGAGCCGGGTGGCCAGCTTCGATTCGACTTTGAAGCGCTCGAAGGCACGAACGACCACGAGGATTCGGGGCCGCCAAGTCTGCGGATCGGCGAATTCCAAGCAGCTACGCAGGAGCTGGCGACGCCTGAAGAGATGGTCGAGTTGGCGATGCTGTGCGAAGACGAAGGGCGATTGGAGGACGCGGTCGACGCCTATCGAGCCGCTTTGGCGGCTGGAGGACTGGTGGCGTCGACGTGCTTTCAGCTGGCTGAGCTGCTGTACCGACTCGGCGATTCGGCCGGTGCTCGCGAACGCTATTACAACGTCATCGAAATCGATGATCAGTACGTTGAAGCTCGACACAATCTCGGCTGCTTACTTGCGGAGCAGGGCCAATTCGAATTGGCCGCCGCCGCTTTCGAAGGTGCCTTGACGATCCACGGCGACTATCCCGACGCCCATTATCATTTGGCTCAAACACTGGACGAGCTTTTTCGAATGGACGAAGCGGAGGTCCATTGGCGAACGTTTATCGAGTTGGCCGCCGACAGCCCTTGGGCCGATCAAGCTCGCAATCGCCTAAAGAAGCATCGCGTTCCCTGCGACGGCGGCCCTGTCGATTAGGCCTTGGCGATTCGGGCCAGCGTTCGAACGAATGAGCCGGCTCCACCCGCATCAATCCAAGGCTTTGCGGAGTCGAAGAAAGCGGGACCGGCGATGTCGATATGGGTCCAGGGAATGTCGTCGTCGACGAATTCCTCGAGGAATTTCGCGGCCGTGATCGAGCCGCCCCAACGCCCCTCGCCGATGTTCTTGATGTCGGCGACTTGGCTCTTAATCTGTTCGCCAAAGGCCGCAAACATGGGAAGAGGCCAAGCCGCTTCGCCACAGGCCTCGGCTGTGTCCTGCACTTCCTGTCGCCAATCATCGTCATTCGCCATCAGCCCCGCGACCTCGGTTCCCAGAGCGACGAGACAGGCGCCGGTGAGCGTCGCCAGGTCGATGATTCGAGACGGCTTGTCGTCCTGCACGACGTTGAGGGCGTCCGCCAGAACGAGCCGCCCTTCGGCGTCGGTGTTGAGCACTTCAATCGTCTTGCCGCTGCGAGCCGTCAGCACATCACCCAGTTTGTAGCTATCGCCGCTCACCATGTTTTCGACCAGCCCCATCACGGCAACCACGTTCGTCGGCGATTTAAGTCGCGATATCGCGGACATGGCGCCGAGCACCGTCGCGGCACCGGCCATATCGCATTTCATCGTCTTCATGCCCTCGCTGGGTTTGAGTGACAAGCCGCCGGAGTCAAACGTGACGCCTTTTCCGACAAGCGCCAGCGGCGCGTCACCGGGCTCGCCTCCGTTCCAGCGGAGAATGACCAATCGCGGTGGTTGAGACGAGCCTCTTGAAACTGCGAGCAGCGAACCGCATTTTTCCTCTTCCAACTTGGCTTGATCCCAAATCTCGATCTCCATGCCGCATTCGGTCGCGACTTGATTCGCTCGATCTGCGAACGACGCCGGGTAAACGATGTTCGCCGGTTCGTTGACGAGCTCTCGCGTCAAATTGACGGCTTGACCCAGGATGGCGGCGCGATAAAGAGCCGCGTCATCGCCGCCGCGCCATGCGATTTCGTCAAACGCGTTCAAACGCTTCTCAGCGCGATGAAGGTCTTGGCCGACGCAACCGACTTGCATCGCCACCAGCGCGGATTCGCATTGATCGTTGTCCAACAATGGCGCGACGACGACGACTCGCGGACACGCCTTGGAGGCAATCGACTTTGCCGCCGCTCCGAATGCTCGACGAATTTCCGTAGCCCCGCACTTTGCTCGTTCGCCCAATCCAGCGACGACAATCTGTTTGGCCTGAACGCCCGTCGGCGCGGGGAGCGTCGTCAACTCGCCAACCGATCCCTTCAACCGCTCATACTCAACAAGCCGAGTCAAGCTTTCACCGACCGCCTGGTCAATTGCGCGCGAATCGTCGTCCCATTCGACATCGGAGAACTTCGCTAGCACCAATGCATCGGCGGCTATCGCGATAGGATTGTCGTTAGTTGAGACAACGCGCATGGCAAACTCCAGGGAGATTCGTGCGAAATCGAAGACACGGCGCGGAAGAAGGTCATCTCTTGTCGCGTCGCTAGCCGGTGCGCCAAACGAATGTGACTTGGCGCTAGCACGCCATTTTGCCGCACGGCCACTGCGGCTGGAAGCCCCAGTCACGCGCCTGGAAGATCATCCAGCGTTCAATGCCGGCGCTTTCGGCTCGTGAGTCTTGACGGCGTGTTGTCCCGAAGGGGCGCAACATACCAGCCCAGGGGAAGTCTTGAGGCGAAACCGCAAGCGCCGCCTGGGTTTTGGTTGTCGCCATAGCCGAAGCCCTGAAAGGGCGAAACAACCTAGCTATAGCTAGACTGGCCTAGGCTCTGTCCCTTAATACCAGTTGATGAGCATTCTTGCGATCGCGATGTA
>CAZMNY010000006.1:0-268134 GCA_964567745.1 uncultured Pirellulaceae bacterium | reverse complement strand
CACCAAAAAGGACGACGCGAAGAAGGACGATGCGAAGAAGGACGACGCGAAGAAGGGCGACGCGAAGAAAGCAGACGCGAAGAAGGCCGCTGCGCCGCCCAAGCCGGTCGTCGCGCCCGAGACTTCTGTGGTGATTGTCGCTGAGACGATGAAGAAGTTTGATGAGGACTTAAGACTACTCAAGCGCAACGTGACGCTCGGGCGTTGGGAACGGGTCGGCAAGTTTATCGGCGACCTCGATGAGGAAGCGGGGAAGCAGCTTTATGCTCGACTGCTCAGCCAGATTCGTCTGACTCCCAACGCGCCTCGAACGACTACCGTCAACGGCATCACTCGGACGACGTCAAGTCGAACTCAGATGCCGGAAAAGAACGTCGTTTCATTCGACGATGTCTTTGCTCTGGCCAAGATCGCACCGGTCGATCTCGAGGACTCCCACCTGACGATACTTGGCGGTTGCCTCCGTCTGGCGTATGAGCAAGGGCATGTTATCGATCAGCTCGTCGTTCGATTGTCGGCAATGGCGAAGATGCCGGAAGATGAACGGCTGCTCGACAAGAATCAAATTGCCAAGTTGCTGTTCGCCGCCGGCAACTCGATCGAAGCGGGTGACTTTCTGCCGACGCTCGACGACGTCAAAGACAGCAAGGACTTTGAGGCTCTCAATCTGCTGACCAGGCACCTTCTCGCACTGCACGCCAAGGAAGAGAAACGCGAGTTGCTCGAGCAGGCTTGGGAGGTGACTCAAGTTGTATTGGGATCGACGGAAATCGAGAAGGACGACAAAGAGCAAGCTTTGCGCCGCGCGGTCGAACTGGCGCCGAAGATTCGCAAAGAGCTAGGCGAAGCGTGGCTTGCAGAGAGTTTCACGAACCGTCCGCGACGAGGAATGGAAATCATTGCCTCGATCGGTGGGACTGCGGCCAAAGCGCTTACCACTCGAGCCACCGATTCCGCGTTTCGGCTCAAGGGTCTTCAGCTGCAGACGACGGCCGTCGAGGCGTTGTTGAAGGCGGCGCCGGAGCAGGCCGAAGAGTGGCGTGAGTCGCTCACGTTGCTGGCCGGCAACTGGCTTCGCGAAGCCGACGTCTCCTACACGTATGACACGTCAACGAGCATGGGGCCTCAACTGCAACGAGACCAGTTCGGCAACTTCTTCTACGGTTCAAGAATGGTGTCGCGGTCGCCTTCAAGTCGAATTTCGGCGATCGCCACGGGCGAGTTGCTCGACATCAAGCCAAGCGACCTTTGGCTGGCGAAAATAACCGACGACATGAAGCCCAAGTTCGCAATGAGTTTCGCCAAGTTGTACTTGAAGGTGTCAGAAGACGAAAGCGCGTTTCCTCACATCGAGGACTTGGCGAAAAACCACCCCGACCTCGCCAATGAGTTGGTCGATGAGTTTCTTCGAGTTTGGACGAAGAATCACGATCCGAACTCGTCTCGCAACCGCACGGGCTCCTACATGTTCATGTATGGGTTCGAGCGTCGAAAAGAGGCCATTCCGCTAACTCGCTCGAAACAGCAACGCAACTTGGACGACCTCGCCAAGTTGGTCGCGCGGTTACGAAAACTGCCGTTGGAGGAATTGAACGAAGAGCTATTGGCTCGCGCGTTTACTCGTTGCCACAGCCAAGCCGAAGTCTATCAGATCGAATCCATCGAACGCGTTTTTGGCTCGCTCGGCGAACTCGATCCCGAAACACTCGCCGAAATGGCTCAACAGATGCGAGCCAACTTGATTGGAGTTTGGCGCCAACCCGCGGTCCAGAAGGACAACAAAACTCGGCGGCGACAAAAGGACATTGAGGCAGAGGTTCTCCGCGGTTACGAAGTCGCTCGCACTGTGATCGACGGCGGCCTGGAGAATTATCCGGAAGATTGGGCGCTTCATTTGGCCAAAGCGGCGCTCATGCATGACGAGAACAACTATCGCAAAGAGCTGTCGGCCGACAACAAGTTTAGCGACCGGCGAGGCAAGGCGTTTGCGGCTTTCGAGCACGCCGCCGATCTCTACTCGAAGCAGATTGCCAGCGGCGAGATGGAGGAGTCGGATGAATCGACCAAGCCGTTCGAGATTTGGTTCTATGCGAGCCTCGGCGCCAGCGACTTGAATCATGTCACCGAAGAGACTTCGGCCGACTTGCGCCAGCCCGAAAAGATCCGTGAAGCCATCTTGAGCCTCGACGATGAGAAAGCAGCCGAACGGCACATGTCGATGTTCGCCAACACGCTGTTCACCCGAATGAGCGCCGCCAAGCCGGCCGTCAAGTTTCGATACTTGCGCAGCGGTTTCGATATCGTTGGCGATCACAAGCGGGCGAAAGAGGCCAGGAAGGTATTCGACTACTACAAGGACCTGGTCAACGAAATCAAATTGGAAGCTGTCATCGACGGTTCAGATGTCGTCGGACATGACCAGCCCTTTGGCGTCTTCGTCAACCTTCGCCATACTCGAGAGATCGAACGCGAATCGGGCGGCTTCAGCCGTTACTTGCAGAACCAGAACACCAGCACAACCTATTCCTACAATTACGGTCGACCGACCGAGGACTATCGCGACAAGTTCGAAGAGGCCGCGCGCCAAGCGTTGAAGGAGCAATTCGAAATTCTTTCGGTGACGTTCCAGAGCGAAGATGTCAACTCGAAGGCGACTGACAAGTACGGTTGGCGAGTGACCTCGTACGCCTACTTGCTGCTTAAGCCACGCGGTCCGGAGGTCGATGAGATTCCGCCGCTGCAGTTGGACCTCGATTTCCTCGATACCTCAGGATACGCCGTACTGCCAATCGAATCGGCCATTGTTCCGCTCGACGCAACTTCGAGCGGCGGCGAAAAACGACCGCTGAGCAACCTGACGATCACCCAGACGCTCGATGAACGACAAGCCGACGAAGGCAAGCTGATTGTCGAGATCAAAGCCAGCGGGCATGGGCTGATCCCAAGCCTCAACGAGATTCTCGATTTCAAGCCGAAGGATTTTGCTATCAAGGCCACGGAGGATCAAGGTGTCGCCGTCAGCCGGTTTGATCCCGAAAGCGAAGAGACTCAAGTTGTCTCGGAGCGAACCTGGATGGTAACGTTGAACGCCGCAGAGGGCCTCGATGAACTGCCTGACGAATTCACGTTCGCCGAACCGACCTTGGATCTCAAAGAGGCGATCTACCAACGATACAACGACGCCGATTTGTCCATGGTCGCCGCGACCGTCTCGCTCGAACAGAAGTACGGCGAGAAGAGTTATTTGGGTTGGATCATCGGCGGCTCAGTCGTCTGCTTGCTTGGACTAGGCCTGCTGATCGCCTTTGTTCTTTCGCCAAAGCGCGAGGAAGTTCAAACCTCCCATCGTTACGCCTTGCCCAAGCAGATCACGCCCTTCACGGTCATCGGTTTGCTTCGCGACATCGAGTCGACCAACGGACTCAACGACCTGAACCGGAAAGAGCTAGTCGCGTCGATCAGCCGACTCGAGCAACAATACTTCGACGATTCAGCCGATGCCGAGGCCGACCTTCACGAAATCGCCAGCAACTGGATTCGCAAAGCGCGGTAGTCACTTTGGAAGTTCGAATACGTCGACCTTGCCAGATTCGTAGACGATTCCGAATCGACTTGCTGTCATGCCAGGGATGACGGCGACGGGTTTGACTTGGTCGATGGAAAACTCGCCGACCAATCTGATCGTTCGTTCTGATGTGCTGTAGACCTGCGCCTCTCCTTTGCAGGCAATCACCAGGAATCCGCCTCGGTTGACGCATGCGACGGGGTCTTCCATGTCCGAGGCAAAGCGAGTTATCTGGTCGTTGTTGCCATCGTCAAAAAACATGGCTGCGCCGCGCTGGAAAGTGGCCACGATGCGAGTTCGCGTGTTGGGCGCCGAACCGGTGAGGGATTGAATTGGCGAGGGGAATTCAGTCGTCTCGACTGGTCGACCCCTCATGTAGGTCTGCAGCAAATCACCAAAAGCCAAATAGACTCGATCGCCGTGAGCGTAGATCTTCTGGCCTTCGATGAGATCATCTTCATCAAATTCCGCGTCCGGTACGTCGACAGCCTGAGTCGTCACTAATTCCCCAGCCGAGTTGACGGCGGTCAAGACCAAGCCAGTATCACTGGCGTTCAAGAGCCAAGTTATTCTATGCGCCGCTCGCACCGCACAATAGACATATGGCGGCATGTCGCGAACGACGCCAAATCGGGTGTGCGTACGGCAGACGTCCGACGGAGTGAACATCTCGCCAGTCAAATGTTCTTGACCAAAGACATGGACGAAGACAAAGTCGTCGTTCAGCGGACTTGCCGTCAACGTGACGGGAATTCGTGGACTCGCCTTCCATATCCTTCCTGTCCCGCCAAACTTCGTCCAACTGCAGCGAGCCAACACGTAATCATTATCGCAATGCCCCACCGCGTAGATCGCCTCGCCGCTGCCAATCGCATTCGTCCAGATAACTCCCTTGTGTGGAAACCGAACGCTGTGAATGAGGTTCGGTCGATTGAGGTCGCGATTTCGACGTTTCGCTGGCTCGGTCTTCGCAGCACTCTTCGATTGGAATCGGCGACAATCGCGGCCCAACAGTCTGTCTTTTGGTTCGAGCCGAGCGAGGGTGCCCAGCAGCCGCGTTTTGTTATGGCTCGACCCCTCGTCAAGTTGCCTTGAGACGATCACGCGCGTGCAGTCGGCGGCGGCGTACTGGACTGACTCGTCAGAGTACCCGGCGGCGGTGTCCGCCAAGATTTCGGTTAGCGCGAGCTCGTTCGGTTGCGGAGTCTCGCGAAAACGCTCGATCCAACGGTGGGTTGCTTCGTGGCGGCCGGTGCGAGCAAACAGGTCAAACAACTCGTCAAGACAACGACTCGACTGAGCGGAATCGGGCCAGCCGGAAGCGAGGGTCTCGATCGCTTTGTCTATTTCACCGAGTTTGACTTCGAGCAGTTTTGCCGCTGCGACATGGTCGCCAGCTCTGAGTTGTTTTTCGATCGCCAAGCGATATTGCTCATTCGCCGACTCAACTTGTTCGAGCTTCGCGTGCAAGTCACCTGCTTTCTCGTGCTCACCGAGTTCTTCATAAAGCTCGATGGCTTCGGTCCAGAGCCCGCCTTGCTCGAGACACCGCGCCGATTCCAATGGACGACTCAATCGCTTTTGGTAGAGCACGGCGGCTTCGCGCCAGTGCCGGCCTTGCGTCAACGCTCCAGCCGCAGCATAAAAGTCGCCGAGCAACTCCGCGAAAGTAAAAGCGGCACGACGATGGCGCCCGAGCTGCAACTCTCGGTTGGCCAACTCGCGGTATCGCGCTGTGAGTCGCATATGATGCTCGTAGGAGAGCTCCCATTGGTCGGCTGCGCCTCCGCCACCGAGCCGACCTAGGCTAAAGTCTGGAATTCGTTCACCCAGCCGAACCCCCGGCGGCGCGTTGCCCCTATGAGCGTCTCCGCTGAGAGGTAGTGCATGTCGCAGGCCGCGGTCGGGATCGCTCTCAAGCATGTGCATGAGTCGCTCGATCTCCTTGTTTCGCGCCGCGTCGAGTCCTGAGGCATAGCTATTCAGTTGCCGCTCGGCCCAGTCCTCAAGACGATTGACCCAAGTCTCTCTGCTGCCGGTGTGTGGAACCTGTCGAGTTATCCACTGAGAAATATTGGCCAACATGCGTTTGCCTTGGCGCGCTGCGGAATTCAAGATGCCGCCATCGGGTTCGGCTGGGCTCGGCGGAAGCTCGGAAAGCGGGCTTGAATCTGTCCCGATGTCGTCTTGCCCTTCGTTCATGATGTCGTCGACTGTCGGCGTAACGGCGGCAAACAGGGCGGTCAACTGTTGCGCGAGGACAACGCCAGGCCGCGCCAAGTTCCACTCGCGTGCCCGCGGCACCTCGAACCGAATCAAGTCGGAAACCGACAACACGTCGCTGGCTTCAAACGCCACCAAGCCCGCGACCGGATGCCAAACGTAGGTGTAGTCTGCGGCAAGCAGGGCGTCGATCTCTTGGTCCGACACGCTCGGCTCAATACAGCCGTCCGCCGGAAGAAACAGTCGTTCTCCGATTCGACGATAAGTAAGGCAACTTTTCGATGCGCCCCATGACGTTGCCGAATTCTGCAGGGCATAAATCAACACGCCGCGCGGTGAGCGATCAGCGGCCGAACTCGCGATCGGAAGCAACCGAATCGAGGAATGCGGCGCATTCCATTTCGCAATCTCATCAAGCCATACGCTGGCCTCCTTGCCGGCCAAATAAAAGGCGGCTGGCTCGCTCGACATTTGCGAGGCAAATCGGAGCTGCAAGAGGGTTTCGATCATGGCAGTCGCTCGACGAATGCGCGAATGGCCGATTCATAAATGTCTCGGCTTCGAGAAGGCTGGTGCTCGCCGATGGCGTATTCCAATCCCCAAAACCGACCGTCGGAACACCAACCCGACAGTCTGCCGTCGCTCAAAACCATCGTCGTCTCCGGCACATCGCGATCGCTGCTCTTAAGATGAAGCAGGCCTCGGGAATCGAGATACGCTCGACTGCCATCCTCCCACGTTGCAACGGAGAGCGAGTACCAGAAGGACGAGTTAACTGAAGGCGAAAACATCTGTTTCGGCGCCCCGAACTCGTCCTCGGCATCAATCAACCTAATTAGGTCATACTGCGAGTTGTAGTCAATTGTTAGGTGCTTGTGCTTTCTCGAGACTAGTCGGAGCGAGCCGTCGCGGTCCGCATAGATGTAGAGAAACCGGTTGCGATGGCTGCGCGGGCTCACGACGTCGTAGAACGGCTCCGCTAGTACTCGCGGTTCGCCATAAAGTTCAGCCGATGTGAGCAATTCGACATCCACAACGTCGTGTCGGCTTCCGCCCGCCAGCCTCTCTTCGGGGCGCCTGAGCACCAACTTGGTTCCATCTGCCGCAATCGCCTCGACAGTTGCACCGGGCCGAATCGAAGACAGAATTCTCAAGTTGCCCGTCGCAGAGTTGTAGAGGTTTCCGCCTTGCGTCAGTCCGGTCGGACCGTCGACTCCCAGGCGATCGAAAAACGTCACCATGTTCCGATCCTTGCCTCGAAGTCCGCGAGCCAACGGAATCGCCTCGAGCCGTCCAGTGCGACCGCCAAACGAAAGAGCGTAAAATTCCTGCTCTAAGTGATTGAAGAAGAAGCGATCCCGCAACCAAGTCAACGTCTTGGGCCGGGCGAGTTCATGCAACGAGCTCCCGTCGGAATTGAGGGTGTTGATTGTTTCCCTCGAGACCGCGAAGATCGCTCCGTTGTGTCCGCAAAAGCACTGCACTTGCCGATCACCCAAGTCCAACTTGTTGATGGTGCACGTGGCGGCGTCAGCGTCCACCTCCAAAAGATACCGCTCGCCCGATTGTCGGTTGCCGATGACGGCAAGAGTTCTACCGTCGGGCGACACGTGCGAGTGCCAAAGGAGATTGCCCTTCGGCAACTCGTCGCTGATCTGCATGCCGCCGACGCCGCGCCGCGTCCAAAACATCAGCCGTCGGTCGTTCGTGATCGACAACACGCCAAATGGGTCGACGCGCCAAGTTCGATGGGGATCGACGTTGTGGCTGAGCAACAGCGGGAAGCGTTCCGCGCGGAAAATCGCCGGCAACTTGTCGGCGTAGTCGCGGTTGATCAGCGCCGGACTTTGGCTCTTTTTCGTGCGCAAGTCGTCGACATCGAGTGTCGCGCTACGCAACACTTTCTTGCCGCGCCCAGTTTGCTCGAGTAACTGAAAGTCGCCATCGCGGCTGACCGTTGCGATGTGCATCGGCAACACGTCTTGCTCGCCCAAGATCCTTTGAAACGCCTTGTCCGCAAGTCCGTCAACCGTCGTTACGAGCACCGGTTCGGCGAGATTGTCGAACTCGGACATCGCGTCCGCAAATGCCTGCAACGCTCGACCAGCATGCAGGTCGGTTTCCAAGGCCGCCAAGTGGGCGACCAGCCCCTCGCGAGTCGTCAAGTCGACACGTACAACACGGTCGCGCTTGGCTCGAAAAACAACGACCTCCGTATTCGACTCGGAAGTGCACGTCATCGCCAAGGCGACCGCTGTCGCAAAGAACCGAGGGACGCCCCATGAACGAATACCGTTTTCGAGCAAGAGAGCTCGCTGTTGCGGGGGCGTGCGCGGCGGCGATTCTCGGCGAAGGTACATTGCTTCGTTGACCGCGACTCGCACGGCGAGTGTCAAGTTGTCGTGCGCTAACTCACTGAGCAGCAAGCGATCGAGCGGACCGCGATTCGCGATGTCGGAAACGCCGCCCACCTGCAACTCATCTTGATCCGCAATGGCTCGAGGCAACGTAACTGCCGCCATCAAGTCGAGCGTCAACCGCGCGAGGCCCGACAGCTCGTCGTCGTTCACCAAATTGCTCAGCAAATTGCGAACTCGAGTTGCCGGCGGGACGTCGAGATCAGCTGTAAGCGGTGTTTGATCTAGACCGGTGTCTCGCCGCAGGCGCAGCGATTTGGTATCAACTCGCCTGAGGCCGATACGCAGGCAACGGAGATCGTGCATGAGCGCGGACGTCTCGTATCGCCGCAAGGCGTCGTGCGGAACATCGAGCACCTCGCCCATTCCGTGCTGCATCTGGCCGACGATGGAGTCGGCGTCTTCCGGAGAAGCGATCTCGCCCAGGCCTTCAAACACCACCTCGGCCAAGACGGCTTTGGCCATGGTTGTCGCGCGAACGTCGACTTCGAGCCGACTCACATCATGCAGGCCATGGAGGACGTCGCGAAACGTCTCGACATCAACCTGTTTCTTCGGCAGGCCCGTTCGATGCAACACGCTCTCGAGCATTCCTCGCTCTTGTCCGTCTTCTCCCCAGTTGTCGCGAGCCGCTGCGAGCAATAACAACAATGGTGCCAGAGGCGGCAGGCCGTTGGGCGCCAAGTGTTCCAAGACCAACGCGAGCTCGGCGCGGAACACGATGGTCTGTCCGTTGATCCAAGTGGCAACTTCACCCGCTTCGTCTTGCCACTCCCAAAAAGCGTCGCGTGGCGCGACCAAGTACTCTCGAGCTGTTTCAAGTTCGTTCATCGCCGCCCCCTTGAGCTTCGGTCGAAGCTCGCACCGCGGTTCGAGACGCTCGCACTAACTCACCGTCGCGAATCAAGTCCCAACTGTTGTCCGCGTGAAACATCGCTATATCGCCGGCCTCAAGTCCCAAGCCGTGGGCCATTACCTCGCTGTCGATTTGCGGTCGGTGCGTCCAACCGGCGGCGACGGCAATACCCTCTCGCTCAACGTAACGCACGCCGGCGATCGGCGGACACGGCGTTCCTCGGACCACGACTTGACCGTCATCGCTTGTGGCGAAGGTGAGCGCATCGAGGCGCACTTGGGCGGCATGCAGCGCGTAGTCTCGCCAAGTTTCCATGGAGGTCAGCAAGACGTTGGCTTCACCGGCGCATCCGCCTCGAACGACTTGCAACGTTGTCGGTCCGGGCGAAACTCCGCTAAGCGTTGGAGCCGAAACGTCGATTTGGATCCACGACCGCAGGTCGGACCAGTGGAGCTCGGGGAGGTAGCCCTGCGGCGTCAGGTTGCCGTGGGGGACTAATTGACCATCCGGCAGAACGTCGAAACGCGTCCCCGGCAACGTTCGTAAGTCCGCTTCCAGTTCTTCCGACGCATCGGTTATCCGCAGCCACACCTGGTCCTCACGCTCGCCGGCATCGACGCCGGCGCATTGACGCAGTCGGCCTAGCGTCGCTGCGTCGGAGAGCCGCATGGAAAGAGCTCGTTGAAAATTCAATCGCCGCCTCCTTGCGAGGCTAAGAGCCCGTTGACTTTGGCTTCCAAGAACTCGCGTTGTTGCTGATCTTTGACCCATTGGCAACGCGAGGCGAGGACGCCGAGTTGGTCGAGCAGGCAGGCCTGTTCGTCTGGAGTCGGCTGGGCGTCAATCTTCTCGCAGATCTGTTCGAGGTCGCGCGCGAGTTGTTCCGGATCCGGTGCGTCATCTTGTCTGGAACGCGGATGGCCGACGGCTTTCTCTTCATCGTCGGCGCTCTCGAGCACCTCGCCAACGATCGAAACTAAGACGTCTTGCTGCTCCTCGGTGTCCCAGATGTATCGCAACACCCACATATCGGTCTTGTTGACCACGAGCCGCCCGCAGAGCAGTGCGCTGGCGGCAAGCATTCTCTGAAGCCTGACCGCCCGGCGATCGGAAAACATGATTCCCGCCCGCCGGAGACGCTTGACTAATTCGACGTAGTCGGCGCGCACTTTCGAAAAATCGACGGTCCACAGAAGGCTCTGAAGTTCTCGCACTTCGTCGGCGGAAATCGTCGTCGGGTTCTCGTTGCTCGCACCGTCAAGTTTCCAACCGGCAACCAAGACGTTGGACAGTTCGTCAGGCTCAACGTTGTTACAGCAAACTCGCAGCAGGAAGCGGTCGAACAGGGCGCCGAGCGCGTCATCCTCTGGAAGCCGGTTGCTGGCGCCGACCACCATCAGAGTTGGAAGGCTTCGCGTCTCTCGGCCTCGACGAAAAATGCGTTCATTTAGGACGAGCAGCAGGCTATTTAGAATCGCGCTATTCGCGTTGAGCAACTCGTCCAAGAAAACGAACGACGCTTCAGGCAACATCCCTTCCGTGTTCGTCACCAATTCGCCTTCACGAAGTCTGCGGATATCGAAGGGGCCGAAGATTTCGTTCGGTTCGGTGAATCGAGTTAGCAGGTAGTCGAACACGCGGCCTTCAATACGCCGTGAGAGTTCCTGCACAAGCGCGCTCTTCGCCGTGCCGGGCGGTCCCAGGATGAACAGGTTCTCGCGAGCGACCAGACTGATTCCCAGCAGGTCGATAATCTCATCCTTGCCGACGAAAGACGCCTTCATCGGGACAAGCACGCGTTCGGTAATTCGAGCGCCGATTCGGAGACGCTCTTCACCGTCCGTGTGGCCAGCATGGCCCGCGTTAGCACTGTCTGGTGTTTCATTCATGTTCTGTTCATTCGCCGCTAGGCGCCGTCTCTTGTTTCAGGATTTCATCGTGCATTTTTTGGGCAAGCTCGGGAAAGAGCCCGATGGCGTGCCGGACCTGCCGTTTCACACGGTCGTCGTTTAGCCTCGACTTGTCGGACTTGGCGATGATCCGATCCGCGTAGAGCCGGATGAGGCTGTCGTCTTCGAGCAGTTCTGTCGCGTGGACCGTGTCGACGTCCGGCATGCCGACCGACGACAACGGCCACATGCAAGCCCATCGCTTCATGTGATCGAGCAGCGGGTCGTTTTCCGCCGTCGACTCCGCGAACTTGGCAATGTCGGGCAGGTAGCGAAACGTGAGATCGACTGAATAATGGACGCTCGCCGTGATCGGCTGTTCATAGTCGCCGCCCAACCGCGCCTGCATCGCCTCTTCAGCAATGTCTCGATAGACGGCGCACTGGCACGCGGAGTAGAACCTCGCGCCCGCCCAGCTCGCAGCGGCCAAATTGAATTCTGGCGCCGAGCCGGGGAGAGTCAACCGATGAATTCGCTCATAGTCAGCGAGCACCGCTTCGCCCTCGCGAACCTCCTCATCCCCAATCGGCTCCGCCGAAACCGCCGTTCGACCCTCGGCAAACAGATCGGAGAGAAAGTCGCGGTAGCCCATTGTGCTCGCCCCGTCGGATTGTCCTACCAGCGATTTCCGCTTGCCTCATCTATCGTATAGGAGAATCGAGAGCTCGTCAGGTTCGCGAAATGAGCTCCGACCGACAATCCGATCGAGCCCAACGGGCTTTACCGAACGAGCAAGCTCGTTGGGGTCTGGGGGCGGAAGTCAAATCCTCTTATTATTTTTCACTTTGCACTGCCCACTTTGCACTTACCTCGCCAGTGCCGAAGCGTCAAAGCTGCAATAGATCAAAGTCCGTACCGGTCAGCCAAACCGGATTTCCGCTGCGGCTGAAAGGCTGGAGGCCCCTGTCACCGGTTGTTGAATGCCAGTGACACCCAATTCTGCTACTTCCAGTCGTAGCCGGACTGCTTGCGGAAGCCAGAGATTTTGATCGATCCATTTGCGCCGAGCTTCATCACTGAGTAGCCGCTGCTGGCGGCACCGGAGCCTTCGACCATGGCGACCAGCGTGCAGTAGTGAATCCCTTCAATGTCCTTCACGTCGTTCTTGTGGCTGTGGCCTTGGAAGACGGCAAGTACGTTGCCTGACTCTTCGAACAGCTTGCGGACGGCCGCCGCGTTCTTGACTCCGTAGTGATTGCTGACATCGAGACGCTGGTGGGCAAACACAATCGTCTTCTTGGAGGTCGCTTTCAGATCGGACTTCAGCCAGTCGAACTCGGCCGCGGGAACATTGGGGTCGGTCCAAGCAAAGTTCTTTCGCCCGTACGGCTCGCCATCGCTGCGGAAGCATGAGTCGAGAACGATAAAGTGGTAGTCGCCTTTGTCGAACGAATAGTAGGACTTCTTCTTCTCGACCGTCTCGAGAAACTCTTCCTTTCGCAACGTGTGCACGCAGTGGTTGCCCAGCACGTAGTGCCGATCTTTGCAGATAGCGGAGAAGTCGCGATTGATGCGTTTCAGGTAGCCCAATTCTTTTGCGACGGAATCAGCAGCGTCGACAAAATCGCCCAGCTCGACGAGCATCGACAGTTTGTCTCGCCCGAATTGCTCAGCAGCTTCCGCCAGTTTTTGAGGCGACTCGCGATAGTGACGCGAGCCGGCGGCGGGCTTGTCGGCATAGTGCAGGTCGGTGACGAGGCCGACGTTGAGCGTCTTGATGTCATCGGCAAATGCCTTCGACGTGTCGAGTGTGGAAGTCGCCAGCAACAGAGCGCCGCCCTTGAGGTAGGCTCGTCGATTGATCTGAACAGTCGGTTGTTGGTCGCGCATTCTGGCATTCTCCACTGGCATACTAAATTGGACGTCGATGTCGCGTTTTCATTCTCGCTCGCGCAGCGCGAACCAGGCTTGCATTTGATAGCTGCAGCGGCACTTAGTCGAACCGTCAGGTACGAGCACGAGTCCGCCTGCCGGGATTGCGTTGATCCAACAGCTAGTGCGAATGCCGCCGTAGTTCTCTGTGCCGGCGGAACGCGACATATCGAGGTATCCAAGCGTTCCGCTGCGGAAGAGCATCATGTTGGCGCCCGCAGAAATCTGCCCGCAGCCGTACGATCGCTCAAGCTCGAATGGCTGAGGTTCGCCGCTCTTCAGTTTCCAGGCACCGCCTTGTGCATAGACAATGTCGTCCTTGATCAGCGGCCGAGTCTTGTAATCGGCTTTCGCATTCCAAATCCGTTTGCCACTGGATGAATCGATCGCGGCGATGCGCCCGCCTATTTCGGACGGGAGCTTGAAGAACCCGTGCCTCACCGCCTGGTAATTCATCAGTACCACGCCGTGTTCTTCACTGACGGCGAGCTGAGTGCCGAAAATGTCGTCGCCTTGACGCCAGCGTTCTTTGCCCGTCGCGGCGTCCAAAGAAATCAGGTAGCCAGCCGGTTGCTCCTCGGCTTTGAGCAACGGGCGATGCCGTCCGTTCCGACGCGGGTTCGTAATGCGATCGGCCATGATCAAAGGGCGATCGACCAAGTAGACGGCTCCCGCCGCAATCGCGATTGCATTGTTCCGAATCGAGTGTTGTGGTTGGTAGTGCCACTTCTGTTTCCCGCTTTTGACGTCGATGGCAAAAAGCGATTTTGATTCTGTGTACAACTTGCTGAGCTTGTAACGCGGGCTGACGGTATGTTCGACGTTGGCCACGCTGCCGAAAAGCGTGCCGTCGCTGACTGCGATGTAACCCCAGGCTCGCTTCGCGTCGCCGCTTGCTGGCGGCAATTCGAAAGCAGCCAGTTGTTTTCCGGCTTGGAGGTCGATACGGAAGCACTTGTCGGCGGCCTTGATGTAGACGCTGTCGGCTCCGACGCAAAAGTTGCTTCCCGTTTCGCCAACGCCGACATCGTGATGAATGCCATCGTAATCGCGCAAGTTTGCGTCCAGTCGAAACGTCCACATCGTCCTGCCGTTGTATGCGTCGAGTGCGCAGAGGCCGTCGAGTCCGCCGACGATCATTACGCCTTGATTGAATAGCGGCGCCGGGCCCTGTCCGTGTCGATTAGGCAATTCAAAATCGACATCTCGAAACCAACTCATCTCGAGCGGGCCTTTGACGAGTCGATCCATTGAGCAGATTGTGTTTGCCGGGTTTGCGTTTTGATGAGTCCAACTGCCGGCGCCGGCCAACGCGCCGCGGACGCTTGCCGTCAGGTTATCTGTTCGCCCCATGCAAATGACGCCGCCGTAGGGGCGTTGAAGTCGCTCAGCCTCGCGTTCCACTGCCGGCTCGATTTGCTGACTCAGCGATTGCGATGAGACGACGAGATTGGCGAACTGCTTGGGCAAGTTTGACTTGCTGGGGTCCGCCAGCACGACGGTAATTCGCGATCCGTACAAGCCCGCCTCGGAAGCGGTTCGGCGAATTCTTGCGACCGCGTCGGCGTTCTTCTGTACCGCACAGATGTGAAGGTTGCTCTGCTTCGCCAGCGCGATCGCTAGTTGTCCGTCGCCGCAGTCGAGGTCGACGCAGAAGCCATCGGTAATGCCCGACTTGGCGATAATCTTGGCCGCCGCTTGAGCGTAGTCGGCGTTTGCTGCGACATCGGTTTGGCGTTCTTCTTTCGTCGGTTGCCGAGCTACCCCGAGCTGGTTCGGTTCGCCATCGAAACAATAGACAATGCCTAGGTCCGTGCTGACGATCAGTTTTCCGTTTGCATACGCCAAGCCAAGCGCGCGGCCCTCGACATTGTGGGACCACCAGGTATTGCGCTGCCTCGAGTAGTCAATCGCGCAAACTCGACCATTCTCGCCGCAGACCGCGTCGCTGCCGGTAACGATGAAGTTCAACACATCATGTTCGCAGTCGATAAGCCTTGTTTTCTCGAGCGCGCGTGTCTCGACAAGCTTGCCTTTGCGATCGGCCCGCTTGATCGTTTTCCAGCGGTACTCCGACAACGATGAGCCTTCCGCACGCACGATTCCGTTGGGCGTCGCGACGGCGAGTCCGATGCCAACTTGCGAGATGAGGTCGCCGGATTGGCGGTCGAACAGGCATCCCGAATTGAGCAGATAGCGGTCGGTGAGCATGGCCCACGAGCCGCCGCGTTGTTGGTTTTTCTGCAAGTGATAGTACTGCAATTTCCCGGTGCTACGATCGAATGCGGCCGGTACAGCTCGGCCCGTCGGAACGAAAAGCTGTTTCTCATCGGCAAGCAAATATCCCTGAGCCGAGACGCCGCTCTTGGCTCGGGCACCGCCGTGGGGCTGATCCATCTCGAGTCCGCCAGTGCGGTCGTTCGTCCATTTGCGGTCGCCTGACTCCGCATCGAGAGCGTGAAGGTAGACGCCATCGCTGGGCCAGATACCAGCCGCGAAGTAGACGGTGTCATCGACGACTACGGGGCCGCCACGCGCAGGCCAATGCGAAATCACTCGCTCATTGCCCAAAACGGTTCGGTCATCGGGCCCGCCGCGGTGTTTCCAAATCACACGCCCGCCATTCAATTCGATCGCGTAGAGCCAGCCGTCATCGCTCGCAACGAACACGCGATCACGCCATCCGACGGGAGCGAAGCGAATCGGTCCGCCGCAAAAAAACTCCCAACGAACAACGCCGGATTGCGAATCGATCGCGACGACTTTGTCTTCGGACGAACTTGCAAACACAACCAAATCGCCAATCACGATTGGTTCGTAGACCGAGTCGTAATGCATTCGCTGCGACCTCGGCCACGCGGGGCTAGGCGGTTGAGTCGAGCGAAACGTCCAGCGCAGTTGCAACTGGTTGGGAAAATCTTCCGATGTATAGCCGGAACGCGACTGATCGCCGCGGTACGTAGGCCAATCGGCGGCGGAAGCAACTCCCGATGCGAGCATGAGGCAGTATGCGGTAATCGCAGCAATCAGTCCAAAAGTGCTGAAACGATTGGCGACTCGAGTTTCGTGTTGCATCATCTTGCTACGCTTCCTTCTTCCATCGCTTCGTTATTTGAGACCACGACGGTTCATCGTCGATCGGCAGCTCCTGCAGCAGCGGCTGACGTTCAACAACCCGTTCGAACACATTCGCGATCGCCTCTCCCATTTGCCACAGGGCGTGGCGGAACCCAACGTTGTCGGCCATGGCGACCATCTCTTGATACGTCAGACCGCCTGTTCGACGACTCAGTTCATTGTCGCAGGTCCATCCGCTTCGCGTCTTCTTCAGTGCGTATTGTTTTAGCAAACGCGGATTGCGGATCTTTTGGTAACGTCGGTTTTCGGCCAGCACTTTTGCGAGCAGCGGCTGAGCTTCCGGGGTCCAGGCGTTTGGAAAGTCCTTCGCCAATCGACCGCGACGCGCGGCGACTCGCATGTAGTGAAATTGGACCGGCTCGACCGGTGTATCGACAAGGTCACTCAGCAGATCCGGCCAGTTGAGCCGCAGCTCTTTGCGGCCGATTTCGTGCACGGTAACCAAATCCTGGATGGGCCGATTGCGCGGAGTGTATTTTCCGTCGAGCAGAAAGAGGTCGACTCCATCGTGAATCGATTTTATTAAGCTGTCGCCGACAATGTGGGCGGCCCAACCAAACAGGTAGGCCAATTGCCTCTCGCCCGGCCCGAAGAACGCCACGGCGTCTTCCACCACGTTGGCGATGTAATCGGCCAGGTGATCCCACGGAACGGTGTGCTCCCGCTGCGACTTGGACCAACCGAAGACCAAATGAGCACGACCGTAAAACATGGTGTGAATTTCGCGAGGCCGAAACTGTGAGTCGCCAAACTTCAGCGACCAAGGTTTCATCTTGCCACCAGTGAGCGGACTCTTCTCAAGCGGTGCCGTGCCGTAGCCAACTTCCTTGCCCGTATCGATGCAGATCGCTTCCGGCATGGTCTGCACATCGCAACCCAAATAGGCCGCGCAGAGGTAGCTCGCATAGTGCCGCCGAATGACTGGAGCGATCGGCAACTTGCGTTGCTTGGCCGCCTTCTCAGCCAGCACGGCGTACATCACATGCCCAACGATTCCACTCATCGATCCCGTTCCTTACCTATATCTCGCAGCTCGACGCCGTCTGCTTTGCGCGTTGAGGTTGTGTATGAGGCTGTCGACGTAGCCATATTGTCCGGGCTTCTCGTCTCGTTAACAATCCCGAAGACCGAGGATAGGACGTAGTGATACCGGGTAAGTTATCTCGGAATAGGGGTGTGTGGCCGTTCCTTGCCTGCGGCGGCGGGTTAAACGATCCCGCTATCTTTGTTGTCGACTCAAAAATTCGTGGCTGGGGATTCCAGCTTTTATGAACGTCTTGTCCTGGAATAGTGGCAAAGTCGTTTCGCATCCTTGCCTGAGGCGGCGGGTAAAACGATGAGCTGGAAAACAACGGACTTTGTTCTTGCGTCTTTTTGTGTTTTTTGTAGCTGGCTCGACGCATGGCAAGACCAACGACATCCCATTACCAGCTCGCTTTATAGACGCCCTGTTGACCTCCGCGCATAATAGTGGCTCCCACCTACGGCCCAGTGGACTTGATCCACTCCCACCTAAGACGCTCGCAATCAGTTGCCCCTGATTGATTGAATTCTGAATGACCGACTTCCGCCCGAGGAAAAAGGCAATGCTCCGCACACCGTCCCTGATTTGTCTTGCCGCGATGCTTGCGACTTGCATTTCAACTATTACCAGCCGCGCGGACGAGCCGTTGAGTTTCAATCGGGATATCCGGCCGATTCTGGCGAATCAATGTTTCGCTTGCCACGGACCGGATAGCGCTTCGCGGAAAGCGGACTTGCGACTTGACCAGCGCGACTCGGCGATTGACATGGGCGCGATTACGGCTGGCCAACCAGCGGAGAGCGAATTGGTTGCGAGAATTTTCTCGGATGATGACGAACTGGTCATGCCGCCGCTCGAGACAAAGAAGACGCTGACGGCGAGCCAGAAAGAGATGCTCAAGCGTTGGGTTGCCGAGGGGGCGGAATATCAACGGAACTGGTCGTTCCTCGTTCCGCAGAAACCGAAACTCCCCACCGTAAAACAAAAAACGTGGCCGAAAAACCCGATAGACTACTTCGTGCTCGCCAGACTCGAAAGCCTCGGGTTGTCGCCCGCAGTCGAAGCGGACGCGGTTACGCTCTGCCGACGATTGCACTTGGACATCACCGGGCTACCGCCAACGCCTGAAGATGCCGCAACGTTCGCCTCCGCTTACAAGAATCGAGGCGATGCGGCGCTCTCCGACTTGATTGACCGACTGATGAAATCAACGGCCTGGGGCGAGCATCGCGCGCGCTATTGGCTCGACGCGGCAAGGTACGGCGATACGCACGGTTTGCATTTCGACAACTATCGCGAGATGTGGCCCTATCGCGACTGGCTGATTCGCTCTTTCAACGCCAACCAGCCATTCGATCGATTTACTGTCGAGCAAATTGCGGGCGACTTGTTGCCGAATCCGACCGTCGATCAGCTGATCGCGACCGGATTTCAACGGTGTAACATCACGACAAACGAGGGAGGCACGATCGACGCGGAGAATCTCGCCAACTACGCCGCCGATCGAGTGCAAACGTTGGGTTGGGTTTATCTCGGCCTGACAACCAACTGCGGCCAGTGCCACGATCACAAGTTTGATCCCTTTACCATGAAGGATTATTACTCGCTCGCGGCGTACTTTGCCAATACTACGCAATTGGCGAAAGACGGAAACGTCAAGGATGGTCGAGGTCCCGTTCGAATGGTGCCGTCGATGGCGGACAAGCCTCGATGGACGGCGCTTCCCAATGAGATTGTGAAAGCCAAGTCGTTGCGAGACCAGCGCAAGAAGAACGCACGCGGCGAATACCAGAAGTGGTTGGCGCCGGCGACCTCCGAATCGCTTGACGAGGATCTGCCAACCGACGGACTCGTCGTTCATATTGCGCTCAACGAAGGTGATGGAAACGAGGTTGCCAGTTTGATCGACACGCAAGACCATTTCGCGACGAGAAGTGATGTGAAATGGGACGCGGGCGGCAAGCTTGGCCCGGCGGCGGTTCTCAAAACCGGCGCCACTTTCGACCTCGGCGACTTAGGCGACTTTTCTAAAGATCAAAAGTTCAGCTACGGCGCCTGGGTGCAGTGTATTGGCAAGGACATGATGGGCGGCATTATCGCTCGCATGAACGAAAAGAACCGTCATCGAGGCTGGGACCTGTGGCAGAACAATGGCGGCTTTGCCGTCCACATCATTGGCGATTGGCCCGACAACGGACTGAAGGTTGCGACACGAGGCAACGCGGTCACTCCCGGCAAATGGCAGCACGTGTTTGCGACGTACGACGGCTCGGGAAAACCCGCCGGAGTTAAGATCTTCATCAACGGCAAAGAAGAGAAGCTCAACGTCGAGCGGAACTCGTTAAAAGCCGACGCGTCGATTCGAGCTAAGACGCCTCTTCGTATCGGACAGCGGAGCGATGGAGCTGTCTTTGAGGGCGGCAGCGTTCAGGATGTGCGAATCTACGAGCGCTTGCTCGCTCCCGCAGAAGTTAAGTCGATTGCCGACATCGGTCTGCTTCGAGCGGGGTTGGCGACCGCGGCTGACAAACGCACGCCGAAACAAAAAGCGTCGCTATACGAACATTTTCTTGCAACGCGCGATTCGCAATATCAAAGTCTCTCGACGACACTCGCCAACTTGGAAGCGGAACAGAAAGCGATTAGGGATCGAAGTCCTGTTACCCACATCCAAGTTGAAAAACCCAACAGCATGCCAGTGGCATTCATCTTGATGCGAGGTCAATACGACAAGCCGGGTGAGAAAGTCTCGGCGGCAACTCCGACTGCGCTCCACGCGATGCCCAGAGGCGCCCCGGCCAATCGGCTTGGTTTGGCCAAGTGGATCGTGGACGAATCGAATCCACTGACGGTGCGTGTGACGGTCAATCGATTTTGGCAGCAGGTCTTTGGCCAGGGCATTGTCAGCACCACAGAGAACTTCGGCGTGATGGGCGCGCCGCCGAGTCACCCAGGGTTGCTTGACTACTTGGCGGTCGAGTTTCGCGAAGAGGGCTGGGACGTGAAGCGATTCTTCAAGCAGATCTTGATGAGCGCGACCTACCGGCAATCCGCTGCTGCAACGCCTCTCAAGTTGGAGAAAGACCGCGACAATGTTTTTCTCTCACGCGGCCCGCGTTTTCGCATGGACGCGGAAATGGTGAGAGATTGTGCGCTCGCTGCGAGCGAACTCCTCTCGGCGAAAATGTATGGGCCCGGCGTCAAACCGTATCAACCTGAAGGCATCTGGGACATCGTCGGACTGCCCGGCGGAGACACTCGAAACTATGTCCAAGACAAAGGTGAAAACCTCTATCGACGTACGCTCTACCATTTCTGGAAACGAATGGCGCCGCCGCCGAGCCTTGAGGCGTTTAACGCTCCGAGTCGCGAGGTCTGCACGGTTCGTCGCGAGCGAACGAACACGCCGCTGCAGGCGCTCGTGACGTTGAACGATCCGCAGTTCGTCGAAGCGGCGCGGCGGCTGGCGGAAAACGCGATGAAGGCCGGCGGCAAAGAAGAGACGAAGATCGTCGATTTTATTGTCGGTCGAGTTCTCGCTCGCTCGCCAATTGACCGAGAACGCGAGATCATTCTGACTAGCAAGAAAGACTTGATGGCGTATTACGTCGATCACAAGGCCGACGCCAAGTTGCTGATCGGCGTCGGTGATTCAAAGGCTGATGCGAGCCTTGTCGTCGATGAACTGGCCGCCTGGACTCTGGTCTGTAACCAAATTATGAACCTCGACGAGGCGCTCAATAAATGAGCATTACGCAAAATGACATGCTTGAAGAGAGAAAGCGTGTGTTTGTGTGCCATTGGTTTGCGAGTGCCAAAGAAGTTGGACCTTGGCAATGGCTTCGTGATGAGAGACCCCAACGAGCTTGCTCGTTCGGTGAATAAGATTCAACGCTAAGCTGATTCAACGCTAAAAAGAACGACACAGATCGGGCCACGACGCCCATTGTCGAAAGGTCGATTCAGTGAATATCCAATCAGAACTTCAGCGACTCAACTCTCGCCGGCAATTCCTGGCTAGCGGCAAACATCTGCTCGGCGGAGCGGCGCTTGCATCGCTGATGGGAGGCGCGGCGATTGGCGCTGATGGTGAACTTGGCGCCAATGTGCCAGGTCCGCACTTTGCCCCCAAGGCGAAGCGAGTCATCTACTTGCACATGGTCGGCGGCCCCGCACAGATGGATTTGTTCGACCATAAACCCGTGATGAAGACATGGTACGACAAGGACCTGCCCGATTCGGTGAGGATGGGGCAACGCCTGACAACGATGACGAGCGGCCAAGCCAGGTTTCCGATCGCGCCGACGAAGTACAAGTTCAGTCAGGCTGGCGAGTGTGGCATGTGGATGAACACGGAGCTGCTCCCTTGGCTCTCGAAAAAGGCGGACGAAATTTGCTGGATGCGAACGCTTCACACCGAAGCGATTAATCACGAGCCGGCCATCACCGCGATGCAGACCGGCAACCAAGTCACCGGTCGCCCCTGTCTCGGCTCCTGGGCCTCGTATGGGCTCGGAACCATGAATGAAAACTTGCCAACCTTCGTCGTGCTCGTCGCGATTCCCAATAACAGGGAACAAGAGCAAGCGATTTCGGCTCGCCTCTGGAGCAGCGGTTATCTCTCGGGCGAACACGCGGGCGTTTCGTTTCGCAGCAAGGGCGACCCGATTCTGTTCATCAACAACCCGCCCGGCGTGCCGCCACACATTCGAGGTCGAACGATCAAGGGAGTCAACGAACTCAACAATCTGACCGGAGAAGCGCTCGGCGATCCCGAAACGCTCACCCGCATCCAACAATATGAAATGGCGTTTCGCATGCAGGCCAGCGTGCCTGAGCTAACCGACCTTGCCAGCGAACCGGAGACGACATTCAAGTTATACGGCGACCAGGCGAAGAAGCCTGGCACGTTTGCCAACACCGCCTTGATGGCTCGCCGCCTGGCCGAGCGGGGCGTGCGGTTCATCCAGGTTTACCACAACAACTGGGATCACCATTCCAACGTCGGCGGGCGAATGCCGAGTCAGTGCAAGGATGTCGATCAACCTTGCTACGCACTGTTGGAAGATCTTAAGCAGCGAGGCATGCTGGATGAAACGCTCATTATCTGGGGCGGTGAATTCGGCCGTACGATCTACTCGCAAGGCAGTCTGTCGAAGACGAATTACGGGCGCGATCACCACCCGCGTTGTTTCAGCATGTGGATGGCCGGCGGCGGCGCGAAGGGCGGAGCGATTTACGGCGAGACCGACGACTTCTCCTACAACATTGCACGTGATCCGGTTCATATTCGCGATTTCCACGCAACCGTTTTGAAGCTGCTCGGATTCGACCACGAACGACTCACGGTCAAATATCAGGGTTTGGATCAGCGTTTGACCGGAGTCCTACCTTCGCAGGTGATTAAGGAACTGTTAGCGTAAGTAGATTGACCTAAGTTAATTCCCGATTTGGCTCGATAAAAGAGAGTCCCGATGTCCTCCCGACGACTGCTGCTGGCCGCCGGTCTTCTGCTGTTCATGGCCGGATGCCAGACCGATTCGGCTGAGATTGCCGGAACATCAGAGCCTGATACTACGGTCGGCGCGGCTGGTGTCGCCACGACGATGCCCGCATCACCAACGCCAAGGGCCAATGAGTCGTCTTCTTCAAATGGAGAGCTGATTCAGCATGGTGCCATGCATGAGGTCATCGGGCAGCAAAAACATCATGGCCGAATCTTGCTGGCCGAGGCGATCAAGCGCCCCAACTTGTTTGCCGTCGGCGCGTTAGAGGGTCTCGAGGGTGAGATTACCGTGTACGACGGCAAGGTGTTGGCGACGGAAGTTGCCGAAGGCGCTCGGATGCGACCTATTGCGGATGCGGAGAAACGCCATGCGGCTTTGCTTGTCGGCAGCCATGTAAGCGAGTGGTCCGATCACACGCTCGACAAGACGATCTCGGCTGAGCAGTTAGACGCCTACATCGAGAGTGCCGCGGCAGACGCTGGGCTCGACTTGAGCAAGCCGTTCGTGTTTACGATCCGCGGCGCATTCCAAAACTTGCAATGGCACGTCATCAACGGCGCTTGCCCCGTTCACGCCGAGCGAGCTGGAATCGAGCTTCCTAAGGACAAGTCGCCGGCCAAAGTGACTTACAAGGAAGCGACCGGCACACTCGTTGGTGTGTTCGCCAAGAACGCCGCCGGCAGGATTACTCACCCTGGGACATCCCTGCACACGCATGCCATCGTCGAATTGAACGTGGGTTTGGACAATATCCAATTCACGAGTGAGCTAACCGGACACGTTGAGAGTGTCGGTGTAAAGGCCGGCGCTGTGCTTCGCTTACCTCGATTGATGCAGCCCTAAGAACCAAATAGATACACCGATTCCACCTGCATGGATTTTCAGAACTAAGGATTTCGACATGCAACGATTCACGCCAATCGCCTTTGCTGGCGTCATCGCAGTTTTGCTTTGTGGGCCGAGCGTTTTGGCTCAACAACCGGCCGTTGCCCAAGGGTCTGCCTCAGTAAAGCTCAAAGCCAAGAGGCCCAAACTGAAGACGGGCGAGCTCGGCGAGACGCGCAACGTGCACTCGTTTGGCACCACCTTGCTTTGCGGGCAGCCGTCGGCCGAGGACTTTGCCGCGGCCAAGAAATCGGGATTGAAGACAGTGATCAGTCTGCGGCCGGCGGGCGAGTCGGATTGGGGCGAGACGGAAACGGTCAAAGAACTGGGTCTCAACTTTCATCGTTTCGGATTTCGACTTCCCGACTCGCTAACCGACAAGATCTTCGATGACGTTCGCAAAGTGCTGTGTGAAAAACACACGACGCCCACAATGATGCATTGTGCTTCGGCCAATCGAGTTGGCGCGGTGTGGCTCGTTCATCGTGTCTTGGACGATGGCGTTCCGCTCGAGAAGGCCATTGATGAGGCGATGCAAGTCGGACTGAAGACGCCGGGCTATCTCGACAAGGCTCACAGCTACATCAAGCGAATGAGCCAGCCGAAGAGCGTTCGTCCCGGCATCAACGATAGTTTTCTCAAAGCCGACCTCGACGTAAAACAGTGGCTCGGCCGATTTGAAATCGAGAGCCGCGAAGTCTACGGCTCGCGGCAGGAAGTGCTCAAAGCGACCGGAATCAAAGCGGGCGACCGAGTTGCCGACATCGGCGCAGGAACGGGTTTCTTCTCGAGACTGTTTGCCGAGACGGTGGGTTCGAAGGGGTGGGTCTACGCTGTCGACATTTCACCCAGTTTTCTCAAACACATCAACAAGCAAGCTCAGGCCGACAACGTGACGAACCTGACGACCGTGTTGGCGCCGCAGGATTCGATTAGTTTGGCGCCCAACTCAATCGATGTCGCGTTTATCTGCGACACGTACCATCATTTTGAGTACCCGCAAACGTCGCTTGCTTCCATCCACTCGGCTCTCAAGCCGGGCGGCGTCTTGGTCGTGATCGATTTCGAACGCATTCCGGGCAAGTCGAGGAAGTTTATCATGGGCCATGTTCGCGCGGGCAAGAAGGAGTTTCGCAGCGAGATCGAGGCTGCCGGCTTCACCTTCGTAGATGAACCCAAAGTAGAAGGACTTAAGGAAAACTATTTTCTTCGGTTCAAGCGAAACTAGCCCTTTGCACTTATGAAAATTGGCGGGACCTTCCATGCGAATTCACGATACGGCTGTTGCGATCTTGATCGGAACAATTTGCGTGTTTGGTGTTTGCGTCCAAGCGGGCGCTGAGGAGCCGGACCGAAATGCGTTTCCGCCGACGATCGACCTCAATAGTCACGTGCACCGACAGGTGGTGGTCGACCGCGAGTCGGGGCAGTATCTCGGCCATCCGACGACGGCCTTGTTGGAGGACGGCAAGACGATCTTGTGCGTTTACCCGAAGGGGCATGGTCGAGGGCCGATTGTCTACAAGAGGAGCAAAGACGGGGGCCGGACTTGGAGCGATCGTCTGCCCACGCCGTCAACTTGGGCGACGTCGAAAGAGGTGCCTACGATTCATCGCGTCGTCGGCTCGGACGGCAAAAAGCGTTTGATCATGTGGTCCGGACTCAACCCAGCTCGGCTCGCTGTCAGTGAAGACGATGGAGAGAATTGGAGCGAGCTCAAAGCGGTCGGCGATTGGGGCGGAATTGTCGTGATGGGATTCGTCGAAGCGTTAAGGACGGGCAAGGGGCACTACGTCGCGATGTTTCACGACGATGGCCGGTTCTTTAAGAAGGGCGGCGATTCGGACCGATCTTTCAAACTGTTCAAGACATTTTCGAAGGATGGCGGCCTGACTTGGTCGCATCCGCAGGTCGTCTACAACTCGTCGCAAGTGCATCTTTGCGAACCGGGCTGTATTCGGTCGCCCGACGGGAGAAGTCTCGCCGTTCTGTTGCGCGAAAACTCACGCCGCAAAAACTCGCACGTGATTTTCTCGCACGACGAAGGCAGAACGTGGAGCGAGCCGAAAGAGACGCACTTGGCGTTGACGGGCGACCGGCACACCGGCAAATACGGTCCCGACGGCCGGCTGTTCATTAGCTTTCGCTGCCGCTCGCCCCAACAGTCGGCGAAGGAGCGACCATTCGAAGGCGATTGGGTCGGCTGGGTCGGAACTTGGGACGATATCGTCAAAGGTCGTGGGGGGCAATATTCGATTCGGCTGAAGGATAACACGAAGGGCTACGACACAACGTATCCTGGCGTCGAGGTCCTGCCGGATGGAACTTTTGTCGTCACAACCTACGGCCATTGGACTCAAGGGGAATCGCCCTACATCATGAGCGTTCGTTTCAAGCTCAGTGAGCTCGACTTATTGGCGCCGCCGGTCGATTAGTCGATTGGAAATTTGCCTATGCGTCGCGCTTCTTTATCTAGCGCGATGGACGCCCGCTGCGTCCCCATTGGTTCGTTTTTCATTGACACGTATTTGGGCGAGTCCTACGATGACGTCCGTTGAAGATCGGCCACCGGGCGAAACGCCATTCGGCGCGTATGCCCGGAGTTGCTGCTCACTCCGACCATAGCTTGAGTCGAACTTTGTGCGGTTTGTTTGAGGCGCAAGGCTCTCAATCACTCTCAAACATAGCTTAGCTCGGGCAGACTTGAGGCCGCTTCAAAGAGACGCCGAAGCAATGCGCTGTTCGTTTCGCGAGGAGGTCCAGTGTCCGGCGAACTACCAGTGCCCGACAAGCGTGCTCCGCCCAAATTGGCGACTCGAATCTATGCGAGTTTCGGCCGGCTGATCTTCGAGCGAACGATTCTCGTGTTGGTAGTTCTCTGGTCGGTAACGGTCCTTGCCGGTTGGGTGCATTTGTATCAACTCGACGCTGATCCCGAGGGAGCTAGCTTTCCGTCGAGCATCTTGTCTTCAGGAATCCTGTGGGTCGCCACCGTCGGCGTCGCCGGGCTTTGCAGTCTGGCCATCGCCGTGGCTCGAATTCGCTACGGCGGCGACGGCCGAGTTCGGACGCTGACCGACGCTTTGGAGCTGGAACCGTCAGAACAGAACAGCGCGCGGCAAGCTTTGCTGGACAGTGAAGCGAGTTTTCAAGCCATATTGGAAACGGTGCCCGACCCGATTGTCACGATCGACCGCGAGGGGACGATTGTGCTGGTCAACGAAGTGACCGAACGAGTGTTCGGATATGCGAAGGACGCACTCATTGGGCAACCGGTCGAGTTGCTGCTACCAACACGTCTGCGGGCGACACAGCCTCCGCATGTCGCGAGCTTTTTTGAATACCCGTCGTCGATGAAGTTGAGTACGACAAGTTTCCTCAGGTTAACTGGGCAACGGCGAGACGGGTCCGAGTTTCCGGTCGAGCTGAACTTGAGTCCGCTCAAGACCGCGACTGGCATGTTTGCAACGGCAACCGTTCGGGACATAACACAGACTCAGGAGGCGGAGGAGAAGTTGCGAAACGCGATGGACGAGTTGGCTCGGTCCAACAGTGAGCTCGAACAGTTCGCCTACGCCGCCTCGCATGATCTTCAACAACCGCTGCGAACGGTGTCCGGGTTTTGCCAGTTACTCAAACGCCGGTACAAGGGCAAACTGGATGCTGAGGCGGACGAGTTCATCGACATGGCGGTTGGCGGCGCGACGCGGACGCGTCAGTTAATCAACGATCTACTCGGCTACGCGCGGGTCACGATGACAGGCACGTCGTTCGGCCGCACGGATTGCGAAAAAGTTGTCGATCAAAACCTGGCTGATTTGGATTGGTTGATCAAGGAGAACTAAGCGGTCGTCACACGGGACAAATTGCCAATCGTCTCTGCGGATGCGGCGCAGATGAAGCAGTTGTTCCAAAACCTCATTGAGAACGGAGTCAAGTTTCAGGGGGACGCTCCGCCGACAATTCGCATTACGGCGGAACGAGATGGCGGCAATTGGGTGATTTCGGTCGAGGATAATGGGATTGGCATTGAGCCCAAGAACGCGGAGCGAGTGTTTGCCGTATTTCAGAGATTGCATGCGCCCGACGAATGCGCCGGAACTGGAATCGGTTTGGCGATATGCAAGAAGATCGTCGAGCGGCATGGGGGGCGGATATGGGTTGAGGCGGGGCAAGGGGCCAAGTTTTGTTTCACGCTTCGCGGCGTGCGAGACGACGAGGTCGACGACGTGAAGAATCCGGAATCGGCTCTGGGCGATTCTTTTGTTGTCGATCAAGAAACTGCCGATGGATGAATGCCATGCATGACCAATCTATTCGCGTCCTGCTGATAGAGGACGAGCCGGCCGACCGTCGCTTGATTTGCGAATTGCTGGCCGACGCTCAAGACGCCCTCTTTCAGGTGGAATGCGTCGACCGAATTCGCTCGGGAATGGAGTTGCTCACTCAAAAAGGGAGCGGCATCGACGTCGTGCTGTTGGACCTCACTTTGCCCGACGGGGAGGGTATGGGAACGCTTGAGGCGATCGAGAAAGCTCAAGTGTCAACGCCAGTCGTTGTCCTGACCGGCCGAGACGACCATGCGCGATCCGTTCTCGCAATGCGACAGGGCGCTCAAGATTATCTATTCAAGGGACAGGTCGACTGCGACCTGCTTTCGAGGTCGCTTCAGTACGCGATCGAATGCAAACGACTGGAATCCGCGTTGCGAAAGAGCGAAGAACAATATCGCGATTTGTTTGAAAACGCCCACGACCTGATTCAAAGCGTGACGTCGACTGGTCGATTCGCATACGTTAATCGCGCATGGCGCGAAATGCTCGGATACACCGAAGATGAGGTCAAGGAATTATCTTTGGTCGATATTCTGCATCCTGATTGCCAACAACACTGCAGAGAGGTCTTTCAGCATGTGTTGGCAGGCGAGAAGCTACATAACATCGAAGCGACCTTTGTCTCGCGAGATGGGCGGGCGATTGACGTCGAGGGCAATGTCAGTTGCCGATTTGAAGATGGCAAGCCGGTGGCGACCCGGGCGATCTTTCGAGACGTGACGGAACGAAAACGGTCGGAACGACGAATTAAGCAACTCAATGAAGACTTGGAGCGCCGAGTTCAAGAGAGAACGAGACAGTTCGCCGCCGCCAACGCCGAGCTCGAGGCATTCAGCTATTCGGTCTGCCATGATTTACGCGCGCCGTTGAGAACAATCGACGGTTTCAGTTTGGAGGTTCTCGACGGTTACGGCGACCGGCTTGATGAGCAGGGTAGACACTTTCTCAATCGCGTACGGTTTGGCGTGCAGCAAATGGGACGGCTGATTGACGCCTTACTCAGCCTGTCTCGCGTCGCCGTCGTCGAACTCAACCGTCAATCGGTCGACCTCAGTTTGATGTGCCGAAGCATCTTAGCCGAGCTTCGAATACAGAATCCCGAGCACAACGTCCAGGCCTCGATTCAGGAAGGCGTTGTTGTCGACGGTGACCCTGTGTTGCTGCAGGTTGTAGTGCAAAACCTGATTTCGAACGCCTGGAAGTTTTCCAAAAATCGCGAATTGCCTGAGCTCGAATTCGGCAGCCAGGAGATCGACGGTGAAAGCGTCGTTTTCGTGCGTGACAACGGAACCGGTTTCGACATGGCGTATGCCGATAAACTGTTCGGTCCGTTTCAACGCCAGCACTCACAAAGCGAATTCGATGGAATCGGCATAGGACTCGCGACAGTCCAGCGGATTGTACATCGCCATGGGGGCCGAGTTTGGGCGAATGGCGAAGTGGATCGCGGCGCCACGTTTTACTGCATACTGCCCGAGGCGAGTGATTTTGAAAACTGATTTGATAAGCGAGTTGATTTTGCGAAGGTAAAAACTGATGACGAAATCCTGATTGGCGAATCACGGGGCAAGGAGTAACTGCCATGATGACGAAAACAGTGTTGTCGGTTGAGGACAATCAGGATGATACCGAGCTAGTTCGGCTCGCATTGAAAAAGGGCAAACTCCGGTGCAACTTGGATGTTGTCGTTGATGGCGTCGAACTGGCGGACTATCTGTTCGGCGTGGGCAAATACCAAGATCGCGACGCGAGGCAGATGCCGGATCTGATTCTGCTCGACCTCAAGTTGCCGAAGATCGACGGCTGCCAGTCGCTGCAAATGCTACATCGGGTTCGCGGTCAGCCGGACCTGCCGCCCGTCGTCGTGCTGACCTCGTCGGATGACAAGAAGGACATCGCCGACGCCTACCGAGCCGGCGCGAACAGTTACATCCGCAAGCCAGTCGACTTTTCTCAGTTCATTACCTTGGTAGGGCAGGTTTTCGCTTATTGGCTCGAACTGAACGTTCCCGTTTCGACCGGCCGAACAACTCTCCGCGGGCAACCGACGGAGTCGTCGCGCGGTGAATAACTCAGTGCAAGATGGCAGGAAGATGTGGGCAGGAAAATAGTCCTCTTAAATCTTCCTGACCCATCTTCCTGCCACGAAATGATCCCGATGAGCACGGAGCGCACCATGAATCTAAGCATCCGACGAGCGTCGCGCGAGGACGTCGACGCGATATTGGAAAGCTACAACGAGGCGGTTCTAACGACGACCGCCACCTTTGACATCGAACCGAGAACGCGAGACGAGCAACTAGCTTGGTTCGACAAGCACGATGAGCGGCACGCCATTCTGGTCGCCGAGTTGGACGGTCAGATCGTTGGTTGGGCGTCATTGTCTCAGTGGAATCCGAGAGCCGCATACGCCGATACCGCCGAGACATCGTGCAACGTGAAAGAAGGGCGCCGAGGCAAGGGGATCGGCCGCAGTTTGAAGCAATCCATTATCGACGAAGCGAGGCGACTCGGCTACCGCACGCTAATCGCCGGCGCAGCAGAGGGTAGCGACGCGAGTCTTCATCTCAATGAGAGCCTTGGCTTCGAGGTAGTCGGGACATTCAAGCAAGTCGGCCACAAATTCGGGAAGCTGCTCGACGTGACCTATCTGCAAAAATTCTTGTGACGAAGATGTCATCGAGAGTCCGTTGCCGCGTCCGACCCATTGCCATTTTGTCTTTTCGTGGATTCTCGTGTTTCTTGTGGCTCGTCCTTTCTCGTCAGACGAAGATGGCCACGAAAAGCACTCAAAGTGCGAGAAGGAAGACAGTCCAAGTGAATGTGTTCAGCTAGAGCGGTCGGAGCCGGTTGTCAGCTCAAGATCTCTTTGACGACTCGGCATTTGCGCCCGTCGGTTAGAACTTGTTCGCGGCCGTTGTAGAGGTAGGTCAGTTGTTGATGGTCGAGGCCGAATTGATGCAAGATTGTGGCCTGGATATCGTTGGGAGTTAGCTTGTCGACCTCGGCTCGGTGACCGAATTCATCGGTCTCGCCAAATGTCATACCGGCTCGAACGCCGCCGCCGGCGAGCCAGCAGCTGAAGCCTTGGCCGTTGTGATCTCGTCCGGCTTGTCCCGGCTTGCCATGGTTTTCCGTGACCGGTAATCGACCGATCTCGCCGCCCCAATGCACGAGCGTCGAATCGAGTAATCCTCGTTGCTTGAGGTCCATGACCAGTCCGGCGGCCGGTTGGTCTGTGCGCCCGCAGGCGCTTGCGAGTGAGCTGCGAATGTTCGAGTGGTTGTCCCATGGCTGTCCATTCAAGAACAGCTGCACAAATCGCACGCCGCGCTCGATCAACCGTCTGGCGATCAAGCATCGCATGCCATATTCCTTGCTCTCCTTGCGGTCGATGCCGTAAAGTTCGAGCGTCGCCTTCGATTCACCTGAAATATCGAGCGCCTCGGCAGCCGCCGTTTGCATTCTAGCGGCCAATTCATAACTAGCGATGCGCGCCTGCAGGTCGTTCTCTCCGAGCAGTCGTTGCTGATGGTCGCGATTGAGCTTGGCGAGAAATGCCAGGTTCTGTCGCTGCAGTTCGCCCTTCAGATGGGCCGGCGGTTGCAGATTGAAAATCCGAGGTTCTTTCGGCCGCAGCACCGTGCCTTGGAACATCGGCGGAATCCAGCCGTTCGTCCAATTGTGAACTCCGTCGACCGGATGCCCGCCCGGGTCGGTCAGCACCATGTAGGCGGGAAGGTTTTGACTCTCCGAGCCGAGGCCATACGTCAGCCATGCGCCCAAAGTGGGGCGGCCGAGTACGGCTGGGATGCCGCCGTGCCAATAGCGAATCGAAACCTCATGTCCGTTGAAGCCGGTGTGCATCGATCGGATCAAACAAATGTCGTCGACAATCTTCCCCGTGTGCGGCAACAACTCCGACAACTCCGTTCCGCAATCACCATGTTTGCTGAACTTGAACGGACTCCCAAACAGCGTCTTGGTCGCTCGATTGACAAAACTAAAACCGACGTCGCCTTTGTATTCCGTTCCGTTGTATTTCGTCAGTTCGGGTTTCGGGTCGGTCAGGTCAACATGCGAGGGCCCGCCATGCATGAATAGCGAGATCATCGCCTTGGCTTGCGGTTCGCGCGGCGGCTGCTTCGGCTTGAGATCGAACGAGAGCGGACCGCGCGACACGTTTGGCGGCGTCGCAAGAAGGTTGTCGCCATCCAGCAAGCAGGCCAAGGCCATACCGCCAACGCCCATCGCGTTTTGAGTGAGAAACTGTCGTCGAGATTGAATTCGATTCATAATTCGTTCTACCGAGAGCCCGTTGGCCGATCTTGCGAACCGTGTTAACTGTAGGTGCTAATCGATCGTGTTAATCGATATAGAGGAATTCGTTGGAGCTCAGCAAAACCTGGCACAGGTTGGCCATCGCTTGCTGTGATGGAGACGTCTTGGGGTCGGCTGAGCCGGTGGAGTTGATGTGCTTGACTTGGTCTGCCAAAAACTGCAGCGAAGCCGTCAGCTCGTTGTCGCTTGGCGGCCGGCAATAGGCCAGCTCCCAAGCGCGAAGAATTTGAGCCGGTGTGGAGGAGCCGTCGGCAACTGGGCCGTGAAATCCAACCTTTGAATTCACAGCCATCGTCGCGCCGGGCGTTGACGACATCGACAGGTTGGCTTCCCAGCTAAACGAGTCGGATGTCATGTTGGCGCGGCAGTCGACGACAAAGTCAATGCGATCACCTCGCTCAATCTCAATCGGTTTCACTTCAGTCGCCGCGCTGTTGCCTTGAGCGACCCAAGTTCCGGCGACACCATGTCGACTCGAAATAATCCGACCTCTGACGCCATCACCGTTCTTGGACGGATGCGCGATCTGACCGGTGATCGTCAGTTTGCCCGACTCGGGCGCTGTCCATCGGCGAATCACGGCGAGTTCGTTTGAGGGGTGTCCGCCGGTCGCATTGAGGAACGCAAAACTTAGTTTTGGATCGGGGAGTTTCGGTCCGCCCTGCCAGGTGTTGCCGTTCCAGTGCGGAAGCGGCGTAAAGTCGTCAACCGATTTGGCGTCGTCATCGATTCGCCCGTATCCGAAACTCCAGCTCGATTCGGCGGGTTGAAGTTGAGTTAGGTCAAAATCGACTTGGACTGAAGTCTTCGCCTCGTCCGCCGCTCGCTTGGCAAGTGCTCGGGCTTGTCGAAGAATGAATTCGCTATTCATCAACAGCAATGATTGAGGCGCTACCGTCGACGATGGTCGGCTCTCACAATTGACATCCATCACCGGCGCGTCGAAGGCTTTCAGCATCGCAACCGGCTGAGTTCGTTTGACGCGGATGTAGATACTCCGCCTCGATTCGCCGCCATCGACCAAGACTTGTCCTGCATCGTCGGTTTTCACATTGACGGCGGGGCCGTACATCTCGTCACCGAGCGCGCCGTTGGTCGCCAGAATTCGGTCGCGTACGATCTCGGCGTCAAGTCGTTGGAGCGGCCACTTCCAATAGTGTCGATTGGCGCCGTCAATCGCTAGTTTTTCTGGGCTAGCGACCGACGATTGGCGATAGGCCGTCGACATCACGATCAACTTGTGCAGCCGCTTGAGGCTCCAGCCTTTCTCGACGAACTCGCTGGCCAGCCAGTCGAGTAGTTTCGGGTGTGTCGGTCGCTGGCCGAGTCGGCCGAAATCGGATGGAGTGCCCACGATGCCTCGTCCAAAGTGATGCAGCCAGATGCGATTGACGAGGACTCGAGCGACCAAGGGATGTTTAGAGTTAGTCAACGACTTGGCGTAAGCCAATCGCCGTCCCGACGTCGCTTGTTTTCCGTCTGCCTTCGTTTGTTCATCGTCTTCAAAAGTCGCTCGCTCACCTGGCGGTGCGGCGATGGAAAGGCCCGCCGGTGCGATCGGTTCGGTTGGCTGCCGATGATCGCCGCGGTGAAACAAGAATGTCTGCGGCGCCTTGCCCGACGTCTCGGTCAGTACGCGAAGAAACTTTTCAACGGGCTTTTTGGTTCGGATTTTTGCAATATTCGCGTCGATGGCTTTGAGTTCATCCGCATGGCCCTTGTTGTATTGATACAAATTGCCGGCGGAAATGTTCGTGCTAGGGTATTCCTTGAGGAGCTTCTTCTGCTCGTCATTGCGCTTGGTAGCGGGAGTCTTGTAGGCGGTTCGAAGTCGTTCGCGAAGTTCGGTCGCGTGTTTCCCGAGTTCCTTCTCCAAAGCCTCGTCAATGTACTTCGCCAGCTTCTTGGCTTTCTCTGCTGCGACGACCGCAACCTCCGCCTCGACCTCTTTCGCTTTTGCTCGGTCGTCGTCCGTATACAACGACAGCAAGCGTTGAGGCGGCGTCCGCCAACGCTTCCAGTCGAGCGCCGGTTCGAACACGGCTCGCAATGCGTAGTAGTCTTTTTGCGGAATCGGGTCGTAGCGATGGTCGTGGCACTGGGCGCAACCGACGCTTAGACCGAGCAGCGATGTGGAGACGATCTTAATGGTGTCAGCCACGGTTTGGTTCCGAGCGGTATCGTCGTTCGAACCGCTGCCCGTTCCGTCGGCCGCCATTCGCAACAGGCCTGTCGCGGTCAATTTGTCGATCTGGTTAGGTGAAAGGTTAGCGTGTGGTCGCGGCGCCATTTCGTCGCCCGCAAGTTGCTCTTGAATGAATTGATCGAACGGCTTGTCGGCATTGAGTGATCGGATCACGTAGTCGCGATACTGGTACGCCCAGGGGCGATCGGCGTCGGCGTTACTGTAGCCTTCGCTGTCCGCATAGCCGGCGATGTCAAGCCAGTGTCGCGCCCACCGTTCACCGTACCGTGGCGACTTGAGTAAGCGATCGACTAACGCTTCGTAGGCTTGAGGCGATTTGTCGGCCACAAACGCAGAGACGTCGTCTGGCGTTGGCGGAAGACCGATGAGGTCAAGATAGAGGCGGCGAATCATAGTGCGCCGGTTCGCGTCGGGAGAAAAACTCAGTTCGCTCGCCTTCGTCTTCATGCTCTCCAACAGGAACGCATCGACAGGCGTCCTCGCACGATCGGCGGCGTCGAACTTCGGGACGGCAGGGCGAACGACCGGCTTGAACGACCAAAACTCGCGCTCTTCGAAGGTGATCCCGATTCCATCTTCGATCGTCTCCGGCTCTGGTCTCGCAGTCGCCGCGCCGCCGGAAATCCACTTTTCCAGAATGGCGATCTGCTCGGCGGGCACAGGCGTGTCGCCAGGCGGCATTTCACCGTCTCGAACTCGCTGCAACAGCAGGCTCTCTCCCGCCTTGCCGGGCACGATGGCCGGACCGCTCTCACCGCCGGCGATCATAAAGCGGGCGAGCCGCAAGTCGAGTTCACCCTTCATCTCGTTCGTGGCGCCGTGGCATTCGAGACAATGTTCCTTGAGAATCGGCCGCACATCACGCTCAAGCGTCAACTCGCGGTCTTCCGCAACAACTCGCAACGTAGCGGGAGCGAGCAGAATCAGGATGGCCAAGAGGGAGCGTTGCATGGCGAGGCGCCTGAGGCTTGGGGGCGTTGGGGCAGGATCGCGCCAGCGGCTGACGCGACGAATATCATTTTAACAGCAACCGGCCAATCGACGCAATTCTCTACGAATGGGCACAATTGACACTCCCAACCGCGACACTCAATTTAGGACTAAGATAGGTGCTGACGAATCAAGGAATCGTGAATTACATCGGAATGGCCAGATGACTGAATCGCGTTTGAACAACTGTGACTTGTCCCGAATCCCGGCATGGGCTCGTCCGCTCCGCACGCTCATCGTTATCTGCGTCTGGGCCACGTTGTTCCTTTGCCCGCCACTCCGCGCGGACGAATCGGAGCAAACATCGCGCGAAGCATTTTTCCGAAAGCAAGTCGAACCGATTCTTGTTGGGCGTTGTCTCGAGTGCCACGGTTCCGAACGCAAAGGCGAGCTCGACCTGCGAACGAAACAGACAACGCTCAAAGGCGGTGAGAGTGGCGCGGCGATTGAGCCGAGCAAGCCAGACGAAAGCCTGCTTTACGAGTATGTCGTCAGCGAAGAGATGCCGCCGAAGACGCCCCTTAGCGCCGAAGAGACAGCGGTCCTCAAACGGTGGATCGAGCAAGGCGCCTACTTTCCGTCAGAACCGCTCGACCCATTTGCCGCGACCACCGAAGCTCGCGCGGGTTACGAATGGTGGTCGCTTCGACCTCTAAGCCTTACACCCGCTCCATCGTCTAAGACCATTCCGGCAGGTTGGAAGACAAGCCCGATCGATCGCTACATTTATGCCAAGCTCGAACAGAAAGGGATCGAGCCGTCGCCGTCCGCTTCGTCGAGGCCGTTGATTCGTCGAGCCACCTATGACTTGCATGGTCTGCCGCCGACGCCGGAAGAGATCGCCGATTTCTTGTCGGCCAACAAAGCGGAAACGGGCGACGAAAACGTTGTCGGTGACAAAGCTTATAAGACATTGATCGATCGTTTGTTGAAGTCGCCTCGCTACGGTGAGCAGTGGGGCCGGCATTGGCTCGACGTTGTTCGGTTTGGAGAGAGCAACGGCTTCGAACGCAATGTGATTCACAACTCGGTGTGGCCGTTTCGCGACTACGTGATACGCTCCTTCAACGACGATAAGCCGTTCGATCGTTTGGTGCTCGAACACTTGGCCGGCGATGTCCTCGGCCCTGACGATCCTGATGTTGCCGTCGGAACTGCGTTCCTTGTGTGCGGTCCATACGACAACGTAGGAAATCAAGACGCCGCCGCAGCAGCTCAGATTCGAGCCAACACGATTGACGAAATAATTCGAGCGACAGGCGAGGCGTTTCTGGGACTCACGGTCGGTTGCGGCCGCTGCCACAATCACAAGTTCGACCCGATTTCGCAACAAGATTACTACAGCCTCTACGGAACGTTCTCCGGTGTGAGACACGGCGAGCGAACACTGAAGACAAAGCAGAGCGAGGAACAGGCGGCGAACCTCGCTAAGATCGAGAAGTCGATCGATGCGACACGCGGCAAGTTGCGAGACCTTCATTCAGGATTTCGGCTTGCGGTCAATGCGAAACTGAATGTCGAACGTTTCAAGCCAACCGCAGCTCGATATCTGCGTTTCACGATCCTGAAGACCAATTCCGCGGAACCGTGCATCGACGAGCTCGAAGCCTTCACGGTTGCGAGCGAAGGAAAAAAGCCTCGCAATGTCGCGCTTGCTTCCGCGGGCGGCAAGGCCACCTCGTCAGGCGACTTTCCTAACAATCCGAAACACAAGTTAGCCCATATCAACGATGCCCAAGTCGGAAACTCGCGCAGCTGGATTTCCAACCAAGTCGGCGCCGGCTGGGTGCAAATTGAATTTGCCGAAGAGCAACAAATCGATCGCATTGTTTGGGGGCGAGATCGGAATCAGCGGTACGCCGATCGTTTGGCAACGTCCTATAAAATTGAAGTCGCGCCGAAGCTGGGAGAGTGGCGAGTTGTCGCGGCATCGCTTCCGAGCCAAGCAGTCGGCAACCTCGCGGACAAGGCTGAGAATGATGATTCGATCATCAAGCGACTTGGACTCACGAGCGTCGAGGCCAAGCGAGCGAAAACTCTGCTGGTCGAACTCAGATCTCTACGTCGCAAAGCGGACGCATTACGCAAAGCCACCGCGCCGCCGAAATGGTGGATCGGAAACTTTCAACAGAACAACGGCCCCTTTCACGTGTTCGTCGGCGGAAGCCCACAGCGTCTGGGAGCTGAGGTGACGCCAGCGAGCTTGAAGACGCTCGAGCGAACCAGCGGCAAGTATCAATTGCAGCGCGATTCAGCGGAACCGACTCGGCGCTTGGAGTTGGGCAAGTGGATCGTTGGCGCCGACAATCCGCTCACGCCTCGAGTGCTCGTCAACCGGCTTTGGCACTATCATTTTGGCGTTGGCATCGTCAAGACGCCCAGCGACTTTGGCTACATGGGCGGACGTCCGTCGCATCCACAGCTGCTCGACTGGCTAGCGCTTGAGCTGAAAAAATCGAGTTGGCGGCTGAAGCCGATCCACAAGACGATCATGCTCTCGCAAACGTATCGTCAATCTGGCGACTATCGAGTGGAGGCCGCCAACGTCGACGCGGAAAGTCGACTGCTGTGGCGTTTCCCGCCTCGGCGCCTTTCCGGCGAGGAGATTCGCGATGCGACATTGGCAGTCGCCGGCAAACTTGATTTGACGATGGGCGGCCCCGGTTTTCGTCTGTTCCAATACGTGCAGGACAACGTCGCCACCTATCACCCTCTCGATCAACACGGACCCGAAACGTATCGACGAGCGGTGTATCACCATCGCGCGCGAGCGATGCAGATTGACCTGCTGACTGAATTCGACACGCCCGATTGCGCGTTTCCGGTGCCGCGTCGTTCGAGCACAACATCTCCGCTGCAAGCCTTGACGTTGATGAACCATCAATTCACGCTCGACATGGCGGAAGCGATGGCTGTTCAACTCGGAAAAAACGAAGCAGCCAGCCCTGTTACGATGGATCGTCAGGTAACTGATGCGTTCGTTCATTGTTACGGTCGCGAGCCAAGTGAGGTCGAGCTTTCAGCATGTGTCAAATTGGCGGACCAACATGGTTTGCGTTCGCTTTGCCGAGTGTTACTAAACTCAAATGAATTCATCTATTTGAACTGAGGCAGTCTGATGAATCCGTCGTTCATGATTGATCGCCGCGCTTTTCTCGGCCAGTCGCTCGGTCGATCGCTTGGTCATGTTTCCACTGCATTGGCTGGTATCGGCTTAAGCCAACTGGTCGCCCGTGATGTGGTTGGCGAAGATCGCGACTGGAAGCCTGGTCGAGGGCAGACGCGTTTCAAGCCACGCGCTAAACGCGTCCTGCAGATCTTCTGTCCCGGCGCCGCGTCTCATGTCGACCTGTGGGAGCACAAACCCGCTCTCACGAAACTCAACGGCAAACCCCTTCCTGGCGAAGCGAACTTGGTCAGTTTTCAAGGTAAGAATGGTTCGTTGATGGAGAGTCCGTGGCCGTTCGCGCCGGCCGGCGAGTGCGGCAAAATGTTCTCCAGCATGCTGCCTCACATGAGTCGCCACGCGGACAAGATGGCCTTTGTCCACTCGATGATGACCAAAACGAATACCCACGGACCCGGGTGCATCTTCATGAACACGGGACATCCGACCGAAGGGTTTCCAAGCGCTGGAGCTTGGATGAGTCATGCGCTTGGGAGCAGTAACGACAATCTTCCGACTTATGTCGCGATTCCGGACATTCGAGGCGAGCCGCCGAATGGCAAGGCGAATTGGAGCAACGGATTCTTGCCGGCGCGAGATCAAGCAATCGTGCTGAGCAATCAGCAGCCGATTCGCAATTTGGATCGTCCCTCCGCCATATCGCCCAAGGAGGAGGCCGCATCGCGCGAGTTGCTCTCGTTGCTCAACAAACGTCACGCGAGCGACAATCCCGGCCAATCGGAACTGCTGGCTCGGATTTCCGCGTATGAACTTTCGGCTCGCATGCAGCTTTCGGCGCCGGAGGTTTCCGATTTGGCGTCGGAGTCGACCGCGGTTCACAAGATGTATGGAACGGATGACAAGAACGAATTGAAGGCGGCCTACGCGAGGAATTGTCTGCTCTCACGCCGACTGCTCGAACGCGGAGTTCGCTACGTCAATCTCTACTGCGCGTCGAGAGCATCCGGGGTCGATGGCAAGCTGAACTGGGATGCTCACAAGACGCTGAAGTCCGACTATGAACGGCACTGCCCGATCTTCGATCAACCGACCGCGGCGCTGCTGAGCGACCTACAGCAATCGGGACTGCTCGACGACACCCTCATTCTGTGGACCACCGAGTTCGGTCGTATGCCAACGCGGCAGCAGGGGACAGCCGGACGCGACCACAACCCCGACGGGTTTACATGCTGGATGATGGGGGCGGGCGTGAAGGGAGGCGTGAGTCACGGCGCGACCGACGAATTTGGTCGCCGTTCCGTTGAGGACGTGACAACCGTTTGGGATTTTTACGCCACCGTTCTTCAACTGCTCGGCTTCGACCACACGAAACTCACCTGGTACCACAACGGACTCGACCGCCGCCTGACCGACGTACACGGCCACGCTATCAAGCCGATCCTGGCGTAGTGAGCCACGAGTGTCGCTCCAAGTGCAAAGTGAAGAATGCAAAGTGCAAAATGGAACGAAGACCGCCACGGGCAAGCGGCCTGTTGACTTAATCGTTAGGCCAGCAGCTTTTTGACGCCGTGAGGTGAGTCCGTTGCCCCGAAGGGGCAACGCGCAGCCGAGACCCCAACGAGCTTGCTCGCCCCGTGCTGGTGAATCGGACTCGCAGCTAGCGGAAACTCCACTGCGGCAGGATGTCCCAGCCACGAGCCTAATGAAAGCTTGGTCTGCTACTTCGCGGCCTCTTCCTTAGGTGGCGACTTGCGATTGTTGTCTGCAACGACGCCCTTTGGTTCGCCGACTTCGGCGGCGACATCTTTCGCGTCGTCGGACAAGGCGGTGTTGCCGAAGACATGGGCCGGCAGCTCGGATTTATTCACGACGATGGCTTTGCCGATAAAGTTGGACGTCGTGTTGCCGGTCGCTCGAACTCGGCGAGCGGCGGAGGCGAATAGAGAGTGTCGCCAGCGATCGGCTCGATTGTTGTTGACTGTCACATCGGCGCCGGTATGAACCCAAACCGCGAAGTTGGGCGGACCGCCGCGGCGAGGGCCGTTGCCTTCGAATTGATTGCCGTCGATGGTTGCCGTCCCTTGAACCATGACGCCAGCGACTCCGCCGCCCCGAATGGTGTTGTTGCGGACGACGGCCGTTGAGTTTTCACGAATGGCGATCATCGGCGGCATGCCTCCTGTTCGCACAAGCAAGTTCTCGGCGATGTGGGCGGTCGACCCATTGCGGACTCCGATGGCGACGAGCTTGTTTTCGACGCACTTGTTGTCGAGGATCAACGCCTTGGCGCCTCGCTCGACTCCGATTCCGGCTCTGGCGTTGTTGCGGCAAATGTTGTGGCGAATCACAGGTTGTGCCTGAGTCTGGCAGCCGATGCCAGCCATCTTGTTTTCGTAGCATTCGTTGTGCTCGATCAGCGGCTTCGCATTCGTTTGGCAGCCGATCCCCGCCATCGCATTCTTGTAACACTTGTTGTGCCGAATGATGGGCGTCGCGTCGTCGCGCGATCCAATTCCGGCCATGTCGTTTTCGTAGCACACGTTGTGTTCGACGACTGGCGATGTCTCCGCGCCAGTGCGGATACCAATCCCTGCGCGACGGTTCTTGTAGCACGTGTTTCCTCGGACAACCGGCTTCGCGTGTTCGCTGACGCCAATACCGGCTCGGACATTTCCGTAGCAAACATTGCCGATCACAAGCGGGCTCGCGTTATCGTGACCAATGCCCGCGTAGAAATTTTCGAAACAAGTATTGTTCTCGATCGTCGCAGTCGATCCCTTCATCGAGCCGATGCCGCCGCCCATGTTGCGGTAGGAGACGTTGCCGACGATTCGAGGCGAGCCGCGTTTTCCTTCGGCGCCCATGATGGCGATCCCGCTGTATCCAATGTGATGCACAATGTTGTTGGCTACAGTACAGTGCGAAATGCCAAGCACGGCGATACCTGCCGTTCCAGGCTTGCCAATGTGTTCGTGCGACTGATGTTCGCCTTTCGTGGCGTAGTGTTTATTCCAAAGATCGTCATCGTATTTGCCGACGCCTGTCACGGTGAAACCATCGAGTGTCGAGCCTTCGGCCATAGTAGCTCCGGCGCCGCTCGCGCCTTCGACGTTGCCGTCGATAATCGTCGCTTCGGCTCGCTTCAACCCCGACTTACCTTTCGCGTTGTCGCCGACGCTCCGCACCGTAACGCCAGCTTTCATACGTATTCGTTCACGGTACGTTCCGGCGCCGACAAGAACGACTGCGCCGTCGCTCGCCGCATTGATGCCGGCTTGAATCGTCTTGTGATCTTGAGGCACGCGAATCGCCTCAGCCGCAATTGTGGCGGCGGACAATTGAGTCGCCAGGTAGGTCGCGAATAGCCAAGTCATCGGACTCGTGTTGCGAAATCGGGTTTGCTTGCTCGAACACATGGCGTTGACTCCTGCGGGAACGAGTGGGGTCGGAGGAAGGAAGGCCGCCAGGGGAGAATCATCTTACCGCGCCGCGAGCCTCGCGCGGCGACAAAGATACTCCGCCCTGTGAGAAACGTCACGCGTTTGCACAAAGTTTCCGATTTCGCCTCAGTGTATAACTAAAATGCAGTACAGCATTCTTCGCGACTCAAGCGTCGCCCCTCAAACGTCGGCGCCTAAAAGGGAAATCGGATGAACGATCAGACAGCGAGCACGCATGGGCCCGAGATCGACTATTTGTTTGCGAACGTCGACCTGACGGTAAGCCTGACAAATTCGTTCACGTCACTCGGCCGAAACATGGTTTGGACTGCGACCCTCTTACTGGTCGCTTTGGGGCAACTCGCTTTCGCGAACGAGGCGCGCGCCAAGCGTCCCAACATCATCCTGATCATGGCGGATGACATTGGCTACGAATGTTATGGCAGCTACGGAGGCACATCCTACTCGACGCCCAACCTCGATCGAATGGCTGCGGGCGGTATGCGATTCAACCACTGCTACTCACAGCCGCTCTGTACGCCGAGTCGCGTGAAGATCATGACCGGCCTGAGTAACGTTCGAAATTACGCGGCGTTTTCGATTCTCAAGCGAGATCAAAAAACGTTTGGCCGTATGTTTCTTCAAGCCGGGTGCCGCACCGCGATTGCGGGCAAATGGCAACTCTACGGCGCGAAGCACTACAGAAAGGAATTTCGAGCTAAGGGCGCGCTGCCAGAGGAGATGGGATTCGAGCGGCATTGCCTGTGGCAAGTCGATCAACTCGGTGATCGCTATTGGGGACCGCTCGTTACGATCGACGGGAAACTGAAACAGTTCGACAAGAACAAGTACGGTCCAGACGTCTACTGTCAGTTTCTTTTGGACCGCATGGAGGAGTATCGCGACGAACCGTTTTTTCTATACTACCCGATGGCTCTGGTCCACAGTCCCTTTCAACCGACGCCGGACAGCGCCAACAAGAAAAGCAAAAACAAACAACAGAACTTTGGCGACATGGTCGCCTATATGGACAAGTTGATTGGCCGGCTCGTCGACAAGACTGTCGAGCTGGGGATCGACGACAATACGCTTGTGCTAGTCAACGGCGATAATGGAACGCACAGTTCCATTCGATCGAAGATGGGAGACGTTGAAGTGCGAGGCGGCAAGGGCAAGCCGACCGACGCTGGAACTCGAGTCGCTTTGATCGCCTACCAGCCCGGCTATGTTCCCGCGGGCCGCGTAACAAATCGACTGGTGGAATTCTCCGACTTTATCCCTACCCTTGCTGCACTCAGCGGAGCTTCGCTTCCCGGCTCAACCGATGGTGTGAGTTTTCTACCCACCTTGCAGGGAAAAGAGTCGGCGGCTCGACGGCCGATTCACATCTACTATTGGCCTCGACCCGAAAAGGGAAAACCCCTGACATTCGTGCGCAATCAGCGATGGAAGCTCTACGGCGACGGACGATTGTTCGACGTTGAAAACGACGTCTTGGAAGCATCCCCCATCAATGGTCGAGACAAGGTCCGCAAGGCATTGCAAACATCGCTCGACTCAATGCCAGCCAAAGGGCAGACATTGTTGAGGTACGATTAACGAGCGATCGGGGAGAGGCTTCTTGACTTGGTATCCCCGCCTATGCCTTTGACTTTTTTGAGCGTCACCGTCGGTTTGTTTGCTCTGACGAACTCGTCAGCGTATTTCGAGAGGAACTTCTTCACGTCACCGGCTTTTGCCTTGTGGTTTTCGAAGGCGAGTCGCCCTTCCGCAACCGGCATGTTCGAGACGACGATCCACAGATGCATCTTTCCCTTTTCGACTTGACCGATGAAGAAAATATTGGATTTGTTAGTGTCGCCTTGACTGGGGACCGAGACGAGTAACAGGTTCCGTTTTGAATTTGGGATCTTCGAGAGCATGAATCGATTGTTGATTTTTTTTTTGTCGGACGCTTCGTAGGAGAAATAGTGCTTGCCCTTCTTTGCTGAGACCGTTACGGTTTCGGGTCTTTCATTGCCGGGTCATTTCTCGACATTGTACTCGCCGACAAATTGTTTCATCGCCTTGGCGTCGAGCAGGCTCTCCTTGTAGACCACGACTTTGTCGGTCACGCATCCGGCCGTGCCCAGTAAACAGGCGATTGCTGTCATTCGCATTGCTTGGCTTGTCATGGTTTTTCTCCCTGAGTTGTTTCCTTGAAGGCGAAGCAAAAGCCGTACCATTTGCCTCGTCCCGCTGGTCGAGCACATCTTTAGTTTCTCGCTCAACACCAGTGAAGGCAAGCGATCGTTGCCCGCTCGACCGCAGAATGAAAGAGCGCGCCGATTAGCGGGCATGCGTGCACGCCATTGACCGTTGGGGCATGAAAGGCAACGAGGGCGATTCCAGCCAACTCAACAATGTTGCGAAAAATCGAGTCGGCTAAGAACGCACACTTCGGCTCAATCAAAAATCGCAGAACTGGACATGACTCGAGCCGCTGAGGGCGATTGCGAGTCGCCATACGAATTCATGACCTTGCGGCGTTTGAGCAGTATGAGCGTATGCGCCGCGTCGCAATTGATATTCCAAGTCTTTAACTTCTCGTTCTTTGAGCTGACGACAGAGAGTGGCAGTTTATTAATGTCGTTTTCGTTCGCCCATGCCGCCAACTTGCCTTCGTCCCCGTCAAGCCAAATGAGCACGACTCGAGCTCGACGTTTCTTTCTCAGTTGATCGTAGTTGGCATCCAGAAATCGAATGTAGTCGGCCGTCGGCTCGTCTAACTCCTTCACGAAGGACATAACGGCGTTGCCTCAGGTCATTGCACAATGAATGCATGTGCCGTTGGCGACTCGAGTTGCTTTAAAGATCGTCAGCATGGTGCCCTCTTTCGGGCCCGACGCGACGATGGCGTTTTCGTTGTCGACCGGAGTGTCCGCCGCAGTCACCAAGAGTGCTGTCAAGACGAGAGCAGGCAGATTCATGTCGGATCTCCGTAGAACGCAAACGTCGCAAGTGAAATGTGACTTCAAGTCTTGGCCGTTCCTGCAGTCGATTTTAACGACAAGTCGGCTGAATCAATGTGAATTGCCTCACCATCCCAGCAGATCGCCAAGTCGCCCAGTTTGCCAGACTTGGGTTTTCACTGCCGCTTTCTGCGGATCCTTCAACGACTAGCGATTCCTTTATCGATTCGTTTCCGCGACATCACTCGCGGGTCGCCGTCCTTTTGATCGATCAGCAGCCCCCGCTATGCAGGAATCGCGAGAACGGCTCATCAATCCTTGGGTCGCGTTTAAATTCGACACGGCCGAACGGCCGGGAATCCGTAATCGACAGATTCAAGCAACATGGGATGATTGAACATGCCCAGTTTTCTTGGGACGTTGTTGAACCAGACAAACGCCGATAGAAAGACGACTGTCCATAGGATAGCAATCGCGACGAATCTTCTTTTCATTGCGTGGATGCCGACGGTTAACTTTGCGGTTCAGTGCGAGCTTCTTTCGGTCGCGCCGAGCTATACCGTATCAATCGTAGGCGGACGCGCACGAAACACGGCCGTCCCATACCTGCGAGGCTTTCCGCCAAGCAGTAAAATGCAATGCAGCATCATAGCAAACGCACCACAGGCAAGATCGAATGAAAATAGCAACTGACTCGCTACAGAAAATGCGCGTCCTCGCTTCGTCCAATCGACGGGTACTATGGCCGGCGTGGCAGTACCTGGCCTGCTTTGCTTGCCTGTTATGTTTCACGGCGACGCCGACCGAAGCGCAGGAAAAGCCCAATGTGCTGCTGATCCTTGTCGACGACCTTAAACCGGCGCTCGGATGTTACGGCGATCGTTCGGCCAAGACGCCTAACATTGATCGTCTCGCGGCTCGCGGAATGCGATTCGACATGGCGTACTGCAATCAGGCTGTTTGCGCGCCTTCTCGCTTCACACTGATGCTCGGTTCACACTCGACGTCGACTGGCCTGTATGGACTTGGCAGCCAGTTGCGAGAGATTGTTCCCGACGCGGTCACGATGCCTCAGTATTTCGCGAAGCATGGCTACCGCACCGAATCGTTGGGCAAAGTCTTTCATATTGGACATGGCAATCAGGGAGATCCTCGTTCGTTTGAGGTTCCCCACTTTCACGACAAGGTGATCGAATACGTCGATCCGTCGAGCACCGAGGGCGGCAAGCTGACTCGCGAGGAGGCTCTGTTTACCAACCAGAAGCTCGGCCAGATCCGCAGTTTGCCGCGAGGCGCCGCGTATGAATCGCCCGATGTCTCGGACAACGCTTACGCGGACGGTCGCGTTGCCGAAGAAGTAGTTAAGCGTTTACGCGCTGCCGCAACTCGGCGTAAGGACAAAGGCCAGCCGTTCTTCATTGTGACGGGATTCGTTCGGCCCCACTTGCCCTTTAGCGCTCCCAAGAAATATTGGGATCTGTACGATCCAGCCAAACTGCCGCTGCCTCAATTCGAGTCACTTCCCGCGAATGCCCCAGCAGTTGCCGGTAAACGCGGTGGCGAAATCGCGGCCTACTCGCCTGTCCCCGTAAAGGCGCCTATCGGTGAGAAGCTCAAACGAAAACTGATTCATGGTTACTATGCGAGCACAAGTTTCGTCGATGCGCAAATCGGCAAAGTGATGGACGAATTCGCCCGGCTCGGTCTCGACGGCAACACGATTGTCGTGCTCTGGGGCGATCATGGCTTTCACCTAGGCGACCTCGGCATTTGGACCAAGCACACGAACTACGAGCAAGCCAACCGCATTCCGATTCTAATCAGCGCGCCAGGAGTCACTCGTCCTATGACGTCAACTCGTCAACTGGCTGAAAGCGTCGATTTGTATCCGACTCTAGCCGAGCTCGCTGGACTCGAAGCGCCGACAGGGCCGCAGCCGATCGATGGGCTGAGCCTCGTTGGCGTGCTTAAGGATCCCAAATCCCGTGTGCGCGATCACGCCTACCATGTTTATCCGCGACGGAAACTTGGCCGCTCTATCCGTACTGAGCGATATCGACTGGTCGAATGGAAGGCCATCGATCAGCCGGTTCGCACTGCGGAATACGAGCTCTACGACTATCAGGCAGATCCGCTGGAAAGCAAAAACCTCGCGGCGCAGAATCCTGAAATTATCAAACGCTTACGCGAGAAACTTGCCGACTACGCGAAGCCCGTTTCACGAAACAGGAAAAGAAGGAAGTGAAAAGATGCGCGAACACATTGCTGTAACAGAAATTCAAAACTTGCAGCAGCGCCATCCACGACAGTTCGGTTGGGGACACAACGCGTGCATGGTTGTTTTGTTCCTACTTGCCTTTATCGGTTGCCAAGTTGGTCATCGCACTGCGGAAGGTGCCGAACCGAGCAACCGACCTCATATCATTCTGATCATGGTCGACGATATGGGGTTTTCCGATCTCGGCTATCACGGTGGCGAGATCAACACGCCGAACCTCGACGTGTTGGCTCATGGCGGCGTTCGGTTTTCGCAGTTTTACAACAGCGGCCGCTGCTGCCCGACGCGAGCCACGTTGATGACTGGCTTGCATCCTCATCAGACCGGCATCGGCTGGATGACTCAACCACCCAACAGCAACCGCGGGAAGAGCAAACCGCCCGCCTATCAGGGCTACCTGAATCGGCGCTGCGCAACGCTCGCTGAAATGGTTCATGACCGAGGCTACGCCACAATGATGGCTGGCAAGTGGCACTTGGGCGCGAACGCACGCGATCGCTGGCCATTGCAACGCGGTTTCGAAAAATTCTATGGCTGCCTGCCGGGTGCGCTGCGCCTGTTCCATCCGCAACATCCTCGAGGCATCACGCTGGGCAACGAACCGATTGAGAAACCTGAAAGCACTACCGGCGATGATTTCTACACAACCGATGCGTTTACCGACTATGGGATCCGATTTTTGCAAGAGGAGCTTGAAGGGGCGAAGCGTCCGATGTTTCTTTACCTTGCCTACAACGCACCTCATTGGCCCCTGCAGGCGTTCGAGCCGGACGTTGCCAAGTATCGCGGCAAGTACAAAATCGGATGGGACCAACTTCGCCAGCAAAGATACAAACGCCAAATTGAGTTGGGCCTGATCGATAAGCAGTGGCGCCTTTCCGACCGCACGCCAGGCATCCCCGATTGGAAGTCGCTTGACGCGAAGAAGCAAGACGAGATGGATCTCAAGATGGCGGTCTACGCGGCGATGATCGATCGCGTCGACCAAAACATCGGCAAACTGGTTTCGTACTTGAAGAAGTCGGGCATCTACAACAACACGTTGATCCTCTTTCTCTCGGACAACGGCGGTTGCCAGGAGGGAGGGATGTTAGGGCGAGGCGAATTTCGCGACGCTGAGAAACGTAATTTGGAGAACGCAAACAGTTACGGTGAGGCTTGGGCCAACGCCAGTAACACGCCGTTTCGGCTCTATAAACACTTTGCCCATGAAGGCGGCGCTGCGACTCCCTTCTTCATGCATTGGCCAGCACAGATCTCGCCTCGCAAGAAGTGGTTTTCGGATCCAGCTCAATTGATCGACATCGCCCCCACGATTCTGGACGTGGCCCAGTCCAAATACCCGTCGAAAGTCGATGGCCATCCGATATCCGCTCTCGATGGCGTGACGCTGCGACCTGCGTTCAAAGGCGAATCGCTCGAACGAAAGGAACCGATCTTCATCGAGCACGAAAACAATGCCTTTGTGCGCGATGGCCGTTGGAAACTTGTTGGCCGAGGCGTGGCGGGGAACCGAGGCGTTGACGCTGCGAAATGGGAACTCTACGACATGTCGCGCGACCGAACAGAGTCGAACGACTTAGCGTCAACGCAGTCCAGCCAAGTCGATCAGCTCGCGACGAAATGGAATCGGTGGGCCGAGCGAGTTGGCGTCTATCCGAAAGTCAAACCGAACTCTGCGGGCGCGAAGGCTCAAGCCAAGGCGGAGCCCAATCCACCTCAGGTAAAGCGCCGAGGCTTTCGCGTCATCGCAACGGTTCGCCATGCGAAGCCTGATGGCGTCGTTCTCTCTCATGGAGGCGTGCGATTTGGATACTCGCTTTACTTCGAAAAAGGTCGACCGGCGTTTGCCATCCGCAATGATGGCAAATTGACCGAACTGATCGCCCTTAAGCCAGTTTCCGGCGAGGTGACAATTGAGGCGTTGCTTGACGAAAAGACGATGTCGCTAAAAATCAACGGAAAGACCGTGGCGGAACGCAAGTCGCCAGGTTTGCATTCGGATCAACCAGTCATCGGCATGTACGTCGGACTCGACTTCAAAGACGCCATTGGTCGCTACGAGACGCCCAATCCCTTCAACGGCAAGATCCTGGAGGCTCACGTCGGCGTTGAGCCAAGATGACAAATCGCATTCGCTAGGGATCGTTACCAAGAATTCTGCAGCGAGTCGGCTTTTCGAGTCGATGGCCGTTGCCAAGCTCGTCGAGTCCGATGGTGATTGGCGGTTGTATGAGTTTGGGCCGTTGAAATTCGAACGGCCTCACACCTCTCCCACAAACAAACCGCGCCGCCCCGCGCACCTGTCGGCCAAGGGCCTACCTCACCGTAGCCTACGGGCAACGCCCTAGGATGGCGTACTCAATGGGTCAGCGCATAGGTGACAATGTTGATTCCCAGCGGATAAGAGACTCGCTCGGAGTAGTCGCGAAAGTATTCCGCGTTCTCACCTTCTCGCTCCCAGCCGTCGCCGATGTCGTTGTTGTGGCAGAAGAGCGCCATGATTCGTCCAGCGTCATCATGATACGCCCAGAAGTGCGGTCCCTCGTCGCCTTGCGGATCGCCATGCCAATATTCAAACGTATAGCCGCGCTGCCAGGCTCGAATGCTGGGAACTTGCGGGATCCCTTGAAGGTCGTAGACCAGGTGAAAGATGGGGTGGTCTCTCGACAATTCCGTGGGCTCGCGATCGGAAAAGACACGTTTCATTTCAGCTCGAACATGAGCCCAGGCTCGTGGCGCCCAGAAATCGTCAGCCATCAGGAATCCGCCGTTGAGCAGATACTGGCGAAGGGCGTCGACCTCCGCGTCGCTTAGGCTCATGTTGGCGACGTTGGACATGTAGACGAAAGGGAAGTCGAACAACTCAGGATCTTCCAGGCGTACGACGCGGCCGTTGGGGTCGACTTCAAGCGATGTCAACTGTTGCAATCGAGCAGAAAAATTCCAGTCGCAGTCGGGGAAGTCGTTGTCCCAGTTCCGCCCGCGACGGTAGTAGCCGTGCGAGTCGTACTGGATTCGAGCGAAGGTGAAGACGTCCTGGCTGAATTCCTTCGGTTGTTCCCACATCGGATAGTCGGCCCGATCGGGTTGGCGACCCATTCGGCCGCCAAAACCGCTCCGTCCCCCGCCGAATCCCGAACGGGTCTCGGCAGGAGCATCCTGCGAACGGTCGTCTTGAGCAAATTGCGCGTAGCCAAACGCGGCGATCATTCCGAACGCGGCGGCGAAGATAGCAAACGGAATTAGCAGTCTAGTCGGCATGCATCGAGTCTAACTGGTTGGGCTGTTTTCTGTCGTGTAAACTACCGACCGCACGAAAAGTTTCTGCAGCATGGCGATTTTTCACGGCGGCCTAAACGTGAAGTCAAAGCACGGCTGGTTAATCCAGTGACGTCACACGGCAAATCGTGTCATGTCAACAAGCCAGCGTCGCGCATCAATTGTGCCAGAATTTCGATCTCTTGCGGCGGCATGACGCGAGCTGGAATGCGTGGCCGCATCGATTCGAAGCCAAGCAGTTTCATCGCCGCTTTGATGCCTGCTGCCATGTAGGGGAGCATGATCGCATCGATCCGCTGTACGTGGTCTTGCAGCGCCCGGGCCTCTTCGTAGTTATCGCTCATGCCCTTTCGCAGAAGTTCGTCAAGGGCGGCGGGCCAGATGTTCGCGAACGCCGTTGTCGTTCCGTTGCAGCCGATGAGTGTTCCATGCAACATCAGGCTGCCGTTGCAAATCCAGAATCTTCGTTCTGAGTTGATGTACCTGCGAACGCGGCTTTCGAACCGCACATCATGATCAGTGACGTAACCAAAGACATTGTCCATGTCAGCGACTTTTCCCATGACTTCGGGTGTTGCCGCAGGCACCGCCGCTAAGCCAAAACTAGTTGGCTCGCATTGATGCATCAGGAGCACCGGAACCGGGCACTTTGCGAGTACTTGCTCAAAGTACGGTTCGACGACTGACTCAATTCGCGGGAAGCGGATCCTAACGACTTCCGCGCCAACATTCGCAAACGCCTCCGCTCGACGGAGTGTTTCTGTCACCGAGGGGCAGTCGATGCCACCCATCAAAAAACATTTGTCATCCAGGCTGGACTTGACAGTGGCCGCGACAGCCAGCTTTTCCTCTTCGCTCAGCGTCCACTCTTCGCCGCTCTGCGAACCGACCAGGAACCCTGTTGCGGGGGTCGTCTGCCAGCGTTCCATGTTGCGGACAAGCGCGTCGTGGTCGACCCGATCTTGCTCGTCAAACGGCGTGACAATGGGGATATTGACGATCGGATCTTCACTCGGGATTGCCATACGACCTAAAGGGCTCCATCGTTGTTCCGCGAGTCACGGCTGCACGTCATGAAGACTATTACAGCGGCGCTCTCAAATCCAGTGCTAAGCACGTCGCCTTTCGCTCCGCGAAAGTGGCGCGTACGGCAGACAGGCAAACTGGCGAGATGCGCCTCACTTTCGAGCAGCGAGAGGCGACACTGCGGGATATACTGTCAACTACACAACGATGCTTTCGTCAAAATCAACAGAACATCGCGATGCGAAGGCTGAAACGACGACCAACGCACCAAGAAGGACTGATCCATGCAAAACAGAAACTCAACGATCACTGCTCTGACCGTGACTCTGCTTCTGTTCACGATCATCTCCACTTCACTGGCGCAGACGGACTCAAGCGCCGACGATCGGCTAAAGCGCCTGCTTCAGCGTTCGCCCAAAGCGGACGCCAACAAGGACGGCGTGCTCACGCGAAAAGAGGCTCAAGCTTTTCTCAAGGAGCAGCGCGCCAGGCAGGCGAATCGCAATCGAGCGCGTATTAAGCCGACGCATGCGAACATCAAGTATGGCGACCACGAACGAAATGTCATTGATCTCTATCTTGCCGAGTCGAAGCAGCCGACGCCGCTAGTAGTCTACATCCATGGTGGCGGATTCGTGGGTGGTGACAAGCGAGGCGTGTCGACCAAGCTCATTCGAGCAATGCAGAAGGAGCAGATTTCGGTCGCGGCGATCCACTACCGGTTCATCAGGGAGCATAAGTTTCCTATCCCCTTTACCGACTCCGCTCGGGCAATTCAGTTTCTGAGACGCAACGCTAAGAAGTATAACCTCGACTCAACCCGATTTGCCGCGACGGGCGGCTCCGCCGGCGCCGGGATCTCACTCTGGCTGGCAACACGCGATGACATGGCGGACCCGAAGTCGGACGACCCGATTAGTCGCGAGTCAACTCGGATTCGATGTGCTTCGGTCGGAGGCGCCCAGGTTTCGTACGACCCACGGTTTTGGCGAGAGATCGGGTTGGGGAAGGGACTTCAGCACTCCAGCTTCCCACTCATGTTCGGTATTCCCTCTGATGATCCCTTCGATGATCCGAAGAAGATTGCGATCGCAGACGCCTGCGCGCCGATCAAACACGTCAGCAAGGACGATCCGCCCGTTTACTTTAGCTACGGCGTGCCGGATGAGCTCAACGAAAAGACGAGCCTCGGTGCCGTCGTTCATCACCCGCGGCACGGTCAGCTCTTCAAGAAAAAGATGGATGGCTTGGGCGTCGACTGTCATGTCGTCTATCCTGGCGGGCCCAAAGCGGGGTTGTCGTCCGAGGCGTTTCTGATCAAGCATCTGACGTCCACAAATTAACCGGTGACCGTAGCCAGGATGACGAGTTGCAATCCAAGGTGAGGAGGCAGCATGATTCGCATCGCAACAATGGTGCTCGCTGTGGCGGCGACGATGGCGTCGCCAGGAGAAGCGAAGGAACGTTGGCTCGAGAAGTCCGGATACGGACTGATGTTTCATTACGAGGCGTTTCGCAATCACAATCCTGAGTCGTTCAACAAAGCGGTTGACTCGTTTGACGTGAAGCGGTTTGGCGACGACGTCACCGCGTCGGGCGCGGGCCACGTCATTTTTGCCGTGGGCCAGAATTGGGGCAGATACTGTGCGCCGAATCGAGCATATGAAAAACGGCTAAATGTCGAGCCTGGAGTCTGGACATCAAAACGCGACCTGATCCTGGAGATCGGACGGGAACTGAAATCTCGTGACGTTCGGCTCATCCTGTACATGACCGCCCGCGCGCCGATGAGGCACTACCACATCATCGAAGCCATGGATGACACGCTTCCGACCATCAACGGGAAGCCGTCCGGACCGAAGGTCAACCCGCTATCGCATCCACGGAAACTTAAGGGCTTTCGCCGCAGCGAGAATCAAGCGCCAACGGCGGCGTTCTTGAAGACTTGGGGCGAAGTCTGCGGCGAATGGTCGCAACGGTACGGCGGCTTGGTTTCGGGGTGGTGGTTCGACGGATACAAATTGGAGATGAAGAACGCCTACACGCCGCTTCAAAAGGAGCAACACAACATTGACACCTGGGTCACGGCCGTACGCTCTGGAAATCCGGAAGTCGAACTGGCCTTTAACGCGGGCGCCCACCCCATTCTGTCGCTGTGCACGAAAGGCCGACTTTGCCCGCATCAGACATTTACATCCGGCGAGAACCACGAATTTTACGCCAAGACGAAGAAGGGTAGAGGAGCGGCCTTGACTCCTAAGAACTTTCCTGCGCCAGAGGGAGTCGTATGGCATCTGCTCCTGCCGCTCAGCGACGGATGGAATGCTGGAACGACCTCGCGGTTCGCACGTGCAACACTTCGTAAACACATCGACGTCATCAACGCCGAGTCCGGTGCGGTTACACTCGACATTCCAATCGCGGCGAACGGCGCCATACCCGCGGCCGTTCTTTCGACTCTGAAATCACTCGCGCAAGAACGTGACAAACTCCGAGATGGCGTTCTGTCTTATTGAGTTCACGAAGGCGTAAGGGCCGTGAGGTTCGTCGAGATACAGATTCTCGCCGTTATCGAAACACAATCGTCTTAGGCTGCATCAAACTGTGACTTCGGCTCCCAGCATTTCACTCCAGTCGTCATCGACATTTTGAACATCGCTGTTCTGCCGCAACCCGCTTTGGCTTGTGCTATGATCGCCGAGACACATGAGACGCTGGCTCTGGAGACATCGTATGCATCCGAATTCGCAAACCGCATTCGTCTTTCTGATAATATTTGCTGGTCTCGCAGTTGACATAGCTGAGGCTCGAGAGAATGCGAATGAGTCGTTTCCCTCAAAGCGGCCCAACATCTTGTTTGCCTTCGCCGATGATTGGGGCTGGCCGCACGCCCAACCCTACGGCGATCCGGTTGTGAAGACACCCACGTTCAATCGCATTGCAAGCGAAGGCGTGCTTTTTCGCAATGCGTACGTCTCGAGTCCCTCTTGCACGCCGTCACGCGCGGCTATGTTGACTGGTCAATGGCATTGGCGTTTGGAGGAGAGTGGGAATCTTTGGTCGACGTTGCAGACCAAGTATCCGGTCTATCCCGAGTTGCTGGCAAAGCATGGGTACCACGTTGGGCATGAGCGGAAAGGGTGGGGACCCGGAAGACTGCCTCCTGGCGGACGATCGATTAATCCGGCTGGGCCGAAGTACAAGAATTTCAAAGCGTTCTTGGCCAAGCGGCCAAAAGGCAGTCCATTCTGTTACTGGTTTGGTTCGACCGATCCGCACCGCGGCTACAAAGCCGGCTCGGGCAAGGCGTCGGGGATTCCGCTCGACAAGATCAAGCTGCCGGCGTTCTATCCCGATCTGCCTGAGATCCGCTCGGACATAGGCGACTACTACTTCGAAGTGCAACGGTTCGATCGTGAAGTCGGCGCGATGATGCAGTTGCTGGAAGACGCGGGCGAGCTGGACAACACGATTGTTGTTATGAGCGGCGACCACGGAATGCCGTTTCCTCGATGCAAGTCGACGTGCTACGAATGGGGTGCCCATGTGCCGTTGGCGATTCGCTGGCCGGCCGCAGTGAAGCCGAATCGCCATTCGACCGACCTCGTGTCGCTCACCGACTTGGCGCCGACTTTCTTGGAAGCTGCCGGCGTAGATGTTCCGAAGCAGATGACAGGCGTGAGTCTTCGTCCTCAGTTGCTGAGCGACAAGTCGGGCAAGATCGCCAATCGGAATCACGTGCTGTTTGGCAAGGAGCGTCATGTACCTTCGCAGGAAGCGCCCGACAGCGGGGGCTATCCGATGCGAGCGATTCGCACAGACGATTATCTTTACATCCGAAACTTCAAGCCAGACCGTTGGCCGGCCGGCACGCCTAACGACGACAAAGCCTGGTTGAAGGGCGCTTGGTATGGCGACGTGGACGGCGGTCCAACCAAGAACGCACTGGTAGCGCGTCGTAACGATCCAAAGTTCCGAAAGTTCTTTGAATGGTCGTTTGGCAAGCTCCCTGCCGAACAGTTGTTCGACGTAAATTCGGACCCCGACAACATAAACAACCTCGCCGCCGATCCCAAGTTTGCCATGGTGAAGGCCGAGCTTTCTCGGCGACTGATGGCAGAATTAAAGGCGACGCAGGACCCGCGCGCTCTTGGGCGAGGCGCACAGTTTGACCAGTACCCTTACTACGGCGGCACGCCGACCAAGAAGGGCTTTCGCGAACTGAAATAGAATCGTCGTTCTTCATCCTCACAGGTTGCGCGGAGTCAGCACCGTGTCCAACGATAGTGGCCACAATCTGCTTGTCGGCGTTCTCGCGCTACGGGCGGTCGAGGCGGGCTGGAACGATTTCGAGCGATTGCAGGCCGATCCAGATCTGGCCATTCTGAGGGAGCATCCGGAATTCAAATCGTTGACTCCGCCGAAATAGTCGTTGCCCGACAGCCGCCTCGCGTCGTCGCCGATTCGGGGCGCGGAATCATCGGTTTCACGCTCGAAACTCAGTCTGCATTGACTCGCTCAGAACGACTCTGAGCCGTGCGATTCCGGACAGCGGGGAGAATATTTTCTCTGCCGGGCAAACGAATTGCGAGTTGGTTCGTCTTATTATGTGGCTGGGTGAATTCTTGTCCCATTCCACCGCCATTGACCGTAATCAAGAAGAGGATTGTGCTATGAGACGGCTCCTTTGGGTGATGACTTTGGCCGCGGTGTTTACCGCGATGGCGTTTCCGCCGACAATCGCAGACGCTCGAATCAAGCTCGCTGCGCTTCCGGCTCGCGAACGCGTTGAGATTCAGCTCGACAACGGTGCCTACACGTTAGTCGAGGAGGAGCGAATCATTCCGCTGCTTAAGTCGTCCTCCAAGACGGGCAACAACGTGATCGATTTTAGCTGGTCGAACACCTCGATCGACAAGGATTCGATCCAGTTTCGGCCGCTGGCGTTCCGAGCCGGCAAGGATTGGCAGCCGATCGGCAAGGGCCAGGGCAAAGTCGCGATCAACGTGATTAATGTCGCCTATCCACCCGGCGAAAACTCGCTGGTCTGGGAAGTCTATGCGGCTCAAGCCGGCGTCGTGAAAGTACGAGTCAGTTACTTGATTCACAACTTGACTCGGACATTCAACTACCGAGCGCTGGCTAACAAAGACGAGTCGGTGTTGACATTGAGGTCGTTCATTAAACTTCGAAACTACTCGGGCGAAGAGTTCGGCGAAGCGGGCGTTTGGGCGGGATTCGGCCCCAAATTTCTCAAGCAAGTTGGCCAGCAAGAAGAAATTCAAATGCTCGTCAAGAGTTTCCCTCAGGTGCCCATCGTCAAGACGTTTAGTTTCGACTGGTACACCAACGGACAGCTCAACCCGGACAAGCCATTCGCCTCACCAATTCCAATGCACTATGAGTTGACGAACAACGAGAAAAACCAGCTTGGCGCTTTTCCGCTGCAGCCCGGCAAGGTTCGGATTTTCATCGAAGACGGTCGAGGCGGTCAGGCTTTCTTGGGTGAGGATGTCTCGAGGCTAACTCCGCTCGATGACAAGATGCGTCTCTATCTCGGCCAGTCGCGGGACATCGTCTGCAGCCGAACCGTCTTGAAGAATCAACGACATGTGGTGCGAGGCAATCTGCATCACCAAGAGATCACTCTCAAGTACGAAATAGAAAACTTCCGTGACAAGCCAGCCACGCTCGATATCGTTGAACAACTCAATCGTGTCGCGGTTGAATACGCCGGCAATCCGCATGGCGATGTCGAGTGGGTTCTCGGCGAGAGCACAACTAAGGGACTTAAGATCAGTTACGAAAAGGGCAAAGCGACGCCGATCCTACACGTTGGCCTGGATGCTCGGCCCAAAGACCCCGATGCGAAGGTTGAGAAGAAGGTCGTGCTGTTCCACTTCACCTTGAAGAACATCTGGTAAGCCGAAGAGGATCGCACTCATGAACAACCGCCTAATATTAGTCTGCGCATGCGTGCTGCTCAGCTCGCAAATCGCGCGGGCTCAAAATGTCGATTTGGCCACTCTGCCAAATCGCGATACGGTCCAGCTGACCATTTACAACAGCGAAGATATCACGCTGGCCAAAGAGACGCGTTCCATCACCTTGAAGAAGGGCATGAACCGGCTGCAATTCTCTTGGGCCGGCACCTTGATCGATCCGACGAGTGTTCAGTTTCGGCCGCTCGAGCACGCGGACCAAATCGAAGTTGCCGACACCGTGTTTCTCGGCCAAAAACCGCAACATCTGATTTGGAATGTGCAGTCCGAGTTTGAAGGCCAGGCGTTGGTTGAGGTGAGTTATTTTACGAGCGGTTTGACTTGGCAAATGGACTACGTTGCGGTCAGTAATCCGGAAGAAACGCAAATGAAGTTTCGCGGCTATGTTCGCGTCTCCAACAACTCAGGCGAAGAATACAAGAACGCCGAGATTCGTCTGATCGTGGGCAAGATCAATCTGGTTGAGAAGATCGCCGACCTGGCTCGCCGCGATGGCAAACAGCCGCCGAAGCCCGCTACGGCTCGGTTCGAAGATCTGCGACAACGGGCGGCGCTCAAGTCGTTTAGTCTCGCCGAAGGCGCATCGGCTGGGCCAGCCAAAGAGGGCAAGAAGGTCGTCAAGGAGGGCGTTGGCGAGTACTTCATGTTTAGCGTCGATGGCACGGAGACGGTTCCAAATGGTTGGTCCAAACGCATGCAGGCTGTCACGGCTGACGATGTGGAATTTGACATCGTCTACCGAATGCGAGCGTACCAATATGGCCCGCGGCCCGTACGATTCATTAAGTGGCCGAACGACAAAGAACACAAGCTGGGCGATAGCCCTTTGCCCAACGGCGTTGTCAGAGTCTTCCGAGAGAACGGCAGCGAGGGACTCAGCTATCTCGGCAATCAGGTCTTGCGTTACGTGCCGATCCAAGCGCCCGTCGAGGTGAATTTGGGCGTGGATGACCTGGTCGTTTATGACCAGCGAAAGACGTCGACTTCGCGATCGGATTTCCAGTTTAATCGTCATTCGCAGGTGACTGGTTGGGACGAACGCCAAGGCTGGGTCCACACGCTACGGAACTATCGATCGAAGCCGATTCAAGTCGAACTGCGTTTGCAATGGGCGGGCGATGTCGAAGTCACTGCGGAGTCGGAAGCGTCTTCTTTTGACGTCGACAACGATGATGACCAAGCGCTTCGAGTACCGACGACAACAACGTCGTTCGACTACCGAACCATTGCCGTGGAATTGATGGTTCCTGTTCGAGGCAAAACGGAGTACGTGCTCTCCAGCGTGATCCACCACGGGGCCAACGCCAAACAAAACCGGGTCCGGCTATTGAAGACCCAGTGAAGTTAAAGACCCAGTAACAAAGACACCGTGATGAATACTCGGCAGATTAAGAATTCGTTGAGGCTGAAGATGATTCGGCACATGCTTGCTGTTGTTGTCGTTGGTTCTGCGCTCGTCGGGGGCGACTGTCTTGTCGCCTCAGCGCAGAATGTCGATTTGGTGACGCTGCCTCGTCGCGATACCGTGCAGTTGACCATCTACAACAGCGAGGACATTACGCTTGCCAAAGAGGTGCGCGCGGTGACGCTCAAGAAGGGTGCCAACCGATTGCAGTTCTCATGGGCTGGCACGCTGATTGATCCGACAAGTGTTGAGCTCCGTCCGCTTGAGCACGCGGATCAAATCATCGTGGCCGACACCGTCTTTCCGGGGCAGAATCCTCAACACTTGATCTGGAACATCGAGTCGGAGTTTGAGGGGCAAGCGTTAGTCGAAGTCAGCTATTTTACGAGTGGCTTGACTTGGCGGATGGACTACGTCGCCACGACCAATCCCGATGAAACTCAGCTTGATTTTCGCGGACATGTGCGAGTCTTCAACAATTCAGGCGAACAATACGAGAACGCCGAGATTCGCCTGATTGTGGGCAAAATCAACTTGGTCGAAAAGATCGCTGACTTGGCAAGGCGGCGAGGTAAGGAGGTCCCGAAATCCAGTACGGCGCTGCATAAGGGTTTGAAGCTCGACGCCGTCCGCGATTCGTTTGATCTAGCCAACGAAGCAGAAATGGATGGGGAACGCGACGAGTCCAAGAAGATTGTGAAGGAGGGCGTCAGCGAGTATTTCATGTTCAGCGTGGACGGGACCGAGACAATTCCCAACGGCTGGTCAAAACGAATGCAGGCGGTTTCCGCCGATGAAGCTGATTTCGACATCGTGTACCGGCTGCGAGCGTACCAATACGGTCCCCGGCCCGTGCGCTTCTTCAACTGGAGCAACGACGCGGAGCACAAACTTGGCGAGAGTCCGCTGCCCAACGGCATCGTTCGTGTGTTCCGAGAGAACGGCAGCGACGGGCTGAGCTATCTAGGTCAGCAAGTTCTGCAATACGTGCCGATCGGGGCGGAGATTGAAGTCAATTTGGGCGTTGACGATTTGGTTGTTTACGAGCAGCGCAAGACAACGACGTCGCGATCGAACTTTACGTTCAAGAAGAACAACGTCATTGGATGGGATGAGCGTCAAGGGTGGACTCATACGCTTCGCAATTATCGCTCCAAGCCCGTTCAAGTCGAACTTCGATTGCAATGGCCGGGCGATGTCGAGGTCACGGCAGAGTCTGAGACGTCGGCTTTCAATTACAACACGATCGCGGCCGAGTTTGCTGTGCCGACTCGCGGCAAGATCGAATACATGCTTTCCAAAGCGATTCATCACGGCGCCAACGCAAAACAGAATCGAGTCAAACTAGTCCCGGCTCGATAGAGGATACAATGCTTCGATACACAACACTTTCTCTTGTTATCTGCCTTTGGTTCGCGAGCAGCTCGATCGCGCTGGCTCAAAACGTCGACCTGGCCACGTTGCCTCGTCGTGATACCGTTCAGCTGACAATCTACAACAGCGAAGACTTGACCTTGGCCAAAGAGGTCCGCGCAATCACGTTGAAGAAGGGCACCAATCGCTTGCAGTTCTCCTGGGCAGGGACGCTCATCGATCCGACGAGCGTTGAGCTGCGACCGCTTGAACACGTCGAGCAAATCGTCGTGGCCGACACCGTTTTTCCGGGACAGAAACCTCAACATCTGATCTGGAATGTCGAGTCGGAATTCGAGGGCCAAGCGCTCGTGGAGGTGAGCTACTTTACGAGCGGCTTGACGTGGCAGATGGACTATGTCGCCACGACGGACGCCGGCGAAAATCAGTTGAAATTGCGTGGGCACGTGCGCGTGTTCAACAGATCTGGCGAAGAGTATGAGAACGCCGAGATTCGCTTGGTTGTCGGCAAGATTAACTTGGTGGAGAAGATCGCTGAGCTCGCCAAGCGGCATGGAGTCGTGACCCCGCCAACCGATTCCCCAATGCATCGCGAGCTAAAACGCAAGGCGGCGAAAACAGCTCTTAGTTTTGGGTACGGCGGATTCGGTGGCGGCGGCGGATTCGGCAACAAGAAAGAGATCGTCAAGGAGGGCTTGAGCGAATACTTCATGTTTAGTGTGCCGGGCGAGGAAACGATTGCCAACGGCTGGTCGAAGCGAATGCAAGCGGTCGCTGCGGACGACGTCAACTTCGACATTGTCTACCGTTTGCGAACCTACCAATACGGCCCACGTCCCGTGCGATTTTTTAACTGGGACAACGATGAAGAACACAAGCTGGGCGAGAGCCCGTTGCCTAACGGCATCGTGCGAGTCTTTCGCGAGAATGGGAATGGCGGCTTGAGCTATCTGGGACAACAAATTCTTCGCTACGTTCCGGTCGGCGCGCCGATTGAGGTCAATCTGGGGCGCGATGACTTGGTTGTCTATGAGCAGCGAAAGACATCGACGGCGCGATCCAATTTTCAATTCAAGAGGAATAATGTCATCGGGTGGGATGAACGGCATGGCTGGGTCCACACGTTGAGAAACTATCGGTCGAAGCCGATTCAAGTGGAATTGAGGCTGCAGTGGGACGGCGATGTTGAAGTGACGCCCTTGTCGGAAACGACGTCGTTCGACTTCAACACCATCGCTGCCAAGTTTGCCGTGCCGGCTCGAGGCAAAACGCAATACGAATTGGATAACTCCATTCACCACGGTTCGAATGCGAAGCAGAATCGCGTTCGCTTGACACCCGCTCAGTAGAGGTTGTGATGGCTCGTCAATTTGCAGCTCTTATGGTCGCTTGCTTCGTTGCGATCGGACACTCTGCCGTCTTCGCGCAGAATGTCGATCTCGCCGCGCTTCCTCGCCGCGACACCGTTCAGTTGACGATCTACAACAGCGAGGACATCACGCTGGCGAAAGAGGTTCGAGCTGTCACGTTAAGGAAGGGCTCGAATCAACTGCAGTTTTCCTGGGCCGGTACGCTTATCGATCCGACCAGCGTCGAGCTTCGTCCGCTTGAACACGCAGACAAGATTGTGGTTGCTGACACGGTATTTCCCGGACAAAAGCCGCAACATCTTATCTGGAATGTGGAGTCTGAATTCGAGGGGCAAGCGCTTGTCGAGGTGAGTTACTTTACGAGCGGATTGACTTGGCAGATGGACTATGTGGCGACGACCGACCCCGGCGAGACGCAGTTGAAGCTGCGCGGGCACGTCCGCGTTTTCAACAGCTCCGGAGAAGAATATGAGAATGCGGAGATCCGCCTGATTGTCGGCAAAATCAATCTCGTCGAGAAAATCGCTGCGCTTGCAAAGCAGCGAGGCGTTCCTGTCCCAGAGGAAGAGTCGCGAGCTCACAACGAGATGTTGTTGAATCGCACGCGTCGTTCATTTGCGGTGGCGGGGAAATATTTGGAAGACAAGCAAGGGGGGCAAAAGGACGCCAAGTCTGTTGTCAAGGAAGGGGTCAGTGAGTACTTCATGTTTAGCGTGGAGGGGACTGAGACCATTCGAAATGGTTGGTCGAAACGGATGCCCGCGGTTCGCGCTGACGATGTGAAGTTCGACATCGTTTATCGGATGCGCGCGTTCGAGTATGGGCCTCGTCCTGTCCGCTTCTTCATCTGGAAGAACGACAACGAGCACAAGCTCGGCGACTCGCCATTGCCCAATGGCGTCATCCGGGTGTTTCGAGAAAACGGACGTGACGGGCTTAGCTACTTGGGGCAGCAGCTTCTTCGTTACGCTCCGATCCAAGCTGCGATCGAAGTTAAGCTAGGCGTCGACGACCTGGTTGTTTTCGAGCAACGCAAGGAAGGCACGCGAAGAGACAATTTTCGCTTTGACCACCGAAATCGAGTCACGGGTTGGGACGAGCATCAGTTGTGGCGAGGCGCCGTGCGGAATTATCGCGACAAGCCGATTACATTCGAATTGCGACTTCAACTGGCAGGCGATGTCGAGTTGACTCCAACTCTGCCTACCGCATCGTTTGACTATCGAACTGTGGAAATGAAACTGACCACGCCGGAAAACGGTTCAACCGAGTTCCCCTACTCGACGACCATCCTCCAAGGTGCAAATGCCAAGCAAAACCGAGTCCGACTGACCGCGCCAAGATAGACCGCACTCGTCGCAAACGCCCGGGCCCAACGAGCTTGCTCGTTCGGTGAATCAGATTTCTAGCTAACACGCCGCTCGCCCCAAAGCCCAGACCCCAACGAGCTTGCTCGTTCGGTGAATCAGATTCCTAGCTAGCCGCAACCACGTCAAGTTACATTCACATTGCGAGCTATTGCTGGCCGTAGACGGGCGGTTTCCAGTTCTTTGGCAAACGACCTTGAGGTCGAACTCCGTAGGAGCCTTCGGGAATCTTGTGGTCTTCTGGCTTCAGCAAGGGTAGGTCGTCGGGCAGGTGCTTGATTTTGAAGTCTTTGTACTGGATCGTCATTGCTGGGCCAACGTGCACTTGAACGGCCAGGACGCCTTCGAGAGCGCGGCCGTTGGGGTCAAAATCGATCAGGTCTGCTGTCTTATGGCCGTCGATCCAGTGTTGATGGTGGTTGCCTTCTGCCAGAACGCGGAAGTCGTGCCACTCGCCCGCCTCAAACTCTTCCACATCCATTTTGCCGACAACCCATGGCTGCCCGCCCGAGTCGATAATGACCTTTTCGCCTGTGTGCGACAAAATGCGGCGGCCGCGTTCTTCGTAAAGCATGCCGTTATAGTTTGGGTTGTTCGCGACGACGTCGCACTGGTAACCGGTCACGACATCCAAGCCCAGGTCGGGCCGAGAAACACCGCGATATTGAATTCCGCTGTTGCCTCCCGGAGTGACTTTCACTTTCACTCGCAATTCGAAATTGCGAATCGTCGAGTCCTTCCAGGTAATAAAATGATTCTTCTTGAGCGAGCCGTCGGTAACGCCTGTCAGCGCGCCATCCTTAACCGACCAGTATTTCTTGTCGCCAGACCAACGCCTGAGTGATCTACCATCGAAGACTCGCACGAAACCGTCTTTGTCTTTTCGAGTCGCGATGGCGGCCGACGCTTTGGGATTGGGAACGGTCGAGGGGTTGAATGATCCTTCAAGCGGAGCGAGCGGGCCGCCCAGCTGCTTGACTCGCTCATCCGTTCTCTTTCGCATTTCGCGCAACGTGTTGGCGTGCTTGGAATCCGTCACAAGATTGATCAATTCGTCTGGATCATTTTTCAAGTCATGCAAAAACTCGTGATCGTGATCGACGTATCGAATGTACTTGAATCGCTCATTGCGGAGGCCTTCGAACGCGGGGATGCGGTTGCGGACGGCAAAGTGCTCATGAAACGACTCTGTTCGCCAGTCGTTCGGTTTCGCGCCCGACACAATCGGCTGCAGGCTGCGACCCTGATATCGCTCAGGCGCTTTAACTCCCGCCCAATCCAGAAACGTCGCTGGCAAGTCGAGATTTAGCGCGATGGCGTCAACCACTTTGCCTTGCTGTTCGTCCGCCGCTCGCGGATCAAACACAATCAAAGGCACGCGCAACGATTCTTCGTAATGCGACCACTTGCCCGCAAGACCTCGATTGCCCATGTAATATCCGTTGTCGGCCGAATAGACGATGATCGTGTTATCCGCCAAGCCGGCCTTCTCGAGCGCCTTCACGAAACGCCCGATGGCGCCGTCGATGCCGCTGACCATGCGATAATAGGCTCGCACATTAGTTTGGTATTTCTGGCTTGTGTTCCATCGCCAGAAGAAACGCTCTCGATTGATCGTCGTCTTCAGGAAGTCCGGCAGCGCGGCGAAGATGGACGGATCGCCGAGCCGTGGCGGGGCGATGTCATCCTCTTCATACATTCCGTCGACGGCTCGCGGCCACGGAAAATGTCCGATGCCTGGGCGGCGATCTCCGTCTTCCGCATGGCACGCATTGAACCACATGTTCAGCGCGAACGGCTTGTCTTTTGGCTGCGACTCGATGAACGCGATTCCTCGGTCGACGATCAACTCGGTCTCATGCCGCAGACTGCCGTCGGCCTGCCGTTTGTAGAATGGGTTGCGCCCAATTGCCTCGAATGCATCAAAGTGAGCTTCGCGTCGATAGCCTGGCGGCATCTTGGCGTGCCATTTTCCAAAATAGCCCGTGCGATATCCGTTCTCACGGAGAATGTCCGAATACAAAGTCGACACCGCTTCGGGGCGAGCGACGTCGTGCCGTCCCGGAGTGCCATAGGTTCGCCCTGTCAATCCGCTCAAAATGGTCGTGCGACTGACCCAACAGATTGAATGACTTACGAACGCATTGCGAAAACGCGTGCCTTGTTTCGCCAAAGCGTCAATGTTCGGCGTTTGCACGACTCGGTTCCCGTAGCAACCGAGCGTGCTCGTTGTTTGATCATCGGCGAAAAAGAAAACGATGTTCGGCTGCTCCGCGCCGTGAACCGGACGGAGCAAGAGCAAGACGATCGGGAAAAGATAGAGGGCGCTTTTCATTCATTCAGCTCGCATGTTGAAGGGTTCAGCAAACGAACAGTATCGCGTCCCGCACCGCGTCAAGCAACGAAGAACGAGACAATTTTGTCGACCGCCCGTTACGAAGATGATTGCTAGTGAGAGCCGACTCATTCACGTATCACGATTGAGTATCGCGTCGACTTCGATCTCGACCAAATGGTCGGGGTTGATGAGCCGACTCACCTCGACCATCGTGGCTGCCGGCAGCACTTGCCCAAATGCTTCCCCGTGGGCCTTGCCGATTTCCTCCCAACGGCTCACGTCCACGACAAACATGCGAGTTCGCACAACATCCGTCATCTCAGCTCCCGCCGCTTAAAGCGCCGACTCGATTTCTTGCAAGATATACTTCGATTTAACCGTAAGCGTCGCCGACGCAAACTGTGGCGCCGTTTTCGTTGGAAGCCGTTGCTCCCGAAACGGAAACTTGATTCCCGACAAGCACAGCTCGGGAATAGCCAACAGAACGCTCCCAAGGCGTGCCGCTCGAGATATTGGTTCGCTCCATTGCGACTTCCTTGCGACCGATTGGCCGTCTTGGCTAACCCAAATGTCGAGATTTTCGAATAGCGTTCCCGCCAGCCAAATCGAGTTCGAAATGCGGGACGAAGTTTTATACTATAATCGTGGCGATAAGACTCGCCACCACGAGGCCTGTCCGAACCGCGATAGATTCTGACCTGAGGATCTGTGAGCGTGGACGGCACACGCACACCGCACGCCTTTTAAGGCTGGAGAAAAGATGGACCGTTCGAGACGATGGTTTCTGAAGGCAAATGGAGCGGTCTTGTCATTGCCGTTCTTGCATTCTTTGGCAACTGCGAACGACGAGTTGAAGAAGGGGAGTCGGCCGAGCAAGAAACTAGTCATCATGTACATCCCGAACGGAGTGGTGCGACGCTGCTTTTTTCCGGGCGAAGAGAATGGAGAGCTGCCCGGCTTCGTCGGTGGATTCAATGCGGATAAGACCAAAGACGTCAAGCGAGTTAGAAACAAACCGGGAATCTATCCGCTCGAACTGACCTCCACTTTGCAGCCTTTGGCGGAGCATACCAAAGACGTCACGCTCGTCACGGGTTTGGATCGCACGTTCAAGAACGGCCAAGACGTTCACGCTCAGGGCGCCTCGTGTTATTTGACGAGCGTGTCTCCCGAGCAAGCTGAAACGAACGGAATGCGTCACCCCAACGGAAGATCGCTGGACCAAGTCATTGGCGATCATGTCGGCAGCTCGACTGTTTTCAATACCCTTGAAATCAGCTGCAATGGGTTCAAGGCTGGGAAAGAGTCGATCTACTTTGACAACATCTCTTGGTATGGTCCGGGTAAAATTGCTCCATCGATCAAGGACCCGAGCCAGCTCTATGATCGCCTGTTCATGGCGGATAGTTATCGCACACATGTCTTGAATGTTACCGATCTGGTGTTGGCCGATGCTAATGCCCTCAAGAAGAAGCTCGGTCGCGACGATCAGAAGACGCTCGCCGAATTCATGCAGATGATTCGCGAGACGGAAGTGCGAATCGCCAAACTGCAATCGCTGATAGCCAATGCCGACGTCAAGGTGCCGAAGGACGAGATTCTTCCGCGAGGACAGTACATTCGACTGCAAGCCGACTTGATGCTGTTGGCGTTGCAGATGGGAATTACCAACGTCTGCACTTTCATGATCGGCCCCGAGCGGTGGGACGCCTCGCTGATGTATGAGGGAGTGTTTGACAAGCCGGTTCAGCACCACAATATGACCCACAATCAGAAGGGTGACGGGTACAAGTCGCTTCAAAAACTCGACATCTTTCACATCGAGCAGTTTGCGTACGTTTTGTCTCGCATGAAGTCGATCAAGGAGGCTGACGGCACATCGCTGTTGGACAACTCGATCGTTTCTTACGGTGCGGGCCTCGGCGACGGCGCGACGCATCAATACTACGACTTGCCAATGATGGTCGCCGGCAAGGGGCAGGGGCAATTGAAGCAAGGCCGCTTCATCAAGTGCAAGAGCGGGACGCTCAACTCGAATCTATGGCTGACGTACGCCCAACTCATGGGCCTGGAGACGGATTCGTTTGCCGACAGTACCGGTGTGATTTCCGATCTGTGGACCTAAGAGAGTTTTCCGCTTTGATTCGCCGCCGTTCGATCACTTGAGAGAGACAACGAATGCTCGCCGTCGCCGAAAATGTCATTCGAGTTCGCAGCCGGCTATTTGCGTTGTGCCTGCTTTTGGCGAATATCGCCATTGCCTCTGAGTGCCGGGCCGCCGATGATTTCGATTCGTTTCTGAGGCCGATGCTCAAGGCGAATTGCACGAAGTGTCACGGCGGTTTCGATGAAGTCAAAGGAGACGTCAATCTCGCCGAGATCAAAACGAAAGATCAGTTCTTACAAAGTCCCGAGTTGATCGAAGAGTTGATCGAGGTAATCGGTGCCAACGACATGCCGCCCGAGGGCGAAGCGGTATGGGACGAGAAGTCGAGAATGCGCGTTCTGAATCAACTCAAGAGCATGCTACGTTCATCGACCTTGGGTGCCAAGACTCAGCGGAATCGCATCCGACGTCTGAATCGATTTCAGTACAACAACTGTGTGAAAGATCTCTTTCAGTTGAATGTGGATGTGTTCCCGTTGCCCGAAAAACTGATGACGCGGCACGCGAATTATGTCGCAGGCGGTACTAACAAGATGCCTGACCAAGTTCAGGTTGAGTCGCTCGCTTTGAATCCGAAGCCTGGGTTGCGGGCTGTTAAGGCGTTCCCCAAGGACTTGCGAGCGGCGCACGGTTTTGACAATCAAGCCAATCAGCTTACCCTCTCTCCGCTACTGCTCGACGCGTTTCTCCGCCTTAGCGTATCGATTGTCGAGAGTCCGGACTTCAACGAGCAAACGGTTGGCATTTGGAGCGAGTTTTTCGGCGAGTCATCTGCGGATTCGGACACCCGCGCTGTGGTGCGGAGCCGGTTGCGGCGCTTTCTTCGGACTGCATTTCGTGGCCCGGTCGCGGACGAAACGCTCGAACGATACACAGCATATGTGCTGGCGAATATCGACGAGGGCGTGTCGTTCAGCGCGAGCATGAAGAAAGTTGCGTCGGCCGCAATCGCCTCGCCGATGTTTCTCTATCGGTTCTCGTCGAATTCGGATTCCGACGCGCAAATCGAAATCGCCTCGAACCTCTCGTTCTTTCTATGGGGCGGCGGTCCGGACCTGAGGTTGTTGGCGGCGGCGGAGAGTGGCGAACTCGCCAAGCCCCAAGTCCTTGCCAGCGAGATCGAACGGATGCTCAACGATCCCAAGATCGAACGCTTTCTCGACACATTCCCTTCGCAGTGGATGCAACTTGAAAACGTTTTGGCGGCCACGCCGGATCCGCAAAAGCACCGGCTCTTTAGCTTGGACAAAAAAAGTCCCGCCAGTCTACAGATGCTGCTCGAGCCTTTGTTGTTGTTCGACGCGGTGTTCCTTGAGGATCGACCGATTGTCGAGCTCATTGCTCCCAAGTTTGCCTATCAGAGTGAGTTTCTCAAGACCTGGTACGGAGACGATTTGAAGCCTCCCAAAGTCGATGCCAATCGAATTGCAGAAGAGAATCGGCGAAAGGCCGAAACGGTTCGCAATTTGGAGGCTGCATTGAAGGCGGCGAAGCTGAGGCGAGATTCGATCTTGCTTCCGGTGCGATCGAGAATCTTAGAGGCGCGAAAAAAGGATCCGGGCAAGCCGACGCCCATTGACCTGCGACCCTATGCGGCCTGGGAATTCAACGGCGACTTGAAAGACTCCCTCAACTCGCTCGACCTTCGGGCAAACGGAAAGATTGCCTATCGTGACGGGATGGTCGTTCTCAATCGAGCCTACTTGTTGAGCAAAACGTTGCCGATCGAATTGAAAGCCAAGACGCTCGAGGTATGGTTCCAGTTGCCAAACTTGGATCAACGCGGCGGAGGCTTGATGGGGATTCAAGGACGTGGCGACTTCTTTGACACGATTGTGATCGGCGAGCGCAAGCCGCGACATTGGATCTCCGGCAGCAACGGATTTAGCCGCACCGAGGATTTTCCAGGCTCGACGCCAGAAGACAATACAACTCAAGTCTTGCACTTGGTTATGGTGTACGCCGCGGATGGAACGACGACGCTCTATCGTAATGGCAAGCCCTATGGGAAGCCTTTTCGTAAAGGCGCGGCGACGTTTCCTGCGGGTAAGGCTGAGGTTATTTTTGGACTTCGCCACCTGCCGGCTGGGGGCAATAAACATCTAACAGTGAATCTGGATAAAGCACGACTCTACAATCGAGCGCTGACCGCCGCCGAAGTTGCCGCAGCAATGGCCGGCGGCGATTCCTACGTTTCGGACGAGGAACTGATGAAGGCGCTGAGCGAGAAGCAGAGAAACCAGACACTCGCGCTAACCAAGTCGATCGAGGAACTCGAGGCTGCTCGCAAGGCCGTGCCGCCGCCTCAAGATCTCGCCAAGCTTCGACAAGATGCCGTCCGCCAATTTGAGAATGGCATCCTTGGCAAGATGCGCTCGCATGCGTTCGAGCGAGTCGCAGCCGCCGATCCTCGTTATGGCGGCGTGATCACCAATGCCGCTATGTTGAGCATGACTTCGGGACCAAAGCGAACTCACCCTATCGCCCGTGGCGCCTGGATCATTGAAGTGATTTTCAACGACCCGCCTCCGCCTCCGCCAAACGATGTGCCTCCGTTGGCGGAGGAGGCCGAGGCGAACAAGCTGACGATCCGCGAGCAGTTCGCGAAACATCGTGAGAATCCGGATTGCGCCGGATGCCATTCGCGACTCGATCCGCTCGGATTCGCACTCGAGAACTTTGACATCACCGGCCGCTGGCGCGACGAGTACGAAAACGGCAGGGACGTCGACCCAAGCGGCACTCTCATGAAAAAACACGACTACGACGGCGTTGTCCTATTCAAGAAAGCGTTAGCTCAAGAGAATCGACGATTTGTAAACGCCTTCACTCGACATCTACTTCGTTTTGCTCTGGCGAGAGAACTGAACCCTGCCGATTCGCTGACGGTCGAGGCGATTCTCGATAAGACCGAAAAGGACGGGTTCAAGCTAAAGTCGCTCGTCCGAGAGGTCGCCGTAGCAATGCCTTCACGAACTCCAACTGATTGACGACGCGCCGTATCGTCACGACCGTGTGTTACTTTTTGCCGCTCGATTTCCCGTCGCTCGATTTCTTATCGACTTTCTTCGATAAGTCGCGAATTCGGATGTCTTTGAATCGCATCCGCCCTTCGCCGCCTGAATGAAGCTGTAAGGCGATCACACCGGTCGTCGCGCCGGGAGAAGGGTACGTGAAGTCGATCATCTGAACGCCATTGAGGTGTGTGATATAGCGTTTGCCAACGACCTTGACTTTCATCTCATTCCAGTCGTTCGGCTTGATGACGGTTTCCAATTCCGGTGCCGGCCAGACGATCCAACCCTTCCCATCGCCGTAGATCCCTCCGGTGTGACGCCCGATCCCGCGATCGATTTCGATTTGCCTTCCCTTGATCACTTTCGGCGTCCCCGGTTCGAACGACGTGTGGATATAAACTCCGCTGTTGCCGCTCGCCTCGCATTTGAACTGCAGTTTGAGTTCGAAATCTTGATACTCTCGATCCGTGGCCAGGTAGCCATACTCTTCCGTTATTCCCTCGCCATAAATGGCCCCGTCCTCGACGACCCACTTTTCCTTGCCAACTTTCTTCCAGCCGCTGAGGTCTCTTCCGTTAAAGAGCGACTTCCATTTCGGCGCAGGCGCAGAAGAGTCTTGAGCAAGCACGGCAGACGTGCACAGCATCAGAATTGTGGTAATCGAGGCGATTGTCGGAACTCGCATTTGGGTCTTCCTTATGGTGAGTGAGTTCGAGTGGTGGGAACGGAGGCTGACTATCGAATATTGTACTGAAGTTGACAGGCCATTACGGTTGGCGCCGGCGACCCTGAGAATCACAGGCGGCATCACTAGCGGGGTGCGGTCGGCGGACTTGGGGTAAACTACTGATCGACGCCGCAAACAGAGTCCGGCAACGCCTCAACTCCTTCGTCTTGCAAATGGAACTGGCTAATGAACTTGCTCCGGATTCTCGCGACAGCCTCAGTGATCGTTTGCGGTGTACAGCCCGTTGTTGCGGAAGAGGAGCGGGCATCGCAAACTCGTAATCCATTGGTGCGCGTTGTCGATATCGACGTCGGGGAGAAACGGCAAGTCGAACTCTGCAACGGAGAGCGAGTGACGGTCGAGTTGTTGGCTCTGAAAGAGACCCGGGACTCGGTGCGACAGGCGATTCGCAGCGCGCTCGTCACCGTGCGAGTCGACGGCAACAAGACCACGATTGAATCAGGGATGTACAATCTTCCCCGCCGAGTCGGGAAGGTGCGGATCGATTGTTCGATAACGGACGGCTACAACTCGAACGGCACACCGGCGTTTTGGGGGTTGGATAAAGACGCGAGATTGCGGCTCTGGCCTGCCGATTCTCCGCTGCTCGAGCCCGGCTCGCTAGTCTATCCCGTCGATCAAAAATGGTTTGCAACTCGAACCTGGTTTGACAATGAGCCCGTTGATGGCGGGACGAAGATCCTACCAAAGATCTACTACCACAGCGGACTCGACATTGGCGGATCAGAGCAGCAAGTCAAGGTGCGCGCGGCAACGGACGCGCTCGTCGTGTCGGTCGGCGATGAAGTGCTCAAAGGCCATCGCAACGACAAACCGGTTTCGCCTCGCTACGACGTTGTCTACTTGCTGGACAATCGGGGTTGGTACTACCGCTACAGCCATTTGCATAAGATCAATGCCAGCATTCGGCCCGGACGCGTGATTGATCAGGGAACGGAGATCGGGTTGCTCGGCAAAAAAGGCGCGAGCGGCGGCTGGTCGCATTTGCACTTTGAGATCAAGAGCCGGCAACCATCGGGCAAATGGGGAACGCAAGCCGGCTACGCGTTTCTGTGGGAAGCGTATAAACGCCAATACAAGCCTCAGCTTGTCGCCAACACGCGTCGCAAGAGTTTTCTTGTCGCAGGTGAAACGGCGCTGTTGGACGGATCGCGGTCGTACAGCGCAAATTCGAGCATCGTGAAGTACGAATGGAGTTTTTCGGACGGCGCAGCGGCGACCGGGCCGAGAGTACGTCATCAGTACGACCGTCCGGGGGTCTTCAGCGAGATCCTCAAGGTCACGGACAAAGCCGGAAAGACCGCTTACGACTTTGCGGAAGTCCACGTGCTCGATCCCAAGGATCTCTCGCATTACGTGCCGAGAATTCACGCCGCCTATTGGCCGACATTCGATAACCGAGTCCACGAGCCGATCACATTCAAGGTACGCTCGTTCGGCAACGTAGACGGAAATGAGGTATGGGATTTCGGCGATGGAAGTCCGCCCGTCGCCGTCAAGTCGGACGGCAACTCAGTTGCTCTGGCTGAGGACGGCTATGCTGTCACCGAGCACACGTATCGGAAGCCGGGCGACTATCTAGTACGTGTGCAGCGGAGCCGACAGGATGGAGTTACCGCGACGACTCGGCTACATGTTCACGTATCGGGCGGCAAGAAAAAGCAGAAGGCTCAGCCCCAGTGAGTTGGTCGCTCACGATGCCCTTGGCTTGAGCATTTGCTTTCTGGTTCGCCGAGCCGAACCTGACTCGGGTATCTTGTGTCACGTTTTGCGGTCGATCTAAGATTGGGCTTCGCTGCTCTTCGTACGCTGGCCAAATTGAAGCGATCAGCCCGGAGTCGCGTCGACTCAAATCTCAATTTGCATGCCTTGAAGATTGCGAGACAGGAAGGAAAGTGACATGGGGGCTTCGTATGGCGACTTCACGAAGTACCCCCGCACGCCTCACCTGTTTGGTTCGAAGGGTACTGCCGATGACAAACATTTGAGCGAGGCCGAATCGGAAGAGTTTATTGCCGACGAGTCGCTCATCGTGGAGGAGAAGATCGACGGCACGAACGTCGGGATCCACTTCAGTGGCGACGGCGAGCTTATGCTCCAGTGCCGCGGTCACCTCATTTCCGACGGCATGCACCCTCAGTACGATCTGTTCAAGCAATGGGCGGCGGTCAAACGGAACGTGCTCGAGGAGCGGCTCGAACAAAAGTTCATCTTGTTCGGCGAATGGGTGTATGCTCGTCATTCCGTATTTTATCGCCAGCTGACGCATTACTTTCTTGAGTTCGACATTTACGACAAAGAGCAAACAAGATTTCTCGATCTAGAGCAACGGCTGGAGATCCTCGACGGGACCGGGATCGAAACCGTACCCGTGCTAAGCCGCGGCTCGGCAAAACGAGCTGAACTCGACAAGCTAATCGGCCCATCGATGTTCGACAGCCAGTTCGAAAACCCAAAAACGAATCGGACCGACGATTTGATGGAGGGTCTCTACTTGAGAACTGAGTCTGACGGGGTTGTGAGTGGGCGAGCCAAGTATGTACGACCCGAGTTCGTCGAAAAGATTCAGCAAAGTAATCACTGGCAGCATCGTGCAATGGTCCCAAACAAGCTAGCCGCTGGCGTGGATATTTGGTCATGAATTGGGGCGAACTCAAGCAGGCGTCTCTCGCCGAAACCATGGCTTGGGCCGAAAGTCAGCCGTGGTGTCAAGCAATGGCGGAATGTGCGCAAGACGCCCAGTGGCATGCCGAGGGCGATGTTTGGACCCACACCAAAATGGTTTGCCGGCAACTCACTGAACTAGCTGAATGGCCATCGCTCACAAATCACGAGCGGACGTTGCTGATTTTTACGGCGCTCTTTCACGACGTCGCCAAGCCGTTAACTTCGCAGGTCGATCCCGACTCGGGGCGAATCTCCTCGCCGAAGCACGCAGTAAAAGGCGAGCAGGTGGCGCGAGGCGTGCTGCGGGAACTGGGCTGCGACCTGACGACTCGAGAGGAGATCGCTCGGCTGGTGCGTTTTCATGGTCGCCCCGCTTTCTTGATGCAGCGTTCCGAGCCGTCGCATGAAGTTGCCCGCATGTCGTGGCACGTCGACAATCGTTTGCTCTATCTCTTCGCTCTTGCCGACACACGCGGACGATACACGGAATCGATGGATCGACCTGAGGAGAATCTTCACTATTGGAAACTGCAAGCGGAAGAGACCGGCTGTTTCAATCAGCCGTATCCGTTCGACAATGATCACGCACGCTTTCTCTTCTTCAGGCAACGCGAACCGAATTTGCACTATGTGCCGCATGAGGACTTCCGGTGTCGCGTCACCGTCCTGTCTGGCTTGCCAGGAAGTGGAAAAGACTCATGGCTATCAAGTCATCGCCCCGACCTTGCCGTCGTATCGTTAGACGGAGTTCGCAATGAACTCGGAGTTTCCCCCACCGATGATCAAGGCAAAGTTGTCCAACTGGCTCGTCAGCGTTGTCGCGAGCTCTTGCGAGACAGGACGTCCTTCGCCTTCAATGCAACCAACATTCTGAAGCAGACACGCGGTCGATGGATCGACTTGTTTAACGACTACGACGCCCATATTGAATTGGTCTACGTCGAGCCGGACTTTGAGCGACTGCTCAAGCAGAACAAGGACCGGGACAACGCCGTACCCGAGCAAGTTGTGAGGAAACTCGCAGCTAAGACTGAGCCGCCAACTTGGGCGGAGGGGCACGCGTTGATTTTGAGTGATGGCGTGAGGAGCTGAGCGAGGCCCTTAACGTTTGGCCGTTGTTACACAGTGAGACACAACATGGAACTAAAGTTTCAGCTTGAGAATAATATCGCGACCGAAGAATTCATCGACGTGCTGCGGCGCTCCACGCTTGCAGAACTGCGGCCTGTCGACGACGTCGCGACAATGGAGATGATGATCCGGCACGCTGACGTGATCGTCACGGCGCGATGCGGAGAGTTGTTGGTGGGCGTATCGCGGCGATCACCGACTTTGCCTACTGCGCGTACCTGTCCGACCTGGCGGTTGACGTGGAATTTCAAAAGCAGGGGATCGGTCGAGAGTTGATTCGCCGTACGCACCAGGCGGCCGGCTTGGGCACGACGCTCATCCTGCTCTCCGCACCGAAGGCGGTTGCGTACTATCCACACATCGGGATGACGAAGCATGAATCGTGCTGGATCGCGCCGAGTCAAATGAAACCGAATTCGTCCTGACGCGACAGCTCACGATGGAGTTAAGAGTGGGGCAAGACTTCAATCTCGCTCCAATTCCCTGCCGATCGCATGGGCATGACTTTCGAACAAGAAGGCAATCATGAAGTTGTTTATTGTTGATGCGTTCACGGATTGTCCGTTCGCTGGCAACCCAGCTGCTGTTTGTATTCTTGACGAGGAACGGAACGCCCAATGGATGCAATCGGTTGCGGCTGAGATGAACTTGGCGGAAACGGCGTTTGTTCGCCGCATTGACGATGGATACTCCCTTCGCTGGTTCACGCCCGCCATCGAAGTCGAGCTGTGCGGCCACGCGACGCTTGCGTCAGCCCATATTCTCTGGACGGAAGGCCTCGCCGATTCCTCGCTGCCGATTCGATTTCACACCAAGAGCGGCGTGCTAACTTGCGAGCAGAACGGCGGTGCCATCAAGCTCGACTTCCCATCGATTCCAGCCGACCAGGTCGACCCACCGCTCGGCCTGCTCGACGCGCTCGACATCGTCGAACCCATCTACGTCGGTCGGTCCAAGTTTGACAAGATCGTCGTTGTCGACTCGGCGTCTGCCGTGCGGTCGCTGAGTCCCGACTTTGGCCGTCTGAAAAAGATCTCAATGCGGGGTGTCATAGTGACCAGCGTTTCGGATGACCCGCAGTTCGATTTTATTTCTCGCTACTTCGCCCCGGCCGCAGGCATCGACGAAGACCCCGTGACGGGGTCAGCACACTGCTGTTTGACGCCGTACTGGAGCGGTCAACTCGGCAAAACCGAAATGGTGGCGTACCAATCGTCGCCAAGAGGCGGCATAGTGCACGTCGCTTTGCGCGGAGATCGCGTCCAACTCGGCGGGCAAGCGGTCACTGTCTTACGCGGCGAACTCGTTTGATCCGCCGTGATATCAGTTTTCTCCCTTCCTTGTTGAAAAGATGGGGAGCACTCGAGGACGCTGAGACGGTTTGAATCTGAGATCTTCGCGCTCTGCGAGTCTCCGTGCGCCCTCCGCCCTTTCTTTTTCCGTTATTCTATGTGTATCCAGCAACGTCGCGATTGGACCCGAAAATCGTAGAGCTGGATTCCTGTGGGCGTCGTTTATTGACGCTGGTATACGAATCTAGTGAGGACAGCATGAGACACTTCATCTTGATCGTCGCCTTCATCGTAGCCGCGCCGCACAAGAGTCTTGCGGATGAAGAATTTCAGCCATTGTTCGATGGCAAGACTCTGAGCGGATGGACGCCGACGCCAGGCGGAAAATGGGAAGTCAAGGACGGCGCGATTGTCGGTACGAGTGAAAAGAGTGAGCGACAGCACGGCATTCTACTTTCCGATCGAACCTACTCTGATTTCGTCGTGAAGGCGAAGTTCAAAGTCGTCTCGGGAGACAGTGGCTTTTACTTTCGCGCGGCCCGAGTGAAAAGCGGAATCAGCGTTAACGGTTTTCAGGTTGAAGTCGACGAGTCGCAGCAGACCGGCGGACTGTACGAGACAGGCGGTCGCGGTTGGGTCCATCAGCCAACTCCAGAAGTTATCAAGCAGCGCGGATACAAGAAAGACGCATGGACTTCGCTCGAATTGAGCGCCATCGGCCAGCATCTCATTGTCAAAATCAACGACGTTGTGTCGACAGAACTTCACATGGACAACAGTCGGCGGGAAGGACATTTCGGCCTCCAACTGCACGGCGGCCAGGACATGCATGTCGAGTTTCGCGACATTTTGATTCGCGAGATTCGCGATGACGCGGGATTCTCCGAGATGTTCAACGGGAAAGACCTGACCGGCTGGAAGACCACTGGAAACTGGGTCGTCGAGAAAGACAACACGATCACGCTAAAGCCGAGGCCGGGTGAGAGCGGCTGGCAACGATACGACGCCTACCTGACGACGGAGCGCAAGTACGGCAATTTTGTTTTGGATCTAGAATTTAAGTTCGAAGCCAAAGGCAACTCGGGCGTGTTCATGCGCGTCGGCGATCTCAAGAATCATGTGAAGAGCGGCTTCGAAGTGCAGATTCTAGACACGCATGGCAAACAGAAATTTGGCGCTCACGATTGCGGCGGTGTGATCGGGACTTCTGCGCCGGCGAAGATGGTTGTTAAGCCAGCTGGCCAGTGGAATCGCTACACGATCACTCTGAAAGACAGCCATCTCAAGGTCAAGCTGAATAACGTGCCGATTCAGGATCTTGATATCAGCAAGACGATGCTCAAGGACCGACCGGCAAAGGGCTACATCAGCTTTCAAGATGAAGCCAAACGTATTTGGTATCGCAACGTGCGAATCAAGGAATTGAAGTAGGCGTGGAGACTTACGGACAGCGACATTCAACTAACTCAAGAATTTCCATCATGAGAATGTTCATCGCAATCTTCGTATCCCTGATCGGAATCGCACTTGTTGTTGTATCGGCGGGGAGCGTCCATGCTGCCGAACCGACACGTCGTCCCAACATCATCGTGATGATGGTTGACGACATGGGCTACGCCGGGCCATCGATTGCGCCGTACGGCAATCCGAACTACAAGACGCCCGGCATGGATCGGCTGGCTCAAGAGGGAATGCTGTTCACTGATTTTCATTCAAGCGGTGCGATCTGTTCGGCGACTCGGGCGGGTCTCGTTACAGGGCGTTATCAACAGCGAGCCGGCATTGAGGCGGTCATCCACCCGCACTCGAATCATCCGGAACACCGCAAGGGATTGCAAGAGTCGGAAGTCACGTTTGCCGAACTGTTTAAGGCAGCAGGCTATTCCACAGGGCTGGTCGGCAAATGGCATCTCGGCTACGCGGCTGAGACACCGAAGTTTCACCCGATGAACCATGGATTCGATTATTTCAGGGGTTACGTCAGTGGCAACATCGACTACATCAACCACTGGGGCGACCACATGGAGCACGACTGGTGGCACGGGCGTAAGGAGACGGTGGAAGAGGGTTACACAACGCACCTCATCAACAAGTATGCGCTCGAGTTTATCGAGCAGAACAAGGGCGGGCCGTTCTGTCTTTACGTTGCTCACGAGTCGCCGCACTCGCCGGTACAAGGGCCGAACGATCCGGTCCAGCGAGGGCCGGGGATGCGGAAACGGACGACGCCGCACGACGAAGCGATGAAACAGATGATCTTGGAGATGGACAAGGGCGTCGAGCAAGTTCGGGCAAAGCTCGTCGAACTGGGGCTCGAAAAGAACACGCTGTTTCTCTTCTTCTCGGACAACGGCGATGCGCTGCGAACTGCGACCGGAAGTCCTCGATTTCGCGGCCACAAAGGCTCGGTGTACGAAGGCGGCACGCGAGTCCCAGCAGTGGCGTGGTGGCCCGGAAGAATCGATGCCTCGACTCGAGCCGACGATCTGGCTATTACGCTCGACATCATGCCGACGATTCTGTCCGTCGCTGGAATCGCGGTCCCCCAAGAACTATCGCTTGACGGAGTCGATCTTTCGCCGTCACTGTTTGAGCAAGAGCCGCTTCCGAAACGCTCGCTCTTTTGGGCTGATTTGTCCAACAACGGATCGCGTTCCGAGGCGCTGCGAGATGGACCGTGGAAGCTAGTCGTTCAACATCCGAAAGCCGCCCGTGGCACGTTTGAAAACGAGACGATTGAGCTGTTCAATTTGGATCGAGACGAAGGCGAGAAGATCAACTTGGCGGACAAACAGCCTCACCGCGCGGCCGCCATGCTCAAACGAATCAAAGCATGGTATGTCGAGGCGGAAGACACCGCTCCGCCTCAGCCGGGCGGTTGGGTCCGCAAGCCGCGCGACAGTTCTTTCTTCACAGGCAAAGACCTAGATGGGTGGAAGGGGAACGACGGTTATTGGAGTGTCAAAGAGGGCGCCATCGTCGGTCATTCGGATAAGAATGTGCCAAGGAACGAGTTTATTTGGTCGGATGTCGAAGTAAAGGATTTCTACTTGGCGGTCGACGTCAAGTTGACGCCCGACGCACGCAACGCGGGTATTCAGTTTCGCTCGAAACCAGTCAATCAAGCTGGTCAGGCCCTCGGCTATCAGGCCGACGTTGGCGCCGGCGTGTGGGGCAAGTTGTATCACGAACACGGCCGCGGCAAACTCGACTGGAACGACAACGCGAACGATATCGTGAGACCCGGCAAATGGAATACGTACGAGATCCTTGCCGTTGGCCATCGCATCTGGACGGCGATCAACGGCAAGATTTGTGTGGCCTTCGAGGATCCGCAGGGTGAATTGTCGGGCAAGATTGCCTTTCAGATCCACGGCGGCCCGCCACAGACAGTCCATTATCGCAATTCGAGGTTAACGCACGACCCGCCCATCGAGTTAGCAGGTCTTACGAAAGAAGAGCTGATTGCCAGGTTGCCAAAGTCAGCTAAGCCAAAGTCAGCTAAGCCAAAGGCGGCGAATCCGAAGGCAGCAAAAGCGAGTGCGCCAACTTCGCATTGGTCGAGGTTGATTGCGGTGGTGGATCCCGGTTCGCAGGGCGAGCTTTGGGCGAAGCCGGCGTTCGACGATAGTCGCTGGAAAACGATGAAGCTGCCCGGTCATTTCGACGCAACTGTTTTGCCTGGCTATGACGGAGTTGTTTGGTTTCGGAAAACGATCGAGTTGTCGGCGGAGCAGGCCAAAGCAGCAGCGACACTCCATCTCGCGCAAATTGACGACATGGACGTGACCTGGGTCAACGGCACTCGAGTGGGCGGATACGAGGATCCCGGCCATCATTACACCGAGCGAAAATATCCTATTCCCGCCGGCGTGCTGAAGTCGGGGAAGAACGTGATCGCGGTCCGTGTGATGGATCATGGCGCGCCGGGAGGCATCGCTGGGAAAGCGGATCATCTGGCAATCCAACTTGGCGATGAGAAATACTCGCTTGCTAACAACTGGCGCCTTGCCGCCGGCGCCAATCTGGACATGCTCAACAAACAGGCTGCTGTGGAGTCGTCCGTTCCGCCGCTGCTTCGCCCTCTTGTCCGACCGGAAACTCCCGTCACGCCATTCACGAATGGGTTCGCGATCGATTCGGATCAGACGATCGTGATCCTTGGAGGAACCAATGCGCTGGAGAGCGGACGTCACGGTTTTTTTGAAACGATGCTCACCGCCGCGCACCCTCAGCATCGTATTCGCCTCCGCAATCTCGCCTGGCAGGCCGACACGGTTTACGAGCAGCAGCGTCCCCGCAACTTCTATTCGGCAACTAAGCCAGACTACGGCGAGCCGGATGGCCGAAACCGGATTCGCGCCGACATCGTCTTCTTTTGGATGGGCCAGAGCGAGTCTCTCGATGGATCTGGCCGCATCGACGAATTCACGGACGCCTACAATAAACATCTCGACCAAATCGGCGAGTACACCCAGCGCATTGTGCTCGTGACACCCGTTCCCATTAGCAACCCGCTGCGGCTTGATATCGACATTCAGAAGCGGATTGAATCGCTCAGAGTTTACGTGCAGGCCATCAAGAAGATTGGCCGTGAGCGCAAGTTGCCGGTCGTGGATCTAGCCGAATCGTTTGGATGGGGAGCGACGCCGTCCGCCTATTCGCGAAACGGGCTCCATCTCTTACCGGCGGGACACTGGGACGCCGCGCAGGCATGCGCCTCACAGCTAGGCTTTGCGGATCGTGTTGCCTCGATCAAGTTCTACGATGCTAACCCGCAGCTCGAACCCCCATCGGCTGAAGCGCTTCGACTGGCGATCGGTGAGAAGAACGATCTCTGGTTCCGATACTGGCGACCGACAAACTGGGCGTTCCTGTACGGGAATCGTCAGTCTCAGCCGAGCAGTCGCGACCACAGCAATCCTGGTCGCCGTTGGTTCCCTGAAGAACTCAAACATGCGCTGTTGCATCTCGAGCAAGCAGAGCTGCGTATTCACGAGGCGGCGACGGTGAAATGAAAGACTTTCGTTGCACAATGACAGCAGCGTTTCTGTTGAGCGTCGCTGCAAATTTGGCCTCCCCCGCTCAAAGTGCGATTTCGGCTACTAGTTAAAGCGTCGTCCGCGACTCGCGCTAGCGAAGGGCGTAGAGGATTGAAACGATGAAACTTGGGTGCCCAATGATTAGAACACTCTTGCCTTACCTGATTGTCATTCTTCTTGTGGCGCGTTCGAGCGCGCAGAATCCTCTGTCAGTTTCCAAGCCGGAAGCGGATAACTCGGTTGCCGCTGAGCTGAAGTCGTTTAGGTTGGCCGAGGGCTACGAGGCGCAGTTGTTCGCCGATGAGACGAATGGCGTCGCCAATCCGGTTTGCATGTCATGGGATCCTGCCGGCCGATTGTGGGTGCTCTGCACTTGGGCGTACCCGCAATCTAAGCCTGTTGAGAAACCGAACGACAAGTTGCTAATCCTCTCCGACACCAATGGGGATGGTCGAGCGGACAAGACGACGGTGTTTGCCGACGGTCTGAACATGCCGACGGGTTTTGCGCTAGGTGGCAATGGGGCCTACGTTGGCGAGGGCAGCGACCTCCTTCATTTGGAAGACACAAATGGCGATGGCAAAGCCGACTCGCGCCAAGTCGTACTGACTGGTTTTGGCACCGGAGACACTCACCAGAACATCAACTCGTTCACGTGGAGTCCCGGCGGTGAGTTGCTTTTCTGTCAGGGGCTGCATTCATTCTCTCGAGTGGAAACGCCTTGGGGCATCAGCCGACTGGATGAGCACGGTTCGTGGCGTCTGCGACCGCGACGATTGCAGCTCCACGGCTTCCGTCGCACGAGCGGAGGAGGCAATCCTTGGGGAATCGCCTTCGGCAACTGGGGTGAACCTTTTATCAAGGGCAATGATCCAGGCATCTGCGAGTTGCTTCCCGGCATGGTGAGCGTGCATCGCACCGCGAGCTATTGGGGCGGCGAAACCAAGATCGGCGCGACCAAAATCAAATCGATGATTATTGAGTTTGCCGAATCGCCTCACCTGCCCGACGACATCCAAGGCGAGATGCTCATCGCCGGCTACTTTGCTCGCGACATCAATCGCTTCAAATGGAAGACGGACGGATCGGGGCACCACTTAGACCTGCAACCCAACTTGCTCACGTCATCGCACAACGCGTTTCGACCGGTCGATATACGAATTGGCCCGGACGGCGCGGTCTACGTGGCGGACTGGTTCAACCCAATCATCGGCCATTACCAAGCATCGTTTCGCCATCCCGACCGCGACAAGACACATGGACGAATCTGGCGGATCACGGCGAAGGGTCGCCCGCCGGCGCAAGCTCCCGATCTTTCCAAGATGGACGCGGCCCAGCTGTGCAAGCAGTTGCAAGCCGATTGGCGATACGTCCGTTATCAAGCCAAGCGACGGCTCGCCGATTTGCCAAAGAGTGTCGTTATCCCCGCAGTTTCGAAATGGTTGGAGCAGCTTGATGCAAATGACCCCAATCTAGAGCACCATTTGTTCGAAGCGATCGGCGTGTTCGAGTCGCATGAGGTTGTCAATCGTTCGCTTTTGGAACGACTGCTTGCCGCCAAAGACTACCGCGCTCGCGCGTATGCAACTCGTGTGATAGGGCGCTGGCACGATCGCCTCGATGCGCCGCTGGACTTGGTCAAACGAAGCGTCACGGATTCAAGCGCGCGAGTGAGACTGGAAGCCATCGTCGCTTGCAGCGACATTCACTCGAACGACTCAATCGTTGTTGCCGCCAAGGCTGCCAGCTTGCCGATGGACCGATTTTCGAACTATGCTCTCACTCAGACCGTGCATGCTTTAGCGTCACGGTGGCAGCCAGCTCTGAACCGCGGCGAGCTCAAGTTCGAGAGCCCCGCTGAGCTGATTTTCGTGCTACGTGCGTTTGGAGGTAAAGACGTTGCCGGCCAAGTGCGAAAGCTCATCCAGTCCGATGGGGTCTCGCCTGAGGGTCGGCGCCAACTCTTCCAACTGCTCGCGCGAGTTGGCGACGCCAATGATCTGCAAGTTGTTTTTGGGCATGCGATCGAGGATCCGAAGCTTCTCGAGTCGCTTCCCGCGACAGTCTCGGGCCGGCGTCTTGTTCCACCCGCGCCGATTCACGATGAGTTGGCTGAGTTGTTAAGGGGCGGAAACGTCGACGTCCGTGAAGCCGCGGCGCGACTTGCCGGACTTTGGAAGCAGCGTCAACTCACTGGGCTACTCGAATCAACCGTCGATGGCCGAGAAGAAGCCCGCGTCCGAGCTGCCGCCATCCGGTCGCTCGCTGAACTCAACCCAGGCAGCGCGGTGAAGAATTTCCGCCGTTTCGTTTCTCCCGATCACTCGGCCCCGATTCGATTGGCGGCGCTGGACAGCATCGCGACTCAGAATGTCGACGAAGCAGCCACTGCCGGTCTCAAGTTGCTTGTCGAGCTCGATGACGCCGATGCGTATGGGCCCATTCTTGGCAGCATCATGAGTCGTCGCGGAGCCGCCTCGGCTATGGCTCGCAAACTAAAGCGTTCCAAGCTCTCGATTGACGATATGAAATTGATCAGTCGTTGGCTCAGCGCAGCTGGCCATGATGATGCGACTTTGATCAACGCATTGAAAGAGCGAATGGGAATACGAATCGGCGAGAGCGTTCCCTACGACATCTCGCTTGTGCAATCGCTGGCCAAGGAAGTTCGCGAATCCGGCAACGCTGCCGCAGGCAAGAAGCTTTTCATGTCGTCGCTGACGAATTGCACGGCTTGCCACCGAGTTGAGAACGTCACAGATTCAGTCGGCACCTTTGCGAAAGGGCCGGACCTGACTTCCGTCGCTTCTGGACTGCAATTGGAGTTGATCATCGAGTCGGTCATTTGGCCGAAGCGGCAGATTAAGGAAGGCTACGAGATGACGACCATCCTCACGGATGATGGTCGAGCGATCTCCGGATACTTGAACTCGGAGAGCAATGGCGTGGTCGGCCTGCGCGATCTCGCTACGGGCAAGGTCCAGGAGATATCCAGCGAAACGATTGAAGACCGAGTCAGCAAGGGTACGGCGATGCCATCTGGCTTTACCAACTCACTGACGCGTGAAGAGCTACGCGACCTCGTCGCATGGCTCGCCAGCGTCAAAGGGAGCAAGGCCAGGCGCTAGTACTTTGTGTGCCACTGGCTTGCCAGTGAGGCCGAAGCGCGCGTTGAAGAAAGCCCCCTCACACTGGCCCTCTTCCCCAAAACATCCGCGAACATTCCTTCGCTTCTTCGGGCCATACCGGACTCGTGCGCTAGTCGTGGGTCCGCTAATGCGGGCAATTCATTCCGCCTCGAACTCAGCCAGGATCTGCCAGCAGACCAGCTGCATGCGAGGCATGTGGAAAGGGCCTTTCCAGAGATTTCCCTTGAGTCGTGAACTGACGCTGCCGTCTCGATGGAGGTAGCCGTACCACTCGCCGTGTTCCCGATCCGGGAAATGGGAATGGGTCCAGTCGTGAATCATGGCGTGCCAATCGGCGTACTTGGAATCGCCAGTCAGTTGGTAAGCGAGCAAGGTGGCGATGATCGCTTCGTTCTGCGGCCACCAGAACTTCATGTCATGCCAATACTCTTGGACGGGCAGCCCTTTCACATCGACAAAATAGAGCATGCCTCCGTGCTCCTTGTCCCAGCCCCGCTCCCACATCCAGTCAAGCATCTGGCAACCCATACGAATCAGACTGGCGTCGCCTCGGGTTTTCCCTTCGAGCATGATGAACCAGGCGCCTTCGATCGCGTGGCCGGGATTCAACGTGCGGCCGTCGAAGTGGTCGATGATTTCGCCGTTCACGCCGACGGTCTCCATCACGCAATTCAGATCTTCTTTAAGATGAAACGTGCGAATGTCGTTGATGCTGCGATCGATCCACTCGTTCGCTTCCGGCAGATCTATCGACTCACGCAGCTCTTGAGCTGTCACAATCGTGATCATCGGAAAGCCGAGACCTCGCATGGGCCGAGTCGTCGTGAACTTGGGCTCAACACCCTGCGGATTCAGGTTGTGATCGATGAAGCGTTTGAAGGTCTGCTTCGCTTTTTCGGCGTACTGTTCCTCACCCGTCGCCTTGGCCAGCTCTCCATACGCGATGGCGGCAAAACTTTCCGAGAACGCGTAGCGTCTCTTGCGGATCGGGGCGCCGTTTTGGGTGACATGAAACCACATGCGGCCGTCCGCCGGATCGAAGCAATGCCGGTCGATAAATTGGGTGCCGTGTTTCGCCAGTTCGAGCCATTCGTCGCGTTGTTCGACGTTGTTGTACAACTCGCCAAGCAGCCACGTGAAGCGACCTTGCTGCCAGACGCCTTTGTCTGTGTCGACGATTGAGCCGTCACGGTCGAGCGCCATCGTGAAGCCGCCGTGTTGTCGGTCGACGCAATGATCTACCCAGAAAGGGAGCGTGTCGTTCAACAGCCCGTCTCGGTACACCGCGATCAATTCGTTCTGGCGATCACTATTCATTCGTCTGTATTCCGCGCCTCAATCAATACTTGCCTAACAACTCAATCGCTACTTTGCGCGTCGCTTCATATCTTGCCTTCACTCTTGAGCCGCTGGGCTAGCTCGGCCTGGTACTTCTGCTTATCGCGGTGTTCTTTCGCGGCCGTTGAGTAGTAGATGAAGCCAAGGGCCTTTCGAGTACGGTTGTGCGAGTTGTTGCCATCGGCGCGGTGAACGGTCAGAGCGTGATGGACGAGCAAGTCGCCGGGTTTGGCCGGGAAGAAGACTTCGTTTCGCCTTTCCTCGTCGGTGTAGTCAAGCAGCCCCTGCGAAAACCCGATCGTGTCTGTCTGTCCGTGTGGTCTCAGGCCTTGCCGGTGCGAACCTCGAATGTAACGCACACAACCGTTCTCCTCGTCTACCTCGTCGAGCGCGAGCCACATGGTGACCGCCTCGTTCGGTTCGAGCATGAAATAGTATCCGTCCTGATGAGCCGGTGTCGGTTTGCCGATTTCAGGCGGCTTATTGAAGTACTGCATATTCACGCCGCGAACTTCGTGGCGGAGCAACGTTGCCGCGAGTCGCTCAAACCGACTGCCAAACGTCAGCTGGTGGAAATAGGCGTCGTACTCGAACATTCGCTGCAATTGTTTGAGCGTGGCCGGGTCGCGTTTGTCTTCAAAGAAGACCTCGGCCCTCGGCATCGCCGGAGCGACGTCTCGGATGAACCGGCTGACATTCGACTGCAGCTCGGCGACTTCCGATTCACTCAGGAATCCTGGCAGGGCAACGAAGCCATCTGCTTCAAATCGTTCGACTAGCTGCTCGTCCGCTTCTCGCTCGTTCACTGCTTGGTTCTCGCTTTCTCCGGTACCTGCTCGCGGAAAACTCGCAAACGCGCAGCATGCAGAGGGTCGGCGGCAACGCAGTTCCATTCATGCGGATCGTTGGCGTGATCGTAGAGCTCTTCCGAGCCATCGGCATAACGCACATAACGCCAACGTTGCGATCGAAGCGTCACGTTGCCGGGATCGAACGTGGTGACAACGCTGCGGCGGCTGTCCCCTTTCGGATCTCGCAGCAATGAGACGAGTGACATCGCATTTGGCATCTCAGGCGCCGGCACATCACAAAGCTCGGCCAGCGTTGGGAAGAGATCGATCAGGCTGACCGGTCGATCGCATAGCGAACCAGCGGCGGCAAAACGGCTGTGGAGTCTTTTCGGAGGGACGATGATCAGGGGGACGCGAGTCGATCGTTCCCAGCCGGTCCACTTACCCCAATGTTGCTTTTCACCGAGGTGCCATCCGTGGTCGGACCAGAGAACAACAATCGTGTTGTCGCCAAAGCTCGACTCATCCAGCGCGTCGAGGATTCGGCCGAGTTCGTGATCGACATAGGTAGTGCATGCGAGATAGCCCTCCACGGCAGCTCGCCATTGTTTTCGTCGCACAACGGTTGCATGTGAGCCGGCCGTGACTGGTTCGAGCGCCCAGCGCCGGGCCGCCTTGCTTAAGTCGTCGAGATCGTCGGATTTCGTATTGGGCAAGGTCGCTGGTGAGTCTGCGAATCGTTCGAAGTATTTTTTCGGTGCCCATAGAGGAATGTGAGGACGGTAAAAACCGACACCAAGGAAGAACGGCTTCTCGCCCATGTCGCCAAGTCGCTGGATCGTCCAATCAGTAATCTTGGTGTCGCCCATCTCCGAATCGGGCACATCCATCGGGCCCCAATCGAACGACTCGCCTTCGTTCGTTCTCGGATTGCGATCCGAAGGCATTCGGTTGAGTGGAAGCACGATGGAACGCCCTCGACTGTCCTTGACGATGTGCCGTGGCTCGTCCGTTCCTTTCGTTGCCACTTCATAGTCGGCATACCGCACTCGCTCACGCGTAAACGGACTCCACCGCTGTTCGACGCTGAAGTATTGATGGAACAGTTTCTTGGCGGCCGAGCCTGAATGAAGGAGTTTGCCCGTTCCGAAAGTTCGATAGCCGGCCTTCGCAAACACCTTGGGTAACATTGCTGAGTGCGGGTACTTCTTTATCAGTCGCGTACTCTTGTTTGACCAGACTCCCGTTTCGAAGGGCATTCGACCGCTAAAGACGGCGGCCCGCGACGGGTTGCACGCGGGGGCGGCACAATGCGCGTTCGTGAACAGAACGCCTCGCGCCGCTAGCCGATCCATGTTTGGCGTTCTCGCGTCGGGATGACCGTCGAGACAGCCGATCCAATCGTTCAGGTCGTCGACCGCGATGAACAACACGTTGGGCCGATCGGCGGCCGACAACTGGTTCGGAACCGCAAGAACAACAACCGCAATCAAAAGGCCAAGTCTCTTCATCTTTCCAGTGCCTTTCCAGACAGTCGCGTGGTCTTATCCCGGCTCGTCGCTCGCGCTGATAGCTGAACTCGACGACTCGAAGAAGCCAATTTCGTTCAATTGGCCTCGCAACAAGTTTACTTCGTCGTAGGCGAGCCGGCGCTGCGGCAACCGGCACGGTCCGCACGGCAGTCCCAACATTCCCAAGACCTCTTTCATCGCCGGATGAAACGGAAAAGATGCGAGCGTGCGAATCATCTTGATGCTCTGCGACTGCAGCGCGCGAGCTGCTTCCAGATTACCCGATTCGAATTCGGAAATGATTTTATGATACAGCGGCGCGGCAATATTGTACGTGCTGCCGATGGCTCCGCGAGCTCCGGTGGCAAGCGCGCCGAGCAGCATTTCGTCACAACCCCAAAGGACATCGAATCTGCCATTATCGAGTTCGAGGCACGTTTGAAACTCGTGAAGTTTCGTATCGGTGTACTTGAGGCCGGCAAGATTCGCGATTCGATCACCGGCGCGGCTGAGGAATTCGACTACGTCGAGGGTGGAGCCGGTCAGAACGGGAATGTGATAATAGTAGAAAGGCAGGTCGGGGGCACCGGCCGCGAGTTCCGCCATACATTCGGTCAATGTCGAAGCGTCCGCCACTTTAAAATAAGAAGGGCAGGTGGCTGAAATCGCGTCGGCTCCGATCCGCTGAGCGTGCTCTGCCAACTGCCGCGCTTCGGCGAGACTGTTGTGGCCGACTTGAACAATGACCGGCGCTCGCAGATTGGTCGCTTCGACGTAGGCCTTGGCGATCGCCTTCCTTTCGTCGCTCGAAAGCGACATGCCCTCGCCCGTGCTTCCGCAAATGTAAATGCCGCTCACGCCACAGCTCAGCAAGTGCTCTACCATACTAGGCATCGCGTCGAGGTTGACCGATCCGTTTTCGTTTAGTGGCGTGTAGGTGGCCGCGATGAGACCTTCAAGTTTTCTCGTTTTCACTCGATCTATTTCCTTAATTCAGCCAATGTTCTTCTAGACAACTTTGCGCTAGTTCGTGTGATCATCTTGCGCGGTCGCTTGGTTCGCCGTCCGGGATTTCAGCTTGGGTCGTGAAAGGGCTTGCCGGAATTCCGCTGGCGTTGAAAAGGTTTGGCCTTGGATTCGGATAGTCGTTCCAGGCGTAGCGAGCGTGTTCTGGCTTTGAGACGCTTGGGCTGCTCAGCCAGATCCGATTCTCGACGATTCGCGCTGTGGCGGGATGGAAGTCGCCATCCGCGCCGGCGATTTCAAAGTGGTTGAGCGGGCCGCCGCCGTGGGAGGCGAGTTTGTCGCCTTCGGTGTCAAACGACAGAACGAGCGAATTGCCGTCCGTGTCTTTTGAGCGATACAAAGGCCCCATCGATGGTCCCATTCGATCGTACGTGGTTGCCAGCGCCCATTGAGCAAGCCGTTGGCCGACGGGCCGCTTCGCACTTGGATGCACGTTGCGCACATCGCCGGTATCGATCGTGATCGCCATGCCGACGTTGTCTAGCCGAGCCAGGCTGCGCCGCTGATATTCTCGAAACACGGGCCAGTTGGCGCGCCCCATCGCCGGCAGCTGCACAAAGGCGATCGACATCTGCTCGTTGCGAAACGCAGCTCGCCAACTCCGCACCAACAATGGAAACGCGGCGTCGTACTGACGCGTTCTCCTTACCGTGTCGCCATTCGATTCCCCCTGATACCAGAGCACGCCTCGTATCGACAACGGCGTGAACGGTTTGACCGCCGCTTCGTACATGAAGCCCGGCTTGAACGAGTGGTGCGGTCCGAATTGATCGCCAGGAAGATCCAGCTCACCCGACAGCCCGCGTTTGAGATTGGATGTCGCTCGGTTCTTGCACCATGTGTCCAAAGCGGCGTTCTCCAGCCAGTTGCCATTTAGCATCTTCGCAAGGGTCGGGTGCCCGGCGAGAACTTGCGAGCTGACCCACGCTTCGATGGGTGTCCCGCCAATCGATACATTGATCATCCCGACGGGGCAATCGAGTTTCTCTCGAAGTGCGCGTCCAAAGTAGAAACCGACGGCTGAAAACTTTGGTGACGACTTCGAGCTTGAGACTTCCCAAAGTCCTTCGCTAAACCTCTCCGGCTGAAGTCGATCGAGCATCGCCTGAGTGTAGACGCCGGATCCGCCACGCGCCGCGCCAGCAAAATTCATTAGCCGCAGTTGGCGATCATTGGATGCTTCAATCGCCTCACCACCCCGAGCGGACTTGCTGAGCGGCCATTCCATGTTCGACTGCCCCGCGCATAGCCAAACTTCGCCGACCAAGACATCACGGATCGAGTCGACTTTATCGCCTGACGTCGCTCGCAACGTCTGAGGCGCGGACCTGTATGGCTGGGCCGCAAGCTCGATCTGCCAGCGCCCGTCTTGTGACGCCCACGTCGTCCCGGCATGGACGCCCAACGCAACGTGAACCTCGTCGCCCTGCTTCGCTCGCCCCCAGATTCGGATCGGTTGATGAGCTTGCAGCACCATGTGGTCGCCGAAAACTCGAGCGATTCCGAACTCATCGCGCGAACGGTCGGCGGCGCTCGTGGTCGCGGCAACTTGCGCTGGGTTCTTCGTCTTCTGGCCCTTCGGGGGATTGAGGATGTCAGCAATCTTGACTCGCTGAAAAGTCATATGAGCCTGACTGCCTTCATAGATAATGCCGACGGTTTCGGAATCGATCATCGTCATGCATGAATAGCCGGCACTGTTTTGTTCGTCGAGCAACAGCTGGTGCTCCGCCGGCCAAGTCAGCCCGCCGTCGAGTGACGCTTTGATCGTGATATGATTTCGGCCGCGAAGCGAATCCGGGTTGGAGAATAATAAGAACCTGTTGTCGGCAGCCGAATCACTCGCGCGTCGCTTTTGGTTTGGCCACTTAATGGCGAGCCCGCGCTGACTCAGTTCACGCCCCACATTGATCAGGCTGGCCATACACGCGCCAGGCTCAATCAGCGCCCTATTGTGTGTCGGGTGCTCATTCCACGTCTTGCCCATGTCCGACGTCGTCATGATCGCGCGTCTCGCCGTGCGATTGTTGCGGCAATTGATCATCAGCTGTCCGTCGGAGAGTTCGACTATCTGAGACTCCGTCGTGTCGTCCCAGGCACCTGTCGCTGTCTTCCACGTTTTTCCGTGATCGCGACTGAAGATGAATGTCGAGTGGGGTAAGCGGTTCGCTCGTCGATCTGTTCGGTGCGGCGGATCCTGGTACTGAGCGGGGAAGACGATGGCGCCGTCGGACATCGTGATCCCTTTGCCGGGTCCCTGTAAAATGAAACTCCACTGAGGCTTCTTTACTTGCTTCGTGATGTTGATTGGCTCCGACCATGTGACGCCGTCGTCATCGCTTCGGACGAGAATGAACTGCCCCGTGTCGATCGGTTCTAGTCCAGGTTGCGAACCTCGCCAGGAGCGATTGCCATGACTCCACGTCGCCGCGCACCAGAGTGTTCCGGAGACTTTGTCCACCAGTACGGCTGGGTCTCCGATCCCGTCGTAGCGGAAACGGGGATCGTTGCCCATGTCCATGATGATCTTCATGGGCTGCCATGTTCGGCCTCCATCGGTAGACCGAGACATGCCCACGTCGATGTCGCCCGGAAGGTCGCCGCCGCCGCGTCGGCGAACGTCGTACACCGCAATCAACGAACCCTTCGTCGTCGTCGCCAGACCGGGGATTCGATACGTATGAACGCCATCGTCGCCCCCGCTGCGAACGCGAACTCCCAGTTGCTGAATCGATGGCTGTGGGGTGAGCTCAATCGTCTTGCCGTTGGAGAACTTGAGCGTCCGGCCGATGAGGCCAAGTCGGTTGTCGATGTTCGCTTTTTCGCTCAGCCGACAACTGAGCCAAACATAGTTCGCGCCTTCGGCCAGAGTTTGCTGGCCTTGGAATGCAATCTCATCTTCTGGCTTCGTCGCTGAACCGAACGGTTCGGCGGTTGTGAAGCGGCTGTTCGAACCGCCGTAGAACGCCTGAAGACTGGCGACATCGGCCGGATCGGAGTCGCCGGTCAGCGTCGCTCGTACTTCGCTCAACGAGATCGGGTTGAGTCGTCCGGCCGTCACGATCTTCAACTTCAGCAGCGGGCTCTGTTCGTTTCCGACAAGCGCTGGCAGGGCAAACGGCACGACCTCAACGGCTGTGATTTGTTGAGGCTGAGCTGGTGCGATTTTAAGATCGTCGATCAGGATCCCGGTGTTCGGCGGGCTCGTAGCCGAGAATCTCAGCGCGGTTATTTTGGCGTCGTCGAGCTCCACATCGACGGTTGTAAGAAATGGTCGTCCGACGCGAATCTTCTTGTCGCCGTTATAGATTTCAGTCCATTTGCCGGCCGTCCGTTTCTCGATGCGAAAAGAAAACGGCTCGCGTTTCGTCCAGCGTTCCGCGCGAAACATCAGGTTACCCTTGCTGTCGAGGCGGTCCTTCAATTGCAACTCGACCGTGGTTTTTCGCCCCCCAGTCAACTGCAAACACTTTCGTCCGGTCGTCGCATGTTTGTTGTCGACTAAGGCCGTACCGATTACCGTTTTCCAATCGCCTATTTGGGTGTTGAGCGTCTTGAAAGGGCCAGCAGGAGATTCTTCGAAACTAGTGCCGTTCTTGGCCGCAAATTGAGGCGGCGCGGAACGGGTTGCTGCCGGCGGCGCTTTGCCAGTGATCGCCGTGTAGACTTGCCGAGCCAGCAAGATCGCGCCTTCTTCGTTTGGGTGAAGGCCGTCGGGAAACAACGCTTGTCGGCCGGCAAACGGCGAATGGAGGTCAATGAAAGCGGCCTTCGACGTCTTGGCGACTTCGCGAATCATGACCGTCATCGACTTGCGGTTGGCGACACATTCGTGGTATTTCGAGTGGTTTGGGAAGATCGGCAGGATCTCACAAACGTGCACGACCGGCTGCGACGCGAGACTTCGGTACTTGGCGATGAGCGATGTGTAGTCCATGGGAAACTCCGCCGAGTGCTCCCAATTTGAGTCGACGGCATCGTTGGCGCCGAGATTGATGACAACGACGTCAGGTTGAAATTTAAGCGACTTCGGGAACGGCTCCCTCTCCCAATACGGCTTGTGCCCTTTCTTTAGTAGAGTCGCGCCGTTGTATCCGAAGTTGCCAACCTGGTAATCGTCGCCGAGCATCTTTTGCAGCAGCGAGGGGAAAGCGTTCGCCTCGCGATCTTTAATACCGTACCCATAAGTGATGCTGTCGCCCACGCAGGCGATCTTGATTCTCTTCTTGCTGCGAACATTGCTGGTTGGAGCAAAGCTGTTTGGCGACAACGATGCGAACTGCTTCGTCAAGTCTCGAACCAATTGCCGCGAAGAGTCTGCGATGTTTTTCGTTTCGATCAAACCCTCGCCATATTCGTACAGCTCCGTTTTCTCGATTTTTCCCGTGGCTCGATGAATCCAGTGAGTTAGCCGGTGCGAAGACGTTCGCATGGAATAGCCCATCAGTCCGCCCCCTCGCGGGTATTGGCTGAGCGCGGCGTCCTTCACCCTTTTTGTCGGATCATCGAGCATCGCGGAGAGACTCTTGCCCTCCAGGTGATCGCCGACCGGAAGACCGGCAAGGTCGGCCAGTGTCGGGTAAAGATCGACAAGTTCGACAAGTGAGTTTGACGCTTTGCCTGCGGACTTCATGGCGGGCGCGCGAATCAACAACGGCACACGTGTGTCGAGTTCGTAGTTGGTGGTCTTGCCCCACAAGCCTTGCTCGCCAAGGTGATAGCCGTGGTCTCCATACAGGCTGACGATCGTATTTTGCGCGAGGTCGAGACGGTCGAGTTCGTCGAGCACGCGGCCAACTTGCGCGTCGATGTAACTGATGCAGGCATAATACGCATGACGCACTCGCCGCTGATTCGCCTCGGAGATATGGCCCCGCGCCGGCTGATCCGTGTACCGCCTCAGCTCGCCCGATCCATGCCCGGCGAATGAGGGCGCTCCGCTGGGCAGCGTTGTTGAGTTGGCGGCGATCGCGACGTTGTCGTAGAGTTCGAAATATTTCTTTGGTGCGATGAAAGGTGAGTGCGGTTTGATAAAGCCGACAGCTAGAAAGAAAGGTTGCTCGGGATTCGAGCTGAGTTTTCGCAACGCCTCGATCGCGGCATCGCCAACGTGACCATCGTACAAGGTCGAGTCAGGAACGTCGGGCGATTCGGTGGCCGGACCGAAGACGAGTTTCGTCGTCCAGTCGTTGGGGCCCGGGCTCTTCGGCTTGTAGACTCGTCGATAAGTCGCCTTGGCCGCGGCAACGCCTTCTTCGGTGTAATAGTATCTCGGGCCGAATCGAATCGCGGGGACCGACCAGCTTTGCGGGTCGCCCATCGTGTCCCACTTGGTTCTGCTCGCTCCGTCGGGAAACACGCCGTGATACAACTTGCCGATGGCCGCCGTGTGGTAGCCGTGATTCTTGAAGTGTTGCGGTAGAGTCACCACTTCAGGGAGCTGGGCGCGAAAATGCGAATGGTTGCCGATCACGCCCGTGGTGTCAGGTCGGAGCCCCGTCATCAGACTCGTGCGAGACGGATTGCAGACCGACTGCTGGCAGTAGGCTCGGTCGAACCGAACGGCGGTCGCCGCGAATCGATCCAGGTTCGGCGAATGAACGTGTTGCGAGCCGTAACATCGCAGTTCGGGACGCAGGTCATCAACCGCGATGAACAGTACGTTTGGCGGCGCTTCGGCACGCGCGTTCGAGCGCATGGCGAACGCCTGCGAGGCGCACGTAAAAAGGGCCAGGGCGGCGAACAGGCCAACGGCCGCCGCTCTCATTGAAGTTGTCGAAAGTCGCATACGTTGATTGCTCCCTAATGCCACGAGCGTTTGTCCCGACCCGGCCGTTGCTGAGCACATTGTATCATTTGTTATTGCATGTTATAACATGAACATCAAGTCGATTCACTCGTGATGGGCTCAGGGCGCCAAAATGGATCAAACGCTTGCCGAAAAATCGTACCGGTACATTCGCCAGAAACTGTCCGGAGGTGAATTGCCGCCAGGCAAACGGCTCGTCAACCGGACATTGGCGAACGAAATCGGCGTGAGTGTGATTCCCGTGCGGGAGGCCATCCACCGGCTCGCCAGCGAGGGATTAGTTGAGCACGTCCCGGGAGCTGGGGCGTTTGTTCGCAAGCCGGATCGTCAGGATCTAGATAACCTCTACGTGCTGCGCGACGCTTTGGAAAGTTGCGCGGCTGCCGAAGCGGCTCGATACATCACCACCGAACAGCTCGAAGAATTGGAAGATATTCTTGATCGAGCGCAGCAAACCGCGAAGGAAATCAAGAGGCAACCCAAACGGCACAGCAACAAGCGTCTGCTCGACCGCTGGTTGGATGATGAGCAACAGTTTCATGAGTTGTTGATCGCGGCCTCGCGCAATCCGCTGCTCGCAAAAGTCGTCGACGAACACCGTGCCATCAGCAACGTTTTCGCATCCCAGCGCAGCGATCCGCGGATGCTGACAGCTGAAGTCGCTATCGAAACTTGTCGCTCGAAAGCTGAACTCTTGCAATCGCTGCGAGACAGGGACTCTTCGCTTGCGCGGCAGTTGATGAGCGACCAGATTCAGCGGGGCCGAAAAATGGTGATTGCCTACTTCAAAGATCAAAGGCGAAGCCGACGCTAGGGGAACCGCGCAGCCTAGTCGCGCGAATTGCGCAGCCAGCCGTCCAGTTTCTGCTTCAGTTTGCGGGCGATTTCTGGCTGTTCGCTGATTTGATTGTTCTGTTCCGCCCGGTCCTCTTTCAAGTTGTAGAGTTCGGCAACGGCCTTCTTGTTGTTCGACCGCTTGGGCCTCTTGGGCAGAATAAGTTTCCAGTCGCCGTCACGAATGGTCCGCCGGTCGTGGATGATCGGCGATCGCGGCGAGGTTTTCTTTTTCGCATCGACAAGGTAAGGCAGAAAGCTAACGCTGTCTTCGGCCATGCCGGCGCGTATCTGTTTGAGTCCTACTAATTCGGCGAGTGTTGCCAGGAGATCGGAGAACACGACGGTTTGATCGCACGTGCGGCTTTCGGAAATCCCTTCTGCCCAGCGAACGAGAAACGGCATTCGATGGCCGCCTTCCCACGAGGCGAACTTCATGCCTCGCAACCCGCCCGTTGCATCGTGCCCGAACCGCTCCCTGTCTTTGTCGTACCAAACCGGGCCGTTGTCGCTAGAAAAAAGCACCAACGTATTCTTGTTCATCTCCGCCGTCTTTAAGGCGTTGAGGACTCGCCCAACGCCGGCGTCGACTTGCATCACAAAGTCGCCATACATCCCTGCGCCGCTCTTCCCCTGAAATTGCTTCAAGGGCAGCCACGGCGTGTGCGGAGAAGGCAATGCCAGGTAAAGAAACAGCGGTTGATCTTGTTTCTTGTGTTCGCTGTGGCTGCGAATGACGTCAACCGCTTCCTGAAAAAAACGCGGAGTCACTTTAGCAAGTTCAAGGTCGGGCGAGATCTTGCCGGTTCGCCAAAACGCGCCTTGAATGTTGTTCCATCCTTCCGGTCCTTCCGTGCTGGAGTTCGCTTGCACATCGCCCGTTGGCGGCGTGACGGGTCGACGCCCGCGAATGTAGAAATAGGGAGGCAGGTCGAGCGAGGCGTGCATGCCGAAGAACGAGTCGAATCCGCGGTCGACCGGACCGCCTTGCAATGGGTTCGAATAGTCGGCTGGGCTCTGCTTGTTCTGCAAAAAAGGGTCGAAGCCCAAGTGCCACTTGCCAACCATCGCCGTCGCGTAACCTTGATCGCGAAGCATTGAGGCGGTTGTCATACGGCTCTTTTCAATGAGCGGTCCTTTCGAAAGTGACATGGATGTACGTACGGCGAACCGCCCCGTCATCAACGCATACCGCGAAGGAATGCACGAGCTCCCGCCAGAATGCGCATCGGTGAAACGAATGCCCTCATTGGCGATTCGGTCAATGTTCGGCGTCGGAATCTTAGTCTGCGGATTGTTGCACGAGACATCTCCATATCCCATATCGTCGGCCATTATCAACACGATGTTGGGACGTGTGCCCGTCGATTTGACTGAAGTCGTGGTGTGCTGGTCAGTTAGGCCTGGGCGACATGGCAATAACACGCACATCGTCGTCATAATCACCATGGCCACCCGCCATGGTCGATGGTGTCCACGTATCATTGGATTCTCTCTTGATTTAGGAATCGTAAATTCCAGCAGTCTACCTGTCCGTTCAAGAGGGGATTGTCAAAGCCCTATGGTCACTTTTCCGGCTGAACCGCCATCGTGGCCAGTTCAGCCGAAAGACGAACGCCCAGTGTACCACGCGGCCGGTGAGTCTGAGAGCTACCCCTGAAGCGATCCCGCCGTATCGGGCTGGCTTCAATCCCAGAACGCCGTTGACGTCGATTTCGCGCACAACAGCTGAAATTGAGTGACACGAAGTATCGAAGATCAGTTCAAAACTGACCACAGTTACTCAACGGTTGGATGCATCGATGATCGCCATATATTGAACTGAGCGCTCAACGCCTTGACGATGTCATCATTCTGGTCGGCTACGTCTTCTTGCTCGCCAATGTCGTCCGCCAGATCGAAGAGCTGCCATGCGGGCGGCGGAGTGTCCGAGCCGATCTTTTCGTTGAGCCGCACAAGCTTCCAATTCCCTTTGCGGATGGCGCTATTGTGGACTTTCGGTCTGGGCTTGACCGGGGCGCCGTCTTCCCTGGGCATCCAGCTACGATTCTGCCAGCAGAGCCAATCGTGCGGTTTGGAATCTTTCTTGCCATTGATGAATGGAAGCAGGTTGATGCCATCGGTGTGCTGTTCCTCCGGCATCTTCAAACCCGCTGCGCCGACCAGGGTGGGATAGATGTCCATGCTGGAGACCATCTGACGATAAACCTTTCCTGCGGGCACGTATGTCGGCCAGCGCATGATCATGGGCACGCGCACGCCCCCTTCCAGAACATCGAACTTGTGGCCCTGCAGCGGCATGTTGTTTGCGAAGTTCCGCGAGTGGGATGCGTATTGCGTTGTGTTTCCGCCACCTCCGTTGTCATTGAGAAAGATGACGATGGTGTTGTCCGTAATCCCGTGTTTGTCGAGTCGATCAAGAACACGGCCGATGGATCGGTCCATCGCAAGCAACATGCCGTCGTAGGTACGGCGGTTCTCGTCTTTGATGTTCGGGAACTTCGCCTGGTCCTCCTCGAGCGCGTGCATCGGCGCGTGAACTGCATTGAACGCCAGATAGAGGAAAAATGGATTCGAACGATTGCGATCGATGAATGCACACGCCTCGCTGCCCCAAAGGTCCGTCAGATATTCAGGAGCTGGGAATCGGGTATTCCCGCGAAACACTGGCGTGCCCTTCCAGAAATCCGCGTGCCCACCTCGAATGCCGACGAATTCATCGAAGCCGCGATCGCAAGGCCCTGCATTGTTGTATTGCAAATTCACGTTGCCGCCGAGGTGCCATTTACCCACCAATGCTGTGCGATACCCGGTCTTCTGAAACGACCTTGGTAAAAGAGTCTGACGAAGAAAAAGTCGAGTTTTCTCTTCACCGTACATGTTGCCGTAGATTCCAAACCGCTGTTGATGCTGGCCGGTCAACAATCCCATCCGCGACGCGACACAGATCGGGGCGGTCACATAGGCGTCGGTGAAAAGGGTGCCTGCTTTCGCGAGGCGATCGATGTTCGGGGTAGGGATCTCAGACTTCCCGAATTTCGGCAGATCGGAATAGCCCATATCATCGGACAAAATGAGCACGACGTTGGGGCCGGACGGCTTCGTGGACGATGTGTGACCAGTTGGCTTCGGTGCTGGGGCAGCGGCTTTGCGTGGACGCACTTCTTTGATCGTTTTCCACTCCTTGCCATCCTTGGAGACGAGAATGGTGAATGCGATGGGAGTTCGGTAGATCAGCTTCCCGCCGCGATCCCGCGAGAGCACGATCCGATCGATCTTTGTGGTCTCCGACAGCTCTATCTGCGCCCAGCCTGTCTTGCTAGCCGAGATCCAGCTGCGGTCGTTTCCGTACTTTCCGTCGTTGAGGAATTCGATTTTGTGGCGAGCGTACCCTGGCAGCAGTGAGGATGCTGTTGCCTTTCCGCCGTTGGAATGTAGGGCGAGATTCTTTAGCGAATCGGGGGCATAGACTTCCAGTTCGTCGATGCAGGGTTGCCCGCGATTCGTATCTATGATTTGCACGCGTACAAATCGCGATTCGGTTGCTGCGAATTCGAAGGGGTTGGCAATGGCCGGATTGATTGGGCCAACAACATTCTTCACGGGGGGCTTCTTTGGCGGTTCCGGCGTGGATGCGGAAGGAGCACCGACAAGCTCACGAATCCGAACGTTACGCAACCAAAATGGCAGCCCGTGATCCTGGAATCCGATGAATCCCTGCTTCGCTTTCTTCGTCAATCGAGGGTGTGACAGGCTGACGTTGTTGACCAGCACACCGTTCAGCCTGACAGTGACTTCGCCGCTGACGCTCGTCACGACCATCTGATTCCACTCGCCAGCGGGTCTGGTGGCGTTGACCCTCGGGGCGACTCCTGGAAGGACGCCGCCGGTGATGGCATGAGCATCAAGCTTCTTGATGCCGGCCGAATCGCGGATTTGTATTTCGATAACTGCTCCGACGGCCTGCTGCCGATCAGGGACGTTGAAGTAGAACCCGCTGTTGCCGCCTTTCTCGTGCTTGTATTCAAACTCGCACTGAAAGTCTTTGTACTCGTTTTTGAGCCAGAGGTAGTCGCCGTATCGCGTCCAGTCAGTTTCACCCTCGCGAGGCTGCAGATGAACGACACCCTCTTTGCTGAGCGTCCAGTTGCCAGTCGTCTCAAAGTGCTCCTTTAAGTCGCCACCGGGAATTAGATTAATGAAATCCTCGCCCGCCCCGCTGGTCTTCAGTGACATCAAATACCGAACGATATGCATCAGATCGTCGGGTCCACTGATCAATCCCACTGGCATCAACGACGTCGTGCTGGGTGCCTTTTCTTCGATCGTAGACTTTTCGACGGCTTTCAGGCTGCCGTCCATCATCTGCAGCGTGACGCGGTTCTCATCTTCGCCTGAAAGGAATCCCAGCAGCACTTTGCCGTTATCCTGAACGATCGCCCACGTCTGAAAGTTTGGCGAGACATCCTTGCTTGGCGCGGCAACGGACTGAGCCAAGTATTGTGGCCTGAATCGTTTTGCGACGCCCGCCAGCGAAGGCCCGATGACACCGCCGCCCTGGCCGGAATCGTGACACGCGATGCATCGTTTCTTGAAGATAGCGGCACCAGTTCTTACATCTCCCTTCTTCCATGCCGTCGTCCAGTCAATCGCCTGGTAAGCTGGTGGCATCTCCTTGTTGGCCGATAGTTTTGCACCCTTGGCGATGTCAGCTTTTATGGATCGTGTTTGAGCCAGACCTGGAATCCTTCCCGCGAGGTCGTCCATTCCCAACGTGTTGGCAAAGACGGCCGCTGTCTTGCGGTGAGCGTCGTCGGTGTCGTGAATGGCCAGTGTGATCATGCGTTTCATCACCTTGAATTCCCGAGCTTTGGGATTCGCCGCCGCCGTCTGCCTCCACCAGTTCATCATGGGAAGGCCTCCGACCTGGAATCCGTGCTTTTCGGATTCCGTCTTAAGGTTCGACTTCGGATCGTCCACATAGTAGAAGCCAGTGAGGTGCTTCTCTGCGGCCTCACCAAGTTTGACGCCTGCGGGAATCGTCCCGTTCTCTACCGTGTCGTTCCACTTCCACATCCCCGCTGCCAGTGCGACTCGGCGCAACGGCAGTTTGCCCTCATCGAATTGTTGTTCGAGTTGGAGCCAGGTCGTGTTCCTTCCAATCCAGCGTTGAGCCGCCTGGCGAACAAGACTGTCGCAGCCCATCGCCAGTTCGCTGATCGTTTCGCGTAACTCGGCGCTACTTTCTGTGATTGAATCATCCGCCGCGCGCAATCCGGCAAGTTGCATGACAGGCGACTCGCTGGCGAGCAGCGACTTGACCTGCGGTTCGTTTAACTGATGGAACCGAGCCAGCGTATCGGCGGCTGTGCTGGCCACTTGCCCGTCATCTGAAGACAAATCGCCCGTCAGTGCAGCAACAACCTGCTCGTCGTCGTGCCGGCCAGCAAGCCACGCCAGGCAGTACCAGGCCGGACTGCCTGCTGTGGCTTTGAGGAAACGCTCCGTTATAAGGTCGTGGCCACTCATGTCACGCGAAATGATTTCTCGATGGGCGTTGAATCGTCGCTTCCACGAGGGCGATTCGATTTCGTCCAGGAGCATCTTGATGTCCGTCGTGGATGGGTCATAGGCGTGAGATTGCAATGGGTTTTTCGGATTCGAAATCATAATGAGATCGGTTTGCTTCACGGGCGACGCCTCATTGCGTTCCATGAAACAGATGCTCGCAAACAATCGACCATCGTTGCCTGTGAATACCGCCACCGGCCGCGCTGTTCCTTTTCCAACAAGCAGTGTTTTCTGGCTGCTCGCGAACGACGCACCGCGAGCTCTCAGCGGGAAGCGCCCAAGTTCCCGACTACCCCATCGCGCGACGACAAGCGACCGCCCATACGCATCGCCCAGGTGATCTTCGTTGTAGTAACAAGTACCAAACGGCACGAAACGCCCCAGCGCGGGATCAATGGTCTGGATCAGGTCATTGCGATACGGCTCCTTCGCCTGGAGCCAACCGCGCGACCACTGGTAATGCGAGCCTTCGGTCACGTGAGTCAATCGTCCGAACGAGTGCAGCGCACTGCCTTCCTGATCGTTATCGTTTCCAAACAGATTCCAATACTCATCGAAGTCAAGGTCACAGATATTGCGAAGCCCGCACGAGATCGTCTTCAGGTCGTGCGACTTCGGGTCGTATCGAACCACACCGCCCACACCAGTCCACGGAAATGTTATGGCATTTGGCCCACTTAAAAACGTCCAGTGCCACACGTGCCCTGGATTGGTCTTGCTTCGAAAAACGCCAGGCTGCGGATCGCCGAACGCGAGATACAGACCACCATCCGGCCCCATCTTCATGCCATGAAAACCCTGATGGATGTGACCAAGCGGGATACCCCAGACGAGACGTTCAAAGGTCACCTTGTCTGGATCGCGAATCACATTAGGCAATCGATAAAGCGCCGTGACCGTCAACACATACAGATCATCACCGGCCACCTGCAACGAATACGCCCACGTGTCCGCGGGTAACGTCGTGATCGTCCTGCGATTTTCGAATCCACCTTTCCCATCCGCTTCATACAGATACACAGCGTCGCGGCCGCCAACATAAAGGTTGCCGCGCGGGTCCATGTCCATGCTGATGTAGAAGGCTTTGGGATCCGAGTGGATCAAATCCAGGTGGAGTCCATCGTCAATACAACGATAGCTGTCCTGTCCGTAGGAGGTGCCGAATGACATCAGTACAACGATGCCAATGAATAGAGTTTTTAAGGCCATGTCCTGGAGTAATCCTCTGGTAATTCTTGTGTTCATGATTTTATCGCTGCAGCTTTTTGTCCTGCTGCGGCGCGTTTGGGCTTACAGATTGTTGAGTTTTCAACCAGCCGACAACGTCGACGAGTTCCTGGGGTGAGAGGATGGCGTCGATGCCTTTGGGCATCAGAGAGACGTTGGAGCGTTTGCGGAGTTCGATCGTTGCTTTGGGAATCTCACTCTTCAGGCCGCCGGGGACGCGTAGAGTCAGCGTGTCTTCGGTTTCGGTGGCGATGAATCCGCTTTGAAGTTTTCCATCCTCAGTGAGGACAGAAACATTTTCGTAGCCGAGGCTGATCGTTTCGCTGGGGCTCAGGATGGCAGAGAACAACTGCTTTGCGGTCAGCTTTGTGCCGATCGCCGACAAATCCGGTCCGAAGTCCCGGCCCTGATCTCCAATCTTGTGACACTTAATGCAACCGCCCTTTTGAAACGCCGCGAAGCCTTTAATCGGGTCCGGTTCGCCGGCGAGTAGTTTTTCGAGCGGCCAGCGTTGATTGACTGAAATGATCAGATGCTGTCGGCTGGCGGCAAACATCCGAGTGTCAGGATTCGGCGACAGAGTAAGCGCTCGGATTGCCGGCGCCATGAATTCCTGCGGCAGCTTCTTCTGTTCAACCAGCCTCTTGAGTTCCTGGGCTTGAGGGCCGGAGTTACCCATCGCCGATATCGCCAGCAAGCGAATGGCTTCCGGCTGAGATTCGTTGGCAACGACGCCCGTCAAATAATTCTTCGCGTGCACGCTGTTGACGTAGCCAAGCGTCTTGATGAAAGGCTCTGACCGCGTTGGGTCGGCGAGCGCTTTCCGCATGGGAGTCCAATCCTCGAATGCAATGATTTGAGCAACGGCTCGAATGCCGGCGGCCGATTCCGGAGCTTTCGCCGCCATGTCCATGAGATGACTAACCATGTCGCGTCGATTGAAGCGCGCCACGAGATCAACAAACGTCACGGTGCCCTTGCTGCTGAGCATCACGGAGCCGGCCCGCTCGGAGATGTCGGGATGGGCCTTGATGAACTCTGGACTGGCTCGTTGGAATGCTTCGAGCCACACGACGGGATTGCGTTTCGGGTCCACCGTCAGCAACGCAGTCAAGGCAGCCTGTTTGTGCTGTCCGTTGTGAAAATCCAATGCTCGCAGCAGACGCGGGTGCTCGGTCGCCGGAATGTCTGGGGCCAGCAGTAGCCTGGCAAGCAGTGTAGCGGCTTCGGGGGCGCGCAAACGCCAGACGATGTCGCGATGTCCGGCTGTCTTCCATTTCTCTCCGACTCGCTTTCGCCACGCATTCAGGCACCCGGTTTCTTTTCCAACTGCGCCGATGCCGAGCGCCTCCAGATACCAACGGTCTTTCCCGTCGTATTGCATCGCGAGTTCGGTCCACAATTGTGCAGCTTCCTCTGAGTGGAGCCGATGCAGCGAGACGGCGCACTCGCGACGCACGATAGCGGACTTATCGTTGACCAGCCGCTCAACAACAGGCTCAACAGGTGTCCGATGGCGACGAGCGATCCGCAATGCGAGTATCCGAATGTCGTCCGACTCGTCGCGTAAAGCGATCTCGATCGCATCCTGCGGAGTGTCAGCAGTCGCCGCCAGAACCCACAGCCCACGCGCGCGAAGACGCGGGTTCGGATTTTCTATTGACATCTGGAGTGCATGCCGAGCTGCCGCGCCCATTTGAAGCAGTGCTGTCCACGCTTTGTAACGCGCCGCAAGGTTCGGACTTCGCAGTGCGTAAACCGCACCCTCGGGCGAGCCGTAGTCGTACTTTGGATGAGAATAGTCATGGCCGGGTGGTGCGACTCGAAACAATCGACCGGCGTCATTGAGCGTGCGATGGCAACAGTCGACAGGATCGTACCAGTCTGCGATGAACAACGATCCGTCGGGAGCGACAGACACATCGCACGGCCGGTATTCGCGATCGGTTTCGCTGCGAGCGATATGGACAATCTTCGCCGAATAACCGGCTCCGTTCTGTTCAGTGGGAAACGCCCAGACCGTGTTGCGCCCCGGTTCCGCGTGGATCATCTGCCCGTGAAACTGTTTCGGCAGGAGTTCACCTTCGTAAACCAGAATTCCCGTCGGCGCGCCGAAACCAGTGATCAGCAGATTCGGCACAACGCCCGGATCGTTCTGATGCCACATCTGCCGCTGCATCGTAGTTTCAAGATTCGTTCGCTTCGTCCGGTAGTCCGCGCCGGTTCGTTCGTCGCGATAGCCGTAGTTTCCGTACTCCATCACAAAGTTGACTCGGCAGGAGCTTGACCCGTTGTCATTGTCCGACTGCCAGATGGAGCCGAACGAATCGACCGTCACTTCCCAGTTGTTGCGAAAATTGTGGCCCAGTACTTCGACTCGGCTGCCGTCAAGTTCGCAGCGAATCACCATGCCTTCCTGATACGGCCGGCGACTGTTGTTCACGGGCAGGCCGTAGATGTCCTTCACCAGCGAACCATCTTCCCGTCGCAATTCGGCATTGAGATTCCCGAAGTTGAAGTAGAGCCGTCCATCCGGACCAAACATGACGGCATGAATTGCGTGGTCATGCTGACCATGCACCGGATTGAGAACCTTCCCCATGAACAGCAGCTTCTTTTCATCCGCTTTGTCGTCGCCGTCGGAGTCAGTCAGGATGAGAATCCGGTCGGGTGCCGAGACGATGACTTTGTTGCCGAGTACACAAACGCCGTGCACGCCGTCGATGTCCGGATTTTGATAGAAGACTTTCGTCAGGTCCGCACGGCCGTCTTTGTCGGTGTCCTCAAGAATCAGAATTCGGTCGCCTGCTTTTCGAGTCTTCTTTCGGTAGTTCGCCGCCTCGCCAACCCACACTCGACCACGATCATCCACGTCGATGCTGCACGGGTTGGATAACTGCTCAATCGCGAATGGCTTGAGAGCCAATCCATCCGCAACAATAAATTCGGCGGCAAGCGAAGGCTCTGCCAATAACACGCTCGTCGTCGTCATAATCACCATGGCCACCTGCCATGGTCTATAGCGTCCACGCATCTTCAGATTCTCATTTGGTTGGGGGATGAGGGGGATCGTCAAAGGCCCTGCGGTCACGTTCCGGTAGATAACCGCAGAGCATACCACGCGGCCGGCGAGCCTGAGAGCTACACGTGATTACGATCCCCTGGGCACCGGACTGGCTTCAACCCCAGAACGGCATTGCCGTCGATCGTACGTCGAGCACGAAACACACTGCCAAAACGGTTTCCGGCGTTGCAACGATAGACGTCGATGATTTGTCCAAGGTCAGCACTCGTCATTTTTTCAAACGGTCAACTCGTCATCGGGCGTCGGTATGGCCGCATTCAAACGATCTACACAAGGACAAGAACACAGACGCGTGTTAAACTGGATGTTCTGATGAGTCGTACTGGCGGGAATCTATGCGGATTGAATCTCGAATTATTGTCTGGGCCATTTTGATCAGCCCATTCATGGTGCTGAACCTGTTGGCCGAAGACGCGGATAACGCGCCAGGGCGGCCCGCGCTGGAATTCGCTCGGGATGTGCTGCCGATTCTCTCGGATCACTGCTTCAGCTGTCACGGACCGGACGAAGCCAGTCGGGAGGCCGGGCTGCGGCTGGATCTACGCGAACATGCGTTAAAGTCGAACGACGGTGTCGCCGCGATTGCTCCCGGTCAACCGTCACACAGCGAATTGATCCGCCGCATCGAGGCGACTGACGACACCATGATGCCGCCGCCGGATGCGCTCAAACCTTTGTCGGCTGCTCAGAGGGAAATACTGGAACGCTGGATTGCAGACGGTGCCCAGTACGCGGGACACTGGGCCTTCAGTCCACCGAAACGAGTGGAGCCGCCGACGGCTTCCAAATCTGCGTGGTCTCGGAACACCATCGACCGATTCGTTCTCCAGCGGCTTAAGGCCGCTGGACTGGCACCGTCTCCAGAAGCGAAACGCCACGCGTGGCTGCGTCGCGTCACGCTGGATCTTACTGGCCTGCCGCCGACGATCGAAGAGCTGGATGTATTTGTGGCAGATGATTCACGGGACGCCGAAAGTAACGTTGTCGATCGATTGTTAATGTCGGAAGAGCACGCCGAACGGATGGCGATGCACTGGCTGGACGTGGCCCGGTATGCCGACACAAACGGCTACAACAATGACGAAGTCCGTACGATGTGGCCTTGGCGGGATTGGGTGATCAACGCGTTTCACTCCGGCATGCCCTACGACCGGTTTCTGACGGAGCAGCTTGCCGGCGACCTGCTCCCCAGTCCCACGATCAGTCAGCGAGTCGCTACCGGTTTCAATCGCAACCATGTGCTGACGACCGAAGGCGGGATTATTCCGGAAGAGTATCAGGCTGAGTACGTCGCCGATCGAGTCCACACGACGGCAACCGTGTTTATGGGCATCTCACTTCAGTGTGCCCGCTGTCATGACCATAAGTTTGACCCATTCACACAACGAGACTTTTATCGGTTCGCGGCGTACTTCAACAACATTCCCGACAAGATCGTGTCGTACAATTCCGCGAAGATGGCTGACCCGGTGCTGAAGGTCCCATCGCCCTCCCAGCAGCGGAAACTCGCCCAGCTGAACGCGCAACAGGAGAAACTGACGGCTGAACTCAAGACGCGCACCGACAGCATCAGCGCCAACGTCGCAGCGTGGGAAGCAGAGCTGACCCCGGAAACAATTGCCAGTCTGGGATCGCTGGGGCTCATCGCACATTTCACCTTCGACGAAAAGGACGGCAACGCAACGGTGAATGCCGTCGATCCGAACAGCAGCGGACTGATTCACGGTCCGGTTTCGCGCGCAGAAGGTCGGGCCGGGCAAGCGTTGGAATTCGAAGGTTCAACATGGGTCGACGCCGGGCAGGTCGGCGTTTTCAACAGCGAAGATCAGTTTTCCATTGCGGCGCAGTTTCGACCGACTGCTCATGCCGGAGGTGCGGTCCTTTCGAAGATGGACGATCGGAATGCGTTTCGCGGTTACGATTTGAATTACGTCAACGGCAAGATTGAATGCCATATGATCAATCACTGGCCGGACAAGGCGTTCAAGGTTGTCACTAAACAATCCGTGTCGCTGAACGAGTGGCATCACGTCGTCCTTTGCTATGACGGCTCGCGTCAGGCCAGTGGGTTGCAGTTGTTTGTTGATGGCCGGCTTCAGGAAGTGGACGTTACGACCAACAATCGCCTCGACGGCCCGCTCACAACTGACAAACCGTTTCACATTGGAAAGCGTAATGCGTCGATTCCCTTTCATGGCCTGATAGACGACGTGCGTGTGTTCTCCGTGCGACTTTCCGCAGCCGAAGTCGAACAGCTGGCCAGAGGTCAGGCTCTGGAGCGTCTCGGCGCCATCCTTGCCATTCGGCCCGCCGATCGCAGCGAACATCAGAAAGAACAACTGAAGCAATTCTATGCGGATCGAATTGACGAGCATTCAAGCCGGATTCGTGAAGAACTGAAGCAGATTCCTGGTCGCACCGAAGCGATCAACAAAGCGATCCCGGTGACGATGGTCATGCAGGAAATGACTGAACGCCGAAAGACTCACCTGCTCGTTCGCGGTCAGCATGACGAGCTCGGCGACGAAGTCTTTCCCGGCCTACCCGCGTCTTTGGTCGGCGCAAAGTCGACACCCGAAGCGACTCGGCTGGACATGGCGCGATGGCTCACCGATCCCGCCCACCCGTTGACGGCTCGTGTGGCCGTGAATCGATGGTGGGAGATGCTGTTTGGTACGGGACTGGTGGAAACGGCCGAAGACTTTGGAGTCCAGGGAGCTCGTCCGAGTCATCCCGAGTTGTTGGATTGGCTGGCCACCGAGTTGATTCGGCAAAAATGGGATCAACGTCACATCCTGAAATTGATCGTGCTGTCCGCCACCTATCGACAGTCGTCTAACGTCACGCCACAACTGCTGGATGCTGATCCACGAAACCGCCTGCTTTCGCGAGGTCCACGGTGGCGGCTGCCAGCGGAGATGATTCGAGACAACGCGCTCGCGGTCAGCGGACTGCTGCATCGTCAGATCGGCGGACCGAGCGTGCGACCGTACCAGCCGGCCGGGTTGTGGGAAGACGTCTCGGTGGAGCGTCGGGACAAATACGTCGCCGACTCCGGCCCGGGACTCTATCGACGCAGCATGTACACGTTCTGGAAACGCACCTGTCCGCCGCCCGGCATGTCGGCGTTCGACGCACCCGACCGCGAGACCTGCGTCATTCGTCGAGCGCGTACAAATACCCCGCTGCAGGCACTCGTCCTGCTGAACGACCCGACGTATGTCGAAGCGGCACGAGCGTTCGCCGAGCGGATCATTCACCACAATGCCGACGACACTGAGCGTCTGATTTTCGCCTTTCGAAGTGCCGTGGCTCGTCTTCCTCACAACGCGGAACGTGTCGTTGTCAATGAACTCCTTGTTGCGGCTCGCAAACGTTTCACGGCTCAGCCGGATGCGGCGAACAAGCTGTTGACAGTGGGCAGCTCAAAGGTGGACACGACGATTGAATCCGGCGAACTGGCGGCATGGACGTCCGTGGCCAGCATTCTTCTGAACCTCGATGAGACGATCTCAAAGCCATGAACCCGATTCCTGAATATCGCAACCTTGTCAATCGCCGACTGTTGCTCCGGGGGGCGGCCAGCAGCATCGGTGTGGCTGCGTTGTCTTCGCTCATGTCTCAAGACTCGGTGGCCGGAACGAACGGCCTGATAACCGGTGGGACACACTTCGCACCGCGCGCCAAACGGGTCGTCTACTTGTTCCAATCCGGTGGTCCATCGCATTTGGAATTGTTCGACCCCAAGCCAAAACTGAGGGATCTGCACGGCACTGAGTTGCCCGATTCGATTCGGCGCGGCCAGCGGTTGACCGGCATGACGTCCGGTCAGAAGAGCTTTCCCGTTATTGCACCAAAGTTTGGCTTCCGGCGATGTGGCAAGGCCGGCACGTGGCTCAGTGAACTGTTGCCGCACACCGGACGCGTGATGGAAGACATCTGCATGATTCGGTCGATGCATACCGAAGCCATCAATCATGATCCCGCCATTACACTGATCCAGACCGGGTCGCAACAACCAGGACGTCCATCGATGGGAGCCTGGGTCAGTTATGGACTGGGCAGCGAAGCCGACGACCTGCCGGCATTCACCGTGCTGATTTCACACGGGTCCGGGAAGGATGCGAATCAGGGGTTGCTTGAGCGCCTATGGGGAGCCGGATTCCTGCCGTCCAGCCATCAGGGTGTCAAGCTTCGCAGCAGTGGCGATCCCGTGCTGTACCTGACGGACCCGCCGGGGATCGATCGAAACTTCCGTCGGCAAATGCTGGATGGTCTGGCTCGACTCAACCAGCAACAACTGGCATCGTCCGGCGATCCCGAAATCGCCGCGAGGATCGCTCAGTACGAGATGGCATTTCGCATGCAGCAATCCGTCCCGGACCTGACCGATCTGTCAGCGGAATCCGCCAGCACGTTCGAACTTTACGGTGAAGATTCGAAGAAACCGGGCACGTTCGCGGCCAACTGCCTGTTGACGCGACGAATGCTGGAACGCGGTGTCCGCTTCGTGCAGCTTTATCACCGAGGCTGGGATCAGCACGGCGGGCTGGTGAGCAACATCCCGAAGCAGTGCCGCGACATTGACCAGCCACAGGCGGCACTCATTACAGACTTGAAACAGCGGGGCATGCTGGACGACACGCTTATCATCTGGGGTGGAGAATTCGGACGCACGGTCTATGGACAAGGCGGACTGAAGGACGACTACGGTCGTGATCATCACGGTCGCTGTTATTCCATGTGGCTGGCCGGTGGCGGATTCCGAGGCGGCCATGTGCACGGTGAGACTGACGACTACGGCTACAACATTGTTCGCGACCCGATCCACATTCACGACCTGAACGCAACCGTCCTGCATTGCCTTGGCCTAGACCACCGCCGCCTGACCTTTCGCCAACAGGGCCGCGACTATCGGCTAACCGACGTCCACGGGAACGTGATTCAATCACTGCTTACCTGACGGCTCAATGTGGGAAAACCGTTTGCAGAGGTTAGTGAATATTCGGAAATACGAGCTCGGAATCTCGGGGCGATTGTCTTAGTCTCGACGTGTTTCTTTCACCCACTGATTTAGTGTTTCAAGCAGTTCACGGGTCTTTTCGGACTGGTCTCTTGCAGGTCGTTTCTCTCTCCCTCATCGTCGTCCAAACGAAAAAGTTCGGTCTCATTCTGTTCCATGTAATGAACGAGCTTCCAACCGTCCAGCAAGATCGCCTGACAGGGCTGAGTTCCATATCCATTGGAATGCGGATACCACCAGGCGACTTTGGCGATGCTTTTGGCTTCCACAGCGGCTTCCCGTTCCCACTCGGCATCCTGCTGAAGAATGTGGGCATGCCGCCGTCGACCGATGCGAGTTTCGCGACCTGCCCCGACGCCGAAGTTGCATCACCCGATTGCTTCAAGGAATCGTTGTTCGCAGCTACGGCGTATTCCACCGAGGGCTGTTTTCGACATGAGCTGGCACGAAGTTCATTGCATGCAATCGCCGACGAGAATGGCAGCAACGCTACGACCGCTAGGCCCAACATCGCGGTGGCCAATCGGCAACGCTGTGGACGGCGGCACGGAACTTCTAACTCGGGTGGAAATGGAATCATCCGCTTCTCCAGAGATTCATCGCAATCTTCGACAGTGATCGCCGACACCGCGTCATTCGAGGTTATCTTGCATCGCGCAAGTGTATGACCAACGGTATGGTGCCGAGAAACCGAGCCGGTTCCGCTCACAGTATCTTCGCCCTGCAAACGACGGTCAATTCCCAACAGTCGCGAACGAAACTAGGTCCGTGGCGGAGCGTCCCGCCGCGCGCACGTCAATCATGACGGCGCGCTTCAGCCTCTCCCGATCCGTCGGGGGAGAGGCGGCTCGTTTCTTGTTTGGGCTTTTACCGTTGGGGGCCGAAAAACATGCTTGCGTCGACCGCGACCTAGCGGCTCTCGCTTACGAGCGTCTGGACGATTCGATCCAATTCACCGGCAAGTCGCGGCGCCACGCCGCGTTCGATGTAGATGCCCGCCAGCGTTTCGTAGTACCACAGCGCCTGCTCTTTCGTTGCGTTGAATCGACTCCAGATGTCATCGCCGAATTCGCGGAAGTCGGCCAGTAAGTCGCGAGCGTTGTGCAGCTTGTCGGCACAGGAGACGAGTAGAACGCTGGGCGGCGCATCCCGCAGGTGGGCGATGTACTCCTCCTTGCGCTGCTGCCAGGGCGGTTTGGGGACGACGTCGGTGTCGCTGCATCCGAGCACGATCTGGCCGACGTTCTCTCCGAAGAGCGCCTCAATTCTCGTCAGAGTTGCTTGGCCGCCTTGATCTTCGACAGCGTCGTGCAGCAGCGCTGCGATCACTTCGTCCTCCGTCCCGCCAGCTTCACCGACGAGGGCCGCCACGGCGAGCAGATGAGTGACGTAAGGAACTCCCTTGCCCTTGCGAAACTGATTGACATGGAGCTGGCTTGCCAAGACAAGCGCTGCATCGAATCGCCGACCATAGGATACGTTCGTTGGACCATCGGCCGCTTCTCTGTTGTCGTGGACCATTGCGTTTTCCTATCCGGCTCTCGGCGATTTCGCTGTGACCGCTTATCGCTTGCTGTCGGCAGGGCGTAGTTTGTCACCGCCCTCGAGTGACTGCATTAGCCTCTTTAGCTTGGCAACTTTCTCCGGATGCTTCATCGCCTGATTCTCTCGTTCGCCCAAGTCGGATTCGAGGTCGTATAGTTCATCGACTTTTTCTCGTTCATCATCGACGGCATAGCCGTGGAAAAACGCTTGGGCTTTGAGCAACTTCCATTTGCCTTGGCGGACACCCGCGCCTTGGTAGTAGAAGTGCTCGCGTCCAGTTTCTCGCTTGCCCAGCAAGAGCGGAGTTTGATCGATACCATCGATGCGGCGATCGTCCGGAGTTTTGAAACCCGCCAGCGACGCGAACGTTGGCATGAAGTCGATTGTGGCGAAAATGGCATCCGATTCGCGACTCGCCGGCACCTTGCCGGGCCAGCGAACGATACAGGGAAGTCGATATCCGCCTTCGTAACAGGATCCTTTCCCGTTGCGCAATGGTCCCGCCTCGCCCCAGAAAATCGAGCCCTTGGGATGGCCCTTTTTTCGCTTCGTATACTTGTCTTGATTCCAAGGACCATTGTCGCTTGTGTAAATCACGAGCGTGTTCTTGCTCAAGTTTAGCTCGTCTAGCGTATCGAGCAGGCGACCGGTCTCGTAGTCAAACTCTTCGACAACATCACCATACAGCCCGCCGGCCGACTTGCCGCGAAAGCGATCCGAGGCGTCGATAATTGTGTGCATCATCGTGTGGGCGACGTACAGCACAAACGGTTTCTCGGGGTCGCGGCGTTCCTTGAGGAAGGAGATTGCCTTGTCGGTGTAAAGTCTCGTCAGGCTGCCCATGTCTTTCGTCGTGCCGGCCCTTTCATTGTTTTCGTGAAACGTCACTCGGCCGCCGTCGTTAGCGCCCAGCGTTCCGAAATAATAGTCGAACCCCTGTGCGTTCGGCATGCGTTCAATAATCGGCTTGCGATTCGATACGTCCCATTTTCCGATACAAGCCGTCTGATATCCCGCCCCGCGAATCAACTCGGCAAATGTGATCTCGGAAGCAGGCATGCCCCAACCCTTGCTGCGAATCGGGTGTCGCCCGGTCAACAAGGCCGAACGCGAAGGACCACAAACGGTTTGCGAATAGAACGACGTGAAACGCGTCCCTTCTTTGGCAAGTTGATCTAGCCGCGGGGTCTTGTTCTTGTTGTTCCCGTAACAACCGAGATCCCCATAGCCCTGATCGTCGGTGAAGATGATCAAGATGTTTGGCTTCTCCGCGGCGCGAACGGCGTTGATAGGAGTCCATGTCAACACGGTGACGACAAGGATTGCGCTGCTTCGAAGAATGGCAGTGAGCTTGCTCGTGGGTAATGGCATCGGTTGATTCCTATCCGCCTTGGTTGTTGCTTCTCGACGATGACGGTCTCGCGAGCTTCGTTCATTTTGTTACTTGCGGCGGCCTCGCGGTTGCCAGTTGGGATGCTCGACATGCGCCTCGCGCATCATGGCCTCCAGCCGCTTGACCGTGTCCACGTTCGCTGCGGCGACGTTGTTCTTTTCACCGATGTCGCTTGAGAGGTCGTAGAGTTCCGTCTTGCCGGTCATCCAGGGCTGACGAATCGCTTTCCATTTGCCAGCTCGGACAGCCTGGCGACCGCCTTGTTCGTAAAACTCCCAGTAGAGATAGTCGTGCGTTTTCTGAGCATCGGCTTTACCAGTCATTGCGGGAACGAAGCTGATCGAATCGGTGTTGTCGGGGCATTTGACGCCGCCGAGTTCCGACACGGTCGCCATGAGGTCGCCGAAATAACCGATGTGGGCTGATGTTGTTCCGGCGGGAACCGTTCCTGGCCAACGGACAATCATGGGCACTCGAATTCCGCCTTCGTAGAGCGCACGTTTCATGCCTCGCAGCGGTCCGCCTGGATTGAATCGCTGCGTGTTGTGACCGCCTTCGTTGTGAGGTCCGTTGTCGCTTGAAAACATTACGACGGTGTTCTTGGCGACGCCGAGTTGGTCGAGTAGGTCAAGGATTCGCCCGATGTCCGAATCCATCCGAGTGATCATCGCCGCCTGCCCTTTGTCTGGGTCGGGCCAGGTCTTCTTTGCGTACTGACCATAGTCGGGAACTTCCTGGCCGTTCCGAGTGCCTCTAGTGCCCTCGTTGTTCGCGTGCGGAATCGTCAACGAGAGATAGAGAAAAAACGGTTTGCTGTCTGACTTGGCGGAGCCGTGTTCCTCAATGAACTTTAACGCCTCGCCGGCGATCAAGTCGTGGCTATAGTCAATTCGCTTCGTCGCCCAGCCACCCGTGAATCCTCCGTATTCCCGGGCGGCCCGTTTCACTTCGTTGCGGAGAGGGGCCTTCGATTCATTGCGCCACAAGAATTCCGGATAGTAGTTGTGCGCGTGAACTTGGTTGAGATACCCATAGAAAAAATCGAACCCCTGCTTTCGCGGCAACCCCGACTCGCCACCCGTCGCGTGGTCGCCCAAGCCCCATTTGCCGCACACGGCGGTTGAATAGCCTGCCGACTTCGCGACCTCGGCCACCGTTACATCGGAAAGACGCAGAGATTGCTTTGACATGTCCGGCCCGCCCGCGTTGCCTCGTACGTGCGTGTGTCCCATGTGTTGCCCGGTCATCAACACGCTTCGTGACGGAGCGCAAACCGTGTTGCCAGCGTAGAAGTCGGTAAACCGCATTCCTTCGGCGGCCATACGGTCAAGTCGAGGCGTCGCGATCAACTCTTGTCCGTAGCAGCCAAGATCGCCGTAACCCAAGTCATCCGTCAGAATGAAAATAATGTTGGGCTTCGTCGTCGGACCGGCGGCCACGGCGACCCCGCCAACGAACATCAAACCGAGTAACATCAAACCGAGTAACATCAAACCGAGAGTCCGTGCAGTCTGTCGAGCGTTGTGCATCTCTATCCTCGTGTGGCGCAGGCTGCCATACCTGTCGTGAACAATGGTCGCGCGTTTTCGCGGCTCGAACTGATCCCATGTCGTGATGACGCAGAAAGAAGGATCACTCGAGTCACCCTATTCTAGGATGATCCAGGCACCGGTTGAACGGTGGACGCCGCGGCGTGCTCATCATTTGCCGTGTTTCTTTGTCGAAACGATCGGCAGGTAGCTTGTGAACCGGATTCACCGGCACGGGGCGAGCCGGTGGGGGTCTGCTCGGGTGACGCAAAGTCAAGCCGCTGCGAACCGGTTTACCTGCGCAAGAGCCCAACGAGCTTGCTCGTTGGGTGAGCAAGATTAACAGCTACCCGCTCCGACGGATCACGACGTGTGATGGCCCGTTGCGAAATTCGTCACCTCGTCTAGCTGTTCCGTTGGTGGTTGAGCGCCTGTCTCGTTGGGCTTCGCCGATTTCTTTGGCTCGTTCGGAGTGAGCTCTTCTTCTTCGGTATTCTTCGTTTCCGATAGAGGCGATAAGAGAATTCCTCCATGTGTCCTATGGACGAGCCCTTCGCCCGCCTCGGCGTAGATTCGATACAAGGCGTCAACACGTTGCAGGGTAATTCGAACATTTGGGCAAACTAGCTTCGCCTCGAGTGTGAATGGCATTCCAAGAGTGCAGCGCCTGGGCATTCCATAATGGCACCATGATTATGCAGCGCACACGCGTTCACCTTCTGATTTGCGACATTGAAAGGCCGGTAGCCAGCAGTTATGAGACTGTTGGCTTGGCCAATTCGAGTCGCAATTGGAGGTGGCACAGGAGTGTTATGCGATATGGAGTTATGGACGGAAGTTCGGTGCCATCGAGCAGCCGACTCACCCGTAGCCTCAACTGCGATGGGCTACCGCCGTCCGCCGCCAGAACGCCAAGCTGCGAGGCTGTCGTTGCTCCGTGTTGCCCGTCGTAGACCTCCGCCATCCGAATCAGTGCGTCGGCGTAGTTCATTCGCCGGCAGCCAGACGACAATACAAAGTCGTCGCAACAATGCTCGCGCTCTCGACTGACTTGACGGCTGACGTACCAAACTGCGGGATGGAAGAAGCGCTTCAACGATCCGTTGCAGAAGGTTGACGGCGAGATCGAAGCGACGAATGTGGGCGAGCTCGTGAAGCAGAATCGCCTCGATCTGATCCGGCGCTAATCCGCTTGCCAAAGAGGACGGCCACAGGATCGTTGGCTTCAGAATGCCGACAACGACTGGCACGGTAATCGGCGGCAATACTGAAGTGCCGGGACGGTCGTCATGCCGATTCGCCTCGCCTGCGCTCCCACCAGCTCTAATTCAAGACGAAGGCTCGTAATTCGGTTGAGTTGCTTGCCGCTGCCGGTAGGATATGCATGTTGAAGGAGAGCAACTGTGCGACTCGATGAAAGCCCGTTCAAAGCGCCTGCCGAACCCCCCAATTCGCGAAGCCTAGGTTGCTTCAATATAGTCGCGTTTTGGTTCGGCCTTTCGCGAGACGTTGGGAGAATCGCGTACGCTACTAGCGGCTTTGGCCTGATGATCTTGAAATATTCCGTTGAAGCAGGGTTAATTCTGCTGATTGTGGACAAGCTCTATGCGCCCTTTGACTTTCTGAATCCTCTGCTAAGCACTCGACAGGAGTACTTAAATCCACCCGCGCCGGAATGGCTTAGTTGGGCATTGATTATCTGGACACTTCCTTTCCTATGGATTGCTGTCTCGATGAGTGTCCGCCGTGCTGCTGACGCGGGAGCCACAGCTTGGTTTGGCCTTCTCGTATTGATCCCGGGCGTCAATTTCATAGCGATGGCAGTGCTTTGCGTACTTCCGCCACGCGGTCTAGTTTCTTTCGTGGGCCGAAGACCCAAAGCCGTCGTCGATCACCGAGTGCGCAGCGCACTGTTGGGAATCGTTGTTAGTGTCGTTATTTCTATTTCGATGCTCCTCATTAGCGTTTATACATTTTCGGACTACGGTGTGGCTCTTTTTCTCGGCACACCTATCTTGATTGGAACGGTCAGCGCCTTCCTTTACAATCGCCCGCACCCCCGCGACTTAGCGACCAGCCTATTGGTGGCTGAAGTCGCTATCTTTTTGAGCGGCGCCGCAGTGCTGTTATTGGCTTTTGAAGGGATCATATGTCTGGTGATGCTGTTGCCAGTTGCATCTGCTATGGGACTTCTTGGCGGGCTCATCGGTTATGCCGTGGCCACGGTAACGCCGAGTCGAGTGACGGCACTAGTGGTGCCAATAGCGCTATTGACGATGTTCGGTGGTGCAGAACACGCGTTCAGGCCGACGCCTGAATATGAAGTTGTTTCAGCCGTAGAGATCAATGCTCCGCCAGAGCAAGTTTGGCCCCATGTTGTCGGGTTTTCGAATTTGCCGCCACCGCCGAACTGGTACTTTCAACTCGGCATCGCCTATCCGAAACGAGCGACAATTGACGGCAGAGGCGTCGGTGCGATTCGACGATGCGAGTTTTCAACTGGATCCTTCGTGGAACCAATAACGGTTTGGGACGAACCGCATCGTTTGGCGTTTGACGTTCAGTCTCAGCCACCGCCGATGCACGAGTTAAGTCCTTATCGACACGTCCATCCGCCGCATCTTGACGGCTATTTGAGGTGTCAGCGTGGAGAATTCCGACTGATCGAATTGCCGAACGGGCGAACTCGCCTCGAAGGAAGTACGTGGTATGAGTTTGAAATGTACCCGCAAGACTATTGGACTTTGTGGTCCGACCTCTGTATTCACCGCATTCATCTTCGAGTCTTAAACCACATTAAGCAGCTCTCGGAGAGTCGCAATTAGATCGGAAGCAAGCGTAGCGAGTCAACGGGCGGCATTGAGTTTAAACTTCGCAGGTACTCGATCAAGGTCAGGACCAACTGGGAACTGATGTTGCCAAGATCAACGAGCTCTCGTCGCGTGATGGCATCTCGCTTTAAGGAATCGCTACGATACCGCCGATTGCCATCCTCGTGTCCAACTCGAAACGGGTTTCCGGGGTCACTGCCAAGTTTCACGGACAAATAGACATTGGCACGATTGATCATGTGCAACGCCAGCGGCTCGCACAGTTCTTTGTTCGGTCTAACGACCGCCGACAACAAATCCTTGCCAGGAAAAGTGAAGCAGCGACTGCGTGAATCGCAGGTAAAAAATCTGATCCAAATCGACAAACCAATTCGTATCGATCATTCCTGTTGCTCCTTTATCTTGCGATTGAACAGGCGTCGTAACTCGCGGGCTTCTTCGGCGTCGATCTCGGAACAGTCGAACAGGCTGAGCATCACCGAGGCCGCGGACCCATCAAAGACTCGTTCGACAACATCACCGAGCATGCGTTGCGACACCGCGTCTCGTGTCACTTTCGGAAAGAACAAGAACGCGTTGGCTTGCTTCTTTCGCCCAAGGAACTTCTTCTCGAACATCGTGTTTAGTGTCGTAATGACCGACGTATGAGCGAGGTGGCGGCCGTTTTCTGCCAGCCGATTCCGAATCTCCCGCACAGGCAGGGGCGACTCGGCCCACAGTACTTTCAAGATTCGCAGCTCCAACTCCGTTGGTTGGCCTGACGCTCCGCGGTTCATGATGAAGCAGCTCCCTGGCGTGAGTGACGAGTTGGCGTCGCCCTATCTTCTATATGAATAGAAGATAGGGAGTGGCGCGGTCCGAGCCAAGTAGAATCTTCTAGTTGTTTAGAAGATCGACGTCGTAGCTACGCTCGCCAGAGCGTGGTGCCTCTCATTTGGTGTCGCCTCCAGAGCAACGCGCGATGAAAAATGTCGGTTTGTGGCGTCGCTCGGACGGGTTACAATGAGTGTTCGCTGAGATGCTGCATGTTGTTCTCGTCGATTCCCTTTTTCTGTACAGGTGCCAATGCGGTTCGATCGTCAACGGAGTTGCCACAGGTGCCTTTGGATGGCGAGTGCGCTGGTTGCCTTTCTCATTCTTGCTCAGCCCTGTTTCGCCGCTGAGTTTGAAGCGGACGTCAGGCCGTTCTTGGTGAAGTATTGCGCCAATTGTCACACGGGCGAGGATGCCGAGGGGGAGTTTGACTACAGCCGCATTAAGAGCGCGAGCCAAGTCACTGAGGCGTACGAGAACTGGAAAGCGATGGCGGGGCACCTTCAGTCGGAGACGATGCCGCCTGACGACGAACCGCAGCCGACGAAGCAAGAACGCGAGTTAGTGTTGACTTGGTATCGGCATTTCATAACGACTGCCAAGCCGCGCCCTGCAATCTTTCGCGCTCGCCGTTTGTCGGTGACTGAGTTTCGCAATAGTCTGCGTTCCGTGTTGGGATTCGACTTGGAATTGGCGGTCGTCGAGGCGGAACAGACGTTGGCTCAGCGGTCGCTCGTTGTAAAACTGCTTCCAGACGATCCACCGGGAGCAAGTGGATTCATCAACGATACTCACGCCAATCCGTTGACCGTGCTCATTTGGGATCAGTACGGTACGCTGATCGATACCGGACTCGAAGATTTGTTTTCGTTTCGAAGGCGGACCGAATTGGAGGCGCTTGCGGGGCCACTATCCGGGAAGCACCTGGACGCGCAGCAAGCCAATGCGCTGGTCGATCGATTTACGGTGAAGGCGTGGCGCCGCCCGGTGTCTGCCGAGGAATTATCGCGAATACGAGATCGCTTCGCTGGTTTGCAAAGCGAGCGCTTGACGGCCGCGGTGAAGCTCGAGCTCAAGGCAATCCTCATGTCGCCGAGTTTTACTCATCGAGGTATTCGGATGCCGCTTGAGCCTGGGAAACGGCAACAGGTAGACAGTTACGAACTCGCGGAACGACTCTCCTATTTTCTTTGGGCTGACATGCCTGACGACGAACTGTTCGCCCGTGCGGCTTCGGGTCAACTTCGCGATCCTGTGATTCTCGCCGCCGAAGTCGATCGCATGCTCGCCTCGCCGAAAGCGCGAAGTTTGGCGGATGTCTTTGGCGAGGAGTGGTTCACTTTGAAAGAGATTGAAGGGCTCAACAACAACCCGCCTTTCATGATCGCGCTCAAGTCACAGCCGCTAGATTTTCTCCACTTCTTATTCACGCAAAATCGACCGTTACTCGAACTGATCGACTCCGACGTCGCATTCGTCAATCCGTTCATGGCAAAACACTATGGCCCCGACGCCAAGCAAATGAAGCGATATGCAAAGCAGCGCGGCATCGAGGTTGAAATTGTGCCGAATCAAAAGATCGAACTTCGCAAAACGAAAGTGCGTGGCGGCATCCTCACGATTCCCGGCGTGCTGGCGATGAACAAAGGCCCGATTACTCGAGGCACCTGGGTGCTGGAGCGAGTCTTAGGCGAACACCTGCCAGATCCGCCAGCCAATGTGGGGCAAGTCGCTGGGAACAAGCGAGGCGAGAATCTGTCGTTTCGCGAGCGGTTCGAACTTCATCGTAGCCGCCCATCGTGCGCCGCTTGTCACAACAAAATCGATCCGATCGGGTTCGCTTTGGAAGGATTTAATGGAGGCGGTGCCTACGTTAAGAAGAAGGACGCGAACATTCAAACCGGCGGTCAATTACCGACCGGTGAGACGTTTTCTGGAATTGAGGAGCTCAAGAAGGTTCTCGTCACGAGCCGACGTGATACAGTGCTCCGCAATATCGTTCGCCGTACGATGGCGTACGCGTTGTGCCGCGAGCTCACGCTTTACGACCACGCAACGGTAGAATCCCTTGTCGAGCGAATGAGTGAAACAAACGGCGCTTGGCGCGATTTATTCGTTGCGATTGCCCAGACTCCGCAGTTTCAAGAGACGATTGCGTCAGCAACCAAACAGTCGAAAGAATAAGCCGTGGCAAAAATCACCAAGCTAAAACGACGCACTTTTCTTCGCGGCGCCGGTGCCATGCTGCCGCTCCCTTTCTTGAATTTGATGCAGTCGAGCGGACAAGCGAAGGAGAAGACGGGGCCTCCGCCGCGTTTTCTCACTCTGTTCAAGCCCAACGGCGTGCATCCGCCATCGTGGAATATCAACGGAGGACATGAATTCGACTTCCGCATGTCCCCATTGATGAAGCCATTCGAGAAGCACAAGTCCGACTTGCTAATCCTCGACAATATGGGCGACTTCGGATTCTCGTCGCACTCCAACTCGACCCGTCGGTTTCTGTCGGGCCATCACGCGAACACGCATTCGGCCTCCGTCGATCAACTCATCGCCAAACAAGTGGCCGGCGACACTTTGCACCGCTCGCTCGAATTGACGACGGAAGGTCTGTTCACCAACCAAATCGGCTGTAGCTACATTTCCTATGACGACTCCGGGGCGCCGATTCCTCGTGAAAGCGATCCGCAACTGATCTTCGACCGTTTGTTCCGAAACCCGCTGGACAATCCTCAACGAAGAAAAGAGATGGCCAGCGTTCTCGACCGTGTACTCGAAGATGCGCGATCACTCGCTCGTCAGACGGGACGAGAAGATTCGCAAACCCTGCAGCAATACTTCGAAGTGATACGTGAATCTGAGAAGCGTTTAAAAGATCTCAAGGAAATTCAAAGAGACTTCGACTTCGGCTCGCTTGAGCGACCTCCGCTGGCGACAAATCTCAACGAGCAAGTCGAAGCGATGCTCGATCTAATCGTCTTGGCTCTGTGGACCGACTCAACTCGCTGCGCCACCTACATGTTGGGTAATAGCAACAGCCGGATGATCTTTGACTTCTTGGGAATCAAAGCCCAGCACCACTATCTTTCCCACTTCTTCAGAAACTTCAGTCGCTCAAACCTCGAATCGCTGCTCAAGATTAGCGTGTGGCACATGGAGAAGTTCGAGTCGTTGCTAACGAGGCTCAAGTCGAAACGCGAAGGCGACTCGACGCTGCTCGACAACACGCTCGTCTTTTTCGGGTCCGGGATGGGGCACAGCGACAATCATACCGCGACTCGCTTGCCGATCATCTTGGCGGGCGGAAAAGGAATGATCAAAACGGGCAGATACGTTCGCTACGACACAAACCAGCGACTCGGCCGTTTGCACTTGGCGCTACTCAATAAATTTGGAGTCGATACGGATTCGTTCGGCCGATCTGAGGAGCCGCTTCCGGGTCTCGATGGGTCGGACTTCCAGCCGTATCAGGAGCGCGAGTTCGAGAGTTGGGTGCGAGTCGAAGGCAAGAAGATCACCGTGCAAGGCCGTCTCCGCATGTCCGACAATTTGGACGAAGCAAAAATCTTTTTTGTCGATGTCGCCGGCCAAACGCCAGTTCGAGTTGAAGTTGGCTTCCGCGACTTCCATCGCTTCAATTTAGCGTACCATTGTGGAACCGCGATCATCTTGACCGGGGCTGGCGAGAGTCAGGGCGAGACTCGGGTGATCAAGAAGGTTGAAAAACTCGAATCGCTCTTTGGCAAGATACCCGGTTCCGCCAAAGGCTAGCGGCAGCTTGCTTCTGCCTAGTGCTGTGTTACAGCTTGGAATTGGGATCGACAATTCGTTTGGTCAACGCCCGCCACGGCGAATCGGGTGCGCCACCCTAAAACTAAGGCGTAACGCAGCACTAGCACTAATCTTGTGAGTGGAACGGTTCCTGCTCCAGGCGATTCAACCGTTGCGGGCAAAGGCCCCGGTCACAAAAAAATGCACGACGATGCACCACATGAGAGCTCAATGATTAGCAAGGTATGCTTCAAACGCGCGACCGTTGCAGCATTTGTTTGTTCTCTCGTTCTTTCGAATTCCAGTACGGTTTGGCCCGCCGAAAGACCGAATGTTGTACTCATCATTTGCGACGATCTGAACGACTATGTTGAAGGCTTTGGCGGGCATCCCAATGCGCATACGCCGAGTCTAACTCGTCTCGCCAAAAGCGGAGTGCGATTCACTCAGGCTCATTGCAACATTCCGATTTGCGGGCCGTCGCGAGCTAGCCTGTTTAGCGGAGTCTATCCTCATCACTCAGGTTGCTACGGTTTCACAAAGTGGGACACGTACGAGGTCCTACGGAATTCGCGAACGATCATGGATCACTTTCGCGCGAACGGTTACGAAACTCTTGGAACGGGAAAACTGATGCACCATTTGGTGCGCGGCGAGTGGAGCCAGTTTGGCAATCCGGCTGACTATGGACCGTTCGCGTTCGACGGTGTCAACAAGGTCGCGCACCCCGATGTGCCTGCGCCGTATCGGGACATCGGTCCAGTCGACGGGTCCTTTGGTCCGTTCACGAATCTAGGCGGTCGTCGGTCTGTCGAGGGAAAGCCATTAAACTGGCGAAATGGAGGCTGGGGAAACCGAGCGCGAACGCTGCGAGTCAACTCGCCGGAAGATCGCGATCTCACGCCCGACGAACTCAACGGCGACTGGGCCGTCGACAAGCTCAAGACGCTCGCCTCCAAATCTGGCGACAAGCCATTCTTCATGGGGATTGGATTCATCCGCCCGCACACGCCGCTGATTGTGCCCAAGCGGTTCTTTGACATGTTTCCGCTGAACGAAGTGGCGTTGCCGGAAATTCGCGCCGCTGACGTTGACGACACGCACGCCCATTCGATTCGAGGCATTCCCAATGGAGCAGAGCCGACGTCTCCTCGCACCGAAGATATGGGGACGCGGTTGTTTCGGAACCTGGTTGCCTCCTATCCGACTCGTGACGAGGCGCTCAAGCGGTTCATTCAGGCCTACCTGGCGAGTGTCGCGTCGGTCGATGAACAGGTCGGTAGGATACTGGACGTCATCGATTCGTCGCGGCTTAAGAACAACACAATTATTGTGCTCACGAGCGACCACGGATGGGGAATGGGCGAAAAAGATTATCTGTACAAGAACTCGCTCTGGCAGGAGAGCACGCGAGTGCCGATGATCGTTCGAGTTCCTAAAGTCGCCAGCTCGGGGTCGACGTGCGAGGCGCCGGTGTCCTTAATCGACATCTATCCAACTCTGATCGACGTTTGTGGACTTACTGGGAACACAATGAAGAACGACAAGGGGCATCGACTTGATGGCCATAGCTTGAAACCGTTGTTAGAGGACCCGCAAGCGGGAAAGTGGTCGGGGCCGCAAGAGGCGCTGACCGCACTTTACAAGTGGCGGATGAAATACGACCCGTCGCATGAAAGCTATGCTCTGCGCTCTCTCGATTGGCGATACATCCGATACGAAAACGGTAAGGAAGAGCTTTATCAAGTCGCGCAAGATCCGCACGAGTGGCACAACTTGGCTAGTGATTCGCGCTACGCCGAACGGCTGGCTGTTTTCCGAAGTCGCTTGGCGATCCGACTGCCCAAGCCTGGCGCCGTTCCGCCTCAGCCTGTCTGGAAACCGAAAGACACTAACAATCCCAAAGCCGACGCGAATGCATGGAAAGACAAGTACTTTGCGAAGCATCCCAAAGCCGACGCGAACCGGGACGGCAAACTGACGTGGCCAGAATACAAGGCTTACCGAGCCAAGTTTGACCCGGAGCCAAAGAAGAAGCCGAGACAATAAATGGCAGTCGAGAGCGATTGTTAAGGGAAACAATTCCTCGAGCAAAATCCATGAGGCGTGTTTCGTCTTCTTGCGAAACGCCATATTAAGCGAGTCGCTGAGCGTTCCACTGCGGAACACAGGTGGTGCCACGGCTTTAGGTCGAAATAGCTGATTGCGGCTGGCGACCGAGAGAATGCCGCCGCCATGGCATCCTGTGCAGCTATCGACTCCGATCCTGAACGACAGCTTAGCGCATTTCGGATCCTCAAGCGGATCTGGTCGGAGCCGTCTCAGGAACATTGCATACCCGATTTCATAGCCGGCGAGCGCCCGCAGCACTCCAGAACCTCCGGCAATTAGTTTGCGCGGCTCGACGACGAATTTGGCGACAGCGAATGCGGGGTCGAGTTGGTTGATGAGCAACTCGTCTGCGTTCAAGCAGGCTCGCAGTTGAACAGACTCAACGATCGGGCTGGCCACCAGTTTTCCTTCAGAACTGATAAGCAGTGCGTGTCGCACCAGCGCGAACCTTAGCCGCTTGGGATCTGTGGCGTGTCTGGATGCAGATAGATGCCGCTGCGGACCGCGTCAGGGCTGATCATCTCAAGCAGCTTGAGTCGGTCGCCGGATGGAGGCGTCGTTGTCCATGGCGTTGGAAACTCCTCTAGCTCGCGACACTACGTCAATGTTGCTTCTCGACATCCAGGAATGTTGACCAGGATTGTAAACGCTGTCCGCCATTGGGCGTCATCTCCGTGCAACTCGGCGACGGCCCCGCCATGTTCGGGCTGACTGCAAATCCAGTCGCCCTGAGTCGCAAATAGGTCGCGTGGGAAGAACGCTCGATTAAACTCAAGTGAGTTTACAAACTTCTTACATCCATAAATCGATCGATGGCCTCGTTCCGCATCGTGTCGCGAAACTGTTGGACTTTTGATGTCAGTAATCCGACAGCTTGAATCGGGTCGTTTGAAAGAAGCAGGAAATGAACATTCACAAGTCCGTTTTGGCCATGGCAATTTCGCTGCTTTCCAGTCCGTTGGCGCTGGCGGCCGAAGTGGGGCAGCCCAACGTCGTGTTTATTTTCGCAGACGACATGGGTTACGGCGACGTGTCGGCCTACGACAAGGCGTCAAAGATCAAGACGCCTAACCTGGATCGCTTGGCGTCGGCGGGAATGATGTTCACTGACGCCCATACTGCGTCCGGTGTCTGCTCGCCGTCGCGCTACGCGCTTCTGACAGGGCGGTACTCATGGCGAACTAGGTTGAAAGCGGGCGTCTTGCATGGCTACTCATTCCCCTTGATCGATGACGGCCGGCTGACACTGGCTTCGTTGATGAAACAAAAAGGGTACTCCACCGGGTGTTTTGGCAAGTGGCACTTGGGAATGGAGTGGCGCGACGAGGCTGGAAAGAGATTGAGCGATGACCGTAACCGGGTTGGCGCCAATGTCGATCACACCCAACGACTAAGCCACACCCCTACTTCACTCGGCTTCGACACGTTCTACGGCATCGCGGCGTCGCTTGACATGCCGCCTTACGTTTGGATCGAGAACGATCGAGTCGTAGAGCAACCGAAGAAGGGTTATCAGGCGAATGGTGGACGGAAAGGACCAACGGCAGATGGCTGGAAGCACGAGCACGTCATGCCGAGGATTGGCGATCGAGCGATAGAGTTCATCCGCGAAAACAAATCGAAGCCATTCTTCGCCTATGTCCCACTCAACGCGCCGCACACGCCTCACGCGCCAAGCGAGGCGTTTGTCGGCAAGAGCGGCCTCGATGTCTACGGCGACTTCATGTTGGAGGTCGATCATACGATTGGCCGGATCGTTCGCGAGTTGGATCGATGCGAATTGACTGAGAACACGCTGGTTATCGTAACGAGCGACAACGGGCCGGAAACGAACATGTACGCGCGGCGCCGCAAGATCGGGCACGACAGCTCGTCCCGCTTGCTTGGCGCGAAACGCGATAATTGGGAGGGCGGTCAACGCGTTCCGTTTATCGTCCGCTGGCCGGCCGTCGTGAAAGCCGGTTCGCAATGCGACTCGCCGATCGGAGTGATCGATGTCATGGCGACCCTTGCCGAAATCACGGGACAGCCATTGGCGGACAACGCTGGGTCGGACAGCTTCAGTTTCCTCTCCTTGCTCGAAGGAGTACGGCCGAATGGCTCGCGAGTTCAACACGCGTGGATACATCATTCGTCGAAAGGCCGATTCGCGATTCGTCAAGGCAATTGGAAACTTCTTTTGCACGCCGGTTCAGGCGGCAACGCCTACACGTCGACGCGATCTCGAGCTGCCAAGGGATCGCCGGAGGTTCTGGCGGAGAGCTTCACAAATACTCGGCAGTTGTTCGATCTCGAGGCGGACGTCGAAGAGTCGAAAAATCTTGCGGATGAACATCCCGAGATGGTTGCTAGATTGACGCGGCTGGCAAGTGAGATCGTGACAAGCGGACGTAGTACTGCGGGAAAACGACTGCCTTACTTCACCGAGCCCTGGGCCCAACTCGATTGGCTTGAAAGCGTCGAGACGTCGAAAGAATAGACGCCTTAGCTGGGTTCGCTAGAGCTCAGAATTTCTTGGCGCGTATTGGCGTGCTCGACGTGCGCCGCGGTGGAGAGGGCGGCGCGAGTGCAAAGTGAAAAGTCGGGAATGCAACGTGCAAAATGGAATGACTCCGACGAGTTTGTCGTTCGGTGAATAAGACTTACCGCTAAGAGGACGCCAGAGAACGTTACCCCTAGAACCGACCGAGCGCGCCTAAAAACAACGGCTCAACAAGCCTCAACTTTTCCGTCACTTAAAGTTGCCTTTGGCCTCTGGCTTGTAACCGGCTTTCACTGCCGCGTTAGGAACGGAGTCCAAGTAGAAGTGGTCACGAAGCTTGTGGTAGTCGATATAGCCGCGCAGGCGACACGGTACGTTCTCTTCATTCCACGCTTGCCAATGTTGGTAACGCTCTTTTGCGCGACCGGGCTGACTGCCGGACAGATCGTTCGTTTCACCGATATCGTCCGACAGACTGAACATTTGAGGCTGCGGGCTATTGTTGTTCTGTATGTGCTTTACGCCATCGGACCCTAGCACCGACCACTGCCGCCCATCACCGTTTCGCCAAAACATAGATTTGTGCGGCGGGCCGCTCTTTTGGCCGGTCACGAATGGCATTAGATCGCCGCCTTCTATCGTCGGTTTTTGCGGTAGAGTCAGCGCCAGCCACGGACACGGCCGTTCGTGCGATGTCGAGTGCGATGACCGGCGCATCGTACGTTCGCCCGGCAGAGATTTTGGCTGGCCACGAGGCAATAAACGGCACGTTCCGACGATCAACAATAGAGCAAGCAGGGCAGTTAGGCGCGTCTTCATAGGTCTCACAACTCGAGTTGAAGGGCGACTCGCCATAGCGCGTCATCGGAGTAGGCTCGCCGATTCACGACCTCCTCGGCTTGTCGTACGCCGCGAGTGTCTGCGGACGACTCTTGTGTCGTCGGCCTAATTCGACTCACTTCGTCGCTACGCAATGATCTCAGAGATTCGTTCGCCGCCGAATTGGGAGAGTTGTTTGTAGCGGCCGCCGTGGAAATAGGTCAGCTTGTGGTCGTTGAGCCCGAGCAAGTGCAGCATGGTCACGTGGACGTCTCGAATGGGGTGAACGACTTCGGCTGCCTCCGCTCCGATTTCGTCGGTGGCACCGACGATGGCGCCTTTCTTCACGCCGCCCCCGGCGAACCACATGTTCATGGCGTCGACGTTGTGGCCTCGCCCTAACGACGTAACTCCGCCGCGATAGTTGTTGTCTGGCGTCCGGCCGAACTCGCCAGTCCAAACGACGAGCGTGCTGTCGAGCAAGCCTCGCTGCTTGAGATCGCGAATCAGGGCGGCGATCGGTTGATCGACGCTGGCAATGCGCGAGGAATGTCCGCGCTCAAGATAATCGTGGCTGTCCCAGCCGCCCGCGAAGATCTGCACGAACCGCACGCCTTCCTCAACCAAGCGGCGAGCCATCAGGCACTGCTTGCCAAACGCGGAGGTTTCTTTCCGCTCGAGCCCGTACGATCTTTTGACGTGCTCAGGTTCTTTATCAATGTCGACAATGCCAGGGATCTCGGTTTGCATTCGATAGGCGAGCTCATAGCTTTCCATGCGAGCCGCGAGCGCTTTGTGCTCGGGATGCAGCGCGGCGTGTTTGGCGTTCAGCTTTGTCAACTGGTCGAGCGCCCGCCGTTGGTGCTCGCGCGATTTGAACGCCGGGGGATTCAAGTCGAGAATCGGCGAGCCGTTCGAACGCAGTCGTGTCCCTTGATAGTGGGCGGGCAAGAATCCATTCGTCCAGTTTGCCGGCCCCGCTTGGGGCAAAGCCAACTCGGTCATGACGACATAGCCGGGAAGGTTCTGGTTGACCGATCCCAAGCCGTATGTCGCCCACGAACCGAGTCCCGGATCGCCTCCGAGTCGGCTGCCGGTGTTCATGTGCAAAAGCGCTTCGGGGTGGTTCAGCGAGTCGGCTTGGCAACCGCGGTAGACGCACAGTTCGTCGGCGACTTCGGGATCCGCGAGAAATTGCCACGGCTCAGACATATCAATGCCCGACTTACCGACCTTGCGCGCCTTGAACGGGCTGCCGACATAAAACCGTTTGCCGTTCGCCAAACCCGCCGTCCGTTTCGATTCGGTGACGTGCAGCGAATTCAGTTTCGGCTTCGGATCGAACGTGTCGACTTGGCTCGGTCCGCCCTCCATGAAGAGCATAATGCACGCCTTCGCTTTCGGATCGTGCATCGGCTTCTTCGGCGCGAGCGGGTTAGCTCGTTTCTCGTCCGCCGCCAGCAAGTCCGTCAACGCCACTGCGCCCAGGGACGAGCCGAGACCGTAGAGGAAGTTTCTGCGTGAGAGATCAGACATTATGAGACCTCAATAGATGTACATGAATTCGTTTGAATTAAATAGCAACAGACAAACGTCGGCCAGAGCGCGCGTCTCGGCATCGACCGTCCACGGCTTGGCGTCCGAGACATAGTCGTTGAATACGTTGAGCTTCTCGATGAATTCGAACGGCTCGCCTGTTAACTCCTCGACCAATGATCGAGTGACTTGTGTCGGATACTCGGTCGGCTTGGGTTGTTGTTTTTCGTGGTAGGCCAACATCTCCTTGAGATAGCCTTCCAATCCTTTTTGTTCGTCGCGAGTCGGAACGCGTCCATAGGCCAGTTGCACGGCCCGCCGGACTTGCGCCGTCAAATCGTTCTGCTTTTCCTTGCGAACACGCAGAGCAAACGCGATCGATCGATCGGTCATGACATCGCTGTTGAGCAGCGTGAATGCTTGCGGCGTCACTGCGGCTGATTCACGTTGCTCGCACGAATCGTTGGGATTCGGCAAGTTCATGATTTCCAGCAGCGGGTCGGCCTGACCGCGAACGCGATAGGCGTATATCGTTCGCCGGTTCCGTTCCGCGGGAGTGCGCGAAGGTTGATGAGCCGGGGCGATGGAAAACTGAATCATCCGAGGTTGAAGCGCGACTTCCATGTTGATCTCAGGCATGATCGGAACGCCGCCTGCTTGACGATTGAGTTCGCCGCTAATCAGAAGCGTGCTGTCACGTAGTTCTTCAGCCGTCAAACGGCGCACCGGAAAACTCGCCAGCAGTTTGTCGTCGGGATCTTCCGTTTCAAGCCGCTTCGCGTCGGGATGATGGCCGCTACGCTGATATGCCTTTGAGGCCATGATCATCCGGTGAAGCCGTTTGATCTTCCAACCGTTGGCAATGAAGTCTGAGGCCAGCCAGTCGAGCAGTTCGGGATGAGTTGGCTTGCTGCCTTTGACGCCAAAGTTGTTCGGAGTCCGCACGATGCCGTGCCCGAAGTGGTGCTGCCAGATGCGATTGACAATCGTTCGGGCGGTCAGTGGATTTTTGTCGCTGGCAATCCAATGGGCCAGCGCGAGTCGTCTGCCGCCTAGGTCGTCCGGGAGCAAGAATCGATCCTTGCCGTCGCCCTTGGCTCGGAGACCGGTGCTGCTCAGCACGCCCGGTTCCACAGCATCTTGCTTCGCGGTGAGAGTTCCGCCGGCGAGAATGTGTGAATCGGGACGCCATTTGGAATTGACCTTTTTGGCGCGGCGGAGTTTCCGGCTGTTCTTCCAGTCGTCTTGCCCGTTGTAAACGCCTTGGGCCATCGGCATGTAACGCTCGAGACGTCGAGTCCAGATCCAAACGTCTTGCTCTCGGACCTTTTTGACTCCCTTCTCTTCTGGAGTGAGCCCGACATGACGCGGCGGCTTTTTGTCTTCTGGGTCATTCTTGCGAGCGTTCTCGTTCTTGTACGGCAGTTTGTGATCTTTGTACCAAGCTCTGGCGGCAGCCTCCTGCTTATTGATGACCTTGTCGCGTTCCGCTTTGGCGTAGTTGAGTAACTCGCGGACGAGTTCGCGTTTTTCCGCAAACCCGTCACGATTTTCTTCCTTGAGAAACGGCGCGTCGACTTCAGCGGGTTGAGTCGTCGAGAACGCGGCGTAGAGCCGGTAGTAGTCGCGAGTCGGTATGGGGTCGAACTTGTGATCATGGCATTTGCAGCACCGCAGAGGCATCGATAGAAACGCCTGGCCGACGTTGTGTACAAGATCATCGAGATAAATCTGCCGGGCCTCTGGCTGCGGGATCATCGCCGTTCCCCACGGTCCCATCCGCAGCATGCCCGTTGCGATCGTCGCCTCGGGATCGTCGGGGCGCAGTTCATCGCCCGCGATCTGTTCGACAACGAATTCGTTGAACGGTTTGTCGTTGTTGAATGAGCGAATGACGTAATCGCGAAATCGCCAAGCGTTCGATCGCTCGTAGTCGTTCGAGAAACCCGCGGTATCCGCATAGCGAACCACGTCGAGCCAATGTTGGCCCCATCGTTCGCCATAGTGTTTGCTCGCCAGCAGACGGGTGATGAGTTCGTTCCAAGCTTTTTCGGAGCCTGCCTCCCACGCTTTACGGAATTCAAAAATCTCGCGAGGCGTCGGCGGAAGTCCGGTCAAATCGTAGGTGGCTCGGCGAATCAGCGTTCGAAAATCGGCGCTTGCCGCGGGCTTGAATTTATTGAGTTCAAGTTGGGATCCGATGAAGGCGTCGATTGGATTTTGATGGCCCTTTGGAACTGCGGGTCGAGCTATGGGCTGAAACGCCCAAATATCTTCTGGCTTGTATCGCCGATACGTCCAGGTGTCCGCGAGTCCTCCGCTCGTCGGAACGATGACGCCGTCTTCATTCTCTACGATCGACCATTCGCGCTGCTGAATGGCGAGTCGTGTTTTCGCGTCGGGCCAGGGCGCTCCGGCCGCGATCCATTGCCGAACGAGCTCGGTCTCTTGCTTCGTCAGGCGATCGTTTTCTTTTGGCGGCATTTCCAAATCTTGCCATAGCACCGCTCGGTACAATGGACTCTCTTCCGGCTTGCCGGGCACGATCGACGCTTCTTCGGATTCGCCGCCTTTGAGCGTGGCAGCGCGCGAGCGCATGTCGTAGTCGCCCTTGATGTCTTCCTCGTCTCCGCCGTGGCAACCGACACATTTTGTTTTGATCAACGGCAGGACCATGAGCGCGAAGATGCGTTCCGCCGCCTTGACCTTGCTGTCGGACTTGTCGTTGTCGTCAGCCGCGTGGCAAATGGTGCCGGTTAGCAATGCGATCGCAATCGCGACTGCACTCGGTTTTCGAAACCACATGGTAAGCCTCAATTTCCAATCCACGTTCGGATGTTTCTTTTACCGGACTCGATCTCTTTCAGGCGTCGCTGGAGGTAGTTATGCGAGATCTCCCGCGCCTTGGCTTGATCGGCTTCGTCGTAATCCCAGAATTCCTGGACGATCTCCTCGCACGCTGGATAATGCGAACCGTCATCGCCGACTCGTTTTCTCGTTTCGGCGAGTTGCGATTTCAGTTTCGCGGCCAGTTTGGCGTGAGCCGGATCGTGGTAAAGGTTTCGCGTCTCCTGGGGATCGCGAATCAAGTCGTAGAGCTCCCATCCGGCCGGAGTCTGATAGCCGCCGTCGTAGTTGCAGCCGTAGTAGTAAATCAACTTGTGCGTTTTCGTGCGGATTCCCATATGCCCGGGGTTGTCGTGGTGAGCCATGTGCATCCAGTAGCGATAGTAGGCCGCCTGCTTCCAATCTTTCGCTTCCTCACCGGTCTCAAGCAACGACCTGAACGACCGACCTTGCACGGACTTGGGTATCTTCGCACCAGCAAAGTCGAGCATGGTCGGGCCGTAATCGACGTTCTCGATGATGGTCTCGTAGCGTTTGCCTGCGGCAACGGTCGCCGGGTAACGCACCAGGAAAGGCATCCGTTGCGACTCCTCATACATCCATCGCTTGTCCTGGTAATCGTGCTCGCCGAGCATGAAACCTTGGTCGCCGGTATAGATGATGACGGTGTTGTCGAGCTGCCCGCTCTCCTCGAGGTGCTTGAACAACCGGCCGAGGTTGTCGTCGATGCCCTTCACGCAGCGGAGAAATTTCTTGAGATACGCGTTGTAGGCCAACAGCCGGTTTTCTTCGTCACTGAAGTTGGCCGGATCGTAGTCGACAGGAAACTCGTTCGAATACTTCTTGGGCAGATCACGCAGGTACGATCGACGTGGATTCCGCGAACCGATCGATGTGCCGATGTGAGGAATCAACTCGTCGCGATCGCCTCGTGTCGCCAGGGAGCCGAATTCCGATCCGTGCTTACCAAGCGTTTCGGGTGCCGGAATGTTGATGTCCGCTAAATACGACTCATATCGCTCGGCATTGTCGAAATAGTCGTGCGGCGCCTTGTAGTGGTGCATCAAAAAGAATGGCTTCTTCTGATCCCAACCCTTCTTCAGCCAATCGAGTGTCAGGTCGGTGATCGCGTCCGTGGAATGTTTGCCGGGAAACTTGATCGTGTTCTTCCGCCATGGCTTGCGACCCCGAATTCGGAATTCGGGGTTGTGGTACTTGCCTTGGCCGGGAAGGACGCAGTAATAGTCGAAATCGGCTGGCTCGACTTTCAAGTGCCATTTGCCAATCATCGCGGTGTGATAGCCGGCCTTACCCATCTGGATAGCCAGCATCTGTTTGCCGGGCAACACCTTGCCGCTGAGGTCAAACGAGCCGTTGACGTGATTGTACTGACCGGTCAACACGCAAGCACGCGACGGCGAGCAAATCGAATTCGTGCAGAAGGCGTTGGTAAACAGCGCGCCTTCTCTCGCGAGGCGATCGATGTTTGGCGTCGGGGCGACTTTGGCGAGTCGGCTGCGGTACGCGGAAATCGCGTGGGCCGCATGATCGTCCGACATGATGTAGAGAACATTCGGGCGATCCGCGCCAAGGCACGAAGGCGCGAGCCATGCTGAGACGGCGATCATGATCGCCAGACTCGCTGCTGCTTTTCCAATGTGTGACATGCACAACCTATTCATAACTATTTTGTTTCCTCGTCAACGGATGTTCGCTTTGATCGCCTCGATGGACGCCTGTTTCTTGCGGCTCTCCAGCGCCGCCAGAATGGCAACGTGCTCGTCGTAGACCTGCTCGTAGTTATCGAGGCGGGAATAGGTCAACAACATTTGCGAGCAGAGCCACTTCCAGACCGGCAGGAAGTCGTCGCCGCCGCAGGCGATGAGCGTGGCCTCGTGAAACGCCATGTCGCACTTGGCGACCGCGGGCGCCTGCCCGCTTTCGCAAGCTGTTTTTAGATCTGCCAGCGCCTTCTTAATCGGATCGGCTCCTTCACTTTGCAGTTGGCCGATCCCAAGGCGTATCACGTAGCATTCGATTTGCTGACGCAGCGAAACGATGAACTCGCGATTCTCAGGCTTGGGCGCCTGACGCACTGTGACGCCTCGATTCGCCTGATAGGTCAGCACTCCTTCTTGGGAGAGCTGCAGGAAGGCATCGCGAATAGGGCCGCGGCTAACTCCGAATCGCTCGGCAAGTTCGGCCTCACGAAGAGGTTCGCCCGGCGGAAAAGTTCCAGCGACCACCTCATCGCGAATCTGGTCGGTCACTTGCTCTCGAATCGTGCGTGTGACGAGCGCCATATTGAAGACCCTATGGGAGCGGCCGGAAAGAACGGCCTGTAAGAATGCACCGCGGCCCGCGTGACCGCTTGATTATTAATTGTTAACAATCTACCGACCGCCCGTCGCGGTGTCAAGCTGGGCGGTTTGAGCTCGTTGGAGCGATTGGCCCCAGAATCGACGCAAATAGGGGCGGAAACACGGACTGGGTGGATTCGACTAAGCCGATTCAAACAGTTCTTCGCGGGCCGCTTCGCAGATGGCCACGACGGCCGGGTGCTTCAGTTTGCGGCTGACCGAGATGGCGTAATACCGTTCGCGAATGACTTCCACTCGCCCGACCACGCGAACGTTGTATTGGTCGCACACATCCTTTTCGATGGCGCTCGGCGCCGGGAAAATGCCGAAACCATCCTGGCCAAAGACTTTCATCAGGGCCGAATCATCGAACTCGCCGACGAGCCGTGGGTGGATGTCTTCCGTGTCGAACCAGCGATCCAGTTCTCGCCGCAAGGACGTCGTGCTCATTGGAACAAGAACCGCCGCGCCGTTGAGCGACTTGGGGAAGCGGCGACGGTATTTGGGAGCTTTATCCGAGCTCGCGAAAAACGAGACTCCGCATTCGCCGAGCAAGTGATTGTAGCCTCGCACGTGCGTTGTCGAGCCAAGCGGGGTGTCGGAGAGCACGACATCGAGCCGGTGTACGGCAAGCTCCGCGAGCAGGTCGTTCATCGTCCCCTCGTGACAGGCGACCTGCATCGGGTCAGGCAGCTCAAAAGCCGGCTTCAAGAGTTGGTGGGTAATCAGCTTGGGCAAGACTTCCGGCGTTCCCACGACAAGACGCTGAGGCCGCCCGGCAAGGTCGCCTTGAACAACATCACGCAGCTCGCGACCAATCGAGAAGATCTCATCCGCGTACCGATACACGGTTTGACCAAACTGAGTCAGCACGAGACTCCTGCCGCTGCGCTCAAAAAGGGCTCGCCCCATCGAGGTTTCGAGTTGCCGCAGCTGGGTGCTGATGGTCGGTCGAGACAGCTTGAGTTCCGTTGCCGCTCGAGCAATCGATCCTTCGCGGGCGACGAGCCAGAAGTAATGCAAATGGTGGTAATTGAGCGCATCCATGCCTGAAATGATAGTTAGGTTTTATCTAACAATCAAGATCATAAAATATGCATTATCAAACAATGGGGATTCAACTACGATTGCAAAACTGACTTGATTTGCGGCCGACGACGCGGTGTTGCGTGCGGCTGCCCGCCTGCCAAGATCTGCGAAGACGCGACAGGGAGAGCTGGACGAATACGATGTTTCGAGTGAAGGAAATACCGTTCTTACTTCTCATGATCGGGGCGCTCGCGGCCGTCGCATTTGACGGTGTTGGACTTCCGTTCGTGCAGGCGACTCTTTTGCTGACGACCGAGGTAAGCGAGTCGAATAATTCTGGCGAGCAAGAAGAAGAGAAAGAGAAGGCTCCGCGATCGGAGCTGATCTCGTCCCGGCTCTCAGCGGACCGAAGACAACCGAATTCGCCTTGGACTGCATCAAGTGACCGACTTGGTGGCGATGCTCTTTACGCGGTCCCTTGTCTCGCGGCAAGTCGCCATCGCCTGTCCAACGGCATCCTCGCGCCGATGCGAACCTAATTGTCGCTCCCCTATTTGGCCCCTTGCGTCTTGAGCTTATTCTTGAGTCGCTGTACGCGCGAGTTATCTGGACTCGATTCGACGGCGGCATTTCAGTTTATCGGACTCACAAAATTTCGGCCGCTCATGTTGATCGGGGACTTTGCCCGTTCGAGCAAGACGTTGGCCTATCGGGGAGATTCTTCATATGCAAAAGCTAGTCTCTGGCATCCACCGTTTCCAAAACGAAGTCTTTGGAGCGAAGCAAGGGCTGTTCGAAGGCTTGGCAGGCGGGCAGCAGCCGCTGGCTCTGTTCATTACTTGCTCAGATTCACGCATCGTTCCGAATCTGCTCACGCAAACGGAACCGGGCGAGCTTTTCGTCGTGCGAAACGCCGGCAACATTGTCCCGCCGTACGGTGCCGTGAATGACGGCGGCGAAGCGGCGACGATTGAATACGCTGTGAGTGTCTTAGGGGTAAGCGACATCGTGATCTGCGGCCATTCGCGTTGTGGAGCGATGGGAGGACTGCTTAATCCGCAAAGTCTTGAGACCCTGCCAGCCGTTCGGTCATGGCTGCGTCACGCAGAATCGACACACCGCATCATCGAGGAAAAATACTCGAGTGTCACCGACGCGGATGCTCGACTCACAGCGACCGTTGAGGAAAACGTTCTCGTTCAACTTGAGAATCTGCGAACACATCCGACAGTCGCTTCGGCCCTGGAACGCCAAGCCTTGAATCTTCATGGCTGGGTTTACAAGTTCGAAACCGGTGAAGTGTTCGGATACACCCCGCAAGATTCGCAATTTGTGCGTGTGGACGGTACGAACCACGGGGCGTCGCCCGCCTAAGTCGACCCAGTGCGCACCCCTAACCCATTCGTGACAAACCAAGACTTGAGACATTGCGTTTTCGATTCCCGTGATAGCGGTCCCGCCAAACGTCATGAGCGTCAATTGGGCCGGCACCCAAGGCAACCGGGCTCCTTTATCGTCGGCGAACTACATCGCATCGAAAACGCCAGCTACGGAATAAAAGAATGAATCAGAATTCGACTCCGCGGGACGGCAACACCTACGTAACCGGCGGACTGTTTGCGACGGCGAAGCAGGACTTCCTCGCATCCATTGTGGTCTTCCTTGTCGCGTTGCCGCTTTGTATGGGCATTGCCATTGCGTCCGGCGTCCCAGTAGCCGCAGGACTGATCACAGGTATCGTCGGCGGTCTGATCGTCGGGTGGGTTGCGGGCGCGCCGCTTCAAGTGAGCGGTCCGGCTGCCGGCCTAACGGTCATCATTTTTGACCTTGTGCAAAATCACGGATTGGAGGTTCTGGGTATCGCCGTCATCGACAGCCCGACCGACTAACGAATCGTCGTAGGCGCAGAACGCGTAGTCGTCCGCAATCATCTGCTGTTTTTCGACGTCGGTGAAATGATCGCTCTGCGAGTTGTTGTAAAGCCTCAGGAGTTGCGGCGGAAACGCGGCCAGTTCTTTCTCGGTGAAGGTCGGGATCTGGTATTTCAGCTTCTGAAACTTCTCGCGGAACTTGGCTGGCGGCAGCACCGGGGTGTGCGGGAATTCAAAACCAACGTAGGCGAACAGCGGCTTGTCGTTGTTCGGTCCGCTTTGTTTTCGGCCAAGCATGTCCGAGTATTCCTCGCCCTCATGGGAAAAGTGATCCAACAGAGCGCGAGTGAAGCTGCCATCGCGAGTGCGGTCTCCCGATTGAGGATTCACGCCGCCGAGGATGCTGCCGTTGCGGTCGTCATCGCCGGGCGCGTACTGACGTAGAATCTCCAGTCGTTTGAGTATCTCCGCGCGATCGTTCGGATTTGAGTCGGCGAGTTCCGGCCAGGTCAATTGCTCGCCGTCTGGAAAGTAGAACGTTTCGTTCTTTGGTCCCGGCTTTATAGACGTTGAGGATGAGTGTTGACTGTTGTTCGTATTTCACTGACCAGACGGCCGTCGTCGTTGAAAGTCCGCTGTATTCTCTGAGCGGCGGTAGTTCGCACCCGCCCAAGTAACCGCGTCAAATAGAGTCAACCGCATCTGCGTGACGCTTAACGGGCAAACAGCGGTGCGACTCGTTTGCGCTGTACTGCCATTGTGCGCGGCGTGTCTTCTTTGAGGAAGTATCCTCGCTCTTCGTAATCACGGCACTGCGACTCGAGCTGCTTAAGATACGCATCCAGTGATTTGTAACGCTCTTCGACCGACTTCCTTGGATCGTCGGTCTTTTCGCGGTCCGACTTCGTCGTTGGAAAGGGGATGTACGATCCCGACAGGCTGACGAGTTGGTTGGCGGCCGGACCTGCACGCAAACGCCAGCTGGTGTAGGTGGCGACGGGCACAAGAACTTCGGGCGGAGAGAGGCAGCCGAGTTCGTTTCCGTCCGGGCCGGAACGAGGGACAAGCACGCGGTAATTCCCTCGGACGATCGGCGGTTGATGATCGACGATTCGCTGAGTTTGCCAACGAGGTCCGAAGTCGAGGAAGGATGGTTGCTGGATGACGCCCGGATAACGGATGCCGGGAATGTTCGGGAATCGCGTTGCGTTTTGAGTCCAGCTGACGAGAGTGCCGTCATCAATCTTAGGATAGACGCTCGGCGGCGGCTCGCTTCCATCCTTCGCCCAGCGGTCGAGCCAAAGCAACAACGCTCGCAGGAATGGCTTGTAGTCCGCCGGATTGGGCGCCGTTTGACCGTCACCGGTATTCGAGGTGAAGCCGGCAGGCCCGTGTTGGGTTCCGCCAAAAATGTACAGCCGGACATTCTTGGGAATCTCGACATCGCTCGTGCCGAGCGGATCCGTATGGGTGAGTGAGCCGCTGCGATTCCAGTACTCCGAGGAAGACTGAGTGTGCATCACAAGCGGCGCTGTCTTGCTCTTTTCGGATCGAGCGAGAATCCCCTCGGTCAAGCCCGACAAGGGATCGGTCTGCACGCTGTACGAGAAGGGAAAACGATCCGGCGGGTAGTCGTGATGATCGTGTTGGGCGGCATGCCTGGTCGGCTGCGCGAAGCGATGATTGAATGATCCCAAGCCGGAACCGGAGACGTGAGGAATGATTCCATCGAAAACTTTCCGACCTCTTTCATCCGCGTTGAAATCCCAATACGTCATCTCGCGAAGGAACCGTCCGCTCTGCGACACCCCAAACGCATGAGCTCGCGCGATTGGCGATTTTCCCTGCTCAAGAATCGGATTACCTTGGCCAGTACCATGCTTCAGAGCTGAGACGAGATCACGGACCGACGTGAATGCGGTCCCCATAACGACCGGATCCTGGGCCTCGTAGATCAGTTCATAAATGTGCAGCTTCTTCAGCCCCCGCGGGTACTCGAGTTCAATCTTTGGCAATTGATTGGGCGAATCGCTTTTGACGTCGGTGACATGCAGTTTCCAGTCATCGCGCGGGATGAGGACGCGAGGGTGCCCGGCCAGTAGGCGGTGGGTCAGCGTCGCCGACTTGAGACCGTCGGCTGTTGGACGATAGGCGCCATGGTTGGCCCAATTCACGACCATTCGCTTGGTGTCGGAGCCGGGCACGATTTCACAACGCACTCGCTCCGTGATTTTCTTCGCAACGCGTGGCGGAGACAGTCGCAGCCGTTGATTGCCCGGCAGCAGCTCGCCGTCCCAACCGCTCCAGACGACAGTAAAGCCGTGTCGCATCAGGAAGCCATCGCCCGCATGTTTCTCGTCCTTTGGATCGTTGCTGCCTGAAGCGAAGTTGAAGAATCGCAGCGTATTGATGTTGCCACGATTGTTGACTCCGTAGAGCAGAGCGCCGTTCCCTTTGCTTCGGTCCTTGGGCGTCAAGATGAGCAAGTCGGCGGAGAGCTCAACTCGCCCGCGTTCATTGCGAGGCGCCAAATCCAGGTCAGCGACATTGCGATTCTGCGGCAAGTCGGGACCGAGTTCAAAGTGGACTCGCCCAACGATTCGTTCGTACTCGCCAACTGTTCCGAAGACCTTGCCGCCGGCGAAGGGTTCGCGAGTCTTGATCTCGAATCGCGTGACTTCCGCCGCAGCATGCGCGGATGAGAGGCAGAGTAAAATGGCGGTCGCGCAGAGCAGAGCACGGTTTAACATGGCGTTCTCGATCTAGGGGCCGCAACGTGGCGGAGGGCGATAATTTAGCCGCAGAGAGTTTCGGCGAACGTCTCGATATTGTGGCCCATCGCGATTGCGATTACGAGTCGGAAGCGGTCGATGCGCGGTACGGTTGAGCAGATCATTTCGCGGTCATGTCTCACCGCGTTGTTCGTCTTGATTTGACCGTCGATGCTCAACCAAACAAGGCCGTGACCGGTTTGCCTTGATCCGTGATTGGAACAGGTCGCGAACCGTCGAAGAGCTCGAGCGTTGGATCGACGCCAAGGGCCGCATGGATGGTGGCGTGAAAATCGGGAACGGAAACGGGATTCTCGACAATCGTCTTGCTCAACTCGTCGGTGACCCCATAGGCACCCTGATGGTTTAGTCCTCCGCCAGCAAGCAGCAGGCTAAAACAAGTACCCTGATGGCCTCGGCCTCCCCGACCATCGTAGGCGGCGGGCCGACCAAATTCAGTGCCGATGACGATGAGCGTTTTGTCGAGAATGCTCTGTTGTTCGAGATCGGTAATCAAGGCGAACAACGCGATATCGAGTTCCTTGATGAGCAAGTGCTGGTTCTGTTGACCTTCGTTGTGCGTATCCCAGCCGGTGCCGTTGATGAAGTTCAGGTTGTGAGAAACTTCAATAAAACGGACTCCAGCTTGCACGAGACGACGAGCGAGCAAGCAACGCTGACCGAATTCGCCACCGTAGCTGCTGCGCAAATCATTTGTCTCGTCCTTCAACCGGAAGTGGCGCATGAAATCGGGTCCGGCCAGACGCAGCGCATCGGTTTGGGCCGCCCGGTATTGGGCGATGACTGAGTCGTGGGGCACGCGATCGGTGAGCGGCTCGAGCAATTGCCGCCGCCGCTCGACACGAGCCGGCGTCACATCTTCCGGACGCGAAAAACCAGACGGTCCGCTCTCGGTATCGACGAGGTAAACATAAGTTGCTTTGGCGCCGAGGAATCCGGGGCCGCGGCTAACGCTCGGATAACCGATCAACATATAGGCCGGCACGTCAGGACTCGCCGCGCCTCGCACATGGCCAACGATGGAACCGAGAGACGGGTACGTAATACTGCCGCTGGTCAGTCTGCCGGTGTGGACGAAGTTTGTCCCGAACGCATGTTCGTCAATCAGATGGTGATTGATCGTCCGCATGGCCGTCAGCCGGTCGGCCAGCTTCGCGGTCCGATGCAAGTGTTCGCAGAACTTCACGCCGGGCACGGCGGTCTCGACCGTGTCGTATTCGGAACCTGCGATCTTGGGCGAAGCCTTCGAGTTGCCTCGCTTCTTGGGATCGAACGTGTCGATCTGCGCCATGCCTCCGCCCAACCAAATGAAAATCACATGCTCGGCTTTTCCTTTGGGCAAGTTGGCTGTGGCAGGCGCAGCGAGTGCGCTTGCAGCGAGTCCCGAGCCGCTAGCGAGTGCAGCTCCCGTCAGCATGCTCGAATGTTTAAGAAAGTTTCGCCGGTCCATGAATGGTCCTTCAGTCTCGTGGGGTGGCTTTCGGTGTCTGGCACATGTTCACGGTGTGTAAACCCATTCGGGCGCGTTGAGCACGGCCCAAACGGCGTCTTCCATGCGGAGACGCCAGTCGTTGTTCAGCGCCTTGGTCGGTGGGTCGCCTCGCCGCGCGGCAATTTCCTTTTCAAGAGCGAGCGAGTTCGCGGGGCCGTCGACATGATTCGACCAACTCACATACCGAACCGGCTCACGTTTGACCGGCGCCGGCTTGACGCGTTTCGATTCTGGAATGACGCGGTCTTCGTAGCCCTCGGACAGAACAAGGACGAATCGCTCTCGCTCTTCCTCTGATGGCTCACGAGTAAGCAGACGAAGGAACAGGCGATCGACAAGTTGTTCGACCGACTGATCCTGGAGTGCGAGTAGAGTCAGCGGGTGGCGATCGCTGAGCCGCGTCAGCCAGACGCTCATGACTCCATTGGCGTAGATGGCTGGTTGAAGGATATTCGGTTCGGCGTCGCGCAGGCTGCGCGGATCTTGCCGGGCACCGCGCCAGCCAAACGTTTTCAACACGCTCGTGACGGCGGTGATTCGCGGTAGTGAGAGGCTTGGTCGGTCTCGTTCGTTCGACGTTGAAGCGAGCATCCACGAGCGTCGAGCTCGACCGAGCGCGAGCGAGTTTCGGATTGCGCGAACGCTATCGATGTCCAAACTGACTTCTTCCAGATCGAAAGGCGTGCCCGTGGCATGGAACACCGAATCCACGATTTGCTCGGCCGCAAGTCGGCGCGGCGCGGGCGACACATAGAGCGGACTGGTCTCGGCAAGCGACGTGTCGGTGTCGCGCTGATACGCGTGTGAATTCAGGATGAGCTTGCTAACGGCCTTAACGTCGTATCCAGACTCGACGAATCGATGGCCGAGCCAACGGAGTAACTCAGGATGCGACGCGCCGCCTTTCTCCCAGTCGGAAACATTGGCGACCAGGCCTCGGCCCATCAGACGCTGCCAGCCGCGATTCACCATCACTTGGGCGAAGCGTTCGTTTTGCGGCGCTGTGATAAGCGCTGCCAATCGGTCGCGAGAATTCTCGGGGTGTTCGGCCAGCGTGTCGGCAATCGACTCATCACAAAACCGACTGAACGGCCAGGCGGGTTGTACTTCGGTGCCGGGCTTAAGCGTGACTTCGATCAGCGGCTTGCGGCCCGTTTGGTGCAGGCGGCCCGGAGGAACACTGCTTGATTTTGGCAGCTTGATTTGTTCTTGCTTTAGCAATGCGGCGAGCTGCAGCAAGTCCTGTTGAACTGAGACGTGGGACGGCGCGTCGTGGCAGCGGGCGCATTTCATTTCCACGCCGAGAAATGCGGAACTGACAATAATGCCCTTGGCCGCCATCGGCAGGTCGTTTTGAGTTGCTGTGCCGAAGCCGGCCGGTCCGCCGAAACGCTCGCTGCCCTCCATCCGAATCAACTCGGTCACGAACAAATCGGCGGGCTTGTTGTCCAGCAACGACTCGTACAGCCACCAGCGAAACGGTCCGGTGTTGTTCAGCGTCGGATTAATCATGTTAGGGTTTTCGGCGAGCACGTCGAGCCAATAACCCATCCAATGATCGGCCCACCGCGGATCGTTCAAGAGTCGGTCAATGACTTTCGCTCGGCGCGTTTCAGGACTGTCGTTGCGGAAAGCTTCAATCTCCGCTTCAGTCGGCGTGACGCCAACGGTGTCGAGCGTCACTCGGCGCAGAAAGCTCAAATCGTCAGCAAGCGATGTCGGCGTGAAATTGGAGACGTCGAATTGAGGCCACGCGGCGCCGCTTTTGATCCAACGTTTGAGCAGCGATACCTCAGCGTCAGACAACGGATCGCCCTTCGGCGGCATGACGTCATTGTCGTCCATCGAGCTGACACGATCGATGAGCGAACTCGCCTCGATCTTGCCCGGAACGATGGCCGGCTCTTCACTCTCACCTCCGCTCAGCATCGAATGGCGATCGTCTATTCTTAGACCGCCTTGCGCCTTGCCGCCTTGGTGGCAGTCGTAACAGCGGCTTTCCAGAAGAGGTCGAATCTCTTTGAAATAGTCGACGCCGCCTTTCGCGTTTTGCTTTGATTGTTCGGCGACGGAGGCGATCCGCGCCGCGAGAAAATGATCGATCGCATTGTTGGCTGGGAATTCGTCCGCCAGTACCGGTACGCTGACCGGTTCGACTTGGGCCAGCCATGCAGTCGCCGTGGATCTGCGGCGATTCCAATAATCATGATTGGCGGCGCGCCGCTCAGCGCGTGCAGCCGCGTTGACGTGAGCAAGATGTTCGCGACGTTCCGATTCGTAGCCCTCCCAACCAGCGTCGGTATAAGAGACCTGTCGCTTGCCTGGCGACAGCAGCGACCACGATTCGCTTCCTTCCAGCGAGACGGCGATGACCGTCTCTCCCACCTCAGGCCGAAACTTGCTGTTTCCGGTGACGCCGCCGACAAGCGTTTCGAGAATGATGAAATGCTCGCCGCCTTTCGTCTCGAAGTTGCACCACTCGTCGCGGTTGCCTGGCGGAGCGAAGCGGAAGTCGGGGCCGAGGTCGAGATATTTGTCTTGCGCAGAAAGCAAGCCGTGCCCTGCCGGGTCTGTCGGACGGGCGGACGTTTCCATGACCTGTTTGCCGTCGATGCTCAGCCGACATACGCCACGACCTCGCAACAGCAAGCGATGTTTTCCCGCCGGCAAATCCACTAACGCCGACGCTCGCAGATGCGATGGGTTTGCACGGTCGCCTCTCACGCCGGTCGAAACGTATTTGTGCGGCAGTTCGAATAGACCGAAACAGTCCTCTTGATACGATTCGGTGACTTGCGGTTCTTCCGGCCAACTGTTCGATTCAGGAACGCCGTCTTCGCTGATCTGCACGAGCACGCGGCCAGCCGGAATCATCTCTCTCGTCACGGCCGGCGGCGGCGGGACGTAGGCGTAACGCCCAGCGATTGATTCCGGCTTGAGGGCTTGGCGATAGATGGCGACATTGTCCATCCAACCCTGAAACGACTGACCGGCGTCGCGATTGTATCCGGTGCCGATAACAAGATCGTCGGCGTCTTGCACGGGCGGGAGATCGGTCGCGCCGCCCAGATCCCAAACGCCGTCGACTGGTTTGCCATCGATATATGCGTGCAGGCTGTCGGCCTTCCCAAACGTGAAGTCGAACGCCACGTGATGCCAACCCGTCAGCGGCATTTCGGCCTTGCTCCACCATCGGTGCCAATCGGTCTTTTTCGTTTTGGGGTCGAGGCTAGTGAAGAGGAAGCCGAGTTGTGCTCCGGCGCTAGTTCCCTTCAATCGAACGGCGTAGTTTTGATTATTCTCGCCGAGGTTTTCGCCGAGTTTTCTGTGGCGGCCTTTCCCCATGAGATAGATCATCTGACCCTTGCCGACTGACTTGGCCTTCAGCCAGGCTTCGAATGCGAACGTGTCGCCGGCGCCGAAGCGAACGTTGGTGAAGCCGCCTCGTTCGTGGTCCTTCACAAGGATCCAGCCCTCGTGCCCGACGAACGTCGAGCTTTTGTTGTTCGCGCTAAAACCTGGATATCGCGGCGTGCGGGGACCGTTCGCGGGCGCGCCGAATTTCCCCTGCCATGATCCCGGCTGCGACTGCCCATCGAATCGCCACTCGAGAATCGGTTCTGTCGCTTGAGCAACGCTTGCCGTGGCAAGAATCAAAGCGGCGATGATCCGCGTCGTCATGATTTATTGACCAATTCAAAGTGTCGTTAGAATTCAAACCGCGACTACACGCCGGAAACCAGCCCCTTGTGCACCGACCCCTCATCGACGTCGGCGCGTTCGGGGCGACCTTTGTGCATGTAGACGACTTTGGTGTGATCCATACCCAGCATCGCCATGGTCGTGGCGTGGATGTCGTGGACGTGAAGTTTGTCTTCGACGGCGTAGAGGCCGACTTCATCGGTGGCGCCGATCGTTTGACCGCCTTTAACGCCGCCGCCCGCCATCCACATCGTGAAGCCCGTCGGGTTGTGATCGCGCCCCGTCCCTTTTTCACTCATCGGCGTGCGGCCGAATTCGCCGCCCCAGATGACGAGCGTTTCGTCGAGCAACCCTCGTTGTTTCAAATCGGCGATCAACGCGGCAATCGGCTGATCGACTCCCTTGCACAGTCGCGAATGGTTCGTCTCGATGTTGCTGTGACTGTCCCACTTGCTGCCTGCGCCAGAGTAGAGCTGAACGAATCGCACGCCGCGTTCGACAAGCCGTCGGGCGAGCAGGCACTGGCGTCCATAGGATTCGGTCTCCTTCTGGTCGAGTCCGTAGAGCTTCCTGATATGCTCCGGCTCCTGCTTGAGGTCGATGGCTTCCGGCGCATCGGCCTGCATGTGAGCGGCAAGTTCGTAGCTTTGAATTCTTGCTTCGAGCTCGGTGTTTGATTCGCGTCCCGCAAAGTGGCGGCGGTTGAGCCGGTTGATGAAAGAGAGTTTGCCCTGTTGTTGCGACGCTGAAATTCCTTTCGGATTGTTGAGGTTTCGCAGTGGTTCCGCGCCAGGTTCGAAGAGCACGCCTTGGTGACTCGACGGCATGAATCCCGACCCCCACGCGCGGGCACCATTGACTACCATCGACGAGCTGTCTTTCATGACGACAAACGTAGGCAAGCTCTCACTTGCTTTGCCGAGTCCGTACGAGACCCAGGCGCCGAGCGAAGGGCGACCGCCGAACACGGCGCCCGTATTCATTTGGCAAACGCCGCCAGCGTGGTTGATTCCATCGGAAACGCAAGAGTGAATCACACACAGTTCGTCCGCAACTTCGTGATGATGCGGCAGCCAGTCGGAGATCCAACGCCCGCTCTTTCCACACTGTGTCCACTTGCGTTTGCACTCGAGTATCGGCGAGTTGACTTCACCCATGGCCGTGACGGGACGAGGAAAACTCTCGGGCAACGACTGTCCGGCCAGCTTGTTGATCGCCGGTTTTCTGTCGAACAGGTCGAGGTGACTTGGCCCACCCTCCATGAAGAGCCAGATAATGTTCTTCGCCTTGCCGAGTCGGTCTGGGATCTTGGCCGCCACGGGGTTCTTCGGTTCAGCCGCAAACAGCGATTGGCCGCTGAGCGCCGCAAACGCCAAGGCACCGAATCCGCCGCCGGCGTTGCAAAGAAACTCGCGCCGCGAGTTGGGATGCTCGATACGGTTGCATGAAGTCATAAGATCTTTCCGTTAGTCGGATCGCTTGGTGGGGCGAACGCGTCTCGATTTCTTGAGACCGGTGTGCGCGAGCGCCGGGGCGACACTCGCGATTGCCTTGGTGGGATTAATGCAAGTAGAGGAATTCGTTGGAATTAAACAACGCGTGACACAAATCGGTGACGGCGCTGAGCGTCTTGCTTGACACTCCGCCGGGATTGTCCGTTTGCTTTTCTCGAAGCCATGCCGTTTCGGGGGCAGGCGTTTCGCCGTTCTCGTCTCTAAACGTCCAGTCCAGAATTCGCTTGGCCTCGGCGGCTTGCTTGCCGAACAACAGTTGTTCGGCAGGTACGGCGCCGTGACTGACGGTTAAGCGAGCAATCTGTCCGTCCCACAGATGCCCGCGTCCATCGCGACCGCCGATAATGGTCTTGCGAGCAGGATTTTGGATCTTTCCGACAATAGTTGTCGGAACCGTAGCCGTTTCCATTTTGGCTTTGGGATCCGAGAGATCTTTCATGTAGAACGTCACCGATCCGCTGGTTGCATCTCCCTTGGATGTCGCGGCGGAAACGACGGCGGCCAGGTAGACCGGTTTCCCGAGCGGAACTCGCAGGCCGGAAGCGACGACTTCATAAGCCGGCTCGTCCTGGAAAGTTCGCCCGACCAACTGCACAATAAAGTTGCGCGGCTGATAGGCTGACTTTGTGCTGGTAACTCCGATGTTCCAACCGCTCGACTTCGTGCTGCCATTCCACCGCGACATTAGCGTGTTGACGCTGGCGTCGGGATAGAGTCGATCGAGGTTGGCGATTGTCTCCACGGTGAACTCGTCGTCGAGTCCAACTGGTTTTTGGGCATGAAGTCGCTCGAACCGGCTACCGGGCTGAATCCATAGCGTTTTCGTTCCAATGCCAAACTCTTTCACGTCGCCGAAGTGCTGACTCACCGGACGCAAACCTGATTCGTTAGGGAACTTGTCGACGACCGTGGGAGCGACGATCGAGCCAGCTTGGTCGCGTACGAACGCCAAGGCCTCGCTCACTTCGTCGTCGGACGCGTTTCGGCCAAACACAAGTTGATACGCCGTGCGAATGTCATCGGCGGCGAGTTCCTTCTCGCCTGCGAGCAGGCGTTTGGCGAAAGCTCGCGAGCGATCCAGGCTCCAACCTCCGTTGACCAGCAATAGCGATTGAATCGGCGTGGTCGTGGAAATACGATCGGGAGCCGACTCGAAACCGAGCGGCGCGTCGAAGCCGCCGAGCATTTCGTCGGGTCGGTTCCGTAGCTTCTTCACGTAGATACTTCGGTAAGGCGACGTGCCGCTGACCGAGGTGCCGCCGTCGCGCGGCTTCATTTCGCCAGAGACTGAGAGCATGGCGTCGCGGACCTGTTCGGCATCCAGGCGTTGCGGCGGGAAACGCCAGAGAAGACGGTTGGTCGGGTCGACTTTGTTTTCCGTGGGCGATGGCTCGCGTCTGGCCGTTTGGCGATAGGCCGCGCTATTCATGATCAATTCGTGCAGCGGTTTGATCTTCCAACCCGCATCGAGAAAACGGCGCGTCAGCCAGTCGAGCAACTCCGGGTGGCTCGGCGGTTCGCCAAGAGTGCCAAAGTCATTGGGCGTGGCGACGATGCCGCGTCCGAAATGACGTTGCCAAACTCGATTCACGATCACGCGAGTCGACAGCGGGTTGTCCTTATTGGCGATCCAATTGGCAAGCGCCGTTCGTCGCCCGGTGCTGGTCGCCGTCGGCTTGATGACCGGCTTCTGGCCAAGCAACGTGAGGAACGAGGGCTCGACGGCTTCCTGTGTCGTTCGCGTCAGCAAGTAAGTAGGAGCTGGCTCGGAGCTGACGTCGGTTGCGATAAACGCGACCGGCAGCGGAACTGGTTTGAGCGAGTCGAATTTCTTCAACTCGGCTTGCAGTTCTTTGTACCGTTTGAGTTTCTCTGGTTTGCTCTTTAACGCTTTGGCGTAGTCAAACTTTTGGGCCGCTCGTTGAGCTTGGCGATGCACAAGGTACGACAGCTGTTTTTCGTGCGTTGTTTTTTCCGCTTCAGGCTTGCGGTAGATGACTTGGATGTCGCCTGGGAACTGATCGACAATGTACTTTTGATTGCTTTCAACGGCTGCGCCTGCCAGAGAATCCATTTCGTCGCGAATGGCTTGGGTCGCTTTCTCCCAGGCAAGCTGCTTCTTCTTATGGTCGGCGATCGATTTCGGCGACGCCAACGGTCGGTCCATTGGCCAGGCAACCGACGACAGAAACGCCTGCAGTCCGTAGTAATCTTTTTGGAGAATCGGGTCGAACTTGTGGTCGTGGCATTCGGCGCATCCGATCCCCAGACCGAGAAACGCCTCGCCGGTTACTCGAGTCATCTCGTTGATGATCAGTCCCCAATGCATGCGGGCATTCCGCTGATTCCATTCGTAGACCCCGTGTCGCAGGTAGGCAGTCCCAATGAAGACGTCGGGATCGTTCGGGTCGATTTCATCGCCGGCCAAGTGTTCGCGCACGAACTGGTCGTACGGCTTATCGTTGTTCAATGAGCGGATGACGTAATCACGGAAGGCGCTCGCGGCAGGTCGGAATGCGTCCTCGTTGTAACCATCGCTCTCGGCGAATCGAACGACGTCGAGCCAGTGCTGAGCCCAGCGTTCACCGTAGCGCGGGCTGTCGAGCAGTTTTCGGATGAGGCGCGGCCAAGCGTCGGGTCGATCGTCATTTACAAACGCGCTGACTTGAGCCGGCGTCGGAGGCATGCCGTGCAGATCGAAGTAGGATCGGCGGACGAGTTCATAGCGATCGGCTTCGCGAGCGGGCTTGAGGCCTTCCGCGGTCATGTTTCGAAATACGAAGCGGTCGATTTCGTTGCGAGCCCAATTGTCGCCTTCGCTCGGAACGCTTGGCTCCTTGACCGGTTGAACGGCCCACCAGCTGCGGTCTTCATCGGTAATTCGATCGCCGTCCTTGCGGACGATCTTCGCGGTGTCGCCGCCTGGCCAAGGCGCGCCAAGCTTGATCCACTTGACCAAAACGGCGATGTCTTTTTCGGGGAGCTGTCCCTTCGGCGGCATCTCGAACGACTCGTATCGAATCGCATCGACAAGCGGGCTCTCGTCTGGTTTTCCAGGGACGATCGCCGGCTCTTCCGATTCGCCGCCTTTCAAGATGTCCGCTCGGGAGTCGAGTCGTAATCCGCCTTTTTGACTTTCCGCACTGTGGCACTCGAGACAATGTTGAGCCAGCAGGGGGCGAACGCGCGTCTCAAAGAACTTCAAGTGTTCCACTGAATCGGGTTCGGCTGCATTGCCGACAGCGAGCAGCGCGGCCCAACCGAGCAGAGCCATCATGGCGTTAAATCGAAAACTCATGGTTGCGTATCCTGAACCTCGTCCGACGGAAGGCCGGCAACAAAAACGGGATCGACGAAATGACTATCAAGGGTGCGCGTCATCAATCGTCCCAACCTCTTCATTACATCACTGTGGCAGGTCTTCCGCCCCGGTCACCTTCTTGGAAAACTCAAAAACAAAAAATAGAGGCTCAACAGCAGCAAATGCATGCATCGGACAGCCTATTGCTATTTTCCGCGGAACTGTGATCCGTGTCGAGATTAGAGACGCTTCATGGCGAAAATTCTTTTGTCGAAAAAGCCCGTAACCCTTTGGCCTGCTGGCTTGGCGGCTTCGCCGCCGTCGTGTACGCCATGCTCGCGTTGTGATTCTGGTATCCTCAATTGGCTCGTCTTAATGCGCCATGGCCCTAGTGCTGTGTTACAGCTTGGAATTGGGATCGACGATTCGTTTGGTCAACGCCCGCCACGGCGAATCGGGTGCGCCACCCTAAAACTAAGGAGTAACGCAGCACTAGTAACGCTTCCTCGCCTGATTCGCCATCGCTTGCGAGAAGGGCGAAACGGCCACGGCGAGATTTGAATCGATAGAAGTCTTCAACCGCGCATAGGTATGCACGTATAGACTGTCTCTTTCTCGCATTGGCTTTCATTGTCTTTACGCCGACCGCTGTTTAGGCTGGGCTTCCAGACGGCTTCCAGACACAGCCGAGAGTGACACTAGCTTCTAGCCTGAGCCGAAAGCGACTCGGGCGTCTGACCAGGTTACGTTAGCAAGAGGATTTGTTCATGAGTTTCAACGTCAAATTGTCCTTCGCTCTTGGCTTGCTCTTGTTGCAATCGATCGTCCAAACGGCAGTCGCGGTCGACATACCCAAACAACTACCCGCACCCGATTCGAAACCGCCGTCGAAAAACAAGCCGGTCAAGGTTTATATTTTGGCAGGTCAGTCGAACATGGTCGGGATTGGCCAAGTGAGCGGCGGCACGGTGCGGTGGTCGGGAGTCACCGATGCGAAGGTTTCGGTCTACAAAGGGGATTACTCGCCGGAGTCCGACTACGACAAATTGGAGCCGATCAAGACCGTCGAACTCCCCGTATACGGCGGAGTCAAGCCGACGCCTTTTCCAGGCGGAGGGACTCAAGTCGTTCGAGGCTTCATTGCCTTGAAGACTTCGGGCGTTTACGAATTCAGTCCGGGCTATCAATCCTCCACCTACAATATCATGGAGCTTGACGGCGTTGAGGTTCATCGCAAAGCGGTAGGCCAACCGTCGATTCGCAAAAAGTTCAAGATTATCGGCGGCAAGAAGTATCCCTTCAAGATTACGTTCCTGACAGTGGCCGCCAACGGATTGGGCTGGTTTAATCGCACGGATATCCCCGGCACGCTCGATACTGTCGTGAAGTCCAACGGAAAGTTTCCTCATCTCGTCGATAGCAACGGCAACTACACGGTGAGAAATGACGTCTGGTACAAGGGCGTCGTTACGGCAACCGCAAATAAATGGCTGACCGTTGGTTGCGGGGCCTCGAGTCATTCGATCGGGCCGGAGCTTCAATTTGGCCACATCATGGGGCACTACCACGATGAACCGGTGCTGATTCTGAAAGCATCGCAGGGCAATCGAAGCTTGGGGTGGGATTTTCTTCCACCCGGCAGCCAGTCGTTTGCTCACGAAGGACGATCGTTTGCCGGCTACAAGGGCGACATCCCGTCATGGACGAAAGACGATCCCGGTAAAAAAGTGAACTGGTACGCAGGTAAGCAATACGACGATTGCTTTAATGCGGCTCATGACGTTCTTGACAACTTTGACAAAAACTTCCCGCAATGGAGCGAGCAAGGCTTTGAGGTCGCCGGATTCGTTTGGTGGCAAGGGCACAAGGATGGTAATCCGGCGCACGCCAGTCGTTACGAGCACAACCTCGTGCATCTCATCAAAACGCTTCGCAAAGAATTCAAAGCGCCCAAGGCGCCGTTTGTGATCGCGACGATCGGGTTCGGAGGATGGGAAATGAAGGGTCCGCACTTGACCGTCGCCAACGCTCAGCTAGCCGTCAGTGGTGAGAAAGGGAAGTACCCCGAATTTGATGGCAATGTCTTGACGGTTGAGATCCGAGACTATTGGAAAGACGCCTCGGTATCGCCGAGGAATCAAGACTTTCACTACAACGGAAACGCCGAGACCTACATGATGGTCGGCGATGCGCTCGGCCGAGGTATGGCGAAATTGCTGGACTAGGTTGCGACGACTCGCGTCGCGAAACACCGGGTTCCGGATGAAGAGCGAAACGGGGAAGTGAAGAATGACGAGTGAAAATTGAAAACGCTTTGCAATGGCGTTATCGACTTTGCACGGCAACGGGCATCATGGATCTGTGGACAGCGACTTGACGGACAATACGGAAAGACCGCAGTCTTCTTTACCGATCGAGTAGACGACGTAGAGCTTGCCATCGTGTTCGTATCCGTACGGATACGACCATTGCTTTCCTTTTGCGTTGCCAGAAAATCGCGGCGGGATCGACTTGCCGTGCCGCACTCGCCACATGCGACTCATCGTTTGCTCGCCAGGTTCACTCACTGAGATGACGAGCGTGTCGCGATTGCCGAGATTGGAGAGCAAATAGAGTTGTCCGGAACTGAGCTTGCCGAGATACGCTTTGGCCCTCGGCATTGGTAGGTTGCTTGGCCCGGCCTTTGCCCAAGTTCGACCGTAATCATCGCTCGTCGCAACCCAGGCGATTTCGCCGCCGCCGCGAATGACGGCGATCACACGATCTCCTTCGGACCACACCGTTGTCTCGGCAAAGCTCGGTTTCAAGCGTCGGTCAAACGGGATCAAGACCGAATCCCACTGAGTCAAATCGTCGCCGCGGCTAATGGCGACCACTGGCAACCCGTCTTTATCCTGGCCGCCCGTGATGTAGTTTCCGTTGGGCATGCGAACCGGTTCGTCGTACGGCCAGCAGTTTTTCATTACGATGCCGCGAGATTTCCAGCGATCGGTTTGCTCGTCCAGCACAAACGCTTCGGCTTGCAGGCCGGGAAACCTGCGTCCCGTTTTACCGACTCCGAATCTCGAACAGATCGTCCACAGCTCGCCCTGATGCGCGAACAGGATTCCATGGCTGTGACGTTCCGGCCCTTCAAATCCGGGTCCGATGACTTCGAGCTCGGACCACGTGACGCCGCCATCTTTTGAGCGTCGACCTTGAAGTGTCTCTTGAGGGCCGTTCTCATTGACCGGGCTGTTGGCCCAGTTGGCGTAGAGCACGCCCTTGTGATTCACAATCGCAGCGCCGTGCAAAAACTTGTAGCCGTCCTCGGAGGCTCGGTGAATCGTGCGATGCTCGGCGCCGTCCACAAACGGAATCGACTCGAAGTCAGCCGACTTGGTCGGGATCGGCGGACCTGTCCACAGGTTGAAAGGCTGAGGCGGCGCGGGGATCTTGTGTGTGGCCGTCACCGGCTTGTACTCCGCCGCGATCTCGCTCGCGTCGAACGGCCTGTCGATCAGCCGGACCTCGTCGAGCGCTCCAACGAAGTTCTGCCAGATGCGACCGTTATCATCGACTCCGCCCAGCGTGATCGGTGCCTTCGTTTGCGGGATCGGCTTAGCGAGCTTCACTTGGCCCGCGATCTTCCCGTTCACCCACAGCTCGGCGCGCGACGGCCACATCACGACCGCGATCAAATGCCACCGCCCAAGCTTGGGCAAAGTTGCACAGTGCGCCGTTACCCAGCGACCCTGCCAAACGTAGAGCCGAAACAAATTGTCCTTATCGATCATCACGCCCCATTGGCGTTCGCCAAGCGAATAACGATTCTTCGCCGCGATCATTTGCTGATCGCCATCCCGAAGATATGGGTTCACCCAGGCAAGCAGAGTGAATCCGGACTCCCCATTCGTCAGGCTTGCCGAGTCGCTGACCTTGAGCAGAGGATCGCCGTCGAAAACCAGACTCTTCTCCGAGACACCAGGAGCCGAGGTAACGTTCCCGTGTACGGCTAGCCCCGACGGTTTCGTCGAATCGAGCGACCATGAATACTCGTCTGCATGAAGAGCGGTGACGGAGCCGGATAGGGTCAGCAAGAGAAGGAACGCGATGCGATTCATATCATCAGCTCTTAATTCAGTTTTGCGCGTCGGGTGACAAGCGGTTAGCCCCACATCAAAATCGATAAGACTCGACTCGTGCGACGTGTTAAGATCGCATCGGCATATTTGAGTTGAACAGAGACTCGAAATCAATTTGTGAAGTGGGCTGAGGCGAGAAGGCCATTGTCACTTGAGAGGAAGCGAATCATGACCCAACTTCGACGCGTCTTTGTCGCGGCGCTGTGCGTAATGTTCTTGCACACGGTTGCGAGTGGCGAGGAATCGCAGCCACTCATCGTCGCTCACCGCGGGCTACTCCGTTATTCGCCTGAGAATACGCTGGCGAATTTTCGGGCATGTCTTGAGCTACGCGTCGGTTTTGAGTTTGATGTTGAACGAACCAAGGATGGCCATTTGGTGTGCATCCATGACAGTACGGTAGATCGTACGACGAACGGAACCGGCAAGGTTGCCGAGTTGACACTCGCAGAACTCCGCGCACTCGATGCCGGCAGCTGGTTCGATGCGAAGTTTGCCTGTGAGCGAATTCCGACGGTGGCAGAAGTGCTTTCGCTCGTCGCGGAATATCGGCAGCACGATGTATTGATTGCCGTCGATCTCAAAGCTGAAGACGTTGGTTCGGATGTTGTGCGTCTGGCTGAGCAATATAAGGTGCTTGATTTGTTGCTGTTCATCGGCAGGACCATTGCCGATCCACAATTACGGAAACAGATTAAGAACGTTTCGAGCGACGCCCATACTGCTGCTGTGGCTAACAACCGGGCGGAATTTTCCAAAGCCCTGGCGGCTCGCAACGCCGATTGGGTCTATGTGCGTTACCTTCCAAGTCGAGACGAGATGGATGCCGTGCATCGGGCTAACAAGCGGGCGTTCATTGCCGGTGCAACTGTCAGCGGCAACGTCGCCGACAATTGGCACCAAGTCACGAGCGCCGGCATCGACGCCATCTTGACCGATTATCCCTTGAACTTGAAAACCACGCTTCGGCGTTCGAAAACAGATGGCAAATAGCGCGGCCGGACCCGACAGAGCAGCTAACAGCGACGTCTCGTTACCCCAAGACCTCAACGAGCTTGCTCGTTCGGTGTATGAGAGTAAGCAGCTAAATCACGGCTCATTCCCCGCCAACCTGGCGGTCTTTTTTTTGACATAGAGTCGACGAAGCTAAGTAAACGAGCGTCGCGCCGAGCATCGCAATTCCATACTTCCCGACAGCGTCGAATAACAGCAGCCACTCAGCGAGGACAGCGACATCTGCGACCGGATGCAATAAATCTTGCACTCGAACCAGGATTGCCCTGGTGGGATTCCAGTCCAATTCGTGTCGGGTGATCATCAAGTAGACACCGGTGAACACGAACGCAACGAAGGGGAAGTTGCGTTCTGACGGTGCCTGCATTGCCAACCGAAGCGCGTAGAGCAGTTGCACCAGGCACAAGACTTCCACGACGAAGGGCCAGTACCGTACGGGATTCGAAAGGCCGGCGGCGACGGCGGCGAAACAGGCGAAGTCTGGTCCGTCGTGAGCTCGCACAAGCCGCAAAAGATTGGGATCGCGAATTAGCGCGTCTCAGGCCAAGCTCCAACGGTTGGGACTTAGCGTGACATGTTGCGCGACGCGTCTATTTACGTCGGATAGTTCCACTCGTCAAAACATCGCCGCCATTCCGACGCCACCCGCTCGCGAGGTCCTGGCCATTGCTATGGCGTTGGCCTGCGCGAAATTGGGACTTCAATTTGCCGCCGTTATGCCGGAAGGCGTCAGCAACGAACGCGTTCTGATGATTCGAGCGTATGGCGGCGATGTGGTCTTTACGCCTCGCGAGGACGGCCTGCAGGGCGCGTTGAATGCGGCGGAGGAACGGGCGAAACAGTCGGGTGCGTTCTTGCCTCGCCAATTTTCGAATCCCGACAATCCCGCATCGCCACGAGACGGCTCGTGAAATCATTCGTCAACTGCCGTCGGCCGACGTGGACGCCGTGGTCAGCGGAGTTGGCACGGGTGGGACGTTGGTGGACTGTACGAGGGCTTCGTCGATTTCGGCTGCCGCATCACTCCATTCGCCGCCAGGCCCACTGCGGGCGGCGCGCTGAGCGAGGCTGAATGTTGCAGCTTCAGCAGTCGCATTCCGGGCGTCGTCGACGGGCTTTCGCAAATCTATCGCGACGACGACTTGACCGGCCTGGTGGAGCTTGAGGTTGACGACAGCCTGGCTCTCAAAGCAACTCGCGAATTGATTCGCAAAGGATTCCCAGTCGGCCCGAGTTCGGGCTTGAATTATCAAGCCGCCCTCCAGGCGGCCGAGCAGCTCGGCGCAGACGCTCAAATCGTCACTGTGTTCCCAGATCGGATGGAGCGATATTTCTCGACTGAGTTATTTGAGGGTGTTTAGGTCGAGCGTGTTGTTCTTTCTCTTGGTCTGGAGAATTCTATTGCGATGTCGGTTTGGACTTCAAGCCGACCGTGTTTTCAGCCATCACACGATAGACGTGCTTCGCGCCTGGCTCGGCTTTGGCGTCGGTGAATTGCATCGGGACCAAGGGCTGAGTTGGGGTGTCGCTGTAAAGCAGGTTTTGAAAAATGGGCCGGCCGAATCGGTTCACTCCGCGTTCAGGGACTCGAGCCAGTAACTTGCCATCGCGTTCGATAATGAAACCGGCGAGCCCGCTTTCCAGATCGGCTTCGGCTCGCCAGCTCAACTTGTTGCCGTCAACACGCAAGTCAGTCGGCGCAGGAGGGGCGGAGTTGTCTGCGACCTTGGTGTCGCTGACGTATTGCATCCACTTCTTCGCAACCGACTCGTTCAGTAGAAATCCTGCCTTGAGCGGATCCCCGGCGTACTCGGTCGCTGGGACTGCCTTGAAATCAGTCGGGCCAGCGAGCCATGCGTGCTTCGTTGAAATGGGCTTGAGCGACTCGCCGACCTTATCCGGAATTCGCATCGTCAGGCAAGCGTCGAGCCAAGGAATGGCGAGGTAGCGTTGGTTGCCGCACTCATGAGCCGTCAGCGGATCGACGGCCACGCCGAGCAATCCTCCTTTGCCTCGCACCGCGTCGAAGAACGCCTCGTTGGCTGGCCAGACTCCGGCGAACCGACCATCCTTAACCGTCACGCCTTCCTTCGTGCCTGGGTTGCACATCATCGGAACGGCGAGCGCCGCCTTCGGCAAGGTGTGGGCCTTTATCGTCGGCCGTTTCGGGTTGGGTAAGAGAAGCGGCACGCCGGAACGGAGCCACGCCGCGGCAACTCGCTCTGGGCTGAGCATCACCATGCCGCCCGCCCAATGGCCGCCACCGCTGTGCCCCCAAAGAGCCCATGGCGCCCTCGCCAATTCCGGGTGACTCGATTTGGCGCCAAAATCTTCGAGGCATCGCTGAAACGTCTCCGCAGATCCATTTCTGGGATCGCACCACTGTTGGCAGTCGGCGCCTTGAGGCTGCTCGTACGATGGGGCCAGCAGAGCGCAGTCGTGCTTCTTGGCCAACGCTTGCCAGTGCAGGTCGTAAGCGCCCGTCAATCCCGACTTACACGACCCCTCGCCGCAACCGTGCTGGTGAACCACCACGCCGCGAAGCGTCTTCACATTCTCAGGAATCCAAATCGTGTAATTAACCGAGTACGGCAGTTTGCCCGCTTGCTCCGACGCTTCATATCGAACTCGGTAATAGGGCGGGGCCGCGTCTGGAAAAACGTCGTACGGCGAGTTTTGAGCCAACAGCGTCGCCGGCAAAGCAAGCAACAAGACCGCAACACGACAACAAGTTGGCAAAAGACGTAGAAGCATCGATTCAATCCTGGAAAGAAAAAAGGGGAGCCGTCCGTTTGTTTTGAATTCTCCATTCGTCACGCTCAGAGCGTTGTGCATTGTAGCCTAGGGCGGGAGCGGACGTGGGTGAAACGAGGGGCTGGCAAGCCACTGGCGGCAAGACCGAGGAAAGAAGTGGAGCCATGAAGAACACCGAGCAAATCGCGAAACATCTTATAGACGTTCACTTCGGCGCCAATTGGACGGGGGCGAATCTCAAGGCCAAGCTCGCCGACGTGACTTGGCGGCAGGCGACAGCACGAGTCGGATCGTTTCACTCGATTGCGACTCTGGTCTTCCACATGAACTATTACGTTGCTGCCACGATTCAGGTGCTGCGTGGCGGAACGCTCGACGCCAAAGACGAACTTAGTTTCGATTCCCCGCCCGTCGAGTCGGCGAGAGACTGGGAGAATCTCAAAGACAAAACATGGTCGGAAGCGGAAGAGCTGGCGTCCCTAGTCGAGCGCATGCCGGACGACCAGCTATCGGAATTCTTCGTTGAGGAAAAATACGGCACGTACTTTCGATGTCTACAAGGGCCGGTCGAACATTGTCACTATCATTTGGGACAAATCGCGATGGTCAAGACATTGCTCGAGCGCGACGGTGATGCGAGTTCGGGCGCAAGTTGAACCAGTATGCGGTTGGCCTTCCAAAGAACCGTCATCCGAGTCCGACACGAGTCGCATCACTTGCCCTCGCGGGCCCAGCGTTTGTACAGTTCGGAGTTCTTCCGGTAGATTTCGCGAGCCGTCTTGTTTCGCGTCGACTTCATTTGGTCCTCTGTCTCCAGCACATAGACCTCGGGGCTTTCCGGCCCAGGGTCTCCCGTCCGCTCGATCCAGCGATTCAGATTCTCGCCTCGTGTCGGTGAATCAGGTTCAAAAGCGAAGGCACCAGGGCCGCGTTGCCCGATGTGGCCATTGGCATATCTTCTCTTCGTCGATTCTCGTGCTATTCGCGGCTCGTCCTTCTCGTAGACGGAGATGGCCACAAAAAAGCACGATAAGGCATGAAGAGAAAGTTGTATACGTCCGTCGGCCCGCAAGACTAGTCGGAGCGATGTGTTCGTAGCAAGTAGTGGTGCGTGAGTACGTTTGTTGCGCCAAACTTGACGATGGAGCACCAGACCACGATAGTGAACGCCAAGCCAAAGCTTGTCGCAGTACGTGCTGCGCGCGTCAACAAGAGAACGAGAAATGCGCACGACATCAGTATGAAAGATTGATGCCAATGCGACTGCAAGAATCGTTCTGACAGTCTGTTGCCTCTCGGGAGCATTTGAAGTCGACGTTCTTGATTGATCCGGCGAGGCCGTAAGTTGCCCGCCGCCAGAGGTAGAGCGCAGCCAAGCTCGAGAATGCGTAAAGAATTGAAATAGGCGTGGAGTCAAACTGACTCGTAACGGCCAACTCGAAGGCGGCGACAAGAACAGAGGCTGGGACGGCGCACCACTTTATGAGTTGCATTTGAACGCTCGACGCTAACGGACGTGTAGCCACCATGTGCCGTGCCGCCACTATCGTTGCGGTTAGCTTATCATCTCAGAGCATGAAGCCGAAAAGTTGGCTGGCGCGAGTTCGATCGTTCGTGGTATGATTTGCGTTGGCGAATTGAATCGCATGACGGCCCGAGGACTCAACAATATCAAGACTATCCAATCAACGACGCCGCCTCCTGTACCGGGATTCCTTGGCTGTCTGTTGGTTCGCGTTCATGTTGATTTTGTTCGGCTTGGCGTTTCCAACTGAATCGTTGGCGGCCGACACGGCGAAAGACATTGCCTTCTTTGAGAGGAAGATCCGGCCCGTCCTGATCAAGAACTGTTACGAATGCCACTCGGCTGAGGCGGTCAAGTCAGGCGAGTTGGCAGGCGGTTTGCAGCTTGATACCCGCGCCGGATCGCGTCAGGGAGGTGACTCGGGTCCCGCTGTCGCTCCTGGAAAGCCGGAACAAAGTTTGTTGTTGGCGGCGCTTCGGCACGAGGGCGAATTGGAAATGCCGCCGGACGACAAGTTGGCACCGGCGGTGATTAAGGACTTCGCGGACTGGATCAAAATGGGAGCACCCGACCCGCGTGATGGAAATCCCGTCGCGACCAGGATCGATGCCGAGAAGGCTCGCGAGTTTTGGTCGTTCCGGCCAGTTACCTTGCCCTCCATTCCAATGGTGCGAGATGTCGAGTGGCCGCGCAGCGACCTCGATCGATTTGTGCAGGCGAAACGAGAAGAAGCGAAGGGGCTCGCGCCGGTTGCCGATGCGCCGCGACGCGTTCTGTTGCGACGCCTGTTCTTCGATCTCATCGGACTCCCACCGACTCCCGACGAGATGACTCGTTTTCGAAAATCGTCGCCGGAAGACACCGTGGACTATTTGCTAGACTCACCGCACTTCGGAGAACGTTGGGGGCGACATTGGCTGGACGTTGCCAGGTTTGCAGAAAGCAATGGTCGCGCTCGCAACATGGCTTGGCATCACGCCTGGCGGTATCGCGATTGGGTCATCGATGCGCTGAACCGCGACTTGCCCTACGACGACTTTATTCGGCAACAGATTGCGGGAGACCTGCTTCCCGCTGACGATGAAAATCAACGTGACCGGCAACGGATCGCGACCGCGTTTCTCGCGATGGGACCGAAGAGTCTCGAAGAGCGAAATCGCGAGCTGTTTTGGATGGACACGATCGACGAACAGATCGATGTCATTTGCCGCGGGATACTCGGGCTGTCTGTCAGTTGTGCTCGATGTCACGACCATAAATTCGACCCCGTGCCGACGGCCGACTATTACAGCCTCGCCGGGATCCTCCGCAGCACGGACACGATGTACGGCATTGGTCCGATGGGCATCAAAGGCGTCAACGACGCGGCGCTGCTTCCGATTGGCGACGATTCGCAATCGTTGATCGGCCCCGCAACGAAGCACCTTGAGGCGGTTAAGGTCCAAACTCAGAAACGCAACACGGCCCGCTCGGATCGCTATCGCGTTGTGCGGAGAGTGGCTGACAGCAAACGCAAACTTGCCAAACCGGACGCCGACAAGAAGACGCTCGAAAAAGAAATCGCCGAAATGGAGGCGGAAATCAAAGACTGGGACGAGCGAATCAAGGCGATGGACGCGGAGCTGGCGGAACTGGTCGCCAAGCCGCCGCCTCAACCGGAGTTCGCTATGGGGGCTCGCGACAATCTGAAGCCGTCGGACTGTGAGATTCGAGTTCGAGGCGAGCCGACCAACTTGGGCCAGCGAGTTCCACGCGGCGCGTTGCGAGCGATCCAGGTTTCCGGACTGCCTGCGATCGGCGAAGCTGAGAGCGGCAGGTTGCAACTGGCCATGTGGTTGAGCAGCGTGGAGAACCCGCTTACGGCTCGCGTTATGGTCAATCGTGTTTGGCTTCATCTATTCGGTCGCGGACTCGTCGACACTCCTGACGATTTTGGTTCGACCGGCTCTCGCCCCTCGCATCCGCAGCTGCTCGACTATCTGGCGTATCGATTCGTCGACGGCAACTGGTCGGTAAAGAAACTGATCCGCGAAATCTTGCTCTCGCGAACTTATCAGCTTGCCAGTGATTCAAACTCGGTTGGCGCCAAGCTCGATCCGGATAACATCCTACTGTGGCGAATGCCGGTTCGGCGTCTTGAAGCGGAGCCGTTTCGCGACGCGCTGCTGGCCGTGAGCGGACAGCTCGATCGCAAGCGACGCGCGGGTTCGCCCATTCAGCAGATCGGCGTCTTCAGCGAATACGAATTCAACTTCAAGACCAAACTAACTCCCGAGATGATTCGCACTCGTCACCGCAGCGTGTATCTGCCAGTCGTCCGCGGTTCACTGCCTGAATTGTTCCAGCTATTCGATTTTGCCGATCCGAATGCGCTTGTTGGAATGCGCGACCAAACCACGATTCCCTCGCAGTCGCTGTTCCTGATGAACAGTCCCACCATGATTCAGTTCGCCTCCGACACAGCTCAGCGGCTTCTCGATCGCAAGGAATTGGATGACGCTCAGCGAGTTGGCCTGTTGTACAACAGCGCTCTTGCTCGCGATCCAAGCTCAGAGGAACTTGAAGCAGCGCTGCAGTTTATTGCCGGTCGTCAAGATCTCTTGGAGAGTGACAAAACGCGATCGGAAAGCGAACAAGCAATGCAAGCTTGGCTCAGCGTTTGCCAGGCGATGCTGGCCAGTAGTGAGTTTCGACATGTCAGGTAGCTCGAAATGACAAACACAAACTCTCCCCGCGCGCTATTGTCTCGCCGCGATTGCCTCAAATCGGCGTCAGCCGGATTCGGCATGTTGGCGTTGGCCGGTCTTTGCCAGGAGCAGGCGGACGCGGGCCCGCTCGCTCCGAAGCAACCGCATTTTCAGCCGACGGCGAAGAGGGTGATTTTTCTTTGCATGCGCGGCGGGCCGTCGCAGATGGAGAGCTTCGATTACAAGCCGAAACTCAATGCCGACAACTTGAAACCCGGACGCAACAACGGCAGCAAACTGTTTGGTTCGCAGTGGAAGTTCTCTCAGCACGGCGATAGCGGGGCTTGGGTGTCCGAGCTGTTTCCGCACATGGCCGGTCGGGCCGACGAATTGTGCATCGTCAACAGCATGCACACGGACAACAACAACCATCCGCAAGCCCTTGAGCAAATGCACACGGGCAGCTTTCAATTTGTTCGACCCAGCATCGGTTCGTGGGTACTGTACGGTTTGGGATCGGAAAACAACAACTTGCCCGGCTTCATCTCGCTCAACCCGCTCAAGGCGCTGGGCGGCAGTCGCTATTACGCGAGCGCGTTTCTACCGGCGGCGTATCAAGCGACTTCAATCGGCGAGGCTGGCAAGAATATTAAAGCGGCTCGAATCGGAAACCTCGAGAGCCCGCGGCTAACCGCCACCGGTCAGCGACGGCAGCTCGATCTGCTCCAATCCATGAATCGAAGGTTCGCTGCCGAGCAATCGGGCGACTCGCAGTTAGAGGGAGTGATCGAATCGTTCGAACTCGCCTTCCGCATGCAAAAAGACTTGCCGCAAGTGATGGATCTGTCGGGCGAGACGAAGTCGACTCTGGACGCTTACGGAATCGACAAGGGGGCGACCGACAACTTCGGGCGTCAGTGCCTGCTTGCTCGACGGTTTGCCGAGGCGGGGGTGCGATTCATTGAGCTAACCGATACCGACTGGGATCATCACGGTTTCGTGTCGCGCCTGATGCCGCAAGCTGCAAAGCGAGTTGATCAACCGGTGGCCGCTTTACTAAACGATCTCAAAGTTCGCGGTATGCTCGACGACACGCTTGTCGTCTGGGGCGGCGAGTTTGGTCGGACGCCGGACGATCCGACTCAGGATGGTCGCGGTCACAACCATAAAGGGTACACGACGTGGCTGGCCGGCGGCGGCGTCAAGGGCGGCATGACGTGGGGCCGGACGGACGAGCACGGTTATGAAGCCGTCGAAAACAAAGTCCACCTGCACGACCTGCACGCGACGATTCTGCATGCGATTGGTCTCGACCATGAACGCCTGACTTACCGCTACGCGGGACGTGACTTCCGACTGACCGATGTACATGGCCAAGTTGTCCGCGAGTTGTTCGCCTGATTTGCCGCTAGCGGGCGCGGAAGACCGGGGTTTTTCGATCGCTGCGAGTTTCATGGCCGCGGCAGAGGTTGTCGGCGTCCTGCCGCCAGTCATAATGCTGTTTGCCATCGAACCTGTTGAGAACGAGACGGTTCGCGATCGGCAATTCAATCTCCAACCACCACGACACAACCACCACGACACAACCACCACGACACAACCACCACGACACAACCACCACGACACAATGGTTCTTCTATCGGAGACAACCATGAGACCTGTCATCGCCATCACGGCACTCTTGCTCGTGGCGACAACCACGTTGGCTGAACCGCTTGTCTACCAGGGAACGGAAGGGATCGGAAAAGGCAAACACATCGTGTTTATCGCCAATGACCACGAGTACCGTTCTGAGCAAAGCTGCCCGGCACTGGCTCGCATATTGGCCAAGCGTCACGGCTTCCGCTGCACCGTACTGTTTGGCGTCGATGAAAATGGTTCGATTAAAGCCGGTGCCCAATCGGTGCCGGGTATGGAATCGCTGAGAAACGCGGACTTGCTCGTCTTCTTTACTCGCTTCATGAGACTACCCGACGCCCAAGCCGACATGCTCGTCGATTATTTTGAGCGTGGAGGTCCGGCGGTCGGCATTCGCACGTCGACTCACTGCTTCAATGGCCAGTCAGGCAAATGGGCGAAGCTGAATTACAACTATGGCGGAGACGACTATCGGGGCGGTTTGGGCGAGCAGGTGTTCGGGAATACTTGGAACAGAGAACGCGGGCAGAGCCACTACGGAAGCAACCATCGAATGGGGTGTCGCATCACTCCGACATCCAGTGCGAAGGACCATCCGATTTTGAAGGGCGTGCAGAAGATCCATGCCTACTCCGGCGGCTACAAGTCGCAGCCGCCAGCCGGATCGACTCCGCTCCTTGACCTGCAAGTGCTCAATACATTCGGCGCTAGTAAAGATATCAACAAAGAGAAACCGATCGTCTCCGCCGGTTGGACGCGAGATTCGTACGTTGCGCCCTCAGGCAAACAGAAAGACGCGCGGATTGTTTACTCCTCCTTTGGCGCCTCCGAAGATCTATTGAGCGAGGACGCTCGTCGGTTTTTCGTCAACAGTTGCTTGTGGGCCGGCGGCATCGAGAGCAAGATTACGCCGGACCTGGATGTTGATCTCGTCGGCGGTTACAAACCGAGCCCCTTTACGACAGGCGCGCTCTACTACGAAAACGTCAAGCCTGCCGATCTCGTCGGATTTGAGAGTCGACTCATGCCGGTCGGCGCGAAACTTGGCGGCGTCGCCGATCCGAAAATGAGGCGCAAGGTTTACAACGCGCTCACGTTTCGACCCTATCTAAAAGCGGAACTTCAAAAGGCGCATCCCGATCTCTATGGCCCGGACGCCAAACCGCCCGCGGCTCGCAAACCGAAGAAAAAGAAGAAGTAGCATCCGCGTTGGGGCGCCGCACCGGCGCGTCACGCGATGATCTCGTTGAGGTTGCCTTCGCTTGAACCGAAGGTCTCGGTTTCGACGCCCAGGTTCTGCAGCATCGTGACGAACAAGTCGCAAAGCGGCCGATTGTTGCTGCGGTCAAATGCCAAGTGCCGACCGTGCCGAAGGCCTCCGCCCGCGAGCAAGATCGGCAGATTCGTACAGTTGTGGACATTGGCGTCGCCGAGGTTGCTGCCGAACAACACCATCGTTCGCTCCAGCAGATTCGATCCGCTATCCGATACGGCTGCCAGGTTTTTGAGCAGACCGCGCAGGACTTGCATTTGTCGGTGATCAACCCGTTCGAGCTGAGCGATCTTGTCCTTAGCCTGACCGTGGTGGCTCAAGTTGTGGTAGCCGTTGAGTGACCTCTCTTTTGCGCTAACATCGAAGACCGGCGTCGCGAAGGCATCGACCATGAGCGTCACGATACGAGTTGAATCGGTCTCTAAGGCGAGCCTTGCCATGGACAGCATGAGCTCGAATTTCTCGAAGAACTTGGCTTTGTCGAGAATGTCTTTGGGTGCCGCCTGATCTGTCTGCGGCTTTGGTTTTTGCTCCCATTCGCCCGCGACTTGCAATCGCGTTTCGAGTTCTCTCAGCGAAGAAAAATATTGGTCGACTCGATTGCGATCCGACTTGCCAAGTTGGCGCTGGAACAATCGCATGTCCTCGCCGACCGCGTCGAGAATGCTGCCTCGTTCTCGTAGCCGATGCAGCCGCCGAGCGACCTCGTTGCGATCGCCTTGAACGAACATTTTTCGAAAGAGCGCGGAAGGACTTTCTTCGGCAGGGAGCAGGGCGCCGTCGCGGGTCCAGGCAAGACTGCGATTCGCCTTGTCGATGTTGACGCCCAGATTCAACGTTGGGAATCGAGTTTGTTGGCCGAGTTGTTCGACCGCGAATTGGTCGAGCGAGATCGAGTTGCGAAATCCGCTTCCGGTCGGGTCCTTGGCTGAGGTCAGAAAACAGTTTTCCGTCGAATGGCCGCCGGCAACCGCCGGATGTGACATTCCGCTTATGACGTTAAAGTCCTCGCGGAATTCTTGCAGATCTTTTAGATACGGCGACAGTGCGTAATTCGAGCCGTCACTCTTCGGAAAGAACTGCCAGGGAAGAACTCCGAGGTTGTTCGAGATCAGAATCATCCGGTTCGGCGGATCGGTCGAATCGTCTCCGTGGACCTCAAGCGACGGCAAGGCGAGACAGACTCCGAGCCCGCGGAGAAAGTGGCGCCGTGACACGCCGGAACGATTGGAGAATGAGACACTCATTTCGATTTTTTCTCCACCAAACTCGGCCTTTGAATCCCGGCAAACAAATCCGAAGAGATAGTCGCTCGAAGCAAATCGCCGACACGGTACCCGTTTGCCTCGCAGTCGTCGAGGATCGACTCTATGTCACTTCTTTCGGAGAAGCGAACATGCGACCCGGTGGCGTAGAAGACGAACTGATGCAAAAGGTTTCGCGCGAGCGGCCTCGGGTCAGCTTTGAGGATTCGCTTCAGTTCAATCACGTCCGAGAACATCTCGCCTGAGCGAAGCGTTCCAGCCGAATCGACTTGGGGGCCGATGAAATAGGTAAACGGGTGACCGCCCGGATCGATCCCCGTGATCTTCTCGCCTCGCTCAAGCCCGCGGTACCGATCTCGCCAGGCGCCCATGACGTCGAAGTTCTCGAGTGCGAAGCCGACGGGATCGAATCGAGCATGGCAGGCGGCGCACGATTCCGACTCCGTGTGTTTGGCCAAGGTCTCGCGAATTGTGGTGGCGCCGCGAATGTCTGGCTGAATGGCAGGCACGCTTTTCGGCGGCGCGGGCGGCGGATCGCCCATCAGTTTCTTCATCACCCAAACGCCGCGCAAAACGGGCGAAGTTGTGGTTCCGTTACTCGTGAGTTTCATGATCGAGGCTTGAGTCAGCAAGCCGCCATAGGGGCTCCAATCCGGCAGTTTCACTCGCCGCATCGCCGAGCCGGCTTCTCGCGGCAGGCCATAGTGAGCCGCCAGTCGATCGTTGAGAAACGCAAAGTCCGCGTCGACCAAAACCGACGCGGGCAAGTTGTCCCGAATCATCGCCCTAAGAAATGCTCGCGTCTCGCGTTCCATTGAATCGACGAGGTAGTCGTCCTTCCGATACTCGGGATAGAGCCGTCTGTCGGGGATGTCTCGCCTCAAATCGCTAAGGCTGAGCCATTGATCGGTAAAGTTCTCGACGAAACGATCGAAGCGCCGATCTGCGATAAGACGATCGGTCTCGGCTTTCAAGACGGATGTCTTTGCGAGCAAACCATCTTGAGCTGTTTGATAAAGGGCCTCATCTGGTCGCGAATTCCAGAGCAGGTGAGAAAGGCGGGACGCGAGCGCCAACGTATCGCCCTTGGTTGGCTCCCGCAGAAAAAGAAAATGGCCAGAGCAAAGCAGTGCCTGATAGCCCTTTAACATCGCCTCGGCGAACGGGGTGCCGGTGTTGAGGTCGTCGCGTATGAGCTTTAGGTAGACGTCGAGCGAATCTTCCGGGAGTGGGCGTCGTGCCGCTCGTTCCACAAAACGACGAAGTAGTCGTTCGGCGTCCTGTTTGGGCTGCCGAGACACAACGCGGACGGGAATGCCGTTTTGTTCGGTTGCCGGCGCGATCGGTAGATCTCCAAACAACACTCGGTGTGATTCCGGCGGCCAGGATTCCGGTGTGAGAGGTCCTTCGACTTCGAGCCACTGGATCGCGGCGCCTCGATGTCCTTCCGGCGGCATCGGCGGAAAGTCGTAATAGAATCCGCCGTCAGTGCGAATAAACGGAACGGGTAGTCCCAGCAAACTGTATTCAAACGTCTCTCCCGTATTGAGCTGGATTGTCGTCTCGAACACTTTCGCCTTCGGCATCAAGTCGATCCAACCGCCGGTCTCGCTAACGTCACCCGACACGTCGGGGCCCGAGGGCTGTCTCGCTCGAAAACTCATCGGCAAAGGATCATGAGCTGGAACGATCCGAAAGCCGGGCAACTGCCGCACCGCCCGAGCCGAGAAGCGAACTCTATACTCGCCACTAAGTGCAGCCAAGAAGCCGCGCGGGTATCCGTAATAGGGCCAGGCAGCGGAACGGAACAGAGCCAGCTCGAGTGGCGAATCGTCGTTCTCGTTCGCCGCCTTCTCTTGCGATTTTGGGTTTGCGTTCCACCGCCCATTCTTCGTAAAAAACATCGCCTCGCGTCCGCCGTACGTGGTGGGCGCGGAGAAGAGGTCGGTGCCAGTGAATCGCCACTTCCTTGTCTTCGGTGGTTTCACGCCAGACGCCACCGCTTCGCTAAGAGCCACTCCGGACGCATCGAGATAGCCAGCCAATTGCACTCGCGAGATCTCCAGAAGGCTCGCGACTTTCTTAAAGCCATCGACACTTCGGTCCTCGGGCAACAGGTCAGCGACGTCGAGGTTCGGCAAGGCGAGCAGATCGCGCAGATTGTCTTCGTATTCCGTCTGCGTAAGCCGCCTCATCGGGGCGTGGCCGAGCGCTGAGATCTCCGCGCGATCGGCATCTGCAAGCGGGCGCCTCAGAGTCTTGAGCAACTCGGCTCGCTCAGCTCTCGGCAACTCGTCCGACTCCGGCGGCATCTCCTGTTTCGCGATTCGATCGTAAATCAAGATCCAACGTTCACGATTTGCGGCATCGTCGAGATGGAAACCCAAGTTGGCGAGATCGAGCTCGCCTTTTGCGACAACATCGTTGTGGCAATCGAAACAGTGTTGCTCAAGGAATGCTGAAACCGCCGGCGGGCATTCTTCGCCCCAAGACACTGCGACCGCAGTCAATAAGATCGCGATGAAGATGATCGTTTTCTGCATATTGCTTTCGCTCGGTCGGCGTCGCGGGATCGGACACCATGCCATTATATCGACAACGGCCGTCGAGCGCGGGGCGGCGCGTGCGGAGGCTGGATGGGATGGCGATGTGAATAGGGCGTTTACGGATTTGGACCAATTTCGGAACGGATTTGGAATCGCTAGCGCCACTCACATCCCAACCCGCGCCGCCCCGCGCACCTGTCGGCCAAGGGCCTACCTCAACGTAGCCTATGGGCAACGCCCTAGGATTGGTTTCGGACCGGTCTCGGAAGGGATCTGGAACCGTTCGCGCCATATTCGCGTTCCACATCCCAACCGCGCCAACTCAGCGCCGTTGTCTGGGGCGTGGCGCGGCATTGCGGTCGGGTCGTATCGGACGGCGAATAGGCCTTACTGCTTCTCGATCGCATAGAGAGCTTCGAACGTTCGCAGATAGATGCGTCCGTTGGAGATTGCGGGCGAGGCGGAAATGTCTTCGCCCAGTTTGTTTTGAGCCAGGATTTCGAATGCGCGACCGGCTTTCGTTACGGTGACGACGCCGCCGCGAGCCGTTGTGTAGATTTTGCCTTCGCTGGCTACCGGCGAGGCCCGGTGCCGATCGGCTGTCGTTCGGTTTTCGTACAGCAGCTCGCCGCTCTTGGCGTCGAGGCACATCAGGTTGCCGTTCTCTCGGCAGAGGTATACAAGGCCGTCGTAAAGCAGAGGCGAGGGAACGTCGGGCGTATTCTTCTTCAGCTTCCAGACAAACGCATTTTCTTTTTCAGTGATGTCGCCCTTGGCGTTCGGCTTGATGGCGAATACAGGTCCTCGCTTGGCCGATGGTATGATGATCAAACCTGGCGTCGCGAGCGGCGAAGAGACGAATCGCAGTGTTGGGTTGTACTGGCCAAGCGGATTCAAATCGCCACATCGCCACAACTCATGTCCGTCTTCAAGCTCGTGCGCGACGACATAGTCGGCGCCATGCGTCAGCAAGAATTCACGGTCCTTGTCGCGGTACAGCATCGGCGAAGCATACGAATGTTCGCACTCCTTGATCGCGTCGCTCGGCCGTTTCTGCTGCCAAATCTCGTCGCCGCTGACCGCTTCCAGGCAGACGACTCGCGCCTCTTGTGTTTCCGCTTTGCCTTCGCCGTGAATCAGCTGCACATAAAGCCGGCCTCGATCGAGCACGGGGGTGGCGGTCATGCCGAAGGCGATCTTAAATTTGCCATAACGATCTTGCAGGTCGAGCTTCCAAGCTTGTTTTCCGTCGACGGTATAGCAGGCGAGAATCCCGTTGGCCATGAACGTCCAGACGTGTTTGCCGTCGGTTGAAGGCGAAGGCGATGCCGAGTTGCCTTCGTCGCCGCGGACATTTCGGTTGCCCTGACCGACGACTTGCCGCCACTGTTCTTCCCCGTTGGTACTGACACAAAGCAAGAGCAATTGACCGTCATCGTTGACGCTGGTGAGGAAGATCTGTTCGCCCCAAACCACAGGCGTGGCGCCGCTGGGCCCGGGCAAAGCGAGTCGCCATGCGACGTTCTTTGTCTTGCTCCACGTCACCGGCAGCCCAGTCTCTTGGCTGACTCCATCGTTACGTCCGCCTCGCCATTGCGGCCAGTTTTCGGCTTGGAGCGACACGGCGGTCAAGGAAACAAGTCCGAAAGAAGATAGCAACGCAACTGCGACGGCAAACCTGATGTTCATGGATTGACCTTTGTCTTAGGAAACGTCAAAGCGAGGCGGGCGAATGAGGCATGAGCGCCGGACGAAAGTGTATGGTCATGCGATCCGGCTTGTCGTCAGTTTCATTGATCCGCCGCCCTCGGTCAAACCCCTGCAGCAATAAACGGTCTTAGGGGATCCAATAGTGGCACCCGGTCCTCGTTTCCGAGAGCAGCGCGAATAATTTGGCTATAATTGGCTCGCTATGGCGACAGCGAAAAGGCGAAGCAATGGCAAGCAACTCTGGCTGCCCAAACGGCGAAACCCGAGGATTGGTCGTTTCTAAGACTGACGGCGAAAGGCAACGTGCACGATGGTTGACGCCAATGACATTTGTTGTCCTCGATTCGATCCGGAACCGTGGGACGAGCAGGTGTTGGAGTGGGAGAACAAGCCATTTGTGAAGGACCGTGTGCGAAGTTTTCTCCACATTCCGCTCAATTTCGGCACCGTCGTTACGCGTAACATGGGAAAAATCAAACCGGCGGGCGCCAAGCAGGACCAGCCGATCATACTCGCCGACGAGAACTCGCTGTGGGGCGCCGATGTCTACATCTCTGTTACCAAAGACGTTCCTAGCGCGACGTTGGCGCACCTTTCCGAATCGTTTCAAAGCAAGGTGTTTGAAGGCCCATTCAGTGAGATCAGAACATGGTGCAAACAGATGAAAGAATACGTCGGCGCCAAGGGACTATCTTCTGACAACACGTACTTCTACTACACAACCTGCCTTAAGTGCGCCAAGGAACACGGCAAGAATTACGTCGTGATACTTGCTCAAACCGGATAGTAAAACGACCTCTCGAACAGCCGAATCAGTCGCGTCTTAACGATCAACTTGAAACCGGGACAACAACCAATGAGAACTGTACTCGCCATATTGCTACTCAGCCTTACTTGCTTCTCGTCGGTCGACGCTGCGGAGAAACCGCTCACTTTAACTGTGTGGCCCGGCGCTGTGCCGGGTGAAAAGGGAGACGTTGGCGAGGAGAAACTTCAAGAGCCTCGACGTGAGGCCAAAGCGATCAAGCGGCTGACGAATGTTACGAAACCGACCATCACGGTGTATCGACCAGACAAGGAAAAGAACACCGGCGCGGCCGTGCTTATCTGTCCCGGCGGAGGCTACCATATTTTGGCCTGGGATCTCGAGGGCACCGAGGTTGCCGAGTGGTTGAATTCGATCGGCGTCACGGGAATCGTCTTGAAGTATCGAGTGCCTAGGCGGAAGGACCGCGAAAAGCACGACGCGCCTCTGCAGGATGCGCAGCGGGCGATGAGTCTCGTTCGGAAGCACGCCAGCGACTGGGGCATCGACGCAAATCGAATTGGCATTCTCGGATTCTCGGCGGGCGGACACCTGTCCGCCACGGCCTCGACGAATTACGACAAGCGGCATTACGATTCCTTCGATGAGATTGACCGCATAAGCTGTCGACCCGATTTTGCCGTTCTCGTCTATCCCGCATACCTCGGTGATAGCAAGGGCTTGCTGCCCGAGATCAGAGTGACGTCGGAGAGCCCGCAGACGTTTTTCGCGCATGCGGGGGACGACCGCATCAGTTCCGAGAATAGCATCGCGATGTATTTGGCGCTCAAGAAAGCCAAGGTCCCGGCGGAACTGCACGTCTACGCGAGCGGCGGACACGGATTCGGGATGCGTCCTTCAGAGCATCCGGCATCGAGTTGGCCGAAGAGCTGCGAACGGTGGATGAAGAGTCGCGGTCTGCTCTCAAAAAAATAGAGTGGCGAACGGCTGACACTTGTCGAGTCGTTCCTATTGGCGAATCAGCACGGCATTGATTTCCGTCAAGCCTGACGGATGCGCAATCTCTTTGAGTTCGTCGCTCCAAGTCCATTCGTCGTTCGGGAACAACTCACGCATCCTCTCTAGGTCACAGTGAAACGGCGGACCGTCCGGCCGCTTGCTCTGCATGAACAGCGCGAACAGCATACCTGCGGGCTTCAGCCACCGATACAATTGATCGCTGTAAGTTGACCAACAGGACGAAGCTACTTATCCAGTGTTACGGGTTTGCCAGTTGCCGATTTGAGCTGTAGGTCTTTCACGACTGCTTGGTTGCCGGGAAACTGAATCCTTACGTGAATGATTTCTTTGGCGTCAATCGTCTCGCTTAGCGATTGCCATTGCCCGGGCGTGTCAAATTGCATGGCAACACGATTCTCCGAGGAGAATATTCGATCGCCCTTCGTCCTCCACGCGACGACAACTGGGCCTTTCACGGCCGCCCGGACGGAAAGCGTTACGGAGACAGGACCAGGCAGCGTAATGCCGTTTCGAGTAATAAAGACAGGCTGTCTGCCGTTTGCTTTGCGCGAGATCGACAGTCCGTCGCTAGTTCGTTTCATGGCGCCGTTGCGAACGAGCCACGAGCCCGCGGTCGATTTGCCAACGGTCGGTCTCATGCGAACTCGAGTCGGCGGTTTCCCCTCGAGGTAGTAGTCGAAATAGTCGCTGGCGGCGTTCGAAAGCTCGCCCAATGCGAGTCCAGGCGGTTTGAGTTCACTTGCCCATGTCGTCAGTTTGCGCCGTAATCGCGCGGCGATCTCTGGGTGCTCGCTGGCGACGTTGTGCTTCTCTTCGATATCCGTTTGCAAGTTGTAGAGGTACTCACGATCACCACCTCGAAGCAACTTCCAAGCCCCTTCGCGAATTGCCGACTGGCCCAACCAGCGCCAAGTCAGAATGTCGTGCGGCGGAGTCTTCACTTTTCCAGTCAGGTGGGGAACGAGATTGACTCCGTCTAAATCGCCGGGCTTCGTCTTCAGAGAAGCGAGTTCCGCAGCCGTCGCAGCGACATCGAGCGCGCCGACAGGGTGCTGGAAGACTTGCTCGCCAGGAATCGTCCCTGGCCAAGAGATCACGAATGGGACGTGCATTCCGCCTTCGGCGAGCATGCCCTTTTCACCGTTCAGAGGATCGTTGAGCGAACCATCCCAGCCGGGTCCTCCGCCGGGGGCGTCCAGCTTGTGAATCTTGAGCGGCGCGCCGTTGTCGCCGATATAGAAGATGAGCGTCCGCTCGGTGAGTTTATGCTCCGCCAAGGTGCGTGTGATTAGTCCCACGCCGTCGTCCACTGCCGACAACATCGCGAGCGCTTGGCGCCGGCGCTGAGGCATCTTTCCCGGAAAGCGATCGAGGTATGTTTTCGGCGCGTCGAGAGGCACGTGCGGCGCGCGATAGGCGATGTACAGAAAGAACGGCTCGTTCTTGTAACGCTCAATCGTTGACGCTGCCGCGCGGCTGCAGGCGTCGATGTGATACATGGCCGGAGGCAGGCTCGACATCTCGCGGTCGCGGCCATCCAGTCCGATGTTGGCGGCGAATGGTCGCTGGGCGTTCTGATTAAAGACGTGGCGAAATCCGTGCTCGGTAATCTTGGGACCGGGTCCGAGATGCCATTTGCCAAACTGGGCAGTTACGTAACCAGCGTCACGCAGTCGCTCGGCGATCGTGAGTTCCTTGTTAAACCCACTCAGGTCTTTGCCGTTCGATTCGACGCCAAACTTCGATTGAAATTTGCCGACCAATAATCCAGCTCGCGACGGCACGCATTGCGGCGCCGTGCTGTAGCCGTGTCGCGCCAAAACTCCATTCGCCGCGAGCGCATCGACATTCGGAGTCTTGATATCCTCCAACACGCCTTGGCACGACAGGTCCGCATGGCCGTGATCATCGGTGTAGAAGACGATAATGTTGGGGCGTTTATCCGCCGCTCTGGCGTCAGTGGTAGCGTGCTCGGATCGACCTTGCCGACACAGCATTAGCGCGCACGCCGTCGACATGATCAATATGGTCTCGCGCCGTGATCGACATCGTCCACGCATCATCAAACTTTCGATTGGGTTGGGGATTGCGATTCCGGCAAACGACATGCGGCCACGTTACTCGCTGACCACAGTCACCTTGTTCCAGTACGCCCATTCGTTAAACCAATTGTTTGGACGGTTCTCGATCGACAGGGCGATTTTTTGGCCGGCGAAGCCGCTCAGATCGACCGTGACATCCAGCCACTCGTCGTCGGAGACGGTCTTGGGGCCGACGATCTGGTCGGTCAGAACTTTGCCCGACGCGAGAACGCGAAGTTGCCAGTCGCCATGCGGGTGATGGCTCACTCGCAGTTTGAGTTGCGTCTTTTGGTTCTTCGGAATCGTCAGTTCGCGGAACAGGCTGCTCGGCGTCTTTCGGTTCAGCGGATGCGTCTGTACGGCCGTCGTGTTGCGAAATTCCGCATGACTCACAACGCCGCCTTCGCCTACGTTTCGCACCTGAAATCCCGGCGCCACCGTCTGAATGGTCTTTTGCCACCGAGGCAATTGCTTCATCGGGCGAGCTCGATTGACGACGGCCGGGGGAGAGTCGCCGGAGACGAGTCGGCGAGCGACAAACTGCTGCAGTGCCGGGACTCTCCCTTTGACCGCAAGTCGCAGCGAATTGTGCGGGTGTCCGGACACCATCGGTTCCAGGCCGAACCAGTACATGCGTGGCAGGTTGTTGTCGCCAATGTCTTCTGAGTGAGACGCAAGCCCCTCGAGAATGCTCCAGCGATCGTTAAACGGCAGACGTTGCACCGCCGATGCAAGGTAGAGCCGCACAATCGGAGACGGATCATCTTTGGCCAGAGTGGCGAATGAATCGAGGACTGAACTCTCAATTACCGGCTCTGTCGCTTTGCTCGCATCCTGGAAGGCGTTGACCGAGCTGCGATCGCACAGAAACTGGATTGCCCATGCGCGAACATGTTCATCCTTGTGCTCTAACAACGCTTCGAGCCGAGCAGAATCGAGGCCGTCGGTGACTTGCAGAGACCAGAGCGCCCGCAATCGTTTTGGTGATGACGCTGCCGACTGAAACTGCTCATTCAATTGAGCATGGACCAGAGAACGATCTAGCGATCCTTTGGCGGCGCGTGACTGCAATAGTGTTCGCGCATGACGAACGAACCAATCGTTGGAATGCGTTTGCAGCTGCACCAGTTCGACATCCGTCATCGTCGTGAGGTTGGGGCGAGCCGTCGGTTTTGCTCCTTTGGGCATGACGCGGTAGATGCGGCCGCTATTGGGGAAATTGACAGCGTTTCCGCAGACGTCGGTGTCGTGCCAGTCGAGAAGGTAGACGCCGCCTTCGGGGCCCGTCTCGACGCTGAACCCAACCCACGCGAGATCATTGGTCGGCATGAAGTCGTCGCCGTGATGGCCAATAAAGCTCGAACCCTTCCGCTCCATCACGTCGGTCAACACGGCGTGCTCGTGGATGTTGCACATGAACAGCCGGTTGCGATACTTCTTGGGAAACGTGTCCGCAAGATAGAACCTGGCGCCGCCGTGTGCCGACAAGTGCGTGTGGTCGCGGATTGTTTTGATGTCGTCGTAGATGTACGGATTGACGTGTGCGCGACTTTGCTTGTGATACACGCCGCCCTGGACGACGTGAAACAGATGAGGAATCACACAGCAGGTTGCGAATCCTTGGCCGTGATCGTCAAAGTCGAATCCCCAGGGGTTGGACAAACCTCGGGCAAAGATTTCGAATTTCTTGCGAGTCGGATGGTAGCGCCAGATTCCGCCGTCGATGAACTGTCGTTTCGAGTCGTCGTCGCCGGGATAACCGACTCGAGAGTGGGTAAAGACTCCATGGCAACCATAGAGCCAGCCGTCCGGTCCCCAATTGAAACTGTTGAGCGTCTCATGGCGATCGTTGATGCCCCAGCCATCGAGCAGAATCTGCGGAGGCCCATCGGGTTTGTCGTCGCCGTCCGCATCGGGGATGAATGTCAAGTTCGGCGGCGATCCCACAAACACTCCGCCAAAACCGCACGCCAATCCTGACGTGAAAGTCAGCTTGTCGGTAAACGTCTTCTTCTTGTCAAAGACGCCATCACCGTCGGTATCTTCGAGAATCTGAATTCGACTGACCGGATCGTCTGTGTGCTGTCGACGCGTTTGATAGTTAAAGTTTTCCGCGACCCACATTCGGCCTCGATGGTCAAAGCAGAATGCAATGGGTTCGGCGATGTCAGGCTCCGACGCGAACACGGTGACTTCGAATCCCTCAGGCACCGACATTTTTGCTACGGCCTGCGAGGGCTTTAGGAACGGCGCATTGCTCGTCTTGTGTTGTTTTTTCGGAAGCTTGTTCTTGGGCTGCTGGGCGTGCGCGATGGACGTCATGCTCATCAAAGCGGCCACAACGATTGGCGCCGACTTCCAGCGTGCGATGTTGAGGGAATGGATCACTTTGCTTCCTCCACCTGCTCGGTCGTTCTCAAATATTTGATCAGGTCGGCGACTTCCTGCCGTTTCAACTCATCGAGCTGCCCGTTCGGCATCATCGACTTGGGCGAGACCGACCTCGTTTCGATATCTTCTTTGAGGATCACGACGCGCGGTTGCTCGACGGTTTTCAGAACGACGCGAGTCGCATCTTCCTCGCCGACGACGCCGTTCAGTACACGGCCCTCGACGGTGACGATCGAAACCATCTTGTAGCTAGCCGGAACGTCGAAACTCGGATCGACGCTGTTTAGCAGAATGTAGTCGAGGTTGGCTCGATTCGAACCGGTGAGGTCCGGCCCAATTTTGGCACCGTCGCCATAAAGCAAGTGGCATGAGGCACAGGTCTTCTTGAAAACGACTCGGCCTCGCGAAGCACTCGCGTCGCCGATGCGGTCCGGAGTCAGCAGTCGCTTGTACTTCGCGATCAGCTTTTCGCGATCCTCGGCAACCGACTTTACGGGACCAAACACTTTAACAAACTGCTCTCCAAGCAGACCGTGCAGCGATCGCGCGACGTGTGCGGGAATCTCATCGCGAGCAATCGACTTTCGCTCGATCTCCGTCAACAACGCCTTGGCGTAGCTCTTGCGTGTCGTGAGCGTTTCGATGACCGCGCGACGCTGTTCGGAACTCAACTGCTTGTAGCGAGACAGTAGCAGGGCAGGGGCTTGTGCGATTTCAGTCGAGGCGTAGCCGCGAATTGCGTCGAGCCGCATCGCCGGATCGTCGAGCAGTTCTTGCAACAGTTCGGAAGCTTTACGATTTTTTTGAGTCAGCAGCATTCGGAGGGCCGTCCGTCGCGCCGTGGAATCGGCCTCGGTGTTTCGTACGATGCCGATGGTTCGTTCGACTGCTTTGCGGTCTCCAAAGAGGTTGGCAAGCTGCAGCGACAATTCCCTCACTCTGCGGTCGTCGCTGCTGGCGAACTTTTCACTGAGCTCAGTCCAGCCGATCGGAGCTTCCACCCTTCGCCGGCCTTCCAGTCCGCGCATCATGCCCTTCATCACGGCGCTCTGAACGGCCGAGTCGTTGGTCTCGTTCAGAGTTCTGACAAGCAATGCAAGCGACTCCTTTGTGTCGATCGCTCCTGCCGGATGAGGGTTGACGGCGCCGACGATTAGCACTGCGATGAAGCAGCAACACGCGCCATGTCGCCAGCGTGACGATGTCGAGTGAATCATTGTGAGACCGTGGTTTCCTTCAGCGTACGATGGATTCGTTGATTGTGCGACGAACGGTGCATTCTCTAAAGCTTGGGCATTGGCCACAACCGAGCGAGGTTCAAGATTCCGTTTTCTCCATGGCTTCTTCTTTGGCGTACTTGGTCCAGAGGGCGTCCAAGTTCTTGGCAATACTGACGTTGTCTCCGACGACCAACCAGTAGCGGTAGCGATAGGTCGACTTAGGCGCCATTTTGACTCGGCTGATTGGTGCAACGTGCATGCACGGACCAGCGGCGGGGTTGTCGCTCTGTCCATGGGCATGCGGTCCGAAATTCCAGTGTAGCGTTGACGTCGGGCTGAACACCGCGACGCCTTGGCCACCTGCGTTGAAGACCGCCATCGCTTTCCGCGGCGGCCTTGCCTTGCCCCATGGCGGTCCAGGCGGTTGGATCTCACTCCGCCACTTGCCGTCGCCGAGGTAGCTCTTGACTCGCGCAAAGTTTCGCGTGAAATAGCAGGCCGGCGCCTCCTGATGTCTCGCAACGGCACCGCCCCAACGGTCGTTGTTTTCGCGCCGCGACGTGAATTCGCATTTGACGACGATGACGTCCGGCATCGACGGCTCAAACGATGTCCACTGTCGCATCAACGCTTGAGCCTCTTCGTTCGGCATGTCCCAGAGCTTCGGCGTTGTCTCCGAATACAACGAGTCGGCGGTTCGCTCGAGCTTGGATGCGCGAGCCCATGAGCCAACTCCGCCACCTTGAATCGGGTTCCACGTCCACGGACTCCACGCCTTGCTTTGACCTTCCGCTCGGCGGTCAAGTCGCTTGCCGGCGTAGTACGATTGCTGAATCAACCGTCCCGGATCAGCGATGTTGATCATGTTTCGAGGATACGATTTGGATGAGAGCCAAGTGATGGCGCCGCCCTTGTCGCCATCGATCCCGATCTTGGCGACTCCGTTTTCAATCTTTTGAAGGTCTTCGCCGATAGCCAGCGGCGTAACGCAAGAAAGACCGAGTGCAACGGCGATCGGAAACAGTGTCTTGTTCATGCTCTCTTTCTAACGCCGCGAAGACTTGACTGCTGGGAAGCTCCATTGATGAATCAGGCGACCGTCGCCGGTCGTCAATTTCATTTTCGATATGCGAATCGTGCCGGCACCCGTTGACGGATCGAGCCGGATGGCCAAGACCGCGTTCTCTGGCGACCAGGAAACGCTGTATTCGTGCGCTTGCTCGTCATGCTTGACGGCAAATTTCTTGCTTCGATCGCGAATAAACGCTGGCGTGACGCCTTGCTCGCGCCAGAAGACTTGACCGGCGCCCTTCGAATTTGATGACATGGTAAACGTCAGAACAAGCGACCGATTCGCGACTGTTTCCGGGAGCGAGTAACTCAAATGGGGGTCGCCGCCATCGCTGGTGACGACAAGCGATTTGCTTGCGAGCGATAGCGTGCACGTGCCGCCTGGTTGCCAGCCAGCAACGGCCTTGGCTCGACGCGGCGACTTCTTGCTCGTGCGCTGCTTTGGGCGCTGGCCGCTTGTCTTGAGTCTTGCCTTGCCCTCGAGTTCGGCGTTGTATTTCGCCGCATCGAAGTTTGGGTTGAGCAGGGGGCGTACGGCCTTCGTACCCTGAAGGAATTGCTCGATTCGCCCGTCGAGTTCGCGTACTCGAGCGAGCATCTTCGTCGCAAGGTTGTGTTGCTCGCTAATATCATCTCGCAAATTGAATAGCTTGTAGCGATGGTTTCCGTTCTCACCGCCGTGAAAAATTCGGATGAGTTTCCAATCGCCCGAGTGAACACTGACCGATGGCGGAAGCCACTCAGGGATGTTTGGCGCGTGAGGGAAGTAAGTGAAGATAGCGTCACGCTTCAACGTCTTGCCTTGCAGAGCAGGCACGATGCTGACTCCGTCGAATTTCTGATCTGGCTGAGCTTTGATCGACAGCATTTCAAGCAGAGTAGGATAGTAGTCGCAGCTTTGAATGACTTGATCGCTGCGCGACTCCGCCTTGATCACGCCGGGCTGAACAACGATCGCCGGCCCGCGCAAGCCGCCTTCGTACATCGTCGCTTTACCACCCCTCAACGGTGCATTGCTGGTGGCCGTTGTCCCGTCCACTTCGTTGTACATGTTGCCGCCGTTGTCGGACGCGAACACGACGATGGTCTTGTCGGCCAGCCCGAGTCGATCGAGCTTGTCGAGCAACGTGCCGATCGCATCATCCATGCTTTCGATCATCGCGGCGTAGGTCGGGCTGCGCTGCGGGTCGCTCGCGTTCACGGATTGTCGGTATTTTTCGATCAGCGATTTCTTGGCGTCAAATGGAGCGTGAACGCTGAACATCCAGTAGTTCAAAAAGAAGGGCTCGTCCTTGTGCTTTTCCATGAAGGCGACCGCTTCCGTCGCCATCCGGTCTTCGATGTGTTGATTCGGAATGTCCGGGTCGTGATCAAAATCTTTGAACTTCCACGGCGCGACGTAGCTGCCAGCCGGTCCTGGACCAGGATGGTGTGGGACGTCGACATCAAATCCATGCTCCGGCGGCGAGTAGGGTTCGTGTCCGAGATGCCATTTGCCGAAATGGCCCGTCGCATAACCGTTGTCGTGAAACATCTCGGCCAACGTGTAATAACGGTGATCGAGTCGCGAGACCGAAACCGGAAGTGTCGCTTTGGCGTTGGGCGGACCGGTCGGCTTGGCTTCCGCCGTCAGCACCACCCTCGGCAGATGACAACTGGGTGTCGTGATCCCGGTTCGCGCCGGACTGAGACCCGTCAGAACGCTCGCTCGCGTTGGCGAGCACAACGGACTCGACGAATACGCTCGAGAGAACGTCATGCCTCGCTTGGCGAGGCGTTCGATGTTCGGAGTCTTGTAAAACTTCGTCGTGCCAAAGAGCGTTGTGTCGCTCCAGCCGAGGTCGTCGGCCAGAATGAATAACACGTTTGGTTTCTTGTCGGCGAGCGCCATCACGCTGCTGTGAATTGAGGCCAACGCGAATACAAGAAGAAAAGCCAGCTTGCCGCGCGCTGCTGAGAAGTGATTCATAAAACCGATTGCCATGACGAAATGGGTAACGAGAGCAGACACCATGCGGGGCATTTAACACGCCCCTGGCTTACTTCTCGAGTTGTTTGACGCGAAGGTTTCTCCAGAGCACGACGCCTTGGTTTCCTTTATGGATTTGCAGCCCAAAGAAACCGGACGGGTACGATCCATCGTCGACCCAGTGGGCTACCGGTACGCCGTTGATCCAGGTCTTTACCACGTTGCCTTTGGCGTAGATGGTCAACCGGTTCCATTCGCCTTTCTTTGCGGCGGCTCGAGCCGCTTTGTGTTCTTTGAGCCACAAGGGATAGAAGAAGCCGCCGCAACTTTGACCGTAGATACCTCCGGACCAATGGCGGTCTTTCGAGAAGCCCTCCATTTCCGCCTGAGGTCCGAAAACGGTCTCAGCGCCCTTCTTGCCCGGCTTGGACTGCGCGCGAAACATTACGCCGCTGTTGCAATCGACTTCCCATTTCGTGTCACAGCTAAAGATAAAGTCAGAGAAGTCGGCTCTCTTGGTCGAGAGGTACGTGCTGTTTGAACCGGCGACCGTTTTACCGACAAGCAACCCGTCTCTCACTTCGAACTTACAATCGCCGCCCTTCGGAGTCCATCCCGTTAGGTCCTTGCCGTTGAACAACGGTTTGAAACCCGAGGAGACATCCGGTTCAGAATCCGTGTTGAGCAACATCGCATCCGGCTTCGGCGCATTCTTTTGCTTCTTGTAGCGCGAGTGCCATTCGTGCTGTTTGGGGTCAAGTTCGCCTGCCCTGACCAGGCCGTGCGTGCAGAGGCATATTGAGAGAATCACGATTGTGGGTTTGAAGCAGGTCATTGAAGTTGAACCTTTCGGTTGCAAGAAAACTTCCGCGCGGTTCGAGCGGATCTCGTGTCATGTCGCCAAGAACTCGTTGGGACATAGGTTGCTATTCATAAAGCGCCGCCTATCAACGCTCATTCTACATGAGATAGGGGCGAGGGTTCAGTCGGCAGCCTATTCGACGTATGTCCGTTCTCAGATTCTCGGTTCGACGGTAGAATCTTTCCATCATGCCACACAAGGACTGCAGAATGAAACGACGCGAATTCTTTACAGCAGCCGCCGCTGGCGTAACGGCCGAAGCAACCGCCGAAACACAAGCCGAAGCTGCTCGACAGAAGTTGGCTGATCTAGAGTCGACGGTGACCGCGAGCCCGGACGGCGGTTTCGCATTAAACACCGACGTTAGCGAACTCTGCCGTTCTATCAAGGATGCGGACGTCGTCGTCATTAATTGACGCTCACCCAGACGCGATGAGTTGTTTTGGCAGTTAGCCTTACTCATTCCCGGCGTCGGGGTTCTTCCCGGCCGCTTTGCGCGGCTTTTCTAGTTCGCCACGTCGTTTGACATCACCAGGATGTTTTGAGAACGATTCGAACACGTCGCCAACCACGCGATCAGCCAGGCGGCTCAACTCGGTGAGAATAATGGGCTCGGCTTCGGGCGCGAGTTTTGAAGTGTTCGGTTCATAGCCGCCGACCCGATACGCATCCGTTGTGGCGATGTAGCCCACGTGCCCGTTTGCGTAGCCGACGACAATGGGAGTTGCGCGGTCCGCGATCGACTTCTCAAGCTTCAATCCGTACTCGACCATCGGTTCGCCAGGCATGGTGAGCAGCAAATAGGGCCCGATTTTCATGGCCATCAACTCTGCTTCAATTCGCTTTTGCTTGCCAGGCAGAGAGACTACTGAGCTAGCCACTCGAATTGGATAGTAGTCGGCGCGTGTTTGAAGTTGTTCGCGAGTTACGCTGCGTGCAAGCGTTCTGACGACGGCACTGCCTAAGTCGCGTCCGGCCCACTGGATGTCTGCTTCGTCCGCGCAGCGATATGGATACCCGGGCAAGTTCGGGCGGATGTCGCCTGCGCAGCCTTGCAAGAACATTGCATTCGTTTTGCCTCCATAGCACATCTCCACGAACGACTGAGCTTCGCCAGGGAAGTCCGCACTCATTTTGGGGTAACCGTTTGGAAAGGGCTGCGTTCCCTTATCGCCCCACGTAAAGAAACAGGGATGGCACACGGCGTGCATCATGACCGCCATCGGCGTCAAGCTTCGTCCGTCGTCGAACCTCAACACCTTCACGCGAGGGTCATTCGGTCCGTCGGGGTTTAGCCGCACAACAGCTCGTCCATTGATTACCTTTCGGCGGTTTATTCCAAATCCAATTTTGTCTACGCCATAGCCGACGCTCACCGGCCGCAATCTCGCGGCCGCTTTCTTGGCAGCTTCGCCGAGCTTCTCAATCAGTTCGCGACTCCAGTCTGTATTCTTTGTGAAGCTCGGCCCCGAGTGGTTGTGGGAAGCGGTGATCATGATATTGCCTGCCGGCACGCTCGATTCTTGCTCAATTCGCCTTCGAGCCACAGGCAACAGCTCGTTCCATACGTTGATCGTGTCGAGAGTGACGATGGCGGCTTTTGTTTCACCGTCGGATAGGATCAAGACGCCGGCTCTCAGCGGATCGCGCACGCCAGTCACCTTGCGACGATGTCCGGTGACTTCAAATTCGCGCACGTCTTGCGGAGTGATATCGACTTTGGCCGAGCCAGCTCGCAGGTTGGTTCGAACGGCGAACGCCGCGTCTTCGGTGATCGCCTTATCGGACCAGCCGACGACCATCGCCGCGAATATTGCGGCTTCGAGGACAATGAGTGGAGCGTTGTGTTGTCTGCTAATCATCTTGGAGTGCTCCCGTTGCTCGTTTGCGCTGCGCGCTCGATGCGGATTCGTTCTCAATGACTTGTCGATATAACTTGGCAGCCTCGCCCTTTCGTCCTGCCTCCAATAACGTGTTGGCCTTGGCGAGCCGCATTTCGTGCAGCCAAAATCCTCGCTGCTTTTCAAAGTTGACAGCAGCGAACATCGCAAGCGCTTTGTCAAACTTGCCGTGCTCAGCCAGAATTGCCGCCGCGCGATCGAGCGAACGAAACTCGTCCGCGCCGCCAATGTTCTTCTTGTTTTCGATATTCTTCAAATAGAGGGGCAGGGCGCCCAGCTGGTCGCCCAGGTTCGACTCGCGATTGTGGGCCATCGTCGTCAAGATACTGAGCCGAATCCGTTTGTCGGGCGTGTATTGTAATGCGGTCTTGAAATCCAAGTCAGCTTTGGCTCCGTTCTTCGTGAAGTAGTAAGCCTTGCCGCGAGCCAGAGCGCCCTCGCCAATTTGCCAAAACGGCCACTGCGTGATTTTCTCTTCGCCATGCAGCCGAACGATTTCGGCCCACTGGCTCTGTGCGCCGAGAATTTGCATGTGCGTGGTCTTGGCGACCGAGTCGATCGGAATCCTCTCGGTTAACTTGGACGCCTGTTCAAAGTCTTTCAGCCGAATAGCGCAGTCGGCGGCCTGTTGTAATGCAATGGACTTCTGAAGGTCGGTGATCTTCGCCGCGTTGTTCAATTCGAGGTAAGCTGCGACCGCGTCGCTCCATTTGCGCTGACGAGCCAAATCGGAGGCAGCGCGGCTGCTGATGACAAAATCGACAACGGTCGAGTCCGCCGAGAACTTGTGCGAGTTTCCCGCGTAGAAGTGAGCGAACTTCATTGGGTTGTGAAAACCTGACTCACCCGTCGGAGAAAACGCCGAGTGCTCTGACGCGTTGTCGCGAATTCGCTGGCGGCAAACATTGACAAACCACGGCAAACTCCGAGTCGGTTTGCGTCCGACGACTTGATGCAATGGGTCGTTTGCGTCCTGAGTGATCGGAATTCGCACCTCAACGGACCAATGGTCATCGCCGATGTGCGTCGCGACCTCGGCTTTGGATGACCAGTTAAACCACTGGTTGCGCGGCGCTCCACGATCGAGGTCGACGAGCGCGCCTGCCGGGTTGATGGCGAGTTGGTAGTAGCTGTGCGAGTCGGTGGCGATCTCGAGTTCGACGACATCGCCGTACCATATGGCTTGATCGCCGTCCTTTCGAGTTGCGATATTCAGCAGGGGTTGGCGCTTGTCCTTTTCAACGTCGATGCGACTGTTTGCAGGTAAGCCGGAGTCTGGCGCGACGGATTCATCACAACGGATGCCGAAGTACAGATTGTTGCCAATCCACTCACACATAAACCGCGTGCCATACGTTGGTAGCCGGCCCGTTTGCAGCTCACGCAAACGTCCAACAGATGCCGTTGGAATTTCGATCCATGGGCGGTCGTCGAGTTTTCCGTCGACGACAATTTGGCCGCGTTGCGATGCTCCGCTGACCAGTCGTAGTTTCGGAACGGGCCCTCGTTTTTGCGCGAGCTGTTTGGCTTTGTTGCGTAATCCATTGAGATAATTGTCGATCAGTTCGACGCGTTTCGTGTAAACCGTCTGAGCGTCGGGATTGCTGTCGGAATTAACTCGAGCTTTCGCCGCCGCAAACAACTCGAGAGCGTGCGCCGCCTTGTCACTGTCTCGTTCCATCGAACGCCAGTGTCGCTCGCAATGCGCAAAAAATTTGGCCATCTCCGTCGCCGCGGGCCCGTAGAACTTCTCGACGTATTCGTCGAACATTCGGCCACTGTCTCGTTCTTTCCCGCCCCAGTACATCCGTGCTGTGAAGTAGAGAAGAAAATGGTTGTAGCCAACTGCGTCCTCGCTAAAGTCCATCGTGATCCATATGTCTTCGCCGCGGGATTGCCCTTTGGTTTCGTTGATGCTCTCACCCAATACCGTTGGGTTGTAAGCTGGCAAATAAAAGCCGCGTCCCGTAAATGGGTAGTTCTCAAAGATCTCGACTGGGTTGTTCGTCTTCTTTCGCCATGCGGCCCGAAGTCGACGCAGGTCGGCGCGGTCTGCTGAGGTGGGGCGTCGTCCCCCAACAATGATGACTTGGACGTTTGGCTCTAGCTCGTCGATGTTCGACGGTGGTTCCGTATAGATGCCATAGGCGCAGTTGGAAATCCTCTTGCCGGGATGAGTCTTGCCGACCTCTTTGGCAACTCGGTTCACGAAGTCCCAGACATAATTGGACAGCATTCCGCGAGCGCCCAGCTCCGGTGATTCCTTGCCCTCGCATTTTTCACATTGGCAGATGGCCGTGTAGCCATCCGGCGGCATGATCGACACGACGTCCATTTTGAAATGGTCCAATTGGACGCGAGCAAACTCGACCGCTTCGCGAAACAGTTCGTTGTTCGAGTAGCACAACTGGTTGTTTCGAATGTTGAGATGATTGTGGCGTTTTCCTCCGTAAAGCGCGAACCAATCGGGATGGTTCTTTAGAGTTCGCTCGTTGTCGGTCATGCCATGCAATCCGTGCGCCGCCTGCCGCCCGTAGGGTTGCCGCACACCGAGGCGAAAACCCCACATCATTACGTCTCGCCCATAAACGGCCGAACGAAAATTGAGTATCCGCATGGGAAAGTCGGGGCGGACGGTGCGGTCGATCTTGGGAAGGCGGACGCTCTTCGTTCGGGGAACCACTTCGCCAACGTCGCCCGGCATGTACCAACGCACGCCGAGTTCCCGAAGGAAGCCGCACACCGCATTGAAGGACCCTCGTTCATCGTAGGTCCAGACATGAACGTCTCCGTTCTCGTCGGTCTTTCTCTCGTTGGCCGTTCCAAACAGCGAGTTTGGACCGGAATAGTGCTTGTGGAGTTGGCTGTGCATATAGCCCCATTGTCGACCAGTAATCTTGTCCCAGGCCGCTTGCATTTTTCCACTGCGAATGTCGTTGTAACCGCGCGGCCATGGCTCGATAGGACTAAAATTCGTATCGTCACCGATGAGCGCGAGCCAATCTTCACCAGAGACGATTCGGTACGCGCCATGACTCAAACCGGATGCTGTGACCCCAAGCTTCTTCGCGTGCAGGCTCTCTCCAACGTAGATTTGAACTGGCACGTCGTCGCTCGGTGTCGACCCAATAGTCAGTTTCACGCCGGCGATTTTTTTGATGTACGTTTGCAATTCGCGTGCGGCGAGTCGTGTAGTCCGAGGCGGATCGTCAGCGATCACGATATGCGCTCGCACTCGGCCTTCCTCGACGAGAAACTCCTCAGCCGCGTCGGCAAGCGTTGAGTTGACGAGAAATCCGATCACGATAGCCATCATCACGGGTCGACGTACATCGCTTGGCTGCATTGAAAGAGCGTCCTCAAATAGAAGTTCGTTGGCTAGGTCACGCGAACAGTTCTGTGCGCACTTTGCCGTCGCCCGCGATCGCGTGGGGGCGATTCTGCCGATCGTTCACCGTCGTATGTGGATCGATTCCAAGCAAGTAGTAGGCGGTGGCGAGAATGTCTTTGGGCGACACGGGATTGTCCATCACGTCGCCTCCGTCCGGCGTGGTTTGACCAACGATCTTGCCTCGCGCGATACCGCCGCCCGCCAGCGCGACTGAATAGGCTCTCGACCAATGTTCGCGGCCGCCGCCCGGTTTCGAATTGATCTGAGGCGTGCGCCCATGTTCGCTCATCCAGATCACCAGCGTCTCGTCCAATAGCCCCCGTTCATCGAGGTCGGTTAGCAGCGACGAGTAGGCCAGGTCCATGGCGGGGAGCAACAATTCCTTCATGCGAGGATAATGATACTGATGGGTATCCCATGCTCCGTTGGCGAATTGCCCGAAACAATCCCAAAACACCGAGACGAATTTGCCTCCCGCTTCGATCAAGCGGCGTGCAGCCAAACATCCTTGGCCAAACAGCGTCATCCCGTATCGTTCTCGCAACCGTCGCGGTTCGACGCCGATGTCGAGCGCCCTGCGCACTCGGCTCGACGTCAGTAGCGAGATGGCAAGTTCACGCTGATTCTCCAGCGACTGAACATTGGCAAAGTGGTCGGCCATGCGTCGCTGTTGATCGAACTGCGCAAGGATCGAACGTCTCATACGCAGTCGTTCGACTGAAATGTCAGCCGGCAGTTCGGCGGCGTCGGAAAACCGAAACCGGCCATCGGGCGTTGTGCCGCCAAACGGGTTTTTGAATCGCTTGGTCTGGGCGACGGTGTTCTTGGGCGCGACGCGCAGCCCGTCGCCATCGAAGTCCGTCCAAAGAGGATCGTATTCGGCGCCGAGGAATGCGGCCCAAGGTCCGGCATTGACCTCGGGGTTGTCCGTCTTCGAGTTTACGACCCAGGGCAGTCCAATATTTGCGGGTATCGGCGACGGCGAAGAATTCTGGCGGCCGAGATAATCGACGATCGATCCGATGAACGGCCAATGCCTGCTGTCTCGAGCACGCGCCTCAAGCGCGGGAGTGTAAGTCGGTAAACCGGTCACCGCATAGGCCAAACCGTGCACCGGATACGGATGAGTCATCGACCGGACGACCGTAACTTTGTCCATCACTTGAGCTACTCGGGGCAGGCGTTCACAGATCCTTAGACCTGGAACAACGCTCGCAGCATCTTTCAACTCGCCCTGTATCTCCGGCATCCCCGGCTTGGGATCAAACGTCTCATGGGAGGAGGGTGAGCCGTAGGGGAAAAGCAAAATGCAGGACTTCGCTTTTCCAAACGCGCCGTCAGCCGGGGCGCCGCTCGCTTGCTTGCGAAGCATGTCTGCGGACGTCAGCCCCATTGCCGCCAGCGAACCTACTTGTAGAAAGTCGCGGCGATCAAAACCGTCGCACAACTTCTTTCGAGTTCCGAGGATTCGCAACATTCGGCAACGCTCCGGTGATTCATGCTCGGTTCCGATCATACCTGCTGTGATGCACCCGCGGCAAGAATATCGTCCGTCGCCTTTCGCAAGTGTCGCGTTTCGCGCCGCAAGAGTGGCGCGATTTGGCCTCACAGACCCTCACACGCCGGGTGCGTCGCGGGAGCGGCATCGGACGTGCACGAAGCTAGTCTTGCTCCGCTCGCTGCCAGGGCTGTTCTGGCGTGTCGCGATGTGCCTGCCAGCCGGTCGGCAAGTCCGCGAGTTCCGTCACGGATGCGAACTGTTCGACGACAAAACTCAAGCTAACCAAACGGCCATCATCGGGTTCGTCCGTTGTCCCACACAGAAACTGCCAGTCTCCGTCCTCATCATGCGACACCAAGAGGATGGGATGATCGTCCTCAATCACCTGCCGTGTCGTAATCACCGCCGTGTTTTTCGCATCCTGAAAAGGCCAAGCCGATTTGCCGGCAAACACAAGTTGTGACTGGAGCAATTCGGAATGGAAACCAGAGTCCCAGGGAAATCGGTGGGCGCCATCTGGCCAGACGCACTGAAGCATCGGAAACTCGTCACCTTCGTAGTACCAGCGAGCGTAGCCAAAATAGTCGCGGTACGCCGACGGATCCACGCGACGGAACATGCACGAATAGCCGTCAAGCACGTCGTCGCTCGCATCCTAATCCAGTGTCGAAGCCGCGCGGCACCTTATGATTCGATTCCGATAAAGAGGCCCGGTTTCCTGTCTTCTGGATTGTTTTTCATAGCGACCCTTGCAAAACTGAGAATAGAAAAGCAAGCAATCCTCGTCCGTGCGGAAACCTTATAGTGTGCGCTTGTCGTCGCAACATCTGAGTGATCCGTCGAGGACGAAGAAGGTGGAGCGTCCGGAAGTCTAGGATTAGCCGTCAATGCGGCATGGGCGGAAATCCGTGACGCTCCACTGCTTGTTATCAAAGCAGCATGATTCGCGACGCGGCCTTGTGTTCCAGCCAGTCCCAGTTCAAGGCCCATGAAAGACCACCACTGAGCCTGGCTGCACAAAGCCGAAGACGCAGGGGTAATCTATAAGGGCGTTGCCCATAGGCTACGTTGAGGTAGCCTCGGCCAACAGGAGCGAGGCGTTGGTCTTGTTGGTTAAGAGCGACTGTCGTTGTTGCCAGTCGTGCCCACGTCACGTCCATCCGCCGGATCAAGACTTGGTGCGGGCATGCGGTCGCGTTCAACGGATTGTAGCGCCTGGTGCATTGATCTCAGCAACAGTCCGCTGTCAGAACCCACGCCCATCATTCGAAATCCCTGCTCGCGCCGCGCGACAAGATTCTCGATACTCGTCGTCATCAGGCCGCAGTGCTTACTGGCGGCGCGAATGGAGTCCTTCAATTGCAGGATCTGCTCGGCGACGCCCGGTCCTTCCCATTGCCCTCGATAACCAGCCGTCGCCGAAAAATCGGCAGGGCCAAAGAAGAAGACGTCTGTCCCATCCACTTCGCACATCGCCGGAACATTTGGGATTGCCTCAACGCTTTCAATCAACGGCACGACCAAGACGTGTTCGTTCGCTTCTTCTGTGTGTTCGGCAAGACACTGCCCCCATGCCGTTGCTCGCTCGCCTCCGATGCCCCGTCGGCCTTCGGGCGGATAGCGGCAGTCGCGGATGGCTTCTTCAAGTTCGTCGACAGATTCGACCCACGGGATGACGACGCCATCGGCTCCAATATCGAGCGCCCGTTTGCAAAGCGACGTGCTGCGTTCGACCAGTCGGACGAGTACGACTGTATCGCTCCGCAAACCCGCTCGGATATGTTCGTTGATCTCTTTCCAGTCCAAGTAGCCGTGCTCAGCATCGATCACCACCCAATCCATTCCAATTGCGACGGCCATCTCCGTGACGCTCGCCGATTCAAGCGTCACCCAGAGGCCGTAGACGGGGTCATTCGTCGCAAGCTTTTCTCGAAAGCGCTTCAGTGCCTGGGTCTTCATCCAGTACTTACCTCTAGTTCGGTTCGTTTCTTATTGATTTTCCCAGTCGACTCGACAGGGTGCGCGCTCCAGACATTGGCGAGTACCGACGCAATAATGTTCATGACGGGGCCAAAGACGATCGGCACAAGGCCGAGTGTGGCGACCTTGCCAAGTGATTTGGCGAGCCCAGCCGCCATTCCAGAGTTCTGTAAACCAACCTCGAGTGCGATCGTCCGGCAGGTGAGTTTGTCTTTCCCGAGCATTCGGCAAACGAAATAGCCGAGCGTGAAACCGGCGGAGCTGTGAATCAGGCAGGCGAGAATCAACAGCGGGCCGACTTGCAAGAGTTTGTCGCGTCCTATCGCGACCGTCAGGACAGTCATGATCAAGATGCCGACCATCGAAACGATTGGCATCACGCGGTCGAGCCACTTGAGTCGGTGATAGATGAGATGATGAAAGATCAAGCCGGCCAGGACTGGGAGCAGCACGATTTTCGTCATGCTCCACATCATTCCTGGTACGTCGATCTCGACCATCTCGCCTGCGAGCAATTTCATGAGCAAGGGCGTGAGGAGGGGTGCGAGCAACGTCGAGAACGCGGTCATCGTGACGGACATTGCGACATTGGCTTTCGCGATAAACGCCATCACGTTCGAAGCCAGCCCGCTGGGCGAGCAGCCCACGAGCACCAACCCAGCGGCGATGGCAGGCGGCAGTCCGAAGGCGTGAGCGAGTCCGAACCCAATCAGGGGCATGATAGTGAATTGGCACGCCAGCCCGATGAGAACGCCCGTCGGCATTTTGAAGACGCGTGTGAAGTCGCTGACACTGAGCGTCGTTCCCATTGCGAACATGATGACTTGCAAGACCGGGATGAACACGATGCTCATTTCTTGCTTGGCAAGCCCGAAAAACCACGGAGGAAAGGTAATGAACGAGTCATGAAACGCCATCCCCACGACGACACCGGTGGCGATCCAAATCGTGAAAGCCAACTGTCGCAGCGGTCCTTTCCGGATTGTTGCCGCCAGTGCGAGGCCGATGAAGCAGCCTGACAAGGCCGGACCGAAATAGGCTGTCCAGTCAACGATCCAGGCGTCGGCGAAGATGATTACGCTGTCGAGTGGCGAACCGCCGAACAATCGAAACGCGAGTAACGACGCGGGGTTCATCAATCGACCACCCGATCAATTCTCGCAATGCCGTACGGCGGGAGATCGATAGTCAATTCGGGAACGCGGCGAGTCGTCTTGGCGCCGAGGATTTGCACGGTGATTGGTCGGCCGCTGATTCCGCGCAGCGTCACGGTCTGGGATCGGCCCGTCAAATTGCCGACAAGGATTCGCGTTCGATTTTGCTTTTTTAACGCAAGGCCGACTGCTGAAAGATTGTCCGAAGTGTGAACGCCGCGGACAGTTCCTCCTTTGAATTCACCGATTTCATGTAGAAAATGGTAGACAGGAAACAGGGCGCGCGGTCGGGATCGAAAAGCCTTTGGACGCGAGGAAAGATCGTCAGCATCCATGATTCCCTTCCAGCCGATAGTCTCAAAGAATGTGGCGGAATGCGCACCGGAGTCGGCCAAGTACTTCAAACTGCCCAGCGTCCAAACCGCCGCAAACGGATGGACTTGTCGCTGGTCAACATACGTTGGCAGAGGCCCTCCTTGCGGCGGTCCGCCAGGCTGATCGACTCCGTCAAGCAGTTGCGGCGCCAGGGTAATTGGCCCAATGACCAATGGCCTGCGACCGGCAAACTGACGAGCGCTGTTGACGGCGTTTGCGTGGATCGGCAACGTTTCGACCATCGACGCATTGTCGAAGGCGTGGATTTGCGGATTAATAGCGAAACCAATTGCCTCGCTCGCTGAGTTGTCCGGGCGAGACCGATTTAGGTCCACAAAGTTGGTCACGCGAGTCACGCCGATTTCTGCTTCGCCGCCAATTGGCCCAAGATGTTCTCGCGTCGATCGCAAGTGATCCGGGTCGCCGCCACGAACAAGCCAAAATGAAACAGGCGGCTGAATGCGTTTGACCTCGGAGACTAGTTTTGAGAATGCCGGTGAGTCGCCTAGGCCGAGCACAATCTGCAGCGACACGCCAAGCGCGTTGGCTTGGCTTGTTGCCCGTCGCAAGTCATTGACGAACGAATCGTCGGATAGAGCAAGGTTAACGCGAAGGTGGTCGAGTTTTAAGGCTTTGAGTCGTGTCAGTTGCTCGCTTGTGAGTTGCTCGAATTCGCTCGACACTTGTACGCCAAGCAGAGGTAGTTTGGTTTCGCGTTTCCCTATTGAAAGCACGGTACGGTCTGCTTGGGAAACAACTCGACCCGCTCGTTCGTCGTCGATGCTGATTCTGATTTTTTGACGTATCTTCGCGCCCTCAGCTACGTCCACCGGATAGGGGATCTCCAGTGGCGTGCAGTAAGTCTTAAACGAAGCGTCCGTCCAGTTCCGCTGGTCTTCCATCTCGAAGACTTCGCCCTCAAAGTCGACGCGAGCTCGGATGCCTTTCGAGACTTCATGCGTGATGGCACGCAAATTTGTAGCTGGTTGATGTGGTGAGATAAACTTAGGGAATTGCCCTTTCGATTTCTTGCCATCAACTGTCTCGAGCAACCACTGGCGACCGGCGGCGGACGGCCCATGAAGCACGCAAAAACCGATTCGGTTCCGCTTGAAGCTGGAATGAGCTTCACCGTCAAACGTAAACTCAATCACTCCCTTGTCGCTCCCAGTGATCGTCCCTGTCCAGCGAAAATCGATGTCCGCTTTGCGGCACGTCACGTCGAAAGTTACCTCAAAACTGTCGCCTCGGTTCTTGACCTTGAGTTTCGAGACCGTCGGGGCGATCGTCGCCCAGTTTTCGTTGCGGATCGGCGCGTTGACGCCTCGCAATACTTCATGCGGCCCCACTCGGACGTAGCGTAAGAAGACGTTGTCTGCATCGAAGAGGGCTGTTACCGGGCCGGCGCGTAACGGGATCGGCTCGCGTGAAAACGCCGAACCGGCTAGCGAGAGCAGGCTGAGCAGGATGCACAGAGACCAACTTAGACGTTTCGAGAGATTCTTCATGGCGCGGTTCCCGTTTTTTTGTTCGCTCTTCTATGCGGATCCGACTAGCACTAGCGGGCTTAGTTTCTGCGTCCAGCGATGCCGAAGAAAGAATGACGATTGTCGCTCAAAAAGGCTTTGCTGTCATTCGCCTCAGGCGATTATCTCCTTCACAACTTTGCCCGCCACATCGGTCAGCCGGAAGGGGCGTCCGTGGTGCTCGAAAGTGAGACGCTCGTGGTCGAGTCCCATCAAGTGAAGCATGGTAGCGTGGAGGTCGTTCATGTGAACCTGGCCATCGACGCCGTAGTAGCCAAAATCGTCCGTGACGCCGTGAGCGATGCCGCCTTTAGCGCCGCCTCCCGCCATCCACATCGTGAAACCATGGTGGTTGTGCTCGCGGCCGTCGCCGTTTTGGGCGTGTGGAGTGCGGCCAAATTCGCCGCCCCACAACAAGAGCGTGTCTTCCAAAAGCCCTCGCGCCTTCAGATCGGAAAGCAAGCCGGCGACCGGTTTGTCGGAGACCGCACAGCGTTCGGGGAGTCCAGTGGCAATCTTGTTGTGATGGTCCCAGCCGCCGAGCGACACTTGCACGAATCGCACGCCCGCCTCGGCAAAACGACGGGCCAACAAACACTGGCGCCCAAACGACTCGGTCTGCTTGTCGCCGATGCCGTAGAGTGCGAGTGTTGCTTTCGATTCTTCCGAAAAATCGACTAGCTTCGGCGTCTCGGTTTGCATGCGGAACGCGAGCTCGAATGACTCGATCACGCCCTCCATTTGTTGGTCCGATTTGAGGCGTTCGAGCTGCCGACGATTCATGGTCTGAATCAAATCGATGCGTCGACGCTGGACTGCTTTTGGAAGCGAAGAATCCGTCAAGTGGCGAATAGGGGCCTTGTTGGGCGACGATCCCACATGTTGGATGGCAGTGCCTTGATGAATGGCCGGCAGAAACGCACTACCAAAATTGCGTTCACCCTCTTGGGGCAAAATCGTGATATAGGATGGCAATCGTTGATTTTCAGTGCCTAAGCCGTACGATAGCCAAGAGCCCATCGACGGAACGGTGTCGAACAGATTGCCGGTGTGAAGTTGCCGAATCGCCACGGGATGGTTGGGGCTGTCCGCTTGCACGGCTCGAAGAACACAAAGGTCGTCGGCGTGTCGGGCCGTATGAGGCAACAGGTCGCTCATCAAGAGACCGCACTCACCCTGTTGCTTGAATCCTGCTACCGGTCCGAGCAGGCGCGTGTTATCCAGTCCGACCGTCGCTTCGGTCTCGGGCAATTTGTAGGGCAGTGGCTTGCCCGATCCTTTTGCGAGGCGAGGTTTGAAGTCGTAGAGATCCATTTGCGAAGGACCTCCCGACATGAACAGGAAGATGATGCGTTTCGCCTTGGCTGGGAAATGCGGCTGCTTCACGGACAGCGGCGATGCATCGGCTGACGGATTCTTGCTAGGCGTCGCGGCGTACGATTGTTGAAGCATTGCGTTCAGCACGAGCGAACCAAACCCGCCGCTCGCAGCGCGAAGAAAGGTTCGCCGTGTCGGGATGGCAAATTCTGTTTGCGCTGTCTTCATTTTTCTACAGCGGCCTCGCCTGCGGCATCGGGTTAAACGAATGCGATTATTCACGAAATAGAAAACTGTTTGAGCCGAGCACGGCATGGCAAAGTTGCGTCCACGCTGTGGCTCGATCTCCTTTGAGCTCCTCCGCGCACTGCGTCAGAAACGTCAGTGCTGTCTCTGTTTCAGGTGACGTTGCGGGGCGACCTAGCGTAAGGAGGTAAAGCCGGTTAATGCGATCTCGCTCGTCGTCGGGCTCATCTTGCTTCAACCGTTCCGCAAGCTTTGTGGCTTGTTGTTTTACGAACGGCGCGTTTAGCAGGAACAGAGCTTGCGTTGCGACGGTTGTGTTGGGCCGCGCGCCGGTGATGTCGCTGGGGTGTGGGAAATCGAAGACGCTGAGTATCTCCAGCTCGCCCAGCGGACGTTCGCGCTTAAAGGGCAGATAGACGGAGCGACGGCGCATGATGTAGTCCGGAATCTTGCCGGCCCACGTCGCCGGGTTCACGTCTCCGCCCAAGCCGTTGATATTGCCCTTCAATTCGAGCCCGAGCGACGGTCTGCCGCGCCGAGGATCGAGTTGTCCGCTCGCCGAGAGTATGGCGTCGCGAATGGACTCTGCGGTCAGTCGCCGCCGCGGCATTCGCCAAAGCAATCGGTTTTCGGGGTCGAGTTTTGCTGCGCTCGCGTTGTATGTCGATGCCATTTGATACGTGTGCGACAGAACCATATGGCGAACGGTCTTCTTGAGAGACCAGTTGTCGATTTCGCGCATGCGGACAGCGAGGAAGTCGAGCAGCTCCGGATGGCTTGGCGTTTCGCCGTGCACGCCGAAATAATCGACGGTGCGGACCAATCCCTCGCCAAACAGATGGCGCCAAACGCGATTGACGAGCACGCGTGAAGTGAGTGGGTTATCGGGGGCCGTTAGCCAGTGCGCGAGTTGCAAACGCCCGCTTGTTCCCTTCGGAATGTCAAAACGCTGCGAGACCAGGATCGCATCGACGAATCCGCGCGGGACGACGTCGCCAAGAGACTGAAAGTCGCCACGCTGGAAGATCGGGCTGTCGGAAGGCTTGTCCGTGTCTCGTACAGCCAGAGCGTGTTGCGGAGCGTTCTCTTGTTCCGTCTTCGCGATTGTCGCGATCACATCATCCAGTTGCAAATTCAGTTGCTTCGCTTGCGCGTACGCTTCTTTTTCCGATTGGGTCTTCGGCTTGGCTTGCTCGAGTCCCTTCGTTCCGCCTCCGAAAAACTGAACAGCGTAATCGCCATTACCCAAATCGACCGCGTGCGAGTGATTGATTCCACCGCCCAGCCAGCCGGGAACGCGAGCCTTCGCGAGAACCCGCAACTTTGTGTCCGCCTGCGATCCTTCGATTGGGCCTGGAATCAAGGAGTCAAAATCTTCTGAGAAAACCGTGCTCTCGCCATCGCGAATCGTCAAATTATTGATCGCTCCTCCAAATTTTCCGTTGCCCGGCGAGGCGCTGGTAAGGCGGATTTGAATCTCGCCTCGACCGTCGCCTGTGAAGGAATAGTCGGCGGCTTTCAGTTTTTGTGCATCTAGCTTTCCTGACCATGGGCCTGGGTTGTGGACGAACCCGGCAAGCACGCTGCCGTCGTTGCGAACTAAGTCGATTCGCAAACCGTCGCAGGCGGTCGTCGCTTGCGACCCACCGGCCCAGACGCTCGGCCCGGCCAGGAATCGAAGTTTGTATTGCTGACCCTTCACGTTGGCCGCAATTGGCTCTTTCAATGTTAGAACATTGGCGTCCGTACCACCTGGAATCTTCAAGAGCAGCGTCGCAAGTTTTGTCTGGATTGCCTGTCGACGTTCACGCAATTGCTTTAGCGTCTTCTTGCGGCGAGCCACTTCCTGCGACGTACCGCTCGCGATGGGAAGCGTCGTTTCGTTGATAACGCTCCAAACGCCGGGGCCGTCGTAGCTTGTGGTGCGCGTACTGTGAAAGATGCCCGCCAAAGCGTAATAGTCTCGTGTCGGGATCGGATCAAATTTGTGGTCGTGACACCTTGCGCACGAAATTGTCTGGCCGAGAAATGTGCGTCCTATGCGGTCGATCTGGTGGTCGACGACATCGGCGGCGAGTTGACCCTTGATATAATTCTGCAGCACCCAAGGGCCAATCGCCAGATAGCCGGTTGCGATGATCTGCTCCCGCTGCTGCGGTACGTTGTCGAATGGCAACAAATCGCCGGCAATCTGCTCATGCACAAAACGATCGAGCGGCTTGTCGGAATTGAACGACGCAATCACATAGTCGCGATACCGCCACGCATCGCGAATCAGCATGTTGCCGGTCACGTCAGCGAGGTCCGCGTAACATGACAGGTCGAACCAGTGCCTGCCCCAGTTATCTCCAAAGCCGGGCGACTTAAGCAGCCGATCGACAACTCGTTCGTACGCGAGCTCGGATTCATCGTTCATGAACTCGTCGATTTCCTCGACGGTCGGCGGCAGGCCGGTAAGGTCAAACGTCACTCGTCGAAGCAGCATGTAGCGATCCGCGTCGTCAGCCGGTCGGAGCCCTTGCTTCTCAAGTCCGGCCAAAATGAATGCGTCGAGATCATCTCGCGGCCAACGTTTATCGTCGACTATGGCGGGCGAGTGGTTCTTGATCGGCTGCAGCGCCCAAAGTCGTTTGGGATCGATTGACGGCACCTTAGATACGCGAGGGTCGGGCGCCCCTATCGCCACCCATTTTTCTAACAATTCAATTTCACGTTTCGGCAGCTTCGTTTTCGGTGGCATCTCGTAGCTCCCGTACCGAATCGCGTCGATCAGGAGACTCTCCTTTGGCTTGCCAGGCACGATCGCTGCGCCCTCGCTCCCTCCTTTTTCCCAGCCGCGACGGGAGTCGAGCACAAGCCCGCCCTTCGCCTTGCCTGATTCATGGCTATGACATTCGTAACAACGGCGTTTGAGGATCGGTGCGATCTGGCGTTCAAAGAACTCGACGCCCTTTGGGTCGGTCCCCGTGTCGTCCGCTGCGACCGATTTTGGAGCGTGGCTACACGCGCAGACTAAGTACGCGGTCAAGAGCGCGGCGGATATTTGACGCCTAGACATTACTTGGAGGTCCGTTGGGCGTGCACGCCGTTCCGCGGGCAAACGTCGCGTCTCAAACAACAAGCCGCCGGAGACCCGGCAATTGTCGTCTCGCATTTCGCTCATAGCCAACTCGGTGATACACGTTTCGCGAGAGCCCGCATGACCGTCGTGCGACCAGGAAAATCCGATCCAAATCACATGGAAACGCCGAGCAAAGAAGTCGTCGCAAGGATTCCAGACGCCCGTTTCCAGGGTGAAGGTCGACGTGTCGTTATCCCGGACGACGAGTTGATTGTCAAACAGGATAGATACGGCGGTGCCGACGGGGGCGAGATAACGGCTGATCGCCCGTCGTTTCTTTCCTTGACGCTCTCCCGCGCTTGGCTGATGAGCAAGCCTTCTCGGCCAACTCGCCAATTCCTATTCTGCGCCGGTCTTCTCCGTCACCTTTTTCAGGTTGTCATCCGCGACGCGGTCGATCAACAGCGCAAACGGGTCGACTCCCGCTTCATGAGGCGCTTCGTCGACGACGAACGTGTGGGTATGTTCGCCCGCTTTCAATTGCAGACGTTCGCGATGCAAAGTCTTGCCAAACTTGCGGCCTTTTTCCGGCTTGGCGAAGGCGCCGACCTCGACAAAATCCAACATCTCGATCTCGGTTTCCCGGCCATCGGAGTTGGCGACGAGTTTCTTGGTTTCGAAGGTGATCGTTACTTCGTAGCGTCCCTCGCCGTTGTCACGATAGTTGGCTTCGACCACTCGATTGTCGAACAGTGTGATCTTCTCAAACAGATCATTAAGCAGATATTGCTTGTCGATTGGAGTCTGTTTTCGCAACGCCGAAAGCAAGTGCAGAGACGTCGGGTAGGGCGGACCCTTGTATCCGAATTCGATGACGATCTCTCGCAACGCGGCGTTGACTCCCTCCTCACCAATCATTTCCTTCAAGAAGTAGAGAACAACGCTACCTTTGCGATAATGCACATACCCCTGCGAAGGATCGACGGTCGTCAACGGCTCCTCCTTGAGAGCGTCGCCTCCGCGCGAACGCAGGTAGCTATCCATTTCATATCGCAAGAATTTGTGCATCATGTCGCGACCATATTCGTGCTCCATCACCATCAGCGCCGAATATTGGGCCAGCGTTTCGGACAGAAGCGTTGCGCCTTCCATGCGAGCTCCGATGACTTGATGAGCCCACCATTGGTGCGCCATTTCATGGGCGACGACGTAGTACACCATGTCGATCGCGTCTTCGCTCTCCAGGTCGGCGACAAAACCGATGCCTTCGGAATAGGGCATCGTGCCAGGGAATGCTTGGGCGAAGGTCGCGTAACGCGGAAACTCAATGATCCTCGCTTGCTTATGTCGGTACGGCCCAAAGTTCTTCGTGTAGTAGTCGAGCGATTTGCGCATCGAGTCGATCATCTTTTGCACGTTCCATTTGTGCTCGGGATGATAGTACACCTCGATGTCAATTTCACCGAATTTCTCTCTGGCGACTTCGTACCGCGCGGACATGAATGAATAGAAGTTGAGCGACGGTTGGTCGAGTCGATATCGGAAGAATCGCCGCCCGTCGCTTTCCCATTCGTCTATCAATGAGCCCGGTGCGATCGCGATCTGATCGGCGCTCGTGCTGATCACCGTTTCGACGTCGACCCAATCCGAGTTGTTGCTGATGTAAGTATTGGCGCAATGCGTCGCGCAATCATCCTCAAGCTTGGCCATCCGATTCGGCTCGCCTAACCCTCGCTTGCGCCGATCGGAACGGACCGTAAGCTCACCATTGGGTTGATACCCGATTTGAGGAGCAATCATGTTGTTGAAGAAAGTACCGTTGGGCATGATCTGCATGACGCGGACGCCTTGCTCAAATCCCTTCGTTTCATGCTTGACCGTGAATTGCATCTCTCGTGTTTCGCCGGGCTCCATCGGCGTGTCGAGGTCATAGATCTGGTAGTGCAAGTCCGAATCGTCGGTCGTCAGTTTCGAATTGGGCAGGTCGATTTCCGTCTCGAAATTCTGCGCCAGTACGAAGTGAATTTGCTTGATCGGCTCACGCTCTTTGTTTTCAATCGTCTGTCGTCCGCGAAACGTCATTGCTCGACGATCGGGAAACAAGTCGATCTCATAATCAACCTTCGTCACACGCGGTTGGGTCAAGCCGAGATATTGGCGATACGTCTTTTCGTACTCGGACTGCCCGTCCTTTTGGGTTTCACTCGACAGCAGCGTATTGAGCACTTGCGTGTTGTAGTAGATCCAACTTCCAAACCCGAGCATGGCAAACGCTGCGACCGACGTGGCTATCGCCAGCGGGCGCGTCCAGCGATGCCGGCCCGAAATGAATCGTTGCCGAAACCGCGTCTCCTTACCTCGCTGCCACATCAGCACAGACACGATGCCGAGCATAAATGCGGCCATCAACCAATATGCGGCAAACCAGACCATGCTCTCGATGAATGGTTGGAATCCAAAGAAGTCGGAATAGACATGGCTGGGCAGGTCCCCGTATTGGACCAGCAGAGTCGACCAGTCGAGCATGAACCAGACGAACGCATTGACGATCAGGATGACGATGAAGGAAAAGTAGCCGACATATTTACTAGGCGAAAGAATGTGGCAAAGCATCGCCAACACGACGAGAAATCCCAAGCTCAGCGCATCGATCATTAGCAACTCGGCCGCGTAGAGCCCCAATTGGAACCTCGCAAAACCTTGCGATGCCTGATACATCACGCCGGCACCGATCGAGACAAACTGCAGCCCGAATATTATCGAAAGCATGACCAACAGTTTGGAGACATACGTGGTCCAAGTTGGGTAGGGCATCGCGTCATAAACTTCATCCAGTTTGGACTCACGCTCCTTCCAGACGAGGACGCCGCTGTAAAACGTGACGATCGCGATAAGAAACAGGAGCGTGCCGCCTCGAATTGAATCGATGACGCTATAAGTCACCGGGAGCGAGTTGTTGCCGTAGCCTTCGGTCGCGCCGGTAAGCAGAATCGCGGTCAAGTTGATGATGGAAACCGCAACCAAGATCAAGAAGACTCGGCTGAGCACTGTCTCACGAAGGTCGATCCAAAACTGTGCGCGGATCAAACCGCCCGCTTTGGCGCCGGCGGACGAGATTTGAACTCGCGGCATTTCTGATTGGGTAAATCGTAGTGGTGCCGGCTGTTCGGCCTGAGTCGCTCGACGTCGTTTCCACCAACTCGCCCGCTCCGCGAAGGAAAACATCATGGCGCAACCGCCGAAGACCGCGGCGCCGGCTCCGAGCCAGATCAACCGGTTGGCGAGAAGCAACCCAGTCAGGCTCATCGTGACCGTATTTCGTTCCGCAATCGTCCAATAGCGAGTCATCCGTTGGAACGGCCGCACGCCCAACGGGTCGATCAGCATCGCCAGCTGTTCATTGTCGAGATTCGCAATCAGATTCTCGGCGAACCCGTATCCGATCAGCAAACCAATCGCCGAGATAAATGCGAACGTGCTGCTTCGTGTTAGAGCGGCGATGGAAAAAATAATCGCGGCGGCCAACAGCGTATTGGGGATGGCAAAGATCAGCAGCCCCATGATGTGCGGCGCCAATTCATTCGGTCCCCAACGCTCCGGTTCGTTCCACGGCATGATCGAGGCAATCAGCAGTCCAATCGAAACACCCAACATGGGTGTGAGCGCAGCGATTGAGGATCCTGTGAATCGACCGAGTAGATAAGGCCATTTTCGCAGCGGAGTTGAGAATACGATTTGGTTCGTATCGTAGGTGAAGTCTCGCGTGGCCGCGGCGCTGGCGAAGGCGGTCGTCATCAGCAAAGTGAGAATGGACGAAATTGCGAAATACGTTTGAATGACGTAAGGGGCGTTGTGATTCGTGTTTTCGACATCACCGCCGATTCGAACGTTTTCGCTGGCGCTCGCGCCGAAGAAGAGCAGGGCGATGATGGCGGTGAAGATGAACACCATCCAACCGCGAAACCAATACCCGAGCTCGAATTTTAGGATAGTGCTGTACATGTTCGTTTAGACCACCGAGTGGATTTTCGAGAAGAAGACATCCTCCAGATCCGGAGCAACCGACTCAAAGCCTTCTTCAGGCGAATCAGGACTAAACGCATGAATCAATGGCCGACCTGCGACGAGCTTGGTCGAAATTACCTGGTATCGATCCTGGTATTCGCCTAACTCGGATTTGGCGATCGATTTGGCCCATATTTTTCCGGAGAGCGTGTTCTCGGCGTCATCCGGCGTGCCGTCGTAGAGCAATTCTCCGTTGTGAATGATGGCCATGCTCGTGCAAAGTTCTTTGACATCTTGAACGATGTGCGTCGAGAGGATCACGATCGTTTGCTCGCCGATTTCGGCCAGCAAGTTGTAAAAACGATTTCGCTCGCCAGGATCCAAACCCGCCGTCGGTTCGTCGACGATCAGCAATTTCGGGTTCCCCAGCAGAGCTTGAGCGATGCCGAAGCGTTGCCGCATGCCGCCCGAGTACCCGGTCAAATGCTTTCGTCGGTGTTCGTACAGATTTACTCGATGCAACATCGCCGAAACCAATTCCCGCCGCTCCCCGCTGTTCGAGATGCCTTTGAGAATGGCCAGGTGATTGAGCATGCGCTCGGCGGAGGTGCGAGGATACACGCCAAATTCCTGCGGCAAGTAGCCGAGGATTTTTCGAACCTCATGCGGCTCCGCCAACATGTTCAAATCGCCCAGCGTCGCAGTGCCTTCATCCGCTTGCTGCAGCGTCGCGAGGATTCGCATGAAAGTTGACTTGCCCGCTCCATTGGGACCGAGCAGACCGTACATTCCCATCGGAATCGTCAGCGACACTTGCTTTAACGCCTGCACGCCGTTGGAGTACGTCTTCGAAAGACCGTTGACACTGAGCTTCACGCGATTAATCCTACTCACGGAGTAAATGGAATAGCCGTCGGAATGGCGACAGGAAGAAGCATACGGCGTATACCCCTGCCGGTCACGCCGAGTTTCTCGGCGAAACCATTTTATTCGTGACGGGCGCCGCAATCTTTGCTTCAGTAGGGGGTTAATAGACAGAGCTAGGGCCATAGCGCGAGTCGAAAAAAGCCCTCACCCCAACCCTCTCCCACGAATCATCCGCAAACATGCCTCAGCAAAATGGGGCATGTAAAGCGCGGACGATTCGTGGGAGAGGGGGCACGCGCAAGCGATTCACCTTCCGCCAATGGCTCGCCGGATCCTTCTCACTTTTGCTTTTCAGCGCTAGTGTGCGCAAAAGCTAGAAGCCCCAGCCACGAATGTTAGGCGGCGGCTAGAATCGCCAGAAGGCCCTGACGGCGTGTTGGCGGCGGCGATTATCGATGTCAGCTGACGATGTCGTGTATGACGTGGCCGTGCACGTCGGTGAGTCGCATGTCGCGACCGCTGAATCGGAATGTTGACCGGGTGTGGTCGACACCCATGAGGTGCAACATGGTTGCGTGCAAGTCGTGCATCTCGGCGCGGTCCTCGACTGCCTTGTATCCCCACTCGTCCGTGGCGCCGTATATCGTTCCCGGCTTGACTCCTCCGCCGGCGAGCCAAACGGTGAAGCCGAACTGATTGTGGTCGCGGCCGTTCTTTCCCTGAGCGAAAGGCGTCCGTCCGAACTCGCCAGCCCAAACCACCAACGTGTCGTCGAGCAATCCGCGTTGCCTGAGATCCTTCAGTAACGCGGCGATTGGCTGATCAACGGCTCGCGCGTTGTTCTCGTGTCCCGCTTTCAAATTCGAATGCTGGTCCCAGCGATCGCCGCCAACTCGTGGGCAAGTCAACTCAATAAATCGAACACCCTGCTCAATCATGCGTCGCGCGATCAAGCATTGGGCGGCATAGATCTTCGTCGGTGCGTAGTCGGACTCGATGCCGTACATCTTCTGGAGATGCGCGGGTTCATCCGCCAGTGACATGACCTCCGGCACGGCCATCTGCATGGCGTAGGCGAGTTCATAATTCCGTACGGCGGACTCCAGACTGTCGTGCTTGCCGAACTGTTTCGGCGCCATCGCGTCGAGTTGGCTGATCAGATCGAGCTTCTCGCGCTGTTCCTGAAGACTCGCTTCCCTCGGCGTAATGTTCGCGACGCCTGACCCAGACGGTTTAAAGACCGACCCCTGAAAACTGGCTGGCAAGAACCCGCTGCCGAAACAGTCGAGCCCGCCCGGCGGAATCAAACCGCCGTTGAGACAAACAAAGCCCGGTAGGTTTTGGCACTCGCTTCCCAATCCATAGTTCACCCAGGCACCCATGCTGGGCCGTCCCTGCAACGCGCTTCCGGTATGCAAGAAATAATTGGCGAAAGTATGTTCGGGAAAACCCGACGTCATCGAACGCACCACGGCCATGTCATCGACGCGCTCGCCGACATAAGGAAACAACTCGCTGACCGGGATGCCGGATTCGCCGTACTGCTTGAACTTCCAAGGACTCGCGAGGACTTTACCGTTGTTATTGAATTGAGTCGGCTCAACATCGAAGAGCTGACTCGGGTCCTTGCCGTCATGCTTCGTGAGCATCGCCTTGGGATCGAACGTGTCGACTTGCGACGGGCCTCCGTCCATGTAGAGGAAGATAACGTTCTTCGCTCGAACTTTGTGATGGGGTCCGTGACCAGCGGAACCAGGACCCGATGCCGAGTTCGTATCGCCGCCGGCAAACGATGGATCGTTATGAAGCGCTGCGAGTGCGAGCGCGCCGAATCCACTCGCGCACTTCGCCAGCATTTCGCGTCGAGTAGTCGGCTTGGGTTGAAGTCGCTCGCAAGGGTACCGGTTCATCGTGATCTCGTCTTGTTGTGCGTCGTGAGCCGCATTCGCGGCGACTCCTTAACGTCGCTCAAAATGGGGCGGTGGCTAATTCGCATCGTTCGTTAGCGGAGAAAAATAAACTCCTTGGTGTTCACCAGCACATGGGCAAGCTTCGCCCAGACGCTTGGGTCGTCCGTGGTGATTCCTGATTTCGTGGCTTGCGACTCGATGAAACGCGTCGCCGCCTCGCTCTCATCCTTCGTCGGTGTTCGCCCGAACCCAGACAGGTACAGCCATTTGATTCGCTGGGCGACAGTCTCCGCGCCCGAATTGGGCACGCTCGCAACAGCTCGCTCGCCCCACTTCGCCGACAGTTCCGCGACGAGCGGGTCGTTCAGCAGGATCAGCGCCTGAGCCGGCACATTGGAGACATTGCGACGACCCATCGAGCTAAACGGCACTGGCGTATCGAAGGTAAGCATAAACGGCGATATGAAATTCCGTCGCACGGCAATGTAAATGGAGCGCCGGCCATCCCCATCCAGCGGTCCGCTCTTCCCCGGCCGGCCGCGACCATCCATGAACGTCGTCAAGTGGATCGGGACCGGCGGCCCAAACGCTGTGCGATCTAGCCGACCCGACAACGCTAACAGTGAATCGCGAATCGCCTCGCCTTGCAGACGCCGTGGCGGTCGGTGATGCCAGAGCATGTTCTTCGGGTCCGCCTTAACCGCCTGCTGTTCGGCATGACTCGATGTCTGATATGTCCTAGACATCACGATGTACTTGATCATGCGTTTGATGCTGCGGCCGCGGGCAAGGAACTGAGTTGCCAAGTGATCGAGCAATTCTGGATGAGATGGCCGCTGCCCGAGGTAACCAAAGTCGTCGACAGTCGGCACGATTCCTCGACCCATCAGATGGTGCCAAATTCGATTGGCTATCACTCGCGACGTGAGCGGATTTGCTGGATCGTTGATCTGCTGAGCCAGTTTCAAGCGACCGCTACCGGATTGGATCGGCATTGGCGCGTCACCGGAGATCGCCGTCAGGAAATGGCGCGGTTCGATTTTGCCGGGCTTGCCCGAGTCGCCGCGAATCAACACGCGATCGTCTTCTCCCGTGCCGTCCAGCATGGCCAAGGCGACTCGCGACTTGCGGACGATCTGACCGCCGAGCTGCTCTCGCTCTTGCCGCCACGCCTTAACGAGACCGCTCGCTGCTGAATTGCCGATCGTTCCCGAGACCGCCTTTTGAAAGACAATGTGATCGATGCCGATGTTGCCCCAGCCCGTTTTGTGATTATCAACAACTTGAATCTTTGCCTTCTTTCCGGCAAGGGCGCGAACATCCCACGTGTTGATCGACATTTGATTATTGCTTCGACCTGTTGCGGTCCGCACGACCTTGCCATCAACAATCAGATTGACGCACGTTGCCCCTTTATGAGCTCCGCCACCAGCGAGGAACTCAATCGCGTCGAATTCGATCATGAACTCGGAGGATGTCAGCGTTCCCGTCAAGCTGTCGCCGCGACGAACATCTCCACCGGGTCGAATATTGTGGGAATTGACGAAGTACTTCCCGCGACCATTGATGCGGCCTTGGTAGTCGGCGATCGTCTCGAGCGTCTGCGGGATCTTTCCGAAGGCGTCGCCCGTCGTGGACCAGTCGTCGTATGTCCCAGATTCAAAGTCAGCAAACACACGCTCTTCAATTTCTCCGCCGCCGTTCAGGATCGCTTCCGCGGCTTGGGCGTACTGCTCGAATTGCTGGTCGGACTCGGTCAGACGCCGGTCGAGATCCGCAATTGCTTTGGCGTCGAGTCCCTGCGTCACCATGCGGACCGACAACGGACTATTCGCCGCCGGAACAAACTCAAGATGGAGGCGATGGCCGATGTAGCGAGTCAGGTCGAGCGAGACCCACCGCTGGCCGGCCTTGATCGGTCTGATTGTCTGACCGTGAAGCGGCCCGGCGATGAGTCGATGGGAATCGACACAGGCGACGACATGTCCGGCGCCATCGACGAGACAGTGAACTTTGCCATCCTTCAGCTCAAAGGTTGGTGAGCGAAGAGTCCGACCGCTTTTCGGCAGCTTGGCTAGCGCGCTGCTATTTCTAACTTGCCCTTCGGTTATGGACTGCAGACCAGACCAGATTGAATCGCTGACCGCCGCGCCAAACCGAGCGACACTGACGGTTGGGATCGAACCATCATTCAAGTACGCTCGACCTTCACGCCGAGGCGTACGGCCGAAGATGAATCCATCCTGACGAAACTGGCGCCGCGGCATGTTTCCGAAATCAACGACAATGGCCGAGTCATCAACGTTGCTAGTCTGAGTCGGCGGCCGGATGCCCTGCCTGTCGAGCAGCTCCGCAATCAGTCGCTGGTATTTCGCGTCGACGCGTGCAAGCTGTTCCGCAACGCGACGGTTCTGCTCCATCGACTCAAAACGAACCTGTCGATAATCGCTGCTCTGCAAGAATCCGGACAACGAGTAATAGTCGGCCGTCGAGATTGCGTCGAACTTGTGATCGTGACACCTGGCGCAGGCAACTGTGACGCCGAGAAACGTCTTCGACATCACGTCGAGCATATTGTCAAAGCGGTCCGATTCGTCCTTGCGGATATCGACAGGCGAGTGCACCCATTCTCCTAGAAACCAGAAGCCGGTGCCCAGCACGGATTCGTTAAACTTGCGAGTTGGATGAAGTCTCGGCTTCTGTAGCAAGTCGCCTGCGATATGTTCTCGAACGAATTGGTCGTAGGGCACGTCCGCATTCAAGGCGCGAATCACATAGTCGCGATATTGAAAGCTGTTCGGCGTGTCGTTATCAAATTCGTGCCCACGCGACTCGGCATAGCGCACGAGGTCGAGCCAATACCGCCCCCAGCGTTCTCCAAAATGAGGCGAATCGAGAAGCCGATCAACGACTCGCTCGATAGCTCCCGCGTCGTCGTCGGCGATAAACGCTTTCACTTCGTCCGGGGTTGGAGGCAGTCCGTTCAGGTCAAAATAGAGTCGACGCAGGAGCGCCGTTCGATCGGCGTCGCTTGAAGGCTTCAGTCCCGCCTTTTCAATCTTCGCCAGTATGTGTCGGTCAATGTCATTGCGAGGCCATGAAGTATCTTTGACCGCGGGCGGAGTTTCGCCGGCGACCGGTTGCCAAATCCAGAACTCCTCAATCCGCTTCTGCAAGTCGAATTTATTTTGGTCCGCGACTGTGGCCGGCACCGCTTCCTTTGGCCAAGGCGCGCCCATGTCGATCCAGCGAACGAGTTTCGCAATCTCTCGCTCAGGCAACTTGCCCTTGGGAGGCATCTCCAACGACTCATATCGCACCGCGTCGATCAGCAGACTCTCGTCCGATTTCCCAGGGACGATGGCTGCGCCGGAATCGCCGCCGCGCAGCTGAGCCTTTCGGCTGTCGAGCAAGAGCTTCGCCTCAACACGCTTGGCGTTGGCACCGTGGCACTGATAACAGTGCTTCGCCAAAAGCGGCCGCACTTCTTTTTCGAAGAATTCAACTTGCTTCGCCTTCGGCTCGTCAGCGCGCGCCGAGAGGCTTAGGGAGCTAGCCGCTAGAACGGCCGCCAAGAGAATCACGAATGGTCGGGAGTCTTTCATCACGTCTTTTTATCCGTACATACTGCGGCATCCGCCTTAACTCCAATTAGCCTGTATATTATCCGATTATGGCCTCAGCCGTTGGCATGTCGAGGGTGATTTTCGAATCGGCTTTTGTGGAACAGCAGCGACAATTCACCTTCACCAAGCGAGCAAGTACGCCAACACGTGTCGCCTCCTTCATCCTGAAAATCATCTCAATCCTGTCTAAACTACGACAGGTTCTGGACAGGATTCACAGGATCAACAAGATGAGCGAACGCTTGCAATAGTGTCGCAATGCCCAATGCTCGTTCGCCGCGACGTTTCGCCACACCATTCCAACGAGTTTTGCTGATGAAAAAAATCACGATGTCGTCCGTCGCCTTCGCAGTTGTTGTGGCGCTGGCTGCTCCAGCTGCGGCGGAGGTTGTTCCGGTTCCGCAGTCGATTGTGTTGAACGAGATCGAGGGTGCCAAGCCTCGCAACGTGGTCTTCATTCTTTCGGATGATCATCGCTACGATGCGATGAGTTTTATGGGGCACGCGTTTGCGAAGACTCCGCATATGGATGCGATGGCCAAGAATGGTATGCACCTCAAGAACGCATTCGTCACTACTTCGCTTTGCTCGCCGAGCCGCGCGTCGATCTTGACAGGGTTGTACACGTTTCGCCACCGAGTGATCGACAACCAGCGTCCCGTGCCCAAGGGCACTCTCTTCTTTCCGCAGTATCTGCAGAAGGCTGGATACATGACCGGATTCATCGGCAAGTGGCACATGGGGTCGTCCAGCGATGAGCCTCGACCTGGCTTTGACTACTGGGTCAGCTTCAAAGGGCAAGGGAAGTACTATCCGCCGAACGATCGGTACACAATTAATGATAACGGCAAGCGAGTCCCGCAGGACGGCTACATCACGTCGCTCTTAACGCGTCGCGCCATCGAGTTTCTTGAGGATCAGACCGATCGGGAAAAGCCCTTCTTCCTCTATCTCTCTCACAAAGCCGTGCATGGTCCGTTTACACCTGAGCCCAAATACAAGGGCACGCTGACGGAGTATCCGTTTGAGCTTCCGGCGTCAAGCAAATTGCATAGCAAGAATCTTCTCAACCGGCCTCGGTGGTTGCTCGACCAACGCAACAGCTGGCACGGCATGGACTTCCCACTGCACTCGGGACATAGCGTCGAGACGTTCTACAAAAGCTACTGCGAGGCTCTTCGCTCGGTCGACGACAGCATCGGCGCGGTGATGGACCAGTTGAAGAAGATGGGCGTCTACGATGACACGCTCGTAATTTATATGGGCGACAACGGCTACATGTTCGGCGAACACGGCTTGATTGACAAACGCGTTGCGTATGAAACTTCGAGCCGAGTTCCGATGCTCATGCAGTGCCCGTCGATCATCAAAGGCGGCACAGTCTTGGAGCAAGTCGTCGCCAACATTGATATCGCACCCACCGTGCTCGAAGCGATGGGACTGCAGACGCCGCCGCACATGGATGGGAGCAGTTTCCTTCCGCTGGCCCAAGGTCGGTCGATTCCTTGGCGGGACTGCTTTCTTTACGTCTATTACTGGGAGCAGAACTACCCGCACACTCCGACCCATTTTTCGCTTCGAGGCGACAAATACAAATTCACGACCTACTACGGAGTCTGGGACTCGGACGAGTTGTTTGACATTAAGGCCGATCCGGCGGAGCAGAACAACTTGATCCACAATCCTGCCTTCGAGCAGACGAGGAGACAGATGCAGGGTCGTCTTTACGCAATGATGGACGAACTGGGTGGCATGTCGATTCCATTGAATCCTCCTCGAGGGCGGCAGCAAAACAAGCGCCTGAGGAATCGCAATGGAGTGAAAGCAGCCGACTTCCCAGAAGCGTTTATCGTCGACGAGCCTCTCCAAAAAAAGATCAAGTAACCTCCGTAGTTCGTTCCGTCGCAGAGACGCCAAGTTCGTTACAGCCACGACTGGATTTCCGTGAACCGCGCCACCGAGAACATTAGGACTAGCCATACAATGTTGAGACCTTTCATATTGGCCCTGTCGCTGCTCGCATCACTTACTGGAATCTCGAATTCCGCAGAGCGCAATGGCCGTCCCAACATTGTCTTTCTGTTCGCCGACGATCAGAGAGCCGACACGATCGGTGCTCACGGCAATCGGCACATTCGGACGCCCAACCTCGACCAACTTGCTAAAGAGGGATTTAGCTTCCGACGGAACTACTGTGCCGGATCATTCAGCGGCGCGGTTTGTGTCGCCAGCCGGTCGATGCTTATGACTGGTCGGCACTGGATGAACCTCCCGTCGAATAAACCAGCGACCAACTGGGGCGATGCGACCACGTTGCCGTCGCTGCTCACGGACAAAGGGAATTACAACTCGTTCATCATTGGCAAGTGGCACAACGGGCGCCGGACTCTCGACAAGTCGTTCAAGAATGGTCGCTCGGTTTACATGGGTGGCATGGCGAACCACGCCGACTTTACGGTGCAGGATCTGGCGAACGGCGAACTCAGTCCGAAGCGAGATGCCGGCGGGTTCTCCAGCACGGTCTTCGCTAATGAGGCCGTGAAGTTCATTCAGACAGCCGAAGACGATCAGCCGTTTTTCCTCTACGTGGCGTTCATGGCACCGCACGATCCGCGCAATCCGCCGCAGAAGTATCGAGAGGTGTATTACAACGATCGCCCGCCGCTCCCGCCGAATTATCTGCCTAAGCACCCGTTTAGAAACGGTCCTCAAGCCACGTCGGGACGAGACGAAAGCCTCGCGCCGTGGCCCAGAACAAAGGAAGTTATCAGCGATCAGCTCTGCGAGTACTACGGGCTAGTGACTCATCTCGATGAACAGGTCGGACGAGTCCTCAAGGCGCTTAAGACAAGCCCGCACGCAGACAACACCATTGTCATCTACACAGCGGACCATGGCTTGGCGATGGGGAGCCATGGGCTGCTCGGCAAGCAGAACATCTATGAGCAGAGCATGCGATGCCCGCTGATCCTACGAGGTCCTGGCGTTCCTAAAGGCGAGTCGAACGATTCGCTAACCTACATCCACGATCTCTATGCAACGATCTGCGACTTGGCCGAGCTCGAAAGACCCGGCGGCGTCGACTCGCTTAGTCTCGCGCCGATCATGAACGGCAAAGCCGCAAGCGTCCGCTCATCTCTGTTCCTTCCATTTCAGAACACGCAACGCGCAGTGCGAGACGGCAAATGGAAGCTGCATGTCTACCCGCGAATCAATCACAAACTGCTGTTCGACTTGTCAGCCGATCCTCACGAAATGAACAACCTCGCCAATGACCCAGCACACGAGGCGGACGTCGACCGCATGCAGGGACTAATGAGCTCCTGGCGAAAACGGCTGGGTGACCCGAACCCGCTAACGATCGAAAATCCAGAGCCGAAGGAGCCGCAATACGACAACGCCGAGCGAGTCCTCGACGTCTGGCAGCCCAAGTGGATTCGCGACAAATACTTCGGCGGTCGAGAAAATCCCAAACGCAGCCGACGCGCGAAGAAGTAATTCCATGCTCGCTTGGCGAGCGAAGCTACCACGATATTGGCGCCAAGGCGCTCGCCTCAGTTCGCTTCCGCCAACGCGGGCGTGTTTTTTGTGCGATAGAGGAACGCGTCTGAGGTGAGCAGTGAGACGATCAGCGCTTTCATGCTGCCGCCGCCATCTTTGTAAGCGCGATATGCTTCTTGAAGGACCGGCCCGTCGTTGACTGTCTCGTTGCGACCCATCCAGAATCGGAATGCGTGCCGGACAAAGACTTGTTCGGCCCGTTTGCTTTCCGCGAGCTTCTGAATCATCTCGAGAGCGTTATCAACTTTGCCGTCAAGCGAAGGGTCGCCGGAATTAATGATCTCGCCGCTAGTGTCGACCGGTTTGTCGAGTTCCGTTTTCCGAAACAGACCGGCGTGGTTGTACATCTCAAATGGCAGCCCGAGCGGATCCATCTTCTGGTGACAGGTCCAGCAGTAGTTTTCCTTGGTAACTCGCATGCGTTCGCGCAAGGTGTTGTGCGGTTCGTCTGGGAGCATCGCGTCGACGGTAATCGGGACATCGGGAATGCCGCCGCCGAGCAGTCGTTCGCGAATCCACTTCCCGCGAAGGATGGCGTGGTTGTCCATGGCGTCCGAATGCGACACGAGCCAACTCGGATGAGTCAGAATGCCCATCCGTTGTCCTTCGGGCGCTTTGGCCAGAAAGCGATCCGGTTTCATCGAGCCGTTGCCAAAGCTGCGCCGACTGACGCGAGCATAGACTTTCGGACCCCTCAAATCCGCCGGCGAGACGTTGTGATTGACGTTCTTGGCTCGATTTCGTTTCTTCTTGACCTTCGGCGGCTTCTTTCCCGGGTTCGCTTTCAACCATGCCTCGCGTTCCGCCGCTTCCTTCTTCGCCAACTCGGCCGCCTCTCTTTTGGCCGCAGCGACTGACGCCGCTCTCTCTTCCTTAGATCGCTTCGTGCCGAAATAGACGTTGTCGGCTTTTGTGGCCACGACCTTGTCCGTCGTCAGCAACTGCTTGAGCACATCCTTATCTTCTTCCAGGATGAGTTCGATCAGGCGATCAGTGCTCGCCGTGGCGTCAAACATGGCGCGGTAGTAGGACTGTCCTCTCGTGCTCGCGCCTGTTTCTGCGAGCGCTTTCGAATCCTTGCAGATGTACCCGCCCAGGTCGTAGTCAAAATAGTCTCGGAAGAATCGCAGGACGCGCGGCTTGCGGACAGAGTCGTCGGCCAACATGCGTTCGACTTCTCGTTTGACGTCGGCCTTGGTCCGCATTCGTCCTGCAACAATTGCCTTTCGCAACGCGTCGTCCGGCTTGATATATCGCAGAGCGTGATTGACGGCGAGGCCCAGTTCCCAATCCCGCAGCATGACTCGCCCGTGGCGATCTGGCTTGCCGCTCGAGACAAGTTCAGGTCGGAAGAGCGCGTCGCGGTCGAGGAAGATGGACGAGAGACCGAGGATTGCGCCGTCTTCCTTACCGAGTTTCTCGACAGACTGCTTGACGATCGCAAGATACTCGTCCGACTCTCTCTTGCTCGGCTGACGGAATGTCAAAGCCTCGAACAGATAGTCGACCGCCGAACGCAATCGCTCGTCAGTGACTCCCTCTTCTTTCATAAGGTCATAGACCGGCGTCAACTCACGTGTGACTTTCGTGCTGTACACCAGGCTGGTTGGCAGGCCGCGAATATCGCCCTTCATCTTGTCCGCGATGGAACCGGGATCGTCCGTAATTTGATACGGCTTGGCGATGCTAAGCGGGCCATAAGCCATGTAGCGAATGATGTCCTCGGCAACACCCATTATTTGAGTCGCTTCGGCGCTGTTGACCGTGTACAGCTCGGGGTAGTTCTCGAGTCCGTGATTTCTCGCAGACGACAGGACGGCCGGCACGCTCTTGACCGCGGTGGCGTAGGCCACAGTTCCGCCTTGCCACTTGATAATGCGATCGGCGCCGAAATAGAGTTTGAGCTCGCCGCCGTGGTTGGTGGGAACGACATCGCCCCGAGTGCGCAGGCCCGGCTTGTCTGGATTGAACGCCGGTTCAGTGTTGATCAACTCATTCAGTCGCGTGATGTGTTCCTGAGGGGTCACTCGCCAGATGCGAGCAGGGGAGGAGGTTGGCGTGAGTTTGATGCCTTTCGGGAGCGGTCCGAATAGCAGTTCGTGGTCGACGAAGTTGCCTTTGTTCGCGTCGACAAGCGCGCGGAAACCGCCTTTGTCTTGCATGACTCGTGTAAGCTGACCGACGATCCCATCGGAAAACTTCAGGCGTTCGACGGCCTTCGGCTGAGTCATGTCGCTGGGCGGCATTTCCCTTAGAGTGACTTGAGCCCATATGCTTCGCCATGTACCGGCGTTGAGATCGTCGACGGGTCCCAAATCATGAAGGGACAAGTTGCCTTCCGGATCCGTGCCGCCATGACAATCCAAGCAGTGGTTAGCAATAAACTCTTTGGCGAAGCCAGTGAAATTTTTGCTGACTCCCTGACCCGGCGTGTAAGTTTCGCCGTTTGCTACTGACAACAGGCCGCAGGATAGGACTAACGCCAAAACACATCGGGCCTTGCTCATACCAACAAATCCTTGAGAGGGCCGTTGCCGGAGTCCAACTTTTTGGCCTGCTTTTCAGTCATGTTGAATCGCTCGCAGGAGACGCCCGCGGCCTGCAGCAGCGTCGTGTACAACGCGTTGAGCGGCCGCTTGCCGTCCATCTGCGTGAAGCAACCGGTCTTGAACGCGCCGTCGAAGTTGCCAAGCAGCATGACGGGCCAATTGGCACCATTGGTGTGCTGCTTGTCCGCGTTGTTGCTGGTGTAAACGATCAGCGTGTGGTCCATCATCGTGCCGCTGCCTTCGGGCACGTTGTCGAGCGCTTCCATGATTCTCAAAAGCATGCGACTGTTGTACTGCCGGATCTTGATCCAGATCGGATTCTCGGGCTGCTTCATGTGGCCAAGGTTGTGGCCCTGTTGCTCAACGCCCAGTCCTTTCCAAGCGCCGAAGATCTCGCCGCGGCCCGAACCGATGGTCAGCGTGTTCGTGATGCCTGAGGTGAGCGCCGAGATGCCTAGGTCGAGCAGCGCGTCGTGCCAGTCAGTTTCAAACTTCGGCTTCGTGTATCGCTCGTCCACCTTCGGCGCAAACTTTCGCAAGTGATCGGCAACCGTGTCGAGTCGATCGCGGAGACCGTTGACGTCCTTGAATCCTTGAACGTACTGCCCGTATCGTTGGTTGTCCGTTTTCGGTAGCGACTGCCCTTTCGTAGCCGCCAACTTCTCGATTTGATTCAACACATTCGATCGCGCTTCGTGTTGACGTCGAATGTCGCCCGTCGAGATGCCGCCGTAAAGCATCTGGTAAAGGTGATTCGGATTCGAGTACATGAAGATCGGCTGACCGGCGCTGCTGGCCGACAGGGTCGCGATCGTCGGCTTGGTCGTCATGTTCTCGATCGAGTCCATGCCGATGCACAGATGAGGCAGAAGCGTCTGCGGAAGCACCTTGCTCAGTTCGTAATCGATCGTCGATGCACTGGGCGGAACGCCGTCGCCACCACGATATCCGCCGAGCGCGCCGAAGAATGCGCTGTGCGAGGGACTCGTGTGCGTGCCATGCAGGCCATTGATAATGTGCAGTCGTTCTTTGTACGGCTCGAGTGCCTCGATCGGCTCGGGAAGTTTGACCTTGGCCAGCGAGCCGCTGCTGCTCATCCCGTTCGGAATGCAGGTCTTCGGATCGAAGCCCTGATTCTGCATGAAGAAGACAATCCGTTTGGGCGTCGTGCTACTGGCCGTTGATGCCTCGAGTCGTTTGGGGACGAGCGACGCGCCACATGCGGCGCCGACGCCAGCCGCCATTCCTTGAAGCATAGTTCTGCGGTTGAGCATGATCGATCCTTCAGCGAGTTATACGGTTAAATGTCTGCTCTATTTCACTCTGGCAAGACACATACGTCCTGCCAGCAATCAACTTGTTGGTGCAACACGCTCCGCTGCCGAGGAGAGTCGCCAAGGGAGAGAAGCCGAAGCCAAGGAAGATGGTAGCGGTAGGGGACCGGGAGGTCGAATTTGGGAGCGGAAATTGCGAGGGATTAGTAGATAGATGCTTGAAACGAGGCATTTATTTTAAATGTCGCCAAAAAAGGCCGCAACTGAGATTATCGGCGGCCGGCGGCTCGTCAGTGATCGAAGTTGCACTGGCGCCCTCGATAATGGGCGAATCCCGCATTTCCGCGGGCGTTTTTCACTTCTATGGCGGCTGACCTTGGTCAAACCACAGCCACTAGATCACGTGGCTGCCAGGATCTCAGGCACCTATAGCGACCAGACTTCGTAGGCGGCGAGGCCAATGGCAACTGAGAACATGCAGCCCAACGCTGCGAGTCTGAGCCTAGGTGTTTCTCCGGCCGTCGAGCCGTTCTCCCAACATTGTTGACTGCCGTCGAAAAACACCAGCATCGTCAACAAGGGCGTAAACCCGGGCGAGCCCATGAGCAAGAAGAACGAGAACACGAATGCGGGAATCACCAAGATGAGTCCAATGAGTGCGGCAAACAATGTGCCCGCAAAGAGATTGCCGGAGACAAAGGAATTCAGAAGGGGCTGCGACGGCTTCAGGAACCAACTGACACATAGCATCAGCATTTGCCATGAGATGAACGAGTAGCATCCGAAGGAATAAGGAGACAGCGTGCCGTCGCTGAGTTCAAAGTTGCGGAACACCATCAGCGGGTCGGTAACGAGGCAGCATATCGGAAGTAGAATTCCCCATAGCGCGTGAAACCAGAAACGACGTACCCGGAATTCTGGAAGACAATGCATGATGATGGTGCCGCCGCCAGCCGCAACGAAGATGATCACCGCGCCGATCATGTCCAGCTGTTTGACGAGCGCGATACCGGCAGCACACAAGAGCGTCAGCAAGAAGAGTGACTTCATCCCGAACTGAACCGCGTCGAGTTCAGCCGGAGTCGATATTGTTGGGAGTTCATGGGCTGTGGCCACGGTTCGCTCGGCTGCAAGTTTGATACGTGATCAGCAAACACAGGAAACTGCCGATTGCATGTATGGCGAGCAAAGTTGTCGTGGTGAGGTGCGCCAACCGCTGTATACGTCACTCTACCATTTCGTGAGTCGACTTGGCGAATATTTACCCCTCCGCTGCGACTCTGGATACCTACAAGCCGAAGAGTGCGGCGAGCGACTTCCCGATTTGTTGGCGGAATTGTTGAGACTTGCGGAACGGTTGGTATCATCGTCGGAGGCGGTTTACGGTTGAGAATGAAGATAGGGCGTACGTAACAGATGTGTTTGCCCGCGCATTGGGCGCGCCGAAAAAATCGGAGTCGGACATGAACGATGTAACGCTTTGTGCGAGTGCCGTCGAACGCAAGAGTTTTCGACGTGGATTGGCGGCACTACGGCTTCTGCTGCATGTTGTCGTTCTCTTCTCCGTTGCGACTGTCCACGCTGCTGACAATCCTCGCTTGTATCCCGATCCGATTCGCATGGACGTGCCTCGTATCGCAAGCGACACTTCAGTCAAGTACGACTACGACATCGTTTATGTTCGCGCGCCCCGCAAGGGTGACAAGACAAATACGCGGTGGGCCGAAATTGTTAGTCCGACGAAGATGGAGCCGGGTTCGGATTTGATGCTGCTGCATCCGGACGGCAGTGAGGACGTGCTGGTCGAAGCGGGCGATGGAGCGGTTGCCGATCCGATGGTCTCGCTTGACGGACAGTGGATCTTCTACTCGATGCTGCCGACGCTAAAGACCGCGTATCCCGGAGGCAACCCACAGCTGGGCGCCGATATCTACAAGGTCAACGTGAAGACGCGCGAGGTCGTGAGGCTGACTCATCAGGAATTCACACCGAACACCGGCGCCGCCGATTGGTCCAGCGATTTCCGCACAGGCGAACGCGGCAAGACCAACGTCACGTACGGCGTATTGAACATGGGGCCATGTCCTTTGCCCGGTGGTCGCTTGGTGTTCACGAGCAGTCGCGACGGTTTTCATCCGCCCAAGCACAACTCGCCGACGATGCAGTTGTTTGTCATGGACGATGACGGAAAGAACGTCGAATGTATCGGCCACCTTAACGTCGGCATGGCCTTGCATCCGGTCGTCTTGAAGGATGGGCGAATCATGTTCAGCTCGCTCGAATCGCAAGGGCTTCGCAGCCGTCTGCTTTGGGGACTGTGGACGATTCACCCGGACGGCACGAATTGGGGGCCGATGATCAGCGCCTTTGATACGGGCGGCGCTCCGAATGCGTTTCACTTTCAATCGCAGCTGTCCGATGGTTCGATCATTGCGGAGGAGTATTACAATCAGAACAACAACGGATTCGGTGCCTATCTGAAGTTGCCTCCCGCGACTCCAAAGGGCTACTCAGCCTTCGGTCCTGGCTACCGCCGTGATCCGCGCAATCCGCCTCTGCGATTCGGCCGGCACTACAACGCCAAGCCGCGACTCTATCGCTTGCCGTTCAGCCCGTTTGGCGTCGATTCGTTGACTCGGTTCGCCAACAACGGCGAAGGCGTCGCCAACCTGTCTGTGCTTGGCGACAAGACTTCCGCGAAGGTCGGAAAGTTCACCCATCCCTCCGGCGCGCCCGATAATCATCTGTTGACCGTCTGGTCGCCTGGCCCGATCAATCACCAAAACGGATTGAAGCTGCCGACGCCCGACGCTGGCATCTACTTGATCAAGGACGGCCAGCCGATTGATGAACCGGCGCAAATGCGTTTGATCAAAAACGACTCGAACTTCAACGAGCAATGGCCTCGCGCCGTTGCGCCTTACAAACGCATCTATGCAGTCGATGAACCCAAGTCGCTGACCGCAAACGCGAATGACGGAACCATGTCGCCTCATCTGCCCGAAGGAACTCCGTTCGGGCTTATCGGAACCTCGAGCTTCTACAAACGCGAGAGCTATCCGGACGGCGTCGTCCCCGAAGGCAGTGTCACGGCAACCTACGCTTACGATCGAGACTCGACCGGCTTTCGCGGCCTCGACCCGTTCAACACCTCGCAAAACGGAGCGTCGCTCAATTGGAGCAATCAAGGATCGGACGCTGGCCTGTACTCGAACGACGAAGTCCATGCGGTGCGTATCGTCGTTCAAGAACCAACCACAGATCGTCACATCGGCGACAAACGGGGCCGCCGATTCTACAGCCATGCCATGGAACGATTGCGAATTCTCGGCGAGATTCCGCTCCGCAAGTTTTCGGGCGACGAGCAGTCGCTGGACCCGGACGGCAATCCCGACACCAGTTTTTTGGCCAAGATACCAGCCGACATGCCATTCACATTCCAAACGCTCGACAAGCATGGCATGGTGCTCAACATGGCCCAAACTTGGCACCAAGTTCGTCCGGGCGAGGTACGCACCAACTGTGGCGGCTGCCATGCTCATAGTCAAAAACCGACGCTCTTTAACGAAACGTTGGCGGCTAAACCGGATTACAAACTCTTCGATCTAACCAAACGAACGACACTCATCACATCCAGGGCAAACGACGAATCAAAGACGAAGTGGGATAAGGAGAATTCAAGCGGGTTGCGGTATTCCAAAGACGTTGAGAATGTCGAATACCATCGCGACATCGCCCCGATTTTTGAGCGCAGTTGCGCCGCTTGCCATTCGAGCGACAAAGAGAATCCTCCGGCCAAACTGATACTCGATGACGCGACGACGATGTCCATTCGTTACCAGGGAAACGTGCCTGGAACTTACTTTCGTTTGGCGGCGGACGGCGGCGCGAAGTTCGGTCACAAACCGGTCATTCACAACGGCCAGTGGCGGCAGACGAACGCTTCACGTTACATCCGCAAGTTTCAATCGCGCCGCAGTCTGCTCGTCTGGAAGATCTACGGTCGGCGACTCGACGGCTGGATGAATGATGACTTTCCCACCGCGCGAATTCCGGGCGACGCCAATACGCTCGAACTCGCCGGCGCAAGTATCGAGAACACTCAGCGCAATCGCGATCGATCGGACCTCGATTTTCGCGGCAGTGTGATGCCTCCGACCGAGGCTGTGGAATCGGGTCGAGTGAAACCGCTCAGCGATGAAGACCGTCTGACCATCGTTCGCTGGATCGACTTGGGCTGTCCGGTCGATCTCGATTTTGATCCGAACAACGCCGGCCGCGGCTTCGGATGGATGTGCGACGACAAGCGGCCGACGCTCACGCTGACCTATCCTCAAGCAGGGCGCAACGAGTCTCTGTCGCGGATCGTCATCGGCATGCACGACTACTACTCGGGGCTCGATCAGGAATCGCTGTCGGTGACGGCCGACTTTGACATCGACGGTATCGCCGCCGGCGACAACCTCGCTTCACGCTTCAAGCAAACTCACCCCGGCGTCTGGCAGTGGAAGCTTGACAATTCCCTTGCGGCGAGTAGTTCGGCGACGTTGTCCGTTTCCGTCAAGGACAAGCAAGGCAATGTCACTCAGCTCGAGCGGTCGTTTTCAATCGGAGCCAAATGACGCTGACGTGTACGGTGTGCGTAGAATGGAGTCTACGTGAGGGCGGACGATTCGAAGCCGCGCGTTCCTGCCGTCAATGCACAAGCTCCGTAATGGTGACGCTTCCGCCACCAGCGCCGCTCACAGTGCCTCCGCCCTAAGATGTCTCGACGCGACGGTTCGTCATTGTGCCCATCAAGTTTCTTATCGTGATCATCTTGCTGGGGTCCTTCGGGTCGACATTGTCTTGATCTACGATCCCGTCAAGATGTATCGAAACGAAATCAGAGATGCGGACGTCACCAGTCAAATTGCCGAATTCATCACAACTAGTCGGTGTTGAATCAACGACCGCCACGACAATGTCGCGGCCAGGATCGTTTGCGGGAAGTTTCAGACGGTCATCGAGCGCCTCGCCATGACTGACCGCTCCCGTTCCCTCGGACACCACGCCGAGTTCGTCGCCCACCTGAATTTCAGCTGGTGCCGCGTCGCCTTGCAGGATGTCGCGGGTCTGAGCGGGTCCGATGCCATCTAGATCTAGCGAAATGTGGACAGCGGGCTAGCTGCCTTTGCCAAACGTGAACACGACTACCGGCTCGCCTACCTCGAACGATCCACCGTTACTCGGCGCCGAGGGGCCGTCCTTGCCCGGCTTGGCGGCTGAGATCTTGGGGGTCGATCGATCCAAATTCGGGGCCGCACCGCCAGCGGCACGACGTCCGCCGACGAGGCCGACGCGACCATCGCCACGGCGGTGGTGGTGATGTCGAATTCCGAGTCGCCAAACACATTCATGAAAAAGGTGGCAATGCCATTGTTGTTTTGTGCGGCGCGCCGCACGTAGACTCGCACCGCATTGGTCGGCCCGCCAGCCGTGAACGTCTTGCTTGCGGTATTCCAAAATCCGTATGAAATATCGTCGGGCTTGAGAACTTCACCCTTGTCGGGAAGGTTGTGATTGGCAAATCCAATGGCCCATGCCTTACCCTCAGCCTGCGATTCCGCCGTGTTGACGTTGCCAATGCGCATGGCAGCCGCCAGCGCTGCGTCGCGCTGCCCTTACACTCCGACTTGCGCGTAGTTCATTCTGTTGCATTGAATTGCTTCGAGGATCGCGAAATAGTGGATTCTTGCGGTTGGATTGGAGAGCCACATCGGGTCCACGGAAACTACGTCGTGGGGACCGGATCTCAAACAATCCGCCTCAAGTCGCGATCGAATCTTTGCCAAGTCGGACCGATTACAACGATTTTATCGGCCTTGGTGCGACCTCGTGTCGCATCTCTAGCCAGCATCGCTTTGCCGGTGCGTGGCGCCGCAATCGATGAGGAACTTTTCGAGCACCTCGTAGGGCTGAGCTCCAACGGCGCCTTTGTCGCCAACGACGAACGTGGGTACTCCAGTGACGCCGAGCTCGCGAGATCGTTGCCAGTCGGCGTCGACAGCATCTCGCATGAGTCGTCCGCTGAGAGCTTCGCTTGCTAGCTGTTCGTCCAGGCCGATTTCTGCAGCGATCGCCACCAGGTTTTTGATCAACGCGAGATTGGTTCCGTTCACGAAATAGGCTCGAAACAACGCGTCGTGAATCGCCTCGCCCCCTGGCTGGGTTTCGGCCCACTTGGCCAGTTCTTGTGCCAGTCGACTGTTGTAAGTCATGGTGCGTTCGCCGTAGGGCAGTCCTTCCGCCGACATCAGCTGCCGCATCCGATTCTGAGCGGCGGAAACGTCGAAGTCGCGCCCCGCGAAAAGCTGCTCCATCGTCAGCCCTTCCGTCGGTGTGTCCGCGTGCAGCGGAAACTGAGTGTATTTGAGCTGGATGTCGTACTTGGCTACGAGCTGATCGACACGCACGGTGCAGAGGTAACACCATGGTCAGATGTAGTCGGAGATAACTTCGAGTGTCATCGGCGTCGTCATCATTGGCTCCCGTCGTTTTCGATTTTTGGTTTGTCGCTCTATTCTAGCGGCGCGCGATGGCGCGGACATCGGTCTCGTTCCTGCTGTGCGCCGACAAAACGGTCGACACCTTGGGTGCGACTGGCGTTCGGCGAATTCTCCGTCGACTGAGCCTCTAACCTTAAGCGATGGCTCTGAGCGCTGCAGAGCTACGCGTGTATTAACTTTGCGCGCCTACATGTGATTGAGATGCCAAAGACGGTCTTTGCAGACGGGGTCGAGTCGCGGCACTCGAATGAAATCGAATTCGGACGTGCAGCCATCTTCTGGAATCTCGACTGCGCTCAAAGGCCCCGCTTCCAGAAACACGCCGCTGTCTAGATTGAGCGAGCCATTGTGGATGGCTGACTTAAAAACCAAGTCGTCGTCTCGCCAAGGGATCGTATCCGGGACGTACGAGTGCAGGTAGAACAGCGGCGTATGTCCGTGAACGACAAGCTCAGGGAAGCCCGGCGTATGACCCATAGCCTCTCGGTTCCAGCAGAGCTCTCTCGCGTCTTCTTCCAGCTGCGCGTCGATGGCGCGGTGGACGTTGTCCATTTGCAAGTGGGCGGGACGAATTCCCGAGTGGACGAAGAAACAGTTTCTTTCGACATGATGCATCTTGCATCGCGACAGAAAGTCGAGGTGAGGCTGAGGGAGTTTCCAGTCGATGGTCTTGAGTCGTTGTGAGACCTTTTCAAAATGGCGCAGCGGATCGTCGTTTCGAAACGCCCACAGCTCCGAATCATTGGCGCCCTCAAGGCCGTACCATTTGATGGTGGCCCAAGTCTCGTTTTCTCGCATCAAGAAACTGATGTCGGCCCCGCGAAACGCCGACGCCGGAAACGCCGACAAGTCGACGTCGGTGCCGATCATCCGCTGCATCGCGAGCAGCATGAGTTCATGATTGCCTAGCAGCACGACGACATTGACGCCTCGCTGTTCAAGGCTCAGCAACTGGCTATGAACGCCCTCGGAGTCTTCGCCTTTGGAGGATAGATCGCCTGTTGAAAGAAGCGTATCGCCGGCGGCAAGACCCAGAATTTCAAGCAGCTTCGCCAAGGTGCGGCTACACCCATGAATGTCGCCCACAGCAACAAATCTGCGCATCGTTTTCGCTCAGCTTTTCCATATCACATCCATGTTGCAATTAGTTCGAAGACAAGAGTTACCAACCTATTCGTATCTCGATTGGCTCGTTTGATCAATGCCGCGTGCATCATGACAAGTTGAACTGTGCGGAGTAGTATCTAACGGTATCGCGGCGCACGTCTCCTTCCTCCTGCCGTGTCGCGGTGTTCTCTGGACTCTTTGAACGATCCCGATTTCAGTCGAAGCGACTCGCCGCACATGCCGTTATTTCTCATTCGACACGCTCAGTCCGCGAACAACGCCAAGCCGGAATCGGATCGCATTTCGGATCCTCCGATCACCGACGTCGGCGAACAGCAGGCCGCTCGCTTGGCTTCGTGGATTACTGAGCTGAATCTAAATCGACTGATCACTAGCCCCTTCTTACGCACGCTGCAAACCACGCGGGCCATACACGAGGCCACAGGCTTAACGCCCGAGGTGCGGACCGAGTGGCATGAGCATGGCGGCTGCTATAGCGGCTACCTGGATGGGCAAATGCGAGGTGAAAGGGGCCTGAGCCGCGGCGAGATCGAGCAACAATTTCCCGGCTTCCAGGTGCACGAACAGATTGGTCGGGAAGGATGGTGGCAAGAGCGAGATTGGGAAACCGTCGAGCAAGCGCGGCAGCGCGCTCGTGATGTTGTGCAACGAACTCACGACGAGTTCGTCGACGACGACCAGCGAGTTGCCTTTGTCACACACGCCGACTTCAAACGATTCTTTCTCGAAGTCATCCACAGCTCATGGCTCGACGTCGCCATGAACACCTCCGTCACAACCATCAATCGCTCACCCGACGCCTTGCAACTAGTCGAATTCAACCAAGTCGATCACCTGCCAGCGGAATTGCGAACGTATTAGAGCTTAGTCGCTATAGTCGCCTTTCGCTCCGCGAAAGTAGCGCCACTTTCACGGAGCGAAAGGCGACGGATCGGCGTCGACTGGATCGAGCTCAACCTTGGGAGCGAACGTGACTACTAGAACCTGTCTCAGCACTCAACTTATTTGGCTCCTAGCGTTGATGCCTTGCTCAGCGGCGGACCGGCACAAAGTTCCAGGGCACAAATTCCTCGACAACGGCGTGACGGCTCACCGAGGCAATTCGGGCGACCATCCAGAAAACACAATTCCGGCTTTTCAGAGCGGCATCGATGTCGGCGCCGACATCCGCATCACCAACAAGCACGGCTTCGAATCTCTCGTCCTCGACCACGCCGGCGTCACCACCGAGAAAGTGCAAAAAATCAAAGCCGCCCAACTAGAAGCCGGTGCCTGGACCGTCAACGACCTCGCGCTGATGAAGCGCTTATTCGCGGTCGGCGTCGAGCGGCTCTATACGGATTATCCGAGCGTGGCGCTTGGCGTGAAGGGGAAGTGACGCGCTCTGTTAGACCGGCGGAGGACAACGGCCGTTGGCACACCTCCGGGGGTCTGACACCTTTGGCGATTTTTAATTCAACACGCCGCTTGCACTCGGAACGTTACCCCATTGCCGTGGCGTTGGACCAGGTGTGTTGGGTGAGGGTGAGTTGGCCGGACTTGATGATGCCGCCTTGCATTACGGCGATGAAGCGGGTGCGGTCTTCTAGCAGTGTGATGTCGTCGAGTACGTTGCCGTCGACGATGAGCAGGTCGGCGAGCTTGCCGGGCTCGACGGTTCCAAACTCGTCGGCGCGGCCCATGATTTCGGCGCCGGTTTTCGTTGCGCACATGATGGCCTCAAGCGGCGTCAAGCCGACGTCGTTGACGAAGAAGCTGATCTCGCGAGCGTAATCGCCGTGCGGATTCCAGCCAAAACCGTAATCGCCTCCGAGCCCTATCCGACCGCCGGCGCGCAGAATTCGCAGAGCGGACTCGACGCCGCCGTCCAGCGTTGCTTGATGGCCGTCGATCACACTCTGCGGCAAACCAAACTCGGGGCCGCGCAGGATACTGGCCTTCTCGAAATAGAGCGCAGGAACGCAAGGGACGTCGCGCTCCAGGAGAAGATCGAGACTCTCATCATCGATGAACGTACCGTGTTCGATGCAGTCGTAGCCGGCTCGCAGCGCATTCTTGATGCCTTCCGTCGCTCGGCAGTGACCGGTGACTTTGAGTTTGTGGTTGTGTGCGGTCTGCACCACGGCATGCATTTCCTCGAAGGTCATGCAGAGCGTGTGGTGGTCGTTCGTGTCGGGCGACGCCGCGTCGCCGGTCGGGTACGTCTTCACCCATTCGATGCCGTCCTTTACGAGTGCTCGCACTGCCCGCCGAGCGTCCTCGACGCCATTGATGATGAAGACCAAGCCCTCCATGCCGATCTTGCGGAACTCGGGATTCCAATCCATCAGGCCGCCCGCGCTGCAAATCTCTCGCCCCGACGAAGCGAGCCGCGGACCCGCGATAAGGTCGTTCTCGATGGCCGTCTTCAGCCAAGCATCCACGTTAAAGAGACAGCCGCCGCTGCGCGCCGCAGTGTAGCCGCACTCCAACGCGAGCTTCGTGTTTACCGCCGATAAAATGCTGACGTACTCGACCGGATACTTGATGTCGAGATCTTCGAGCTCCTGAATATTGAAATAGCTCGCATGGAAATGCGCCTCGACCAGGCCAGGCATGATCGTTCCGCCAAGGGCGTCAACTCGCAAAGCCGACTCCGGAATCTGCGGCGCGTCCTGCTGAGGACCGACGTAACGAATCACGCCCGATTCGATCAATACACACGCGTCACGAATGGGCGGCGCACCCGTGCCGTCGATCACTTGGCCGTTGTGAATAAACGTCGTTTCCGTCGAGGTTTTCAAGGTACTATCTCTCGTGCTAACTGTGCGCTTGCTTGCTCATCTCACGAAAATTCACTCATAGCGACTCAACAAATCCGTGAACGCCGTTGAGTAACTCAGCGGTGCGACTCCAATGGACCAGATGTCCGCAACCACTAAAGTTTATGCGTACACAGTCTGACAGCAAACTTTCCACTGAATCGGCGTCGGTGTCGGTCAACATCCCTCCAGCGCCAGGATCCGCTTGGACTAGCAAGCACGGGCATGGAACGCGACTAAAGATCGACTCGATGTCAAAACCGGCCAGCCATTGTCCACTGATGATCGGATCGAGCACTCTCGGATCGAGTCGGCTCAAACAACTGGCGGTAAAACGGAGAGACGCCGCGTCGCGCAGATCTCCCAGACGAGTTCGAGACCCGTCGCTTGGGTTCAAAATCATCGAGTCAGCCAACATGTGAGCGAGTTCGGCAACACTTCGCGAGTCTCGGAGCAGGTCTCGCATGATCGTGAAGAAACTATGAAGCGGCGTTTGTTCGATCCGCTCGCCCATGGTGTGGAGAGGCGGATCTTCGAGGATTACCGCTGCGACGCGACTGCCGCAACTTGCCGCGACAGCCGCGGCGACCATCGCTCCGAGCGAATGACCGTAGAGCACGATTGGCCGATCGAATTGCGATTGAACGTAGTGGCAAACATCCTCGACATAATCACAAACGCGGTAGTCCCCGCCCGTGGCTCGCTCCGACTTGCCATGGCCTCGAAAGTCGAAAGCAGAGAGTTGCCAGCGATTGGCGAGTGACGACCAGAGCGGCAAGAAAGTCTGCCAACGTCGCGTCACGCCGTGCAACATCAGAAACGGTGCCGCATCGTTTTTCGATACCGCGCAATTAAGAACTCGCTCGCCAAGTTGAACCGACGTCTCTCGCATTGCGTCCTCGTTCAATGTAGTCGACGCCGTGTTGGGGTCTCAACGTCCGCGGCTCTGCTCGAACAACCACATCCACGTCTCGGGCGATGCGTAGGTTTGAGACCAGCTGTTGTGCGCGACGCCTTTGTACTCGGTATACTTTGGCGAACCTCCAGATTTCTTGATCGCCTCAACCATCTTTCTGCTGTATTCCGTCGGCACAACTTGGTCTTTGTCGCCGTGGAAGACCCAGATTGCGATGTCTTTCATTTTGGCGGAGTCCTTGGGATTCCATCCGCCGCAAACCGGAATGGCGGCCGCAAAGGCGCGGGGGCGGTGAACCATGGCGCCGAACGTTCCAACTCCCCCCATCGATTGACCCGTTACGTAGACTCGGTTCGCATCGATTGGGTGCTTCTTGATCAGCGCCTCCATGGCTTCCAACGCGGCAGGGAGCATCGCTTTCGTGCTCTTGCTTTTCTTGCGGCGCTTGCCGAAACTGGCCGGTCGCGCCCAGTGGCCGTCAGCGGTCGAGGCCGGCGCCATGACGAAGCACGGGTATTTCTTTCGCAACGCATCCGATCCCAACTCGGTCGCCGCAGTTGTATTGCCGCCGCGACCATGTAGAGCCAGCACGAGCGGATACTTGCGGCCCTCCTCGAGTTTCGGCGGAGACATCACCCAGTAGTCGATCGCGACGCTGTCCTTCGATTTGTACCTGTGTCTGACGTAGTGCTTATTCTTCGTCGGCGCTTTCGACTTGGCGCGCTGAGTTGTAACGGATTCCGCGCCGGTGCACGCTCCGCCATCTCGATTCACAAACAGCGGTAGCATGGCGACAGTAACAACGAGAAGCGAATTCAATACACGGCGCATCGTCTCTCCTCCAACCAACTCGTTTAACCCGTTGCCGCAGGCGAGGCAAAATTCACGGGGCAAGATGAATCACAAACGTCAACTCGCGCGTCATCGATTGTCGACGTGCGGTCGCCGGTCATGATACACAGAGAAATCGCAATCTGCACACGAGATGACGACAGAAGATCTCCACGAGCTTGCCTCGTGCCGGTGGATCAGTGTTACCAGCGACTTGCCAGTGAAAGGTGCATAATGACGACACTTTCGCCGCTCGCACCGTCTCGCTACCTCGCCATCAATGGATTTCTACTGAGAGAGGACCTGATCCCAACTCAGCCCTTTCGCCTCAAGGATTCGATTCCATTTTCGACGAGCACGGTCGGTGAGATTGTCGGAGCTGAGGAACTGTCGAAAGATTCGGAGCTGAATTTCGTGGTACATCGGAAAACGACCTTCTTGTGCTTGCTCGAAAACCGTCTCTCCATTGCACTCAACCTTGAACACGCTGTTCCGCCCTTCCACGCACTCGATCGTCGCGTCATGTCCTGTCAGCCAGCACCCCAGTTCAGCCGCCAGCCCGGCGGCTTGGGCTTCTAGGTTTCAGTCGGTGCACGATGTGATTCGAACATCGAATTTCAGCTTTGGCTCTGGCTTCAAATCCACGTTCACAACCAGTTCATTGACCGATTGAGTTTTCATTATTACTTCCTCGAAACAGGAGTCGCCTGAACAAACTGTCACTGTCTACCTTTTCCGAGCCACGACGCGAATTCGTCGATAGTCAGCTTGCCATATCGAACCTCGAAAAAGATTCGCGCGAGCGATCGACTCTATTTGATCGAGAAACTCATCGTGTCGTTCCGTGGCAAGTTGAGTGAGCCAGTGCTGGCCGAACATTTTCACCCAGTTGCGCAGGCCGTCGTTACCTTCGAGCGGCGTGGGACGATCGATTAGCGCCGCCTGAGTCACTTCTAGTCCATGTCGACGGAGCACGGTTCCGAAATCGACGATGTCGGGAAAATACCACGGGTGCTTTATTCGCTTGCCGAACACGGTTTGACTCGCCGTCTCAATCGCGCCCGCAAGAAAATGAATGTTGCCGCTGCCGCCGAACTCGACCGCCATCCGACCTCGCTTATTCAGCGCCCGAGCAATACAGTTCACCACTTTGTCCGGGTTGGTGATCCAGTGCAGGGCGGCGTTAGAAAACACGGCGTCGAACGGTTGGTCAAATTCGAAGTCGTGTGCATCCTCGATTTGAAATTCGATTTGCGGGTGCAGTTGGCGAGCTTCTTCGATCATGGCGGGCGAGTGATCGGCGCCCACGGCCGTGGCGCCCGATTCGGCAATCCGCGCCGTTAGTTGGCCCGTGCCGCAGCCGATGTCCAGAACCCTCTCACTCGGTTCAGGAGCTAACAACTCGATGACCGGTGACGCAAGTTTCCAGACAAAAGAGTGTTTGTCGGCGTAGAGATCCGGTTGCCATTGGTCGTTGTTTGACTTCGGCATCGTTATTGAACTTCTCCTGACCGGATATTATCGCGACTCACGCCGGCACCGATAGATCATGAATGGGCTCGACTCGCTGAACGGCGATCGATCAAAGTCGCCCCACATTTCTTCGACTCGAAATCTGCTCGCCGCAAGCAGAGATTCAATTTCGTCTTTGGAAATCAAGTGAAACGTGAGATCCAGATCGCGGTCATCAATCGTGCTTCCGTTTCCGTCTTTGTTGACGTATCGCTGCGTGCCCGTCACGATCCCTACACCTGACGGCAGTTGAAATCGAGCAGAGAATTCCAATGTGCGAGAGCCGCCATCGATGTCGAACACGTGGTCGAGGTCAAGACTCAGATTTCGCAGGGCCGGATTGTGCAGCGAAAACGTGATATGCCCGGACGGTTTCAGGTGAGCATGGATTCGCTGAAGCACTTCGCCTTTGTCTCGATTGTCGACGACCTCCGACAAGGAACTGAAGCCGATGAAGATCGTGTCGGATGAATCAGTCAGATCGAAAGTCCGAGCATCGCCGAAAACGAGTGTGGCCTCACGGCTGCTGGAATCCAATTTGCCTTCGAACTGAGCGATCTGGCCGCGGCAGTAATCGATTCCGGTGTAGGAAAATCCCGCATCAACCAATGGCATTTCAATCCGCCCCGTGCCGCACATCAACTCCAACACGTTGCCGCCGCCTGCTGCAGCTTCGGTTTTCCAAAACTCGACGTCGAAATCAACTTGGACGTAGGAGTCATAGAGGTCAGCGACTTGATCAAAATCGATACTCTTCGCATTGGCGTCATCGGGCATGAGGTGTTGCTCCTGGCGCGTACTGTCACATACGGTAGAGACGCGTTCGAAGGCAGCGGGTTAACTCTTGAGAACAATGTTCGGCTATTTAGGCTTTCCTGGCGCTCGCGCGGATGTTCGAGCTTCACGTGAGGTTCAATCTCGTTGCTGTTTTTGCTGACGATAGGTTGACGGCCGACAACCAATCCAGCGTTTGAAGGTGTCGGAGAAAGCAAATTGATTCGCGTAGCCGACCGTTTGCGCAATCATCGCAATCTTCTGATCTGTGGTAACCAGCAGTTCGGCGGCGCGATGCGTTCGCAACGCATTGGGAATGAACGGAGGTTGAACGCACGCCTGCCCAACTCCGACCGTCCGCCACTCGCCGTCAATCAGGACTTGTCCCTGGCCTTCAAGACACGCGAAAAAGAATGTGCCCGACAGATTCACGCGAACGATTTCGAACGGCTTGGTGGAATGCATGATTCCACAATGGGCGATTCTGTGCTCACTGAGACTGCCGCACGTTGGCGCGTCCTTCAGCCATTCTCGCTTGTCACTCTCATCCGCCCGGACAACGGAAGTCCGCATCTCGGGGCTGAGTACGTGTGTTTCACGTATATGATCGTGGATGTGCTCGATGGACATGAGCTGTTTTTTAAAGAAGAATCTAGGCGTTGGGAAGAACCGAGACGTCGAATTGGTCGACTCAAAGCCAAGCGAACGAGGATTGTCATGCCGAATCCGTGGACTGGAATTGGAAACCCCTACACGCGAACTGAAGTCATTGATCGGCTGAGGGCGACGCTGGATCGCGGCGAGCCGATCATTGCGGGCGGAGCGGGAACCGGGATCAGTGCGAAGTTTCTCGAAAAAGGCGGCGTCGACCTCATCATCATTTACAACTCGGGGCGTTTTCGAATGTCGGGACACGGCTCGACGGCGGGGCTAATGGCCTACGGCGACGCCAACGCGGTGGCGATGGAGATCGGCGAGTACGAAGTTCTGCCGGTCGTCGAAGAGACGCCGGTGATCTGCGGCGTTCACGCCACCGACCCGCGACGGCGCATGTGGCATTGGCTGCTGAAAGTTAAAGAAATGGGCTTCTCCGGCATCAACAATTTTCCCACACATTGCATCGTTGATGGTGAGTTCCGAGAGATTCTGGAAGAGACAGGCATGAGCTTCCAGAAGGAAATCGACACCGTCGCGCTGGCTCGCAAGATGGACCTCTTCACGATTGTCTATGTCGGCACGCCGGACGAAGCGACTGCAATGGCCGAGGCGGGTGCCGATGTGGTGATTGCGCATGTTGGCACCACGATCGGAGGGACCATTGGGGTGAAAGCCGCCGCTTGTTCACTGGAAGACGCGGCCCGGCGAACTCAAGCAATCGTGTCAGCCGCCATCGCAGCGCGCAGCGACGTCATATGTCTTTCACACGGCGGACCAATCTCAACGCCTGAAGACGCGGCTTACATCAACGAGCAGACAGACGCCGTCGGTTTCGTCGGCGCCTCCAGTCTGGAACGGATGGCGTTCGAAGGGTCGCTCACCGAACTGACACGACAATTCAAACGGATTCCCGTGAATCGGACGACGTCGGGGAGCATCCAATGAAGACGATCGCTGTTCTGGGAACGCTCGACAGTAAGGGACGCGAGCATGCATTTGTGGCCGACTGCATTCGTCGCGCCGGCTGCAACACTCTGCTAATTGATGTCGGCACGGCAGACGCGCCGCAAGTGACTCCCGATATCAGCCGCAATGAAGTCGCACGCGTCGGAGGCGCTCAGCTTCAAGAGCTCATGCAGCGAGCTGATCGTGGCGAGTGCGTGACGGCAATGTCGCAGTCAGCTCCGAAGTTGTTGGAACAACTTTATCGAGACGGAAAAATCGACGGAGTGATTTCACTTGGCGGCGGTGGCGGAACTGCGATTGCAACCGCGGCGATGCGAGCGTTGCCGATTGGTTTCCCCAAGCTCATGGTGTCCACCCTTGCCAGCGGAAACACAGCCCACTATGTCGGCACCAAAGACATCACGATGATGCCCAGCATTGTGGACGTGGCGGGGTTGAATCGGATTTCGCGAACGATCTTTAGTCGAGCCGCAGGCGCCATTTGCGGAATGGTGAATGTAAAAGTTGAATCGGACGAGGCTCGGCCAATCATCGCTGCCAGCATGTTTGGCAACACAACGGATTGCATCAACGCGGCCGTTCCAATCCTTGAAGCCGCCGGTTTTGAAGTGTTGGTTTTTCACGCCACCGGTTCAGGCGGGCGATCGATGGAGTCGCTCATCGAAAGCGGAATGGTGGCTGGCGTGCTCGACGTGACGACGACAGAGTGGGCGGATGAGCTTGTCGGCGGAACGCTGACTGCGGGACCCGAACGACTCGATGGAGCTCGCAAAGCCAACGTCCCGGCGATTGTCGCTCCCGGTTGTCTCGACATGGTCAACTTCGGCGAGCGAGATTCCGTCCCGGAGAGATTCGCCGACCGACAGTTCTACATCCACAATCCTCAGGTAACGCTGATGCGAACGTCGGCTGAAGAGTGCCGGGAGCTCGGACACATCTTGGCCCGCAAAGTGAACGCATACACGGCTCCGGTGACCGTCTTGATTCCTCGCAAGACCGTCAGCGTGATAGGTGCCGAAGGTCAGCCGTTTCACGATGCCGAAGCGGACGCGGCGTTGTTCAATTCGCTTGTCGACAACTTGGATGGGCACATCGAAGTCCGTTCGCTGGATTGCGAAATCAATGATGCGGAATTTGCCCAAGCGTGCGCAGAAGCACTATTGAAGAACATGCAGAAATAGGAATCCCGTTTCCGCGAACTCGTCTATTCACAGAGCCGTTATCACTCAGGAAAAATAACAGATGCCACAAGTTAAACACTTCGGGGTCTTTCAGTTCAAGGATGGAGTCACCGCCGAGCAAATCGACGGGTGCTTCACCGAGATGCAAGGAATGGTCGGTCAGATTCCCGGTCTTTTAGAGATGATCAACGGGCCCTATGACAGCGGCGAAGGTTTGAACGATGGATTCACCCACGGCTTCATCATGACGTTTGAGAGCCCGGAATCGCGAGATGAATATCTGCCTCATCCGATTCACGAACGCGTCAAAGACGTCGTTGTGCCATGCCTTGAACGCGTGATGGTTTTCGATTTCAACGTCTAGCCGAAAATACGTGACAAAGCCTCGGAGTTAGAAGATGACTACGCCCGCCGATATGCCGCAAGAATTGGCCAGTCGATGCACGTTGTTGCGAGCCGTGTCCGTTCGATGCGCCATCTTTGTCTGTGTTGCCATTGCCTGTGTCGGCTTGTCGCCCGTCGCTGTGGCTCAAGAACAATCGACCAAGCTTTTCAATGGCAAGACACTCGATGGCTGGGAAGTGATCGAGCGCGACAAGCGATGGTGGACGGTGAGGGACGGCGCGATCACTGGTGGTTCGTTGAAAGATCGAGTTCCCCGCAACACGTTCGTCTGCACCAAGGAGTCGTTCCAAAACTTCGACCTGAAGTTGAAGATTCGCGTTACCGGCGCCGGCGGATTCGTCAACTCGGGAATTCAGATTCGCAGCGTTCGCGTGCCCAACAGTTCGGAGATGAGCGGCTATCAGGTCGATGCGGGCGATGGCTGGTGGGGAAAGATGTATGACGAGTCGCGTCGCAACAAAGTGGTTGGACAAGCGGCCGACCTGAAGCGAGTCAATCAGGCGATCCGCAAGGATGACTGGAATGAGTTTCGCATTCGCACTGAGGGCCGTCGAATTCGGTCCTGGATCAATGGCGTTGCCGCGCTCGACTACGTCGAGAAATCGGCAATGATTCCGCTGGACGGACAGATTGGACTTCAAGTGCATGGCGGCGGCAAAGCGCTCGTGCAAGTCCGCGACATCACGATCGAACGCTTGCCTGCAACGCCCGGCGCGATGACCTGGAAGCGACATCGTCGCGCCACGAAGGCCGACAAGGAAGCGAAGAAGAATGCCACCGAGCGACCGCGGACGCCGAAAGAGGAGCAGCAGGGGTTTGTCGTTCCGGAGGGATTCGAAGTCGAATTAGTCGCCGCCGAAACAGATGGGATCGGCAAGTTCGTCACCGTCGCCTTCGACGCCCAGGGAAGAATGTGGACCATGACGGCGCTCGAGTATCCGGTCGACGCCAACGAAAACCCGGAGGCGTCCGCCCGGCTGTTCGCCAGTGGCGGCAAGGACAAAGTCTTGGTCTTCGACGAACCCGTTCGGCGAACAATTGTCGCCGCCGCGAGTGTTTGCGGACGGCCTGGTCATGCCGCTAGGAATCCTTCCCTATAAGGATGGCGCCTACGTTCAGTACGGCCACGATATCCGATTTTACTGCGATACCGATGGCGACGGCAAAGCGGACTCGCACGGCGTTGTTCTTACCGGATTTGGAGTTCAGGATTCCCACCTCTTTCCACATCAGTTCACTCGAACGCCGGGAGGTTGGATCCTCACGGCGCAAGGTCTATTTAATTCATCAACCGTTCGCCGGCCGGAAGGTAAACTGTTTGCCGACGGAACCACAGAGGTTGCCTTCCGCCAATGCAAACTGGCGCGATTCGCCACAGACGGCGCCAAGTTTGAAGCGTTGACCGCGGGCCCGAATAACATTTGGGGTTTGACGATTTCGCGCGAGGGAGAGACTTGGCTGCAAGAAGCCAACGACCTTGGATACCCGATCATCCCGTTCGAACCGGGTGGCCATTATCGGACCGGTTCAAGAGACCGTCTTCGCCCCTATCAGCCGTTGATGTCGCCAACACTTTTTCCGCCGCAGATGGGCGGCACAGGACTGAGCGGACTCCAGCAGCTCTAGCCGCGCTCGCGGAATCGCCCGCTAAAGAGGCCTCGCGGGCGATGGCGAATCTACTGATCGATCTCAACTACGAAGACCGACAGTCCGTGATTGAGCGCATGGCGACAAGTCGCAATGGAGCGTTAGCATTGTCGGCGGCCGTCGACGATGGAGATTTGGAGCCGAGCAGCCTCTCACCCTCGGCGCTGGAAACGATGCGTGCTCTTCTCCCCGATAACGAGGATGTGAACGAACTCTGGAACGATGTTGCCGGGACGGTGCGTCGCATCGTGCGATTGGGCGGCAATGCGGCAGACTATGTTCGACAACCGATAACGCTTTCGGGACCGTTCACCGTCGAGACCTGGGTGCGGCTCGGTCCGGGCATCGGAAACGAAGATGGAATCCTCGGCAAGCCAGATCGGCTCGATACAAACTTCTTCGACTCAACGTTCCGCGTATGGATTGCATCCCAGGGCGATGTCGTCGTTGCGAAACGGAAGATGACGCCGAACGCTTGGACTCACTGTGAAGTAACACGCGACGAGGCGCGACGTTTGCGAATCTACTTGAATGGTGAGCTCTCCGCGGTTGGCGCGAAGACCAACAGACGAGACTTTGCCGGATTAAATATCGGACGATCAAATCCCTCGAAAGCCGGCACGGATGGGGCGCTGACCGAGTTTCGCGTTTGGGATGTCGCGCGTAGCCCGAAACAAGTCCGCGACAACTTTGATCGTAGTTTCAGCGCTGAGCAATTGCCGAAGGGACTCATGCAGTATTTCGATGGATCGAACTGGGGCAAGTTGAGCGGGAGGGCTCGCGTTGAGCCGACCTTGGAGACGCCGAAACTGCTCAGAGCCGAACAGGCCAGGCAGCAACGAGAGGTCTTTACAAAATATAGACAACTTGCGCTGCGGTCAGGCGACGCCGCTGCCGGTAAGGCTCTGTTCAAAAAGACGTGTTTAGTAGGCCACCAGCAAGACGGCGCGGGTGGGAACATTGGCCCGCCGCTCGATGGCATTGGATTGACTGGCACCGAAGCGTTGTCACGAAATGTGTTGACGCCGAGCGCCGCGATGGAAGGCGGGTATCGCAACTTTCGCGTGCTCTCGAAAAGTGGGCGAGTGGTGCAGGGGCTGCTTGTTTCCGAGGACGACGAGGCGGTTGTCTTGCGGATGCCGGAAACCGCGGACCGACGCATTGAAAAGTCGGACATCGCGCAGGCCGGATTCACTTCACTTTCCGTCATGCCAAGCGGTTTGCTAGAGCCCATGACGCCGCAGGAGGTAAGCAACCTGATCACCCATTTGCATTCGCTGACGCAGAAGGACGTCTCATCAGAAAGTGCAACCTTGTCAATCACGAAATGAGATCAACGCTCACGCGAGCTACTCGCGCAGGCAGCCGGTCAAGATCCCCACTAGTGTCGCTGAGTCCCACCAACGAGACCCCACGAGCTTGCCTCGTGTCGGTGAATCAGGTTCATAAGTTACGCGCATTTTCGCTTACCGTATCGCACTGGCGCACTACGGCCTCTCCCAGACCCTCACGCGCCGGGGACGGCGGCTTGTGGTTGCTCGCAATCTAATCGTCGGCTTGCTCGTTCTCGCCCCCGCGCACCTGCTTGGCCAACGGCCAACCTCATCGTAGCCTACGGGTAACGCCCTAGGTTTTCTTGTAAAACGTGAAAGGCGTCGAGCCGAATTCCCTGCGCGCTTGCTTGTTTGGCGAATCAGAGCCCCGCCCTCGTGCAAAACAAAGATTGAAAATTGAAAAGCATGAAACAGACGGACGTCATTATTGTCGGCGCGGGTGGAAGCGGACTTGCTGCTGCGGCTCGATGTGTCGAGTTGGGTTTGGAAGTCACGGTCCTGGAAAAGCAGGCGCAAATCGGAGGCACGACGGGAATCGCTGTTGGTTCATTTACAGCCAACCGGACGAACCACCAGCGGCATGCCGGCATTGAAGACTCGTTGGACCATCACGCTGAGGACGCGGGGAAATTCGCCAGGCTGGAGATTGAATCCCGCAACAACAATTCGCTGAGGCGATTCTTCCTGGCGCACACCGCAGCGACACTCGACTGGCTCGGCGAAATGGGACTCGCGTTTCACGGTCCCTCGCCAGAACCGCCGAATCGCGTGCCGCGGATGCACAACGTCGTTCCCAACGCAAAAGCGTATGTCGCGGCTTTGCAAGCCAAGATCTTGCGGGGCGGTGGAGAGATCGTCTGCAACGCCGGCGTTGAGACGCTGCTGTCAGATGGCGGCCGGGTGTTAGGAGTCGAGGCGGCTGTCGATGATCGCGGTTTGCAATACCGAGCCAAACTTGGCGTCGTCCTTGCCGCAGGCGACTACGCAAATTCCTCCGAACTTATCACGCGTTTCAAAGGCGACGAGTTTTCTGAGGTCGAAGGAATTAATCCTCACGCCTGTGGAGACGGTCATCGGTTGGCCGAGCAGGCCGGGGCGAAATTGTTAAACATGGATGTGACGTATGGACCCGAATTGCGGTTTGTCGCGCCCCCGTCTTCTCGAACCAGCTTCGCGCAACTCTTGCCAACTTCAGGCTGGGCCGCTCGTCTTGCTGGTCGTCTGCTTCCGTTCGCACCCAAATGGCTCGTCAATGCATTTATCAAACGCCTGCTTGTAACGTGGCAACACCCCGAGGATACTTTATTCGAACAAGGTGCCGTTTTGCTTAACGACCAGGGCGAGCGCTTTTGTGACGAGCGTAGTTGGCCTCAGCGCGAACTGGATGTTGCGAATCAGACGAACAAGTCGGCTTTCATTCTGTTGGATGAACGGCTCATCGATCTGTTCAGCACGTGGCCGAACTTCGTTTCTACGGCGCCGGAAATCGCTTATGCCTACGTCTCTGACTACCTCAAGCTGCGCCCCGACGTAGCCGTCCAAGCGAAAACACTAGAAGAGCTCGCGAGCATTCGAGGGTTACCATCGGCGGCGGTCTGCCAAGTGGTTGCCGGTGTCAACAAGCATCGCACCTCGTCCGACAGTCACCCATTGCAGGGCGACAACTGGGTGTTGCTCGGTCCAATGAAAGCCTTCTTCACCACCACCGAAGGCGGGGCCGCCATCAACCAACAATTCGAAGTGCTCGACTCCTCCGGCCAGTCGATTACCGGCTTATACGCGATCGGCCAAAATGGCCTCGGCGGCCAAATACTCTGGGGCCACGGACTCCACATCGCTTGGGCAATGACCAGCGGAAAACTGCTCGCCGAGCACCTTGCGCGAAAACTGCGCGGCGAGTAGGCTCGTGTCGGGCAGAATTCGTCACTTGGAGAATTCAATGTTCAAACGCCAACGAATGTCAATGCTCTTGTTCCTCGTTGTCGTCGCCAGTGCGTCGACGTCATTGGCCAAAGTCAATGGCGCAGCGGCTCACGGGTTCAGTATCGAAATCGACACGGAGATCTCCGATTCGCCAGATCGGGTCTACGCGGCGATCGTCAAGCAAGTTGGAAAGTGGTGGGAGGCAGGCCACACCTATTCCGGCGACGCGTCCCGATTGTATCTGGAGCCGAAGGAAAAAGGCTGGTTTGGCGAACGGCTCCCGGGCGGCGGTTTCGTTCGACACATGGAAGTCGTTTATGCTCAGCCAGGAAAGTCGTTGCGAATGTTGGGAGGCCTCGGCCCGCTGCAGGAAATGGGAGTCGCCGGCGCACTTACGATCACTCTGTCGAAGGGCGACAACGACAACACGTTGGTGAAACTGAAGTACAATGTCAGCGGATTCGCGCTAGGCGGGATCGAAAAAATTGCTTCGCCAGTCGATCAAGTCTTGAGCGGTCAAATGAGTCGTCTTAAGGCCTTCGTCGAAGGCGCGAAGGATCGGAAGTAGAAACGAACCCAAGCGACTTGACGCACTACGACGCCGGCTGCCCCCTGAGTTTCTCGTTCGTTGGGCTTAAGACATGGCCTGTTTCGAGTGCCGTAGGTGAAAAGCGGGAGCAAGACAATGTCGCAGGATCGACCTCAAGGCACCGTCGAGTATGGCAATCATGGCCGCGTGGCTGTTGTGTCCGGCGGTTGCAGCGGCATTGGGTCGGCGATTTGTCGCGCCTTTGCCGAAACCCATGCGGCCGGCGTTCTCTGTCTGGACATCGATAAAGCGAGAGCGGCGGACCTTCCAAACGGTGTGCGATTCTATCGCTGCGATACGTCGAGTGAAGACGAATGCCGTGAAGCGATTGCTTGGACCATTGAGCAATTTGGCGCGCTCGACATCCTCGTTAACAACGCCGCCATTCAGCCGCAGGATTCGTATTCGGCGTTACACGATTTGCCGATGAGTGTTTGGCATCGCATGCTGGCGACCAATTTCTCCGGCTACACCTACCTCGCGAAATACGCGCTGCAGCAGATGTGCGAGCAGGAGAGCGGGGTGGTGGTGAACATCGCTAGTGCTCAAGGTCACCGCACGGCGCGCGAGGTCGGCGCGTACGGTCCGATCAAGGCCGGAAACATCATGCAGGCTCGGCAGTGGGGCGTCGAATACGCTCGGCAAGGCATTCGTGTTGTCTCCGTATCACCCGGCGCTATTGATACGCCCATGGTGCGGGCCAGTCTTTCTAAGCAGGGCGGGGCGGCGGTCATCGAGAATCGGCATCCGCTCGGGAGACTCGGCCAACCCGAAGAGATAGCTCAGGCTGTCCTCTGGCTGACAAGCCACCACGCCTCGTTTATTACCGGCGAAGACTTGGCCGTCGACGGCGGGTTGGGCGCGTTTGCCGCGTTCGCCAATCCCTACGATCCTGGCGAGTAGGCATTTCCGCTGGGCTGTTATGTTGCGCCCCGTTCGGGGGAACGCGCAGGCGCCTGGCAAAACTCACTAGCCTAAATCGCCGGCCTTGAAAGCTGAAGGATCTCCTTGACTCGATCGGCGCATCCGGTGCGCTCGCAGACCGCCCTATTTCTTCATCAAGTCCAGCAGCGCCACGACGGTCGCTTCGACGCCGGTCTTGATGGCGGGTTCGGGTGAAATTTTGAAGAGTGGCGAGTGGTGAGACGGCACTTTGGGGCCTCCCGCCTCTTCTGCGTCGATGTCAGCCCTTGGCGTTCCGCCGACGTTGAAGTAGACGCTGCGAATGGGCGGATCCGTTGTAAAAAACGGAAAGTCTTCGGCGCCCATGCCCTTTCTGTGTTTGGCGACAAAATCGTTGTCCATCATGATGTCATCGCCCATCTTTGTCGTCCATGTTCTGCGGATTTGCTGAGCGAGCTTGGTGTCGTTGGTGGTAGGCGGACAATATTCGGACAACTTCACTTCGGGCAGTTTGTCTTCCGGCAGGCCCGCTGCTCGGCCCAGGTTCTTGGCAATACGCTTGATGCCGTCGAGCAGCAGCTTGCGGGTTTCGGGACTGGTGTTGCGAACCGTCAACTGCAGAACAGCGCGATCGGAGATGATATTGTGCTTCGAGCCGGCGTGGAATGATCCGACGGTGATGACGCCGGGGTCGCGGGGCGGCAGTTCGCGAGCAACTAGCGTCTGCAACGCGAGAACGATTTGCGAAGCGAGAACAATCGGATCCTTGCCTCGATGCGGTGAAGCGCCGTGGGCGCCAACTCCGTGGACGATGATGTCAACGGCATCAGCGCCTGCGTACGGACTGTCTTCCGAAACGGCCAGCTTTCCCGCTTCTCCACCGCACCAAACATGGAAGGCGAGGGCGAAATCGGGACGGCCAAAGCGTTCCCAAAGGTGGTCTTTCATCATCGCGCTCGCACCAAGCCCGCGCTCCTCGGCGGGCTGGCCGATCAACATGAGCGTTCCAGACCACTGATCCTTCATGGCGGCCATTCGCCGAGCGGTTCCGACAAGGGAGGTAATGTGAACATCATGGCCACAGGCATGCATAACTGGCGTCATCAAACCGGTGATTGGACTTCTCTGCTTCGCACTGGAGGCGTTGGCGAGCCCAGACTTTTCCTCCACAGGGAGTCCGTCCATATCAGCCCGCATCATGACCATGGGCCCGGGACCATTCTCCATGATCGCAACGACCCCGGTTCCTCCGACACCTTCTCGCACTTGAAAACCACTCTCACGCAGTTCCTTGGCCAGTCGCGCCGCCGTCTTGTGTTCGACGAGCGACAACTCCGGGTTGCGATGCCAGTGGTCGAACAAGGGCCAGAGATGATTCTCGTAGTCGGCTTCGATTGCCTCGCGCAAGCCAGCGGGGCTTTGAGCCAGTACGGGCAAAGAGATTGAAAGTACGAACAGCGCGGCAAGAACGGTTTTCATCATTGATAAGCCAACCATGTGGTGAAGATTCCGGTGATTCCCCTACTGACGTGTAGGCTTATTGTGCGCTATGGTGGCGGCAGATGGTATCAAACTGCTGACAATCCGCGAATGTTCTTCGCTCTCGTCGACGCCTCGGTACACCCGTCGTGAACATTGTTGAATTGCCGATCGGTGGTCTTAGTTACAACGGTCGCTCGCCGAGATTCTCCGACTCGGTCGTTCGTCCGAATTGCCAGCGAATCCAGTTTGGCTTGCATTGAGCCCCAACGCTCCCCGAGTCATACTCTATGCGAAACAGGGATGATTCGAACAAGACGCCTTAGATCGCAGTCGTTTAACCCGTCGCCGCAGGCAAGGCCGCGTCCGAACTCCGCGAGTTGATGCGGGCGACCGCAATGGAATATGCTGAGACGGACTAGCAAGGGATTTAGGATGTCGCCGAACACGATCGTTTCGAAACTTGCGTTGCTGTCCTGTGCCTGTCTGGCCACAAACTCTTTCGCGCAAACAGTCTCTCCTCGTCCGAACATCATCGTCATTCTCGTTGATGACCTGGGCTATTCTGATCTCGGCTGCTACGGCGGTGAAATCGAAACGCCTCATCTCGATCGTCTTGCCAATCAAGGCGTGCGGCTCAGTCAGTTCTATAACACCGCGCGTTGCTGTCCGTCGCGAGCCAGCTTGTTAACGGGACTTTATCAACATCAAGCCGGCATCGGGTTCATGACGTACGCGGATTGGGGCGACGGCTATGAGGGGACGCTGAATGAAAAATGTGTGACGCTTGGCGAAGCACTGCAGACAGCGGGCTACAGAACGTGCGTCTCCGGAAAGTGGCATGTTGCCGCTCACAGGAATCCGCCTCCGCATTCATTGCCGGAAAACCGCGGCTTCGATAGGTCGACGGTTGTGAGAACGCATATCGACAGCTACTGGAAAGTCCTCAAAGGCTGTGACGTCTATCAGGACGGCAAGCTCGTTATCCCTGGCGAAAACAACAATACGAGTTTGAAGAATCCTTATCATCCGGAAAAGGACTTCTACACGACCGACTACTTCACCGATGTCGCGTTGGAATATGTCGACGACGCGCTCCAGCAACCTGGCCAGCCGTTCTTTTTGTACTTGGCTTACAACGTCCCACACTTTCCGTTGGAGGCGCCGGATGACCTGATTGCGAAGTACGAAGCAAGATTTGATGACGCGTCTTGGATCGCCGAGCACGGCAGGGGATGGGATCAAATGCGTGAGAAAAAACTCACGCGTCAAAAGGCCCTCGGGCTAGTCGCCACTGGCCAAAAGTTGCCAGAGGTCAGGTACTTCCGCAACAAGAGAGTCATGCCTGGTCTTCAGACTGGGGTCCAACACAATGTGCTGCCAAAGTGGGACGACTTGCCAGAGAACATCAAGCGGGAAGTGTTGTTTCGACGCGCGATTTACAACGCTCAGATTGACAATCTGGATGAGAACATCGGCCGGCTGACTGACAAACTGATAGGCAGCAACGTCTACGATAATACCCTGATTATGTTCATGTCCGACAACGGTTGTTCTGGCGAAATGGGCCGCTTCGGCACCCACTTTGAAGGCGGCAAGTACGACCACACCGAAGCGCGCTTTGAGAAAGGCGAGTACATCCCCGATGGCGTGAGGGAACCCGAACGGTGGCCCTACAACGACAAAGTCGGTGGTGTTGGATACAAGAAGTCGAATTACGATCAGTGGAAGAAGCTTAGCGGTTGGGCCACGTCGCAAGGACAGTGCTGGGCAGCGTACTCGAATACGCCATTCCGAAAGTTCAAAAAGTTTGCTCATGAAGGCGGCATTGCAACGCCAATGATCGCGCATTGGCCCAGTGGCATCAACAAACGGGGCGAGATTGTCACAAAGCAATACTTTCACTTCATCGACGTCATGCCAACATTGTTGGACGTGGCCGGCGCCAAGTATCCCTCGATGCACAAAGGAAAACTTCGCACTCCACTTGAGGGCGTCAGCATGCTTCCATACTTGCAGAACCCAAGCAAGGGCTCACAGGAACGGTTGCTTTTCTGGCAGCACGAGACGCATTCCGCAGTGCGGAAAGGCAATTGGAAAATTGTCACCGACAACGATCGGGCGGAAGACATCGATTGGGAATTGTACGACCTGACTCATGATCGCAGCGAAACGGTCGACGCGGCTAGGAAGCATCCGCAGGTGGTCAAGGAATTGTCCGACGCGTGGCACCAATTCGCGCGCCGCGTCCATGTGCTTCCCTTCCCCGAAGAACGAATGAAGCGCTAAATCACAAGTCGAGAAGGGCGCGTTGCTCGATTTGAACGACGGTCGGACTTAGCCGGTAGCCAGTGTCCTGAGAGTCTTGGGCGCTCGCCGCTCTTCGAGGAGTCCGTCCAGATCGCCCCAGGAGATTTTGGGAGTCTGGTAGCTGAATGTGCGGCCGAGTTTGAATAGCGAGATCCGTCTCGCCGAGACATCGCGAGTGAACGTGTAGCTGAGTTTCTGAATCGTGCGACTGAAATTATCTGTCCGTAGAGTTTGTATCCGCGCCGAAAAATCGACTTCCCGATTCGCTCCGTAGCATCCCGAGTGCCGCACTTCCGTCAGGCACGGCTCATGTGACAGGTATACGCGCAGAGCGGCACTGGGCGCGACCACAATAACAAGGGCTACACCATTTGGATGTCGGGCGGCGGAGTAAAAGGCGGCATGGCGTATGGGGCAACGGACGGGCTCGGCTACCAGGCGGTTGAGAATCCAGTGCACATCCACGATTGGCACGCCACCATCCTGCACTTGCTAGGTTTGGATCATGAGCGTTTGACTTTCAATTACGGCGGGCGCGATTTTCGGCTCACCGACGTCTACGGTAACGTCGTCCAGGGAATCATTGCTTGATTCCCCAAGCTTCATGCGAAATTCGTGAAGATCGTCCAGCTTTCGTGCGCCAGTCTTGGAGAGTTGTCCAATCGCTTGCGCGTGTTCCCTCTCCCCCGAATGTCCGCGCTAGAATGTCCCCAATTCGCGAAGGCATGCCCGCGGATGATTTGGGGGAGAGGGTGAGGGGGTTTTCCTCGGCGCATGCTTCTGCTCCTCTCCGGAGCTTGCTCGTTCGGTGAGCGAGATTCTCAGCTAACCACGTCATGCCGCCCAACGCGGCGCCGCCTCGTTCAACTTAACCTAGCCCTCATCGCGTGGTTGAACGAACTGATACGAATACAAATCGCCATCCTTGACCTCGAAGACGAGTCGCACAGGTTTGCCGGAGAGCGAGCTGACGTCTGTCGAGTCGCCCCAGACAACCGTCCGCTCGACGGAATCGCCAAACGTTTCGTCGCAATCGTCGAGGCTGAATCCGTCGATCGGTCGACCGTCGGCGTGCTCAATGGCGACGCGGACGCTGCCGACAGCGGATGTTGCCAAGTTCAATTGCAACTGTTTTCCTTTGAATCGAAGTGGTTTGGTTGTCATCACGCCCCCATTCCACTTGCCGTGGACGGAAACAAATCCGTCCAGTCGCAGCGTGTGGCGGCGCAGCGCGTTACTGTCTCCCGTCCAACCGCCTTCACTGGCGTAGAACGAAAGCTCACTCGCGGCGCCGGGTAGAGACGACTTGGTTTCCACCGCGTGCCAAGCCACGTAGTGCTGACCATACTGCCAGGTTTCGGGACGTTGAATCCCAGGTCGGAAGAACGCCTCGTTCCAACGTTCGAAATGCACTCCGTTTCGACTTGCCATCACGAGTGCTTCGGTTAGCGCCGTTCCGTAGCGCAGGTGAGCCTTCGAGCGCATCTCTCGATGTTTTAGTTGTGGCAATTTGCGCATCGACGTTGACCAGCCGCGTTCGACGTAACGTGTTGGCAGGCCAATCAGAATGTGCGGAGCGCGAAAGTAGGGAGCAATCTGATTCGTGTAGATGTGTTCGGCAGGAGAATCTTCATAAGTCAGATCGGCTTCGTCGCCCCAGGTAAGAAAGTCCTTCGACGTGGCGCCTCGCACGGCCCGATACCCTGCCGGCTTCCAGACTTTGCCGGTCGTTGTTCCTTTCGTAAACGTACGAAAGTACGCCCGGTACGCTTTTGCAGTGGGATCCCAGAAGGCGAGGTTCTGCGAATCGAACGCTCCTTCGGTGACAACCGGTTTGTTCTGTATCAACGACCAGTGGATTCCGTCCGCCGATTTGAACGCGAACAATCCGCCTTCTCTTGCCGTGCCCGCCAATGCTTTGAATCGTGCGTCGGGTTTGCAATCGGGGTTGGCGTCGAGAAATGGAGCGAAGTTGTGAACGCCGACGCCGTCCCAAATGATGTTGTTGTCTTTTGAGCCGTTGTACTCGACGAGTCCGAGTTTTGGCTTGCTGAAGGTGATGCCGTCCCGGCTCTCGGCGTAGCAGTAAACCTGTTTCCCGATGATCAGCCGGCCGTCTTTGACGCCCAGTGCCGAGCCGCGGTGATACATGCGATAGAGGTCGCCATCCTTGATGACTGTGTGGTAACCGCTACCCGCGCCCTCCCACGGCGCGTCATGCGTGATCGCAACTTCGCGCGGCGTCGGGTGATGCAGTTTTCGTTCAACGCCATCGAGCTTGCCAATCAAGGCGGCATCGACGAACAGTTCTCGCCTTGAGCCGATGTCGACAACATCGTCGGCCCAAATGGAAGGCGAGAATGTTACGACGAGTGCGAAGAAGCAGGCTAAAGGCAATGCAGTTTTCATATTGTCAACCTTCGCGAATGGTTTGCCGGATTTGGATTCGAATTAGTCGATTAAGTCTCGCTACGCGTAAATCCTAAATGAAAATGCAGCCGTCGACATGTGCTGGAGGAGTCTGTTTCATGGATTCTGTCGATCGGTCGAGAGCCATCGCTACACTCGGATGGCGAGGCGAACGGACGGAGCATATGCTCTAAGGGGCTCAACAGACGGCGGAAATGCGATGACAATGGCTGGCGAATTTGATCCTCATCATCAGTAGCTCGGGATACCGCCCGATGAGCAGCCGGTCACACATTATCGTCTGCTAGGGCTCGCAGATTTTGAGGCCAATCCTGATGTCATTGATTCCGCCGCAGATCGTCAGATGGCTCACGTTCGCAGCTTTCAAACCGGACCGCGTTCTGAGTTTTGCCAACTCGTTCTCAAAGAGTTGGCGTCCGCCAGACTCTGTTTGCTCGATCTCGAAAAGAAGACACTCTACGATCAACAGATCAGAACTGACCGGACCGACCAAAACGTCGTGTCCAGCGGCGCTAGCCATGTTTCTACGCCCACTTTGCCACTCGTCGCGGGCGATGATTCGGCGGCGTACCGATTGGTGCCCTTGGAACCAGTTGCAACGAGACCACTCCAGTCATCGCGTGTTGAGGAAAGACAACGGTCGTGGAAGCGGTCCGCGCTCGGTGTCACCGCGTTCCTCTTGCTGGCCATCGTGATGTTGGCAATCGCGCCGGCAGTTTGGCGTCTTTGGGAAGGGGAAATGAACGGAGAACGGCCGCAGGTCGCGGGCAGCCCAACTCTGCGAGCCGAACGTCGAACGCGACTGCCAATTCTTGCGCAAACAACACGAGCACAAAGTCGGTGTTAGGAAGCGAGCAGCCGGAGGAAACCGTTCTCTCACCAAAAAAACACCCGAGCAGCGGTTGCAAATCGTGTTGAGCGATCTTGAGCCATCGATTGTTTTGCGGATGACGTTTGATCCGGAGTCGATTGTCGATGAGGAGGGCGCAAAGGTTGTGCAGGATCTGAGCGGAAACGAAAACCATGGCTCGGTTCACGGCGCGACATTCGCGCCTGGCGTGAACGGCGAAGCGATTAGCTTTCAAGGTCAAAGTTACGTTGATTGCGGCAACGACTCAACTCTTGATCCAGGCAGTGCGTTCTCCATTTCACTCTGGGGCACCCCATAAAGGGTCCGGAATACCCCCGCATCATCACTAAGGTCGGCGCCTATGATGCTGCGAAGAAGACGATGACGTACGACACGTCCAGCGTCGGCATGGACGGAAGTCCCTCAAAGGGAAAGAACATCGTCGTCTATGGCACGGACAAAAGAACCATGACGATGTACGTTGCGGCACCGGGTACGGATGACATGATCAAGGTAATGGAGATCACCTATACCCGGGCGAAGTAGTGCGAAGGTTGGACGTTCGCGCGCTTGCCGCACACGCGCCACTTTCGCGGAGCGAAAGGCGACGTGCTCGGTGCTCCTAATCTTGATTTAACTCCAGATCCGCAAGCAGCTTTGAGCTTTCTGTGCTACCGCTTGCTCGGACGGGATTAAGATTAAGAGCAAGATTAAGAAAAAGCTTGAATCGACCAGTATTTCGGGAGTCGCAAGCAACATCGAGATTGGGGCGGAAAGGCGACAATCTTGCGACGTTTCCGCGCTGCGCGTGGAACCTTGATCGTTTTGCGGATATGCTCACGGCAAGACGCGGGACCAGGTTGTCGACCCACTAGGAAGTGATCATGATGTCGAAGCAGAAAACGAGTAAGAGCACGTCGCCTATTCTTCGCCGCCAATTCCTGAAAACGGCAGCCGCAAGCGCCACCGTTGCCGCGCCGATGTTTATTCCCGGCTCGGCGCTTGGATTAGACGGGGCCGTTCCGCCAAGCGAGCGAATCATCGTGGGCGGCATCGGCATCGGTCGACGCGGCGGCTACGACCTCAGTTGCTTTCTCCCGCAAAAAGACGTGCAGTTCGTCGCGGTTTGCGACATCAAACAAAAACGACGCGGCGAAGTCAAAGCGATCGTCGACAAGCACTACGGGAATCAGAAGTGCGATACGCACCGCGACTTCCGCGAGTTGTTGGACCGTAGTGATATCGACGCCGTGTTGATCGCCACCGGACCGAACTGGCACGCCACCGCAGCCATGACCGCTGCGAAGGCCGGCAAGGATATGTATTGTGAGAAGCCGGTTACGAAGAACATTTCGCAGAGTCTAATTCTCGCGGACACGATGCGCCGCACCGGTCGAGTATTCCAGGCTGGCACGCAGCGCCGAAACCTTCCGCACTTCGCCTTCGCGTGCGAACTGGCTCGCACAGGCAAGCTCGGCAAACTCAAGAAAGTTTATGCCCATCCCATGGGGATGAAGGCGCTGATGAGCGGCTGGTTGCCGCCCGAGCCGGAACCTGACCAGGAGGTCGTCGATTGGGATATGTATCTTGGGCCCGCCGCTTGGCGTCCCTTCAACAAGCGACTGCTGGACGGCTTCAACTTCGAAAAAGGCGGTGGATTCGTCGGCGCGTTTTCGGGAGGAGGCGTGTTGGAATGGGGCTCGCATTGTGTCGATCTCTGCCAATGGGCCGTCGATGATTGTCCTCCGCCGGTCGAATACAACACACCGAAAGACGGAGAGTTGGTCGCGCGGTATGAAAACGGGACCGAGTTGATTTTCCGTGAGCGTGGATGGATTCCGCTCGGTTCCTGTCCAGTGCGATTCGAGGGCGAAACCGGCTGGGTCGAAGCCGGCGACAGCGGAAAGATGGTGTTGAGTTCGCCAGAGTTGCTTGCCGGAAGAAACGTCGCCGAGATAGGCGGCTATCCAGCAACATTCCATGTTCGTGATTTCCTCGATTGTGTGAAGACACGTCGCCAGACCAAGGGCAACGCTGAAGCGGCGAAGAATGCGCACATCGCCTGCCACGCCGCCAACATCGCGCTCTACTTGGACCGACAAGTGCGTTACGACAACGCGACGAACACGTTTATCGACGACGACCAAGCCAATCGAATGCTGTCCGAAGCGCTGCGAGAACCTTGGAGGCTCTAAGAGCTTTGCCAAACGCAAAGTTCTCCTCGCAGTCACTCTTCCAAACAATTGATCGGACGACATACGATGAAAAATTCAAACCTAAAACAAAACGTCGTTATCGCGCTCTTCACTTTAGCGTGCCTCTTGTCGGCCTCGGTTCGAGCTGACGATTCGAGTCCAACGGCCCAGGAAAAGGCGTTGCTGGCGATAATCCAATCGGACGCGGCAACGGCGGAAAAGGCCGTCGCTTGTAAGAAGCTCGCCATCTACGGATCGGATGCAGCCGTTCCCGAATTGGCGAAACTGCTGCCCAATCCTCAACTCTCCTCATGGGCGCGGATCGCCTTGGAGGTGATTCCCGGCGAGGCGGCCGACGACGCCCTTCGCAAGGCGAGCCAAACGCTCGACGGGCGGCTGCTCGTCGGAGTGATCAACTCGCTGGGTGTTCGCCAGGACGCCAAGGCAGTCGAGTTGTTGGCGGGAAAGCTAAAGGACTCGGACACGGAAGTCGCATCGGCCGCCGCCGCAGCGCTCGGCCAGATCGGCAACGCCTCCGCTCGGACCTCGCTCCAAAAATCGCTTGCCGGCTCACCCGCCAAGGTTCGCAACGCCGTCGCCCAGGGCTATGTCTTGATTGCCGAGCGATTGCTTGCCGCGGGCGATACGGAATCGGCCGTGAAAGTCTATGACGAAATTCGTACGGCCGAAGTTTCCAAGCAGAGGGTCATCGAAGCGACTCGCGGCGCTATCTTGGCTCGTAAAGACGAAGGCATCCCGCTGTTGCTCGAGACGCTTCAATCGCCGGACAATAAGCTGTTCCAGCTCGCGCTCGGCGTGGCCCGTGAATTTCAAGGCATCCAAGTCGACAAAGCCCTAGCGGCTCAACTGCCTAAAGCCAATTCGCAACGTGCCGCTTTGTTGATCCAGGCCATGGCGGATCGTAGCGAGACTGTCGTCTTGGCCGCCCTGCTTGACGCAGCCAAGCAGGGAGACAAGCAAGTTCGACTGTCGGCCATCGACGCTCTGAAGCGCGTTGGCGATGTTTCTTGTCTGTCGGCCTTGCTGCAGATTGGCGCCGACTCGGACGACGACTTGGCCCAATCCGCAAAGGCGACTCTGGCAGTTGTGCCTGACGGTAAGGTTGCCTCTGAGATCGTCGCGCGATTGCCCGAAGCCGACGGGAAGACTCGCTTGCTGCTCATTGAATTGGTCGGTATGCGCCGCATCGATGCGGTCTCCGAACTTGTCGATGCGTTAGATCATTCTGAGCAAACGGTCCGCAGCGCCGCCTTGATCTCGCTCGGTGAAACCGTGCCGCTCAGTAGACTATCGCTGCTCGTGTCGCGGGTGATCGATCCGAAACGACCCGAGGATGTCGCCGTCGCGACACGCGCGCTGAGGTCGGCGAGTGTCCGGATGCCCGATCAAGAGGCTTGCGCGGCGCAGCTGACAAACGCGCTGAAGCGATCACCGGCTGCGACCAAGAACTCGCTGCTGGAAATTATTAGCGAAGTTGGCGGCAGCACCGCGCTGCAAACACTGGCCTCGGCCGCCAAGGATGCGAATCCGGATCTACAGGACACGGCGAGCCGCTTGTTGGGCAAATGGAACGGCGTCGACGCCGCGCCAGTCTTGCTCGATTTATCCAAGACCGCGCCAGAGAAAAAGTTTCAAATTCGCGCATTGCGAGGTTACATCGGACTGGCGAGAAAGTTCGCTATGCCTCATCCCCAACGCGCCGATATGTGCGCGAAAGCGATGGCGGCATCTCAGCGAGTCGACGAGCGGAAACTGGTTCTCGACGTGCTGAAACTCCATCCCAGCGTCCCCGGTTACAAGCTGGCGCTCGCCGCCAGGAAACGCCCCGACATCCAAGCCGAGGCCGACGCGGCAGTCCGCGTCATCACTCAGAAGCTCCGACGGAAGGGAATCGACGTCAGTAAGCTCTAGGGGTCTTGGCCAAGGCGTAGCAGCACGGGGCTGGGTGAGAAAACGCGAACAAATGGGATCAGCCGTTTTGTTCGTCTTGTCGCCGCCGCGCGCCTTCGTCGATTGGTCAGCGGGCGAAATGACGGCAAGACTGCCCGCTCTCGAATCGATTCGGAGCGTTCAAAAACGGTCAGCCAGTGACTATTCTGGAGGTTTAGGCAATCATCTCCGGGAACTGCTCCATGACCTCTGTCAATTCTGTCTTTCTGCGCCGCCAAGTCCTAGGCAGCTTTGTTGTCGCCGCGATTTGCGGATTCAGCGCCGCCGCTCTACCTGCTCAGGATATCTTGCGCCGACCGCTTGAGCACAAGGACTATGACGTTTGGCAAACGATGTCGGGTTCGCAGACTTCGAGCGATGGAAAGTGGGCGGCGTACGCCGTTCAGAATGGCGCCATCGACGGTGAAGCGACTCTGCACATTCACAACACGAAAACGGCGCGCGAGTACGTCGTCCAGCGCGGCTCGGGTCCGCGGATAACTCGGGACAGCCGGTTCGTGATATTTCGTGTGACTCCCGAAAAGAAAACAGTCAAAGAGCTGAGCAAGAAGAAGACGAAGCCGGAGGAGATGCCAAAATCGAAACTGCAAATTCTTGAACTGGCGACCGGAGACGTCATTACCGTCGAACGTGTGCGGTCGTTCAAGATTCCCAAGGAGAATGGCGACTGGATTGCCTGCCTGCTGGAAAAGCCGGCCAGCGCGGGCTCGATTGATGACAAGAAGTCCCGCGTCCGCGAATCATACGAGGTGACGCCGCAAGGTCTCCGCCGCCCAGCACAACGTTTCAAGCTCAAGTCACGCGAAGAACTCGCCCGCGAACGCGGAGAAATCGAAGCGAAAGAGCCGGAAGAAAAAGAGAAGAAAGAAAAGGGCAATAAGGAACAGAAATCGGAAGACGATGCGGACAAGAAAAAGAAAGATAAGGCGGAAGGAACGCCGCTCGTGCTGATCAATTTGGCCACAGGAGTCAGCAGGACGATTCCGTCAGTCGTCTCGTATGAACTTTCAGAAGATGGCAAGACGCTGGCGTTCGCGACCTCCGTGAAAGTTGAAGATCGTGAAGACAACGGCAAAGGAAAAGGCGAAGGCGACAGCAATGCGACAGGCAAAGGCGATAACCAGGGCGAAGGCAAAGCCAACGACGAAGATGGCGGGCCGGCCGATGGCGTTCATCTGATCCAACTCGATTCTCTCGTCATGATGACGATCGCGCAAGGTGCCGGCGAGTACAAGAACATGGCCTTTAGCGACGACGGTTCTCAGCTCGCTTTTCTGACAAACAAAGACGATTACACAACGAAGACGGCAACCTGGGCTGTCTACCTCTGGAAGTCTCGCTCGAAAGTCGCATCCAAGATCGCTTTCGAGGGAGGACAGGGCATCGCGAATGGCTGGTGGGTCGCCCCCAACTCAAGCCAGCGTTTTTCCGAAGACGGTCGCCGGCTCTATTTCGAAACCGCTCCGGTGCCCGAGGAAGTCGTCAAAGAACGTGAAGCCAAAGCAAAAGGCCGTGAGGTTGCAGAGGACGACAAGCAGGAGCAAGCGAAGCTCGACATATGGCACTGGCAAGATCCTCAGCTCCAGCCGCAACAACTACTGCAGGCGGCAAGGGAGCGCAACCGCAAGTACCGTGCGGCTTTCGTTCTGAAATCGAAGAAGATCTTGCAACTGGCGACTCGTCAGGCGCCAATCGTCAATGTTGATCTCAGTTCGTCGTCAAACGTCGCGGTCGCAAACACCAATATGAAGTATCGCAAGATGCTCTCCTGGGACGTTCCCGGATTCCAGGACGCCTGGTTGGTCGACTTGAACACGGGGCAGCACAAGTTGGTTCTCGAGAAAGTGAAGTGGTCCGCTTCGATGTCGCCCGAGGGCCGATACATCACCTGGTTCGACGCTGAGCAGAGGAAGTGGTATGCCAAATTAACGGCCGATGTAAAAGCCAAACCGGTCGAGATCAGCAAGGGGATCAAGTACGCGTTGCACGACGAGTTGCATGACAGACCCATGCTGCCAGGCGCGTACGGATCGGCGGGATGGATGATCGACGACAGTGCATTTCTCGTTTATGACCGCTACGACATCTGGCGCCTCGATCCGACTGGAAAATCGAAACCGGTTTGCATGACAGACGGATTCGGCCGCGACCAGGACATTCGATTTCGCTATCGGCGTCTCGATGTCGAAGAGCGTGCAATCGATCCGGCGATGCCGATCATGCTTAGTGCCTTTAACCGAAAGACGAAGGCCAGCGGGTTTTACGTTCTCAATCTGCGACCGAATCAAGGCGGCGCCAAAAAGGACAATGGTGATGAAGAACGACTCCAGCCATTGATCATGCTGGACGAAGCTCTTGGGAGCCTTCAGAAAGCGAAAGACAGCGACAAAGTTCTGTTTACTCGCAGCACCTTCCGCAAGTGCCCTGACCTCTGGTCCAGCGACACGAGCTTCAAGAAGATTCACCGTGTCAGTGACATCAATCCGCAGCAAGATGAATACACCTGGGGCGACGCGGAACTGGTTCACTGGAAGGGGGCCGATGGTCGGGACCTCGATGGAATCCTGCTCAAGCCCGACGGGTTCGACCCCTCAAAGAAGTACCCCATGATGGTCTACTTCTACGAACGAAATTCGGACAACCTGCACCGGTACTCGACGCCGGCCGCCGGTCGATCAATCATTTGCCACAGCTTCTACGTCAGCCGCGGCTACCTCGTCTTCATTCCGGATATTCCGTACAAGACGGGCGAGCCCGGTCCGAGTGCGACGAACGCGGTCATTCCGGGTGTTGAGCACTTGATCGCTCAGGGATTTGTCAACAAAGCGAAAATCGGTACGCAAGGTCACAGCTGGGGCGGATACCAGACGGCCTTCCTGGTCACGCAGACCGACTTGTTCGCCTGCGCCGAGTCGGGCGCACCGGTCAGCAACATGACCAGCGCCTACGGCGGCATTCGCTGGGGTAGCGGTATGAGCCGGATGTTTCAGTACGAGCGTACTCAGAGTCGAATCGGAGACGATCTTTGGTCGGCGCGAGACAAGTACCTTGCCAACTCGCCACTGTTTTTCGCTGACAAGATCAACACGCCACTGCTGATACTTCACAACGATGAAGACGGTGCCGTGCCCTGGTATCAGGGTATCGAGCTGTTTGTGGCGCTCCGCCGACTCGAAAAGCCGTCATGGATGTTGAACTACAACGGCAATCCGCACTGGGTCATGGGCGAATACAATCGTCGCGATTTCGCGATCCGCATGCAACAATTCTTCGATCACTACCTGAAGGCCTCGCCAGAACCGGAATGGATGGCGGCCGGTGTTCGCGCTGTGGACAAAGGCAAGAATTTCGGTCTCGAACTGCTCGAACCAGAAACGAAGAAGTCGGAGGCAGGCGCGAACGACTCGCAATAGGGCGAGCGCGTGGTGGCCTCCATCTTGCACTGACGTCATTGCCGTACGGGCAGGTCTGCACACTCAACGCCAACTCGTATAGACGGTCCGAGAGTTTTTCCCTCACCCTAACCCTGTCCCGCGTCCAGAACGCGGAAGAATAGCAAGCCTGTTCGCGCGGGAGAGCGGGCGTGTTGGAGAGCGTACTCAACTCGCTACTTGAGTTCGCGAATTTTGATGTCCTTCCAGCGGACGGAAAGCGGTTCGGTTTTATTACCTACGCCATGGACTTGAAAACCGAGTCGGCCCTTGGCAAAGTGTGTGCGAGTGTCCTTGCCGTCGGAGATTTTCTTGCCGTTGACCCACACCTGGATGCGTTCGCCTTTCGCGACGACTCGATACTTGTTCCAGCCGTCCTTCTTGTAGGCCTTGTTTGTGACTTCGGGCTTTGGGTCTAGCAGCCAGCCGCCGACACCTTCGAACCATACACCAGCGGCATTGCCGTTGGCGGCGATTTCCACCTGAGGCCCAAACAGCGATTTTCCGTCGGCTTTCCTCTTCGCCTTCGCGGCATCTTTTTCGGTGAGGCCGTCGGGGATTTCATCGGCGCTGGAAATCGAACGAATTTGCACGCCCGAGTTGAGGGCGGGGTCACACTTCACTTCAAACGTTAATTCAAAATCGCCGTAGCTTTTGGGCGGGCAGAGGAAAGTGTTCGGTGTGCGTGGCTTGGTCGTTCCGACAATGCAACCCTTCTCTACTTTGTATGTCGCTTCGCCGCCTTTTTTTTCCCAGCCATCGATGTCCTTGCCGTTAAAGATCGTGGCCCACTCACCTGCGCTCACGGTCTCGCCAAACAGACTTGCTGTTGCCACGCCGAGAATCAGAGTTGCCGTAAGTATCTTGTTCATTGTGTTTGTCCTTTTTATCTCGTATTTCATCGAGTCGGAATGAGTTTGTGACTTGCAGTCTGCTTGTTGGTCGGTGATTCGGCGACGCGTTTCTAAGCCATTTAGCTCGGCACCGCGTTCACGATTCTACCCTGACTCGACATGGCTTGCTCGACTAGGGCACGGTGCCAGGATACACAGTTCGCATTTGCCGCTTGCCTTCGTCCGAAACGCCGGTGCCGCCCATCCAATCGCGAACGCTTTGCTCGCATTTTTCTTCTTGCCGTAGAATTTGGCGCCCATCGCTGCGCCGGCGGCCGATGCAAATCCGGTTAAAAGGATCGCTGGCGTCCAGAACACAAAGCTTGCCAGGGCCACACGGTAAATGGCATGAAGGTTCACCGCCAATGATCTCCCAGACTTAGAGCTGCGAATCGCCCAGTATAAAAGGTGCGCCGCCTTACGACGCTCGTTGGGCAACGCTTCAACTCGCAAAAACAATAACTGCGTAGTCACCGTTCTACGCGTTGACGCCAGGTCTCCCAATCGCGCGCCATCGTCGCGACCCGGTTGGGAAACTTTTCTGCAAGGTTAATGGTTTCGCTTCGGTCAGTTTCCAAATCGTACAATTCCCACCGCTTCTCGCTCGCTCCCCAGACAAGCTTCCAGTCGCCTTGGCGGATGGCTCGGTTGCCAAACAGCTCCCAACTAAGCGACATGTGCCCCGGCCGTTTTTGGCCTCGGAAGATTGGCAATAGACTCTTACCCTCGACAGGCAGAATCGTGTTTCCGTTAATTTCTCGCGGATATTCTCGCTCGGCTAATTCGAGCAGCGTTGGCATGAAGTCGATGATGTGACCGACCTGATGCGTAATCGAGCCGGGCGCGACTTGGGTTGGCCAGCGGACAATCATCGGAGTGGCAATGCCGCCTTCGTAGCACCACGTTTTGAATTGGCGGAAGGGTGCGTTCTGGGCCCAGCCCCAGCCCCTGCCAACAAACTCGTAACCGCGACCATCGCCAACCGGGATGTCTTGATTGTATTTGCGAAAACCCTCTTCTTGGCCTGGTTGAGCATTGGGCCACGATGCGCAGCCGCCGTTGTCGGACAGGAACATCACGATGGTATTGTCCGCGACGCCGGACTCGTTGAGTGCGGCGAGAACATGCCCAATACCGCGATCCATTCGATCGACCATTGCGGCGTAAGTTTCCATACGAGCTTCCTCGCGCTTCCTCTCGTCCGCAGGCAGCTGTTTCCAATCTGGTACATCGTAGTCGTAACGGTAGTCTCCTTTCTTGTCCTCTTCGGCGGAGAGTGCCGGCAATGAAGAGAACAGCTCTAGCTTGGATTGTCGCTCGTAACGTCGCTTGCGCATGGCCTGGTAGCCGTCCGAGTACTTTCCGCGGTATCGCTCAATGTCCTCGTCAAATGCATGCAACGGAAAGTGCGGGGCGGTGTAACAGAGATGCACAAAGAACGGCTTATCTCCCTTCGCAAAACGCTTGATCGTCTTCGCCGCATGGACCGAGAAGGCGTCCGTTGTGTAAAACCCATCTGGGAATGACGTGACTCGCTTCTCGTTATGGGCAAACGATCGGAAGCGACCGCCGTTGTAGAACACAGGATCCTGTTTGGCAGGATTAAAGAAATTGCAGCACCCATCGAGCAGACCGTAAAACTCACCGAAGCCCCGATCGATGGGCCGCAGCGGCGACGTGTTTCCGAGGTGCCACTTACCTGTCAACGACGTGGCGTAGCCGGCTCGTTGCATCCCCTCGCCAAGGGTGATCATGTTGGCCCGCAAACGGGGCCGTTTTGCCTGGCGAGGATATAAACCCGTTAAAAGCGCGGATCGAGTCGTGACGCAGACGGCGCAGTTGTAGAATTGTGTAAACCGCATCCCATTTGCGGCGAGTCGATCGAGGTTCGGCGTTTGTATTTCGCCCCCGTAGCATCCCAAATCGGAGTATCCCAAGTCGTCGCACAGAATCAGCAGCACGTTGGGACGGTCATCGCCATGCAGTTGGGTTTGTAGTCCGAAAACACACAGCACTGATATCAGAAGCGCGCGTGTCCGTCTGGTGGGTGCCATTTTCTTCCTTTGACAGGCAAGGGTGGCTTCGAGTGAGTTCCGTCGACATCGTTGAGCTACGCCGAACGGCTCGTGGTCTGGCAGCAGCTTCATGCTTGAGCCAGTGGCTACACGTGTGGACAAACAAAACGGCGAACGACAACCGGCTCGCTTTCTTTCGCGGCGTGCCTCAGATTAGCAGCTAGATCGCCATGGCTCCACAAAACGGGGCCGCCTCACGCACTCGGTCCCCGGACGCGTTAGTCGCCGGAGAGGGACCTCGCAAGGCATCAAGCGGCATACGCCGACTGACAGATGAGCATGGGCGTGCCATTGAGGATATAATCTGCTGATCACTATTCCTCTGGAGGACGCCATGCGGACATTGCTGTTTGTTGCTGTCGTTGTTATCTCGCAATGCTTTACGACTTCGCTTTGGGCCGAGACGAACGCGCGTCGAGCGGTTGAGCGACCGAACGTGTTGTGGATCTATCTTGAAGATGTCAGCCGCTGGTTTGGCTGCTATGGCGACGAGTTGGCGACAACGTCGAACATCGACAGCCTCGCAAAGACTGGCGTTCGCTTCGATCGCTTCTACACGAACGCTGGTGTCTGTTCGGCGATGCGATCGGGCACGGTTTGCGGCACGATGCAGACGTCGATCAATGCGCATCAGCATCGCAGCCATCGCAACGCGAAAATCGGCAAATACGTCGATACATGGGAACTGCCTAACGGGATCAAGACGATTCCAGAGTACTTCCAGGCGGCCGGTTATTACACATTCAACGACGGGAAGGACGACTACAACTTCAACTGGAGCCGTGACGAAATGTATGACAGTTACGGCAAGATGAACTTTCAGGGCGACGAATGGTCGAATTGCCCCAAGGGCAAACCGTGGTTTGGGCAAATACAGTTGCGAGGCGGCAAGGATCGTCCGCGGTTCAATCCCGAAGAGAAGATGAAACTTGGCGACGTGCCTGTGCCGCCGTATTACCCGGACACGGAATTGGTTCGCAAGGAAATCGCGCATCATTACGACTGCATCAAGTGGACCGACATGCAGGTCGGGCAGATCATCGCAAAGCTCAAGGAAGACGGCATCTACGACAACACGATGATCATTCTGCTGTCTGATCACGGCTACAAACTGCATCGCGACAAGCAGTTTCTGTACGAAGGCGGCATCAACATGGCGTTCATGGTCGCCGGCCCCGGCATCGAAGCCGGTCGTGTTCGCGACGATCTCGTTAGCGCCATCGACGTCGGCCCAACGTCGCTCGCATTCGCAGGCATCGACATCCCCAAACACATGGAAGGCCGTCACATTTTCGCGAAAGATTACAAGCCGCGAGAATTCGTCGTCTCGGCTCGCGACCGTTGCGATTACACAATTGAGCACATTCGCGCCATCGTGACGCCGAAGTACAAGTACCTAAAAAACTTCCTGACGGACCGGCCCTACATGCAGCCGAGTTACAAAGATCCGTGGCCCGTCTCGAAGGAGTTTCGCCGGATGATGGATGCCGGCGAAATGAAGGGTGCGCAGAAGTTTTTCTTCGGCGACAAAAAGCCCGCGGAAGAACTGTACGACTTGGAAAACGATCCACACGAGATCAACAACCTCGCGAAAGACCCAAAGTTCGCCAAGGTTTTGGCGCGGCATCGGGAGATTCTCGCGAAATGGATGAAGGAGACCGACGACAAAGGCCAGTATCCTGAAACGGATGCAGAACTATTGGCCGTGCTAAAACAGTGGCGCGATCGCTGTGTGAATCCAGAATACGATCGAGTCCGCAACTTGGTCGACCTCGGCCCGAAGCCGAAAAAACGCAGGAAGAAGTAGCAAGCGGATTAGCAGGGAATTGGCAAATGCTAAGCGAAGCCGAAGTCGACCATTACGAGGAGCACGGCTTCGTTGTGCCGGAATTTCGTTTGTCGCCCGCCCGCGTGAAACGGCTGCGTCTGGCGCTCGATCGCGTCCTGGCCGCCAATCCGGACAAGCGGCCGGAACAACTGGTCAGTGTGCACGTTGCGGGCAAGAACTCGGAAGGCGTTGTCGGCGATGATGAGTTCATGGATGTCTGCCGCGATCCACAGGTCCTTGCTGGCATTGAGCAATTGATTGGCACGGACATCGTGCTCTGGGGCTGTCAGGCGTTCTGCAAGCCGCCGGGTGACGGCATGGAAGTTCCCTGGCATCAGGACGGCAATTATTGGCCGATCCGTCCGCTGGCAACGTGTACCTTGTGGATTGCCATCGAAGACAGCACCGTGGACAATGGATGTCTGCGCGTGATTCCGGGTTCACATCGAGCACAGGAGCTGACGGCGCATCAGAAAGTGGATCGCAACGACGTCGTACTCAATCAACGCGTGGTCGATGGGGAGTTCGAAGATGGCGAGGCTGTCGACGTTGAGCTCGAAGCAGGTCAGATGTCAATGCACGACGTCTATCTCATTCATGGCTCGAACGCCAATCGCTCGGCTCGCCGCCGCACGGGGCTTGCCATTCGATACATGCCGGCAACGTCGCTGTTCGTTCGGGATTCACAATCCGATGGGGCGAGCGTCGGTTACGCCGTCTATTTTTCGAATCGGCCGATTTGGCTATTGAAAGGCGAAGACCGAACCGGTCAAAACGACTTTGAAATAGGACACGAAACCTAGCACGACGAGAAACTGTGGAGCCGATGTGTCGCTGCCGTCAAGCTACGGACTCAACAGGTGCTGTTGAACGAATTTTGTGGCGCGTTTCGCGAACGGGCCCTGCGCGCCGGCAACGCTATGACTTCCGCCAGCGACGACGACTAGTTCTGTTGTTACGCCGATGGATTCGAGTTTCTTATGGAGATTTGATGCATGCTTTATCGGCACGATGTTGTCCTTGTCCCCGTGAACTTGCATGATCGGCGGGTCGTCCTTGCTGGCGAACGAGATGGGCGAAACATCTCTGACCAAACTCGACTTCAATTCTTTGGCGGGAGTGCCAGGCTCATAGCCAATTAACTGGCGGTAGGCCGGATGTTTGTGTTCAATGCTGCTGAGCAATGACCAGTCGGTGGGGCCAGCGAAACTGACGGCGCAGGCAACGCGTGACGACTGTCGTGCAACAGGGGCAGCGGAGTCGGCTTTGGCGGCATCGTCGTGCAACGCGACATAGGCTGACAGATGACCGCCCGCTGAACCGCCCGTGACCCCGAGGCGTTGCGGATCGATATTCCACTTCTTGGCGTTCTGCCGAACAAACTGAATCGCTCGCAAACAGTCGTTAACCTGAGCCGGATGCGTGGCCACGTCAGTAAACCGATACTCGACGGCAACGACCGAGAGCTTTCCAGCGGCAACGAATGCCCTCAACCAAGCTGGAACGTTCTTCTTCGATCCCGCTCGCCAACCGCCGCCGTGGATATAGATCATCGCTGGGGTCGGCGTATCAGATTTCGCGAGATAGACGTCCACGCATTGCGAAGCGTGATCGTCGTCGTAGGCGACATCACCGTGTGATGGCGCTTGCGCGAGTACGAAACTATCAAAGCCGACAATCAAACCGAGAGCGAATACAAGAATGCAAAGTGACTGATGTTTGGTATTCATCAAAAAGCCTCGATATAATTTTGGTGCCAAGCCAGTGCATGATCACGGAGGCCAAGTGCCGCGTCAACACCTTGGCCAAAAGAGCTGCGGTGATTGAGTCACCCTTCGATCCTTACAAATTCGATGACGGAGATCGCGAAATGCTAAGCAGACGGCGTGAATTCCTGGCGGGAATCGTCGCCGGCGGCGCCGCCTTGGGCGCGGGCTGGTCGAGCGGCATCATTGAGGCGAGTGAGTTGGCGGCCCTCGCCGCGGCTCGACGTCAGGCGGCTCATCGTCGCCGGCGCGTGATCTTCAACAACGATGGCGACGACATCTGGGCGAAAGGCGCCTCGACGGTTGAGCAATTTCTCGGCGTTCGCCATAAGCCGTTGTTGGAAACGCATGTCGACAGCATTCACTACTGCACGACACAGAGTTTCAATCTATTCACCCATCAAACAAAAGTGGCCGAGGTTTTTCGTTCGAAGGATGGCGCCTTCGAGGGAAACAATCTGAGCAAGTTCCTCGAGCAAAACACCGATGGGTTGCGGATGTCTTGCGAGTTTTCGCGCAAACATGGATTGGAGTCAATTTGGACGCTGAGGATGAACGACATCCACGACGCTTGGACGCCTCAATTTCGTCCAATGTGGAAACGCGACGATCCGAAGCGAATCATGTCGACGCTCGAAGAGTCAAAAAAGTTCAAAGACCGGCGTCGATTATGGAGCCTTGTCGATTTCGAACATCCGGATGTCGAACCTCGTCTGTTGCAGATCATCGAAGACGTTCTAACCGGATATCCAGTAGACGGAGTTGAGCTCGATTTTCTGCGGGCACCGTTCTATTTTCGCTCCCACTTTGAGGGAAAGCCGGCGACCGAAAGGCAGGTCGCAATCCTTACGCGGCTCGTGCGGCGTATCCGTAAGCTCGTCCTGAAGCAGAGTGCTCGCCAAGGCAAGCCGCTCTTGCTGACGGCTCGCGTTCCTTCAACGCCTAAGCTCTGCCAACGCACTGGGATCGACATTGCCGCTTGGTTCGAAGAAAAACTACTCGATACTGTCGCGTTGGGCGGTGGCTACATCGCGTTTGACTTGTCGATCAAGGATCTGGTCGCGCTCGCCAAGAAGCACGACATTCCGGTCTATCCGTGCATAAGCCAGTCCGGACTGTTGTACCGGCCGCCGCGAGGCAAGAGCATGAAGCAACCGGTCGAGGCTTGGTTTGGTGCCGCATCTCGCTTGTGGCGCGACGGCGCGGATGGCATCTACACATTCAATCTGTTTCCCGGTCCGGACGCCGACGCCGAACGCCAGTATGCGCGAAGAGTGTTGGGGGCGATTGGCTCGGCGGAGACGCTCGCATCCAAGACGCTCATGTACGCCATTTCCGACGCGGGCTCGTGGATGCCCTCACATTTTTGGGCGAAGGACGCGGCTGAGTTTTCCAAGGCCTTACCGCTACGGCTGAGAGCCAACGAATTCGATCGCACGTATCTACACGTGCCGGAAGATTTTAGTGGAGCAGGGTTTGATGTGACCGCAGAGCTTCGAGTTGATTTTACGGGACTCGAAAGCGACAGCGCACCGGAGATTCTCTTCGGCTCGGCGAACTTTGGTCCGACCGCTGGCGGCAAGCGAATCGAAAACGTAATGCGATTCACATGCCCTGTTCCATTGCAGGCCATCAGTCCAGGCCCCAATCGCGTGATGGTCAAGACGAAAGCATCGGGGGCGACGCTTGCCGGTGCCGAATTGTGGATCCGGCGTTAACCTTCGGCGAACTAGTGCTGCGTTACGCCTTAGTTTTAGGGTGGCGCACCCGATTCGCCGTGGCGGGCGTTGACCAAACGAATTGTCGATCCCAATTCCAAGCTGTAACACAGCACTAGTTACACTCGAAACACTTCAAGTTGCCGTCGCGATCCTTACAGTACAGGCGTCCGCCCGAAAGAACGATGTGAGGCCAGACGTCGGTATTGAAGACGCCACTCCTTCGAGCGACTTCCGTGTATTTCTTTGGAGAGCGGACGGCGGTTTCAGTGAGCGCCAAGTCGCCGTTGCGGCCCCAGACGATCAACCGATCGTCGGATGTGACGATGCATGACGCGGTGTCGCCAAACCCTCGACCTCCTCGCCAGATTGGCTTGCCAGTTTCAAAGTGCAAACAATAGACGCCGCGCCAGCACCAGTAGACGTGTCCCTTGTGGACAACCGGCGGGCAAAGGCCGGATGCGTAGGGCTGTTTCCAAACGAGCTTGCCGCCGCTGCGGCTAATGTCGAATCGCGAAATCGCGTACTGGTTGTACTCGGAGGTGATAATCACGGAATTGTTCACGACCGTCGGCGTGGCAACGTTGTTCGCGAAGTCCGTCGCCCAAGGGACTTCGGCGACCGTCTCTCCCTCATGACCTTTGTCGAGTCGCACCACGAGCAAGTTTCGAATCGTCAGCACAGCAACGCATGGCAATCCATCGACGGCGATTGGCACGATGCCTCCCGTGTGGCCAGCGGGGTCCTTGGACTGCGACGTCCAAATGCGCTTTCCCGTCGTTTTAGAAAAGGCCATCAGGTTGCCTTCATCGTCGCCGACTTCGGCAATAATCCAATCGCCGTAAACGAGCGGCGATGTGGTGTACCCGTAATCTCGTAACGAACGCCGCCCAACTTTTGGGCGTTGGGAGACTTGGTACGCCTCATGAAAGTTGATTCCCCAGACACGTTGGCCCTCCTGGCTCGTGTCCCAGCAGATCAAGTCGCCGTCTGTGCCGAGTGTGTACAGGAAGCCGGTCTTGCCGTCGTAGCTGGGGCACGCGGACGGGCCGGAGTAGAGCCCTTTGTCGCCGTCGCTATGTCGGCCGTAGCGAGGTCCGTCGTAAGATTGCTTCCAGATTTGCCGACCCGTTCGCGCGTCCAAGCAGTAAACGTGATCTTGCTCGTCTCGCCAGCCCATGGTGTAGAGGCGTTGGCCAATGACGATTGGTCCTGTGCCGCCGGCGCCGACAAAAGCGTTCCATCGCGCCGTCTCCGCCGGCCAAGCTCCGCCTTGCCATCCGGAGGATTCGTTCACGCTACCGTTTCGCCCGAGCCCGCGCCAGTGCGGCCAGTCGTCGCCGCGACTCTCAGCCACGCCAAACGACAACGCCCACAGCGCATAGCGGAAAAAGATCGACGAAGACTTGTGCACTAGATACCTCGTTCGGCCGTTGTTGCTTCGCTCGCCAGAGCCTGGGAGAGTCACTAAGAGTCGCCAGCAAGAATCAGCCAAAGCTGAGTGGGCGATTGAGCTTACAGCCTCACTCAACGCACGTCGAGTTGTTTGTCGCCAGAACTCAATTGCTTTCCGCGGCAAGTTGAGCTTTGACGGACGCGCTGCGGCGAGTGATGAAGGGCTTGATTGCCAAGACCTGCCGTTCGACAGCCCGGTTGTAACCGGTCGCATCACCTTCGATTCCCATTTGCAGACCCTGGCTGCCCGCCCCGTACTGATACTTGTCGATATAGGGCGAGATCGCGGTCTTGTACGCTTCAATGCGTGGGAACATCTTCTCTTTGTTGAATTCGCCGAGCAGCTTTTCCAGGGCGTTTCGATAGAGCTGCTGAAAGTCCTTCGACTTGAACAGTCGATCGAGTATCGGGCGATTCGAAACCCAAGGGCGGTTGATTCTCCATGCGATTAATTGTTCTGGAGAAGCTCCCATTGTGAATGTGCCGAATGCTTCATTGACGTCCCAAGGCAGCAATCGCAACTTGCCGTCCGACTTGGTCATTACCAGATAGTAATTGTGAGGCATCGCGATATAGCTATCGACGTTGGACAAGAGCGATGTTGCGGCCAGATAACCCGCTAACTGCGGTAAGTCGACTCGTTCGCCAATCTCCTTGTTGAAGACATCGTCATTGGCGTTTTCAATCAGCTTGAGCAGCTCCGCGAATCGTTTGATTTGCTGAACGTTCTTCTCGCCATACTTGATTCCATACGTTGAGTAAGATTCGGGGTCGTCGCCGAGATACCTCCATTCGCGGACTTCGGGCTTCATCAGTAGGCTGTCCTTCGAGTCCTTGCCGTAGTGGCGTGCGAGGAACTTTTGATCGACCTGTTCGATGATGACGTAGATCCCAAGCGGCGTTCGCTTGCCGTCGATTGTCAGCGTGACATTGGCCCAGCCGACGCCAGGCGTTGCTAGGCCAGCGGACTTGTAGAGTTCGTAGGCCAGCTTTTCTTTCATGAATGCCGAGTCGAGAAAGGCGTTCGAGAGATTCAGCTTGGTGCGGCCGTACAGCTTTTGTCCCTTGGTGAACCGATTCGTATCGATCTTCATTGGGCGTTTCATGCTACGGGCGGCGAAGCGATATGACGAGTTGCCCTTGAAACGCAAGCCGGCGGCGGCAAATGACTGGCCATCAATGACGATCTGAGATTTGACGTACGTGTATTCGCTTCCACCTCCGCCTCCACCCGGTCTGCCGCCGGGAGGTCCGCCTCGACCCGGACCGCCCGCACCACGTCCGCCAGTTCTACCGCCCGCACCTGGTCCTCGTCTGCCGCCTCCGATAGGGCCGTTGGGCGGGCCTTGTGGGCCTCCGAATTGGCGCCGGCCTCGAGGGGGTCCGCCGGGTGGTCCACCTGGAGGACCACCTGGGCCGCGGCGACCCAATTGTTGACCTTGGGGCGCCATCTTGGTCCAGTTTTCGCTCGTCAGATTGATCTGGATGTCCAACACGTGGTTCTTCGAATAGACCGAGTCCCAGAATGCATCGTTCGTCTGTTGCTTCGTGTCTTCGCCCCACGCTCCGCTTGTAAGCGTGAAAAGCAGGATGGATGTTCCGACAGCTCTTTGAATGACTCGCATGTCCATGCGGTGGTTTCCTTAGGTTGGCCGATGAGATGTGAGGGTGGTTCGCGCAAGGTGTTTTGGCGGCGCAGACAACGAGCGCCTACGATAAGAACGTTGACGCAACGCCGTTATCCACAGGTTGATTCGTTTAACGGATATGTACCGGCCAGCAAGGCGGGCGCCGAACTGTTGTTCGATATCATCAGCACGGCCTACGAGCGGCAAAGCATGATCATCACCACGAATCTTCCCTTCGAGAACTGGACGGAAGTCTTGGGAAGCGAACGACTCACCGTCGCCGCACTCGACCGACTGACTCATCGGTGCCACATCCTTGAAACCAAAGGCGAAAGCTATCGGCTCAAGGACGCCCAACAACGACGACGAAAGAAAGACAATCACTAATCGTTAGGCCAAAACGGGAAGGCCTGTTATCATTCCCGCAATCAACCTAGCGCTGCACTATTCAGGCGCCAGGCGCTGCACTTTTAGAATCCCATTCACAACCGGCACACCAAGAGCTTCAACATCCTCGACGCCGGTGGAGATGGCGAGCAACGCAGCGAGCAGTTTCTTTTCGTCGGCCTCCGGTAGAAGTTCGTCACCAAGATGCTGCTTGTGATAGCCAATCCATGCCGCAGCAATAGCAGACCAGATGAGGACTTCCCCTTCTGGCTCGGCGTCCCGCATGAAGTTGATCTCGAACTGCTCCAATGTCGTTTCGAGGTAAGGCCCGACGATTTCGTAGACGGATCGAACCTGCTCAAGAACTTCGTCAGACAACGCCTCGTGCCGGATGGGACCGGAGCGAACGTCTTTGGGGTCAGGATCGAGTTTGCGTCCTCGCCGGGAAAAGTCCGATCCCCGGCTGATTTCAAACCTCAGGGAAGTTTGATAAGGTTGGTCAAAGGTGCTTGAAGATCGGACAGATCGAGGAGGTCGTCAAGTGACCAAGCTCAGTGACTACCTGTGCATCTCCGAGGCAGCAGAGTATTTGGGGGTTTCACCAAACATGTGAATGCCATTCACAATCTGCTGTTGCCCAACGCTGCGGGGAGGGAACCCAAGCTGTTTCTCGGGCTCGAGATTCCCTGTTTTGAAACGCTCGTGATATTGGTGGGGGCGATTACCTCTGCTGTTGGCGCGCTTCGTGTTGTGACTGGCTGGGAGTTGGTATGGCTGGGCGAAGCGGACAAATCCACTCCAAGCTAACGATCGGCTGTGGAACGCATTGGCGTCCGTATCGTTCGTCCCCAGTTCATTTGTGCTTCGTTGCGCATTCGTTGCAGCATTGAACCTTCTTGGACTCAGTTCGATGAGAGGAGTCCGTTGGATGAGATCGCGATGTCCTTCTCACCTTCTATGACTTCCCAGCCGAACATTGGAAGCACTTGCGAACGACCAACCCGATCGA
>CAZMNY010000005.1:70971-273696 GCA_964567745.1 uncultured Pirellulaceae bacterium | reverse complement strand
CGAATACAAGAATCCCCGAGAAACTCAGGCGCGATTGCCACACTGATGTCACGCGTTCGATCGATTCCGGCTTCGATTCCCTCGGAGATCTTTACGCCACTGATGGGAACGACGATATTGGATGGACCAGACAATCGGACTAGCACCTCAAGACTGCTGCCAAGTCGAACGAGGCGGCCTCATAGTGGAGCCCGGCACATGGGTGGTAGAAAGTTCGCATTTATCGTCACGATGGCTAGCGTATTGGCCGCCAACGCGAACGCAGATGACATGAAGACCGCGGCCCACTGGAGCTTCGACGGCGAAGATACCATAGCACTCTCGCCAAACGGCAACGCTCAACGCAATCAAGCGGGACCATCGCCGCCGGAATTTCCCGATTTCGCCCGAGACAATGTGGCAGCCAATTTCGATGGTCGCGCCTTTTTCTCGGTGGCCGCCCCCGGTCCGAACAGCAGATTCGATTTCCACAAAGGGGAGTCGATCACCATCGAAGCTTGGGTCAATCCTCGATCGTACGCCTCGGGGAGTTTTCTACACATCATTGGCAAAGGCCGAACGGGCAATCCAAAATTCATGCCCAACAACCAAAACTACGCTCTCCGTTTGAAAGCGCCCACGGGAGCTCTCAGCTTCCTCTTTCGCAGCGCCGGGAAAAATGGAGACTGGCATCGCTGGACCTCAAAGAACGGCGTGTCAGCCAGTGATGGTTGGCATCACGTCGCCGTGACGTACGAATTCGGAAAGAAGAACAGCGTACGAGGCTTCATCGACGGCGAGCAGGTCAAAGGGACCTGGGATATGGGCGGCGCAACAGACAAGGCGCCAGTTGTCGATGACGACGAAGTGAGAATCGGCGCGACATATGACGGACTGATCGACAACGTTGCCATCCATCGAACCGCACTTGCCGCCGATCAGCTCAAATCGCGCTTTCGATACGTGGCGCCGCCATTGAAACTGATCGAGTGGGACAAGCTGAGAGAAGGCACTATTCACGTAGACATATTTGAAGGTCTATCGAACAAGAAGTCGTGGAAGTTTCGCCCGCCGCGCTACGTTGAGAGTTTTACGACTCCCACGTTCGGCATTGTTGACGTCCCCAAGAAATACAATTCTCGAGGCATTCTTGTCGACCGGACCGGGCCGTTTCTAATTCGAGCCATCGGCAAAATCGAACTGCCAAAAGGAAAGCAACGACTGTTAGTACGATCGCGAAACGCTTCGCGACTCTACATGGACGACCGACTCGTCGCCGAGACCGCCTTTCACAATATTTCAGGAAGCGCGCACGGCAAAGTCGTCGAACTCAACTCAAACTTGGCGCCAAATATCCGCCCGCTTCGTCGCGGCGATACGGAGAAGGTCGCCCTCGTCGAAGGCGACGGCAAGATTCATCGATTTCGTTTCGAGATGATTGTTGGAGGACAAGGTCATCGGCCGGAATTCGGAGACACATCCGTTAGCATCAGTCAGCCCGGTGAGGAATTTCGCCTGCTGAGCGGATCCGTCGACGTTCCTTTCACTGACGTGGGTTGGAGCAACTACGTCCGACAACAACGCCAACGCCTGGCGGCATTGAACGGAGTTCGACGAAAGACGGCTGGTGAACCCGAAACGAAATATTGGATCGATCGCCACGCGCTGGCGCGAGAAATAGCCGCCAAGACTCCCGCCCCCACCGTGCCATCGGTATCCTCCACCGCGCCGGTGAACAACGACATCGATCGATTCATCGCAGCTCGATTGCAGGACGCGAAGTTAAAACCGTTTCCATTGACCAACGATCTGGCCTTTCTGCGCCGACTTACATTGGACACAACTGGGCTCTTGCCGACCCAAGCGCAGATCGAGCAGTTTACTACCGACGATTCGACGAAGCGTCGTGCTCGCGCTATCGACCGACTACTCAACCAACCGCAGTGGGCAGACAACTGGGTCGGCTATTGGCAAGACGTTCTGGCGGAAAATCCCAACCTGATCAAAGCGAGCCTGAATAATAGCGGGCCATTTCGCTGGTGGATTCATGAGTCGTTCCTAGACAACAAACCGTTCGATCGATTCGCGACCGAACTGATCCGCATGGAGGGTAGCCGATATTTCGGAGGCCCAGCCGGATTCGAAATGGCGGCTCAAAATGATGTGCCCATGGCCGCCAAAGCGCAAATCGTCGGCCGCGCCTTCCTCGGACTCAACATGACTTGCGCGAGATGTCATGACGCGCCGTTTCGCGACTTTGTGCAAAAGGACCTGTTCAGCTTGGCCGCCATGCTCAAGCGATCCCCTCAAGTCGTCCCCGCCACCAGCTCTATCCCCGGCGGAGACGAGGCCGTTTCCTCGCTGATGGTTGAAGTCACGCTGAAACCGGGCACCAAGGTCGTCCCTGACTGGGCTTTCTCCGATCTGGTAGCTAAGAAGTCGCTGCCGAAAAAGCTCGCCGACGCTGGTGACGAGCGCGAAACACTCGCCGCACTCATCACCTCCCCAAACAATCAGCGTTTCGCAAACGTCATCGTCAATCGTGTCTGGACTCGCTACCTCGGCCGAGGGTTCGTCGAGACAGTGGATGATTGGGATGACGACGTACCGACGCATCCAAAACTTCTGGCTTACTTGTCGCGCGAATTTGTCCTCCACAACTACGACCTCAAGCATATCGCGCGCTTGATCCTCAATTCGCACGCGTATCAACGTGTCGCCCGCAGCGAGAAAGATGTCGATGCAACTCAACCCTACTTGTTCGATGCCCCGATTCTGCGACGCATGAGCGCCGAGCAAATTGTCGACTCGATGTTTCAAGTCGCAGGGAAACGGTTCAACGCAGGACAACTCTGTATCGATATAGACGGTTCCCTGCAATTCGCCAGTTCAGCGCTCAACCTCGGCGAACCGGACCATGCTTGGCAATTCGCTTCGTTGGCGAATGAACGTGACCGACCGAGCTTGGCGCTGCCTTTCGCCCAGCCGTTCGTCACCGTCTTGGAAACATTTGGCTGGCGAAGCGCTCGACAAAACCCGATCACCGAGCGGGACGATGAACCGACTGTCTTACAACCAGCCGTGATGGCCAATAGCATTCTCGCTCAGCGCATCACACGACTATCGGACGACAACGTCATTACGTCGATGGCTCTGCAGGACCAACCGCTCGAGCAATTGATCGAGCAAGTCTATTTGCGGATGCTCACCCGAAGACCTAGCACGACCGAAAGCGAATTGTTCGCCGAGTTGCTGAGTGACAATTACCAGCGCCGAATGGTGAAGAATCCCAAACCGATGGCCAAGGAGAAGCCGCTGCCAAGAGGGCTTGTCGGGTGGTCAAACCATCTCCATCCGCGAGCCAATGAGATCAAAGTCGAATTGCAACGAGCCGTCGAAAAAGGCGATCCGCCTACCAATCGACTCGATGCGAAGTGGCGACAGCGAATGGAAGACATGATCTGGACCCTGATGAATTCGCCCGAGTTTGTCTACCTCCCCTAAGATATGAAAACGCGCACAATGCGGATATAGTTCGCAGTTGTGTTCGAGCGAACATTCGTAAAAGAATGTTCTGACGGAGCAAAGAAATGAACCTGCCCAAAGCCACTCGACGAGAATTCCTAAGCCGAACCGGCGCTGCTGGACTCGGGTTGGGGGCAACTTCCCTGCTCGGCGCATCAAGTCCATTGCTGGCCGCTGAACCGATGGCGAAACCGTCGTTCCCCATCGGTAAGGCTGAACACTGCATCATGGTCTGGTTGGGCGGGGGATCCTGTCATCTCGACACGTGGGATCCGAAACGCAAAGGCGACGCCAAAGCCAAAGACAAGAAGCCCGGCTCATATTACGACGCGATCGACACCGCGATCGACGGCACCCAAGTTTGCCAACATCTCCCCAAATGCGCACGCATTCTGGACCGCTTTAACATCCTGCGGACGGTGTATCACGAAGTTATCGATGAACACGCCGCCGCCACGAACCAAGTGCACACGGCGCGGCCAACAAGCGGAACGATTGTCTACCCGTCGATTGGCTCGATCGTTGCCCATGAAAGTGGTCCGGCAAATGAAAACACGCCCGCTTATGTCCTGATCGGCTATCCCAATGTCACTCGAGGTCCCGGGTTCCTCGGCGCCAAAGCAGGCTACGTCTACCTAACCGATACGACTGCGGGACCCGCCGGATTCACTCGAGCTGCCGACGTGTCCAAATCGCGTCAGTCAAGGCGAGAAAGACTGCTGGCCAACGTGCGAGCCGAGTATCTCAGACGCACAACAGGCGGGACGACGATCCGAGACTACGACATCTCCGTCAGCGAAGCGCTTCGACTTTCCGGTTCGCAGTTTATGAATGTGTTCAACCTCGACAGCGAACCCGACTCGCTACGAGAATCGTACGGCGGCGAGTTCGGACAACGTTGCTTGTTGTCTCGAAGACTCTTGCAATCGGGAGTCCGGTTTATCGAAGTCGCACACAACCTGAACTTCATTAACGGAACGGGCTGGGATACACACAACGACGGACAACTCAATCAACATCTGTTGATCAAAGAGCTGGATAACGCCCTGTCCGCTCTCGTGCTCGACCTAGAGAAACAAAAGATGTTGGACAAGACACTCGTTGTGGTAGCAAGCGAGTTCGGTCGACCGGCGCAGTTCGATGGCGGTGGCGGTCGAGGCCACCACGCAAAGTCATTCAGCGTCGTGCTCGCCGGCGGCGGCCTGCAAAATGGAAAGACGATCGGCGTCACCAATGAACTCGGCATGGAAGTCGTGGACCGCCCAATCTCGCTCCCCGATCTTCACGCAACGATTCACTGCGCCCTCGGCATCGATCCGTCCAAAGAACTCTACACGAGCGACGAACGACCCGTGCCGATTACCGATGGCGGTCGACCCGTTAGCGAACTCTTCGCGTAGTGCATTGACTCACTTGTGAACCGGCTGTTGCAACAACTGGTTAAACACCTCACGAGCCTCGGCGATCTGCGTTTCGACATGCACTTGATGAGCGATCGACCTTCCGTCGGACGAAAGTGCGTGTCGAGCGCCCCACGAATCTGAATACAACTTCGCGCCGAAGTCGGCGCTGCGGATGTCGAACCAACGAAGTGAGTTGCCACCACCTTCGTCGCGGAAGATACTGAGCAGCCGGTTGCCGTCGGGCGAGAAAGAGAGTTTGCCTTTGGCAACAAACGTTCCTAGGAAGCTCAATGGCGCCCCCGTCGCTTGCTCGGATCATTTGAACCGGCCCATCAAAGGAGCCTCGACCGCGAAGGAATGCGATTCGCTCTCCGTCAGGCGACCAACAAGGTCTTGCGTCGAACCCAGGTTTATCCGTAAGTTGTTTCATCACGCCGCCGTCGCGGAAGATCTTCCAGAGCGATCCTTGAAACGAAAACACGTTCGTCTTGCCGTCGGAGGAGAGCTGCGGAAAAATGCCGCCCAACACAGGTGCATCATGCCCCTCATGAGCTTGCGCAATCGAGCGCGTGCTGGAAGGGGACAAGTCCAAGGCGCGAGCGCCGCGATAAGACCCATCCCAATGGCCAGATTGAGAACAGAAACAGGAGTCCGCTGATCGAGCTTGAATCTCATCGGAAATCTCCGCGTGTGCATTGAGCGCTGGACCTGCCTGCCGTCGATCAACGGCAACGTGTCAGAATAGCATTATTGCTCGTGACCTGATGGCGAGGGTTCGCGAATTCACACAATCGAGACAGCGAAGTATAATCGCCTCGAGTGGGGTGCAGGACCACAAGCATGAGCGAGTTGCCGTGAAATGTCATCAGGCGGCCACCCCGGAGACCAACCAATGATGATTCGCCGCGGGACAACGCTCGCGCTCGCGATGGCGTTTGTTCTCAGTTCGAGTCTCGCGCCACACGCCGTCGCACGGGCGGATGAAGAATCCGCTTCTTGGCGGAACGCGATTAAACCCTTTCTCGAAGACCACTGCATTCACTGTCACGACGGCGCAGATGCCGAGGCCAGTTTAGACCTCGCGCAGCTGGACGGAAACTTGAACGATAGTGAGGCGAGGCGTCGCTGGGTCCTCATGCACGACCGCATCGCCGCGGGAGAGATGCCGCCGAAGGATGAGCCACAGCCTTCGAAAGCCAAAGTCGCCAAGGCAATCGCGACCCTGGCGCAAGCTCTCAATGAAGCAGATCGCGATCGCAATAGCGTCGTGTTGCGGCGACTCAATCGCAATGAATATCAGAACACGATCCGCGATTTGTTCGACGTCGATGTGCAAGTAAAAGAGCTCTTGCCCGACGATACGCCGTCCGCCGGATTCGACAACGTCGGCGCGGGGCTTGCCGTATCGGCTGAAACCATGGCGGCCTATCTACAAGCTGCGGACGCCGCGCTCGATGCCGCGTTTGGTCCTCCAAAAAAGCCAAGGTACATCAAGCACACGACTACCCTACAAGGACAAACCAATCACGACGGAACACCTCGCCTGGCGACCCAATTCGGCAAGATGTTTCGCAAAACCGACGACGGCGTTGTGATTTTCCAGTCCGGTTATTGCCCGACGAATTTGGTTACGTTTGGTCGACTTCGAGCCAAGGCCGGCACGTATCGCGGAACGCTGCGAGTGCGCGCGGTTCAGAGCGACAAGCCCGTGACGCTTCGGATCTACGGAGGAGACACGGTTGTCGGCCGACGTGAAAAACACCTTGTCGGATACTACGATGTGCCGCCCGATAAATGGACTACGATCGAGTTCACGGATCGGTTGGTCGAGGACGGCGGTACGTATCAACCCAAGTGTTACGGCACGCGTGACACCCGAAAGGACGCCGATACGTATCCTGAACCGGGAATTGAAATCGGCGAAATAACAATCGAGGGACCGCTTGAGCCGTGGCCTCCCGCAAGTCGAGCAAAGTTGCTTGGCGGTGTCGATCCGAGCAGCGCCGGTTTGAATGACGTCGACAAGATCTTAACGAGAGTTCTCCCACTTGCGTTCCGTCGCAAGATCGATCCGAGTGAAGTCGAGCCGTTCTTGGGCTTGGCCGAATCGGCGATGGACAAGGGACGATCGTTTGAAGAGGCATTGCGATTGAGCCTAAAAGCCGTGCTTTGTTCGCCCGACTTCCTCTTTCTCGACGAACCGGGCCGCGAGTTCATCGGGCAGTTCGCACTCGCCTCGCGACTGTCGTACTGCCTTTGGTCCTCAACACCCGACGCTGAACTGTTGTCGCTTGCCTCCCAAGGCAAGCTGAATCAACCGACAGTGCTTCGCGATCAAGTCGACCGATTGCTCAACGACTCTAAATCGAAAGCGTTCACGAACAACTTTACGGGCCAGTGGCTTGACCTTCGCGATATCGACTTCACGTCGCCCGACATGAAACTCTACCCCGAGTTCGACGAACTGTTGAAGATATCGATGCTCAAAGAAACGCATCGCTTCTTTCGCGAGTTGATCGACGAGGACCTGAGCCTGATGAACTTCATCGATTCCGATTTTTGCTTTGTCAACGAGCGACTCGCCAAGCATTACGGCATCGATGGCGTGACTGGGCAGCTGATTCGAAAAGTGAAGCTGCCGGAAGACAGCGTTCGCGGCGGCTTGATGACCCAAGCGAGCATCCTCAAGGTGACCGCGAACGGCACAAACACCTCGCCTGTATTGCGCGGCGTTTGGATCATGGAGAACATTCTGGGACAGACCGCGCCTCCGCCGCCGGCCAACGCACCATCGGTCGAGCCGGACACGCGCGGCGCGACGACGATTCGTGAGCAACTGGCAAGCCACCGCAACGTGCAATCGTGCGCGGTCTGCCACGTCAAGATTGACCCCGCTGGATTTGCCTTGGAGAACTTCAATCCAATTGGCGGTTGGCAGGAGAACTATCGCACGCTTGGCGAAGGCAAGCGGCCTGACCTCAAACAATCTCCGTTTACCTATCGATGGATTAGCTATCGTATCGGGCTGCCCGTCGATGCGACCGGTCAAACGCCCGACGGCAAGCCGTTTCGCGATATCCGCGAATTTAAACAGATCGTCCTCAATGACAAGAAAGCCGTCGCGGCTGGCATCGTTAAGAAACTGCTGACCTACGCAACGGGACGCGGCCTCGGGTTCTCCGATCGGCCCGCAGTCGCAGATATAGTCGATAAGGCAGCGGGCAAGAATTACGGTCTGCGTTCTTGCATCCACGAAATTGTACAGAGCCAAGTGTTTCGCCAACCCTAAGTCAGCGAACAGCTCATCCGAGAAGAACATGATGAAGAACAATTCGATTCCGCGTCGAACTCTCTTGCGAGCGGCTGGTGTCGCCGTCGGTCTTCCGCTGCTCGATGCCATGCAAGTCCGCGCGTTTGCGCCCGACGGCAAGCCTCGGCGGCGAATGGTGGCGATCAACGTCAGCCTGGGCCTCCACGCGCCCAACATCATCCCAGAGCAAGCGGGCCGTGATTATCAAGCGCCGGCGTACTTGAAAGTTCTTGAATCACATCGCGACAACTTTACGTTCATTTCCGGTTCGTCGCATCCAGGAGTTGGCGGCGGGCACAGGTCGGCAAAGTCGTTTTTGACCGGTGCGAAACATCCTACCAGCGCTGGATTCGTCAACTCGATTTCACTCGACCAGTTCGCAGCGGAACGACTCGGCACCGAAACCCGATTTGGCTCGCTCGCTCTGTCCACATCGAATTCCGGAATCTCTTGGTCCCGATCGGGCGTTGAAATTCCTGCCGAGCAACGACCTTCGCGAGTCTTCAAAAGACTCTTTCTGCAAGGCAAAGCGAACGAGAAGGCAGAGCAGATTCAGCGGTTGCGCGACGGGCAGAGCGTGCTTGACGTGGTGTTGGACAAAACCAAACGCATGCGCAGCCGGCTCGGTGGGAATGACCGCGACAAGATCGATCAGTATTTCGACGCCGTGCGTGAAGCCGAAACCAAACTCGTCAAAGCCGAGGCTTGGGCGCACCGCCCCAAACCGAAAGTCGACGTCGACCCGCCGCGTGACCAACCAGACCGAACCAGAATGATCGAACGTGTAGGTCTGTTGTACGACATGATGCACTTGGCGATCGAAACCGACTCCACGCGTTTCCTGACTCTTCATGACGTCGGCATGAACGCCGTGCCTTCCATTCAAGGAGTCGATACGGATTACCACATGCTCTCGCACCACGGCAAGGACGCGATGAAGATTAAGCAACTGACGATTATCGAGTCGGAGGTCGTGAAGGCATTCGAACGTTTCTTGAAGAAGATGACCGATTCGAAAGAAGCCGGTAGTTCGTTGCTCGACAACACCATGGTGCTGTTCGGATCGAACCTCGGAAACGCTAACAGTCACAACACGAAGAACATGCCGATTATTCTCGCAGGCGGCGGTTTCCGGCACGGTCAACACCTCGCGTTCGACAAGACAAACAACTACCCATTACCCAAGCTGTTCGTCTCGATGCTACAACGACTCGGCATAGAAACCGAAACCTTCGCTGCGCAAACCGGAACCATGGCGGGACTAGAAATGGTCTAGCGGGTTGTGGGTCGTTGAATGAGCGGTTTGACGACACCAACTTTTCATCAGATTTTTCTGGGCGCCAAAACCCATGTCCCAGATGCCTAGTCCTCGAACCGCGTCAGATCGCGAAAAATCAAGACGGTTACAAAATTCATCGTCACTTCGCGCCAACTCGGCGTCGCCAAGCCTCGTATTGCTCAGCCATCGCCTTAGCTCGGCCGGGCATCGATTGAGCGAGATTGTTTGTCTCGCCTGCATCGACGTTGAGATTGTAGAGTTCCCACGGACGATTGTCGCGCGGTCGAACAAGCTTCCAAGAGCCCTGGCGAATGGCGCGGCCGCGTCCACATTTCCATGCGATGAGCTCATGTCCGTCGCGCTCCTTCCCGTGAAAAATCGAAACGATCGATTTCCCTTCCATCGGCAACGGACGGCGACCTTGAAATTCGTCAGGGTAGGCAACTCCGGCGACATCCAAACTTGTCGCCATCATGTCGATCACATGCCCCGGCTCGCGACTGATTCCACCGCCAGTCGTAATGACGCTCGGCCAGCGGGCGATCAACGGAGTGCGGATGCCGCCCTCGTACGCCGACTGCTTTGTGTCCCGAAATGGAGTGTTGCTGGTCGTTGCCCAAGCAAGCCCGTAACCAGAAAACGTCCCAGCAGGACCCGGCATCAAGTTAGGCCCGCTCCCTGGCTTGATCGCGACGCCATCCTTTCGCCACTTGCGATTTGCCGTCTTCGCTGAAAAGCCAAAACCGCCTGAACTCGGTCGCAAGCCTCCGTCCGGCGCGGCGCCGTTATCTGAAAGAAACAAGACGAGCGTATTCGCGTCCGCGCCAGATTCTCGCAATACGTCGAGCATGCGTCCGACGCCGCGATCGACGTTGGTAATCTGAGCGGCATAGACGGCCATGCGTTCGGCCTGCCAATCCTTCTGAGGATCGTCGGCCCACTTGCCAATCGAAGCTGGCTTGGGCGCTGGCTTCCAACTCTCTCGAAGCAGTCCCATTTCGCGTTGACGCTTGATCCTGTCAAGACGCCACTCGTCCCAACCTTTATCGCGATAGCGGCGACGATACGCGGCGATGTCTTCTTGCTTCGCATGCAACGGCCAATGCGGAGCGATATAGCCGACGTACAGAAAAAACGGTTTCTCACCGGCCGCCGCATCCTTGAGAAACTTCACCGCATGTTCATTGAACGCATCCGTCATAAAGAATCCGCGCTCAGGGAATTTCCATGGTTTGTCATCGAGATAGAAATCGTTGTTTTGGACCGCATTCCAATAACTGATTTTGCCCTGACAATTCGGTCCGAAAAACCGATCAAACCCTCGCCGCACCGCCAAGTCGCGACCCTGCCATTTGCCAACCATCGCCGTGTGATAGCCGCCCGCCTGCAGCACTTCAGAAATCAACACGCACTTGCCAAAATCCTTCGGCTCGTTCCAACGATCGCCACGGTGCCCCGTCTGTTGACAATACAATCCGGTAAGCAATGACGCTCGCGTCGCGCCGCATACCGCGTTGTTATAAAACTGCGTGAAACGAATTCCATCGGACGCCAACGAATCGATGTGAGGCGTATCGAGCTCGCCGCCATAGCAACCGACGTCGGACCACCCCATGTCGTCGACCATGATCAACACAATATTGGGGCGATCCGCTTTCGAACGCTCCGCTGCCAGGAGTCCGGCACCGAGAGCGGGAAGAATAAACACGCCGATCGCAATTGCGTCTCTCAACAACTGAGGCATTATCGTCTCGACCCAATAAACGTGACCACTTCGACGAAATTCGCTGATGACAGACATTAAATCACGCCGCTGAATAGACCGCAAGTTTAGCCACGAGCGAAAAAGAGCGCCATGACCGAAGCGATCATTGAACCCGTTCGAAACACGACGCTTGTCGATTCTGCGATGGAGCAGATTCGCGACGTGATCGAGAACTGCGGTTTGAAGCCCGGTGATCTTATCCCAGGTGAAATCGAATTGGCCAAGAAGCTGGCGGTGAGTCGTTGCGTTGTTCGTGAAGCCACGGGGCGTTTGCAAACGATGGGCGTATTAACGACCGCGCGTGGTCGCAAAGGCGGCACGTTTGTCGGCAGTCAAGACGCGGTGATGGGTTATGCGAGCGTGATTCGTTCCGCGATGTCGATCTGCGACAAAGACATCGCCGAGTTCGCTGAGTTTCGAGCTGCTTTGGAGATCTACTCGGCTCGCCTTGCAGCGGTCGTCGCGACGGATCAACAAATCGACGAGCTCGAGGCGATGTGCGATGAAATCGGCGATGATCTCTCCGACTCGGAGATAATGGCCAACGCCGATTACCGATTCCATCGTCGGCTCGCTTCCGTCGCAGGCAATCAAGTTGTCCTCCACACACTTCAAGTTTCTTGTGAGTTCATTAAGTCGACGATTCGGATCACGGGTCCGCGAGTGCCCTAGCAGACGCGAGCTCAGCACCGACGCCGACGGCATAAATCAAACTCGCCCGCCTCCCTGCGAAAATCCCACCCCTGAAGCAGGCCACTCTATGCTCAATCAATTGCCACACAAACGCATACTAATCTGTGCTCTCGCGGTCGCATCCATTCTGTGCGGGCAAGTGGATTCCCACGTAAACGAAGCATCGCTGCACACGATGATTGATCAACACATCAACGCTGGTTTCGCACCATGGAAAGTGTCGGCGGCTGAGCGATGTTCCGATGCCGATTTTATCCGCCGAGTGACCTTGGATTTAACCGGCGCCGTGCCGACTGCCGACGCCACTCGAAAGTTTCTGGCGAACACCAACGCGAATAAACGAATTCAACTCGTCGATCGACTTGCTACACCTCCGTACCTGTCTGAATTGACCCTACGCCCGAAGGGAGTCATGCACGGCGCCGCGACGACATAACCGCGCCGCACAAACTGAAGTGCATAGTCTGCGTGGTATAGAATCGAGCCGAAGTCATTCCCGACCGAATTGCCTGTGCTGGACTCTCTTGCGGAGGTCGCATGACAATGCTGGCGGCAGCCATCGACAAGCGAATTCGCGTTGCCGCTGTCAGTGGAGCACTCAACTTGCTGCAGGAACGGTTAACGAAGCGATACAGTTGTGGCGCGCAGATCATTCCCGGCTTGCTCAAACACGGCGACTATTCGGAAATCGGATCATTGATCGCACCGCGCCCATGCGTGTGGGAAACCGGCTCGACAGATACCTTGATCGTCCCCAAATGGGATGACGTTTTTCGAGCCAGACTGCGACTCGCTTACCAGGCGCTCGGCGCGCCAACGCAACTTCAATTTGATCGGTTCGAAGGATCTCACGTTTGGAATGGGCGCCTCGCCTTCCAGATGTTCGACAAGGAACTGCGTCGCTGAAGGCTTCTCGAAACACAGATCGGACGATCAGCTTGGTCTTTCGCCCTTCCGCCAACACTTCATGGTCGATCGCCGACATTGGCCGTTGTATATTGTGAAGCGAACGCGGGCGCACCCGCGACGACGACGCGTTTCTTCAAGGAAAGGCCTACCCATGGTTCGTTTTCTGTTTGTCGTCGTCATATCCCTGTCGTGCATTCTCTCAAGCCAACAAGGTTATGCGGAAGAGAAAACGCGAACGCTTCAAATCGCGACGTTTCAATGCGATGTAACTCCGCCTGAGGCGAGTCCGCTCTGCTTTGGATTTGTGAAGCCGGTGGAGACCATCGTCGAGCCGCTCAGCGCGCGGGGCCTGATTCTGCTAACGAACGAAAAGCCAATCGTATTGTGTGCGGTCGATTGGGTCGCCATTTCCAATGGCGCTCATGACGCGTGGCGCAAATCGCTGGCCGATGCGGTGGGCACGACGTTCGAGCAGGTGAGTGTCCATGTTCTCCATCCGCACGACGCGCCGGGCGTCGATTACGACGCAGAAGAAATCCTGGCGGCGTATGGTCGGCGCGGCATGATGTTCAACCAAGAGTCCGCCGAAGACGCCGTACAGCGAACGGCCGCGGCGGCTCGCAACGCCGTGAAGCATCCCAAGGTCGTGTCGCACATCGGTTACGGACAAGCCCGAGTCAAACAGTTTGCTTCCAATCGCCGCGTGATCGGCGAGGACGGCAAGATCAAGTATTGGCGAGGCAGCGCGACGCGAAACGCCGACGCCCGGGCGGAACCTGAGGGGACAATCGACCCGACCGTGCGGCTCGTTAGTTTTTGGAACGAAGAGACGCCGCTCGTCTCACTGACCTACTACGCCTCACACCCTCAAAGTTATTACGGACGAGGCGGAGTGAGCGCCGATACGGTCGGCATGGCCCGATCCGCCCGCGAGAAAGCTCAGCCCCAAATCAAACATATTCATTTCAACGGTGCCGGTGGGAATATCGCCGCCGGGAAATACAACACGGGCGCGACAGCGAATCGAAAGCTTCTTGCTGGTCGGCTTGGCGCCGGCATGACAAAAGCGTGGAAAGCGACAATAAAGTCTGCCGTCACCGCCGACGACGTGAGGTGGACATCGCGAGCCGTCATGCTGCCGCTGAAGAAGACTCTCAGCAAAGACCGATTCGTCAAAGTGCTGGCCGATCCAAAGAGCAGCAACAAGGAACTCATTCGAGCCGCCCGGCGAATGGCCTGGATGAACCGTCACGAGTCGGGACATGAAATCACGATCGGATGCCTGCAACTCGGCTCGGCTCGCATTCTCCACATGCCCGGCGAGTTGTTTGTCGAATACCAACTCGCCGCACAAAGTATGCGGCCCGATTTGAACGTCTGCATGGCGGCCTATAGCGATCATGGCCCTGGCTACATCGGCACCAGTATCGCCTATTCGCAAGGTGGTTACGAAGTCGGCCCCCCGTCAAACACAGCGCCGGAAGTCGAACAAGTTTTGATGTCCGCGATGCGAGAACTGCTCGAAGCAAACAAATCGCGACCAACAAAACGCTAACGGACATCTGTTATGGCCCAATCCAACAAAAACTATTTCCCTCGCTGCGCGCTCGGCGTGTACGCGTTCGCAGTCCTTTTTTGGTTGCCCGCCCTTGGTTGGGCCCAGCAGCGCGCGCGATTGCCAGGCGTCAAGCCATTGCTCGCCAACGCAGGCGATCTCGCCCTGCAACGAAAGCAAGTGTTTGACTACTTTGAGCGGCAAATCGAGGCCGCTCGAATTGAACGCGACAAGTCGTGGCAAGCTGATCTCGCGACTCCGGCGGCCCGAAAACAAGCATTTCCCGGCCGTCGAGCGGACTTGCGAAAGATGCTCGGACTGACGGTTAGCAAGTTTGACCCGAGCGCTGTGAAGATTTCCAGAATCGCGCAGCAAGATCGTGGCTATCGCATTGAGCGAGTCAGCATTCCGATCGAAGCGGGATTGGTGGCCCGAGGCCTTCTCTTGACTCCGGCGGGCCGCGGCAAGAAGCCAGCCGTGATCGTCTGTCCGAACGCGACGACCTGGCCCGAACGCTTGGCCGCGCTGGATCAAATCGCCTCGCAGCAGCAGCATGCTTCAGGCAGACCCGACTCGGATAGAGACAACGCTAACGACAGCGATGCCGCGATGGTGTCGTCCCTGCTCGCCAACGGTTCGATTGTCTACATCGCACAATCCGTCGAGCGATTGGTTGATCACCCGTATTGCGCGAAGACCCGCGGCAAGGATCGACGCGCTATTCTCTATCGACTCGGCTATGTCGTCGGGCGCACCATGCCGGGGATCGACGTTCAGGACACGCTGGCCGCCATTGACTTTCTCTCAGCTCACAAAGGAGTGATACATAAGAGCATCTCGCTGACAGGGCGAGGCCAAGGCGGCATGACGGCGCTAATGACAGCTGCGCTCGACGAGCGAATCGCCACGACAACGGTCACCGACTACTTCGATCAACGCAGTCGGTGCTGGGCGGAACCCGTCGATCGTCGCTTGCGTGATCAACTGCTTCACTTCGGCGACGCAGAACTTGCCGCCCTCGTCGCACCGCGCCTGCTAACAATTCGGCTTGCACCCGAGTTCGCTCGGGAAACGACCGCCTTCGAAGCCGTCGCAAAACGGGCCGCTCGCTACTATCACACATTCGGAGTCGGCGATCGATTCAAGATTGAGCTCATAAAGAAGACCAAGCCGCAAGCGCCGAGCGTCGCCAAAGATGGACCGGCATCAAACGCCGCCATGCAAGTGAGAAACCGGCACTTCGAAGAGCGATTGCGTTGGCTGCGAAGGCAAGTTGATGCGAGCGAGGAGAAACGATACGCGCGCTGGAATATCCTTGGGCGACCGTCCAAAGAGTTCCCCCAAATTCGCAAAGAGATGCTCGGCGACTATCGGCAAATGGTGGGATCCGTTCCGGATGATGGCACGCCAATGAAAGTGCGCAGAGAGCTCGCGCTCGAGACCGACAAGTATCGTGCCTACCGTGTCACCATCGATACGGTGCAAGGCGTCAGCGTGTATGGCAACTTGTTGATTCCGTCGCAAATCGAGGGACGTCGACCCGCGGTGATCTGTCAGCACGGCTTTGGCGGCTCACCCGAAAAGATCACGGGGATCGGCATGAAAAAGGACACGGTCTATCACGAGTATGGCCGCAAATTGGCTGAGCGTGGATACGTCGTGTTCGCTCCGATGTTGATGCACTACGCGCCGTCGCAAGAAGTCTCCCGACAAATGCGGCAAGCCAATACTGTCGGGATGATGCGACTTGCCATGCCGATTGCGAAAACAAATCGAGTCATTGATTTCCTCGCGTCGCTGGATGTCGTGGATCCGGAACGCATCGGCTACTACGGTTTGTCCTACGGTGGTTATTCGGCGATCTGGATGACGCCGCTGATCGACCGATTGGCAGTCAGCGTGATATCGGGCAACTTCAATGACTGGCGAACGAAGATTACATCGGACGAACTGAACACGAGCTATCTGCGACATCCGGACGAGGACATGTACAGTTGGAATTGTCTCAATCGCTTCACCCATCCAGAACTAATCGCGATGATGTTTCCGCGTCCGGTTTGCGTTGAGTTCGGACGTCGTGACGGAATTACCACACCTGCATGGACTGAGTATGCGTGGAAACAAACGAGCGAATTGAGTCGACACTTAAATCAGACCGACCGAGTCATCTTGGCTGAATTCGATGGAGCACACGAAATCCGCGGCGAGGAGACTTTCGCCTTCTTAGATCGATTCCTCTGGCCAGATCGATCCAAGAGCCAAGGCAAGTAGTTTGTTCCATTCTGTCGCGTTCAGTGCCGTGCGTCGTTGCAAGATGCCTCTCCTCAGGCGCGTAAGTGTGTGCGAGGGTCACTGCCAAACCGAGCGCGCGAGTGGCTCACTTTCTGTCGACGAATCTACTCAATCCCTAACTTCAATCTGTGAAATTTGGAGCACTGATGGATTACAGCTATTCGGACATCGCGAAAATGATCGACCACTCGCTGTTGAATCCGACGATGACTACGGACGATCTCGACTACGGTATGCGTCTTGCATTGGCGTACGATGTTGCGAGCGTCTGCATCATGCCGTACTACCTCAAGCGCTGTGCTGAGCAGCTATCCGGCAGCACAGTAAAGGCTTCGACGACGATCGGGTTTCCGCACGGCGGGAACACCACGTCGATCAAGCTTGCGGAAGCGGAAAGGGCGATCGCCGATGGCTGCAAAGAACTCGACATGGTCGTTAACATTTCGAAGGTGCTCAGCGGGGACTGGGCTTACGTCCAACAAGATATCGGGGCCGTCGTCGACATGGCACACATGGCAGGCCAAAAGGTCAAGGTGATATTCGAGAACTGCTACTTGTCTGACGAACAAAAAATAAGACTGTGCCAGATTTCCTCTGACTTGGGCGCGGATTGGGTCAAGACGTCGACCGGCTACGGGACCGGCGGTGCCACACATGAAGACTTGACGCTGATGCGAAAGCACTCGGCAGAGACCGTGCAGGTCAAAGCCGCTGGCGGGGTCCGAGACGTCGACGCCTTGCTGGCCGTTCGCGCACTGGGCGTCACGCGGTGCGGCGCCACTCGCACAAAGGACATGCTCGACGAGTGCCGGCGGAGGCTTGATCTACCGGCAATTGAACTCTGATCCTGTGGGCGACGTATAATCAAAACTGCCTGCGGATTCCGACGAATCTTTCCTAACTCGACTCTCGTTGTAGAAAATTGGGTATCGAAGTTACGTTGAGGGTTCGATGGTGCTTGTTGCAGGCGATTTTCGGTATGTGGCTGTGGGTTACCGTAAGGTCGCAAAATTGCTTGAGGAACCGCACGAAGAATCGCTGGCGTCAATCTTGACGTTGATCGAACAATCTCAGTCGCTTACCCTCCAGCCGCTCTTTCTACGGGAATCAGGAGAACACTAGAGCCTTTCACTGACCGCCATGTTCGATTATTTCTTTCGGCTGAGATTCAGGTCTAAGAATTTTAAGAACTCAAGTGTGGCCGGATCATCGGGTTTCCCCAGATCATTGTTCAACCGACTGTGATTGCTGTCGCGCTTGCCATACGCTTTGGCCGAAATCGACGATGCCTTTAGCACGCTCTCAAGCCGTCTCGCTTGAGCTCGGGTGTCGGGGTTGCCTGGAAAATAGAGCAGTAGAAACGGCGGTATGCCTTTGTCCATCGCCACATGAGTTACAGCGGAAAAATCGACATGCTTCTCGGGATCGTTGCCAAACTTTTGACGATGGCCGAAGGTGAACATCTTGCCGCCGTAAAGCGTTTGACGATGTTCCGCAGTCATGATGATCTTGGGAATGTCATAGGTGTCTCCGTCCACGGGAACACATCCTCGAAGCGAAGCGAACGAAACGCCCTCTCTCTTAAGGTAGCGATCATCGATGCAGATCAAAGCGGCAAGCTGAGCTCCGGCGGAATGGCCGCCGACAACGATTCGGTTCGGGTCGCCGCCATACTTGGCGATGTTCTTGTGCACCCAGCCGAGCGACTTGGCGACATCGCCGGTCAACTCTTCCATGCTAACTTCGGGCAAGAGCCGGTAGTTGGTTGAAACGAATACCACGCCCTTATCCGTCAACACTTTGGGCTTTAGTGCGACGTCGCTCTTATCGCCAACTTGCCACCCGCCGCCGTGAATCCAAAAAACGACCGGGCGATCCGTGGCCACGCCCTTCGGCGTGTAAATGTCAAGGACATGTCGCTCGTGACCGTTCTTCACGTAGGGAACGTCGCTGGTCAATTTCTGCGCGTTCGCGATGAGGGCCGTCACGACAAACAATGGAGCAAGGACAAAAGCGAGTTTGAGATTCATGGTGTCATTTTTCTCGCGTTGTAATGATCGAAATGCGTAAACACAAGCGCTCATGGCCTGTCTGTCCGGCCATCAACGGTGCCTTCATTTGGCACGAAAGTGGCATCCCCGTAAAGACAGAGTATAAGATACTTGTGGCTCGTCGGTTTTTTTAAAGCCACGATAATGATTGGCGCCACTCGGCCCTAGAGTACGACGCTGATTCCATCGACCTCGAGACGACTCCGCCCAATGCAACGAACGCGTCGCGCCGTTTTGATTGTTAGTTTCTGCCTCTTTGCCAGCCAACTTTGCGGGCAAGAGGCACTGCCTATTATCTCTGGCAAAGAGGCAAACGGGTGGGCCGTCGGCATTGTCCAATCGCTCTTGAGCCAACGGCTCGATAAGGACCAGCCGAAGATTGACGGCCTGTGGGGTCCGCAGACGAAGGCAGCTGTCATCCGGTTCCAGAACTCACACAACTTGGCACCCGGCGGCGTGGTCGACGCGACGACCTGGCGCCGACTATTCGGTGACGAGCGCCGCTACGTGACACGGTTTATTCACGGCAAACCAGGCAAGGTCAACGACTATGAGTCGAAGGTCGAAATCTGGTCAGTGACTCGCGCCGGCGGAAAGAAGATCGGCGACTTCCGCGGTTCAATCATGCCGGACGACATGAAAGTCAAAGGCAGAATCGTCGACGGAGTTTATGAAATCAATCTTGGCCTCCACAAGCGAAACGACGGCGCCGCCAAGGCAACTCAAAGCGACCTTGTCGTCAAAACCAATGGATTTGTTCGGCCATGTCTCGTCGTCCAACGCGATGGATTCGTGCCAGTACGCAGCAACAATCCAAGCAAGACGCGGTCGAACTATATCCACGTCCACAACGGCTTTCGCACCAAGCGATACTCGGAAGGCTGTCAGACAATTCATCCCGACGATTGGTCAGGCTTCATCGGGCACTTCTTGAGAGCGCACCCGAAACTAGACGAATGGTACCGTGAAACGCCGCGATCATACATCGGGCGAAGCGTCGGCGTGCTCGTCGTTGAATCTTTGCCTTGACTAACTGGGTTCAACCGCAGGGATCACTAGTCCTCCTCTAATTGCAGCCCCTCACGGGCTCGCCGGGAAGCCCGTGAGGGTCTTCCTTCATTTTGCACTTTGCATTCTTCACTTTGCACTTTGCACTTGAAACGTTTGGGTCTGATTTCGGTACGCATCCCCTCTTTAGCTTGGAAACCTGATTCACGAGCACGAGGCAAGCAGGCCGCCACGGGTGGCACACGCACCGCGCGAATCCACAGTGCTTTAACGATTGGCGTCGACTTTGCGCTCGAGCTCTTTCACCCACGAAACTTGGGTAATCAAATGGTCAATCGAGGCAAATGAAATATGGGCGTTGGTGGCGTAGCGCGGAGTTGAGTTGGCCGGAAAGGTGGCGAGCGTCGCGTCGCCGACGAGAAACACATTGAAGTCTTTCGACAGATTCTCGTAGCCGGCCGTCGTGCGGCAGAAACACATGTCGGTCGCATAACCAGTAAGCAGTACGTGGCGGATACCGTGTTTATTGAGGAATTTTTTCAGCGGCGCGTATCCCTCGGTATCGAAGATCAACACGTCATCCGGATGGACAGTGACGTCCGACGAAACAGGCACGGGGACATTCCAAAATCCCTTGCCGTTGTAGCGGTCGCCGGCGCTGAGACCTGGGAACTGGCGAAAGTAGTCGATCACGGGCCGGTCGCCACTGAGTGTCAACTCTTCGACGAGCGGTTGGCCTTGATACGGAAGACTCGCTAGCTTCTCGGCAAGCTCCTTTTTCGCCTCGGCGCGTTCATTGGTGGTCGGCCTGTAGTCAAAAGTCCGGTACAGCTTCTTGCGAATTGGATCGACCGGCGCTATCAAGCTGTACATCACCAACGAGACCTTGCCTCGCATTCGTTTGAGGAACGGATCGATGACTTCGCGAGTATGACGACCGGCCAAGTGGTTTTTGGTCGGTGTGCAAAAGTCGCTGGCCCCCGCCGGTTCGGGCGTCTTCCAGCCCTGCCCATCGTCAATGCCCCATGGGTGCACCATGATCACGGCCGTCTTGTCCGCTCGCAACCGATTCGGCATCTCGATGATTCCTCGAGCGTTGTACGAGTAGCGCCATGCTCGCACGCTGAGATCGGCATCGGCGTCGTCGACCAGCAACGGCGACTCGTAGCGACGCACCTCCTCGATGGGCTGCACAAATTTCGGATAGTCAGCCAGCAACGGCTTCGCGTCCTCAATCGGAGTCAGCCGATTTCGGTAAACTCGCGTCGGGCCAGCGGCCAGGGCCAGCGGCAGACCCGGCACCAACCAAATCGCCAGAAGCATAGCCAACCTTGGTGAAGTTATCGCGGGCATCATCGGCGTGTCGCTTTCTTTAGTCTGGCGTCTTCTTACTCGTACGCTTCAGCAGCAAGAGAAGCGCGCCGTCACGGGCGTCGAGGTAACCCACGACCATCTCCATGTTGCCGGTGCCTTGGCTGGCGACTCGGTGCGATCCAACATGTATCGCATCGATTCGAGGAGCCGTTCTCGCTCGATCTTCTTTGGGGCATAATTTCCAATACAGCGGACGGCCCGCAGAGCAGCGTAAGTATCCTGAAACGAGGCTTGCTCATTCTTAAACCTCGTCTCGTCGAGCAGACTAAGCCCGCTCTCCCCTTCCAGCAAGAGATAGCCAATCATGGCGCCGCCGTTGAACCATCTCTTGTCTCGCGGCCGGTCGAGGACTCTCTTCAACAGCGGCGCATCCTCGCGATTGCCGCAGACGCCGAGCATCACCGCCTGCCAGCGTCGCCAAAGATGGGGCTGCTTCGGGTTCGCGAACGAGCGCCGAAGTTGTTCGCGACTCATGTGATCTGCGAGTGAGAAAAGCGCGTCATTAGGAGTTTCCAGGATGTACTTGTAGCTTTCGTTGGTAACCTGGGTCGGAATGTCCCAATCGATCGTTTTGTCGCGCTCTTGAAAGCCGGTCAACAAGAGCAGATCGCCATCTTTTCCCGCTTCGGCCTTCATCAATCGCAGCTGGTCTCCGATCTTGATCGGAACGGGCGCTTGCGGCTGTTTGGCGATGCGAAGGACAGTGCACGTGACGCCGCCGCGCTGTTTCTCGCGATCCGGAATGACAGATACTTGCTTCGCCAACAAAACGACGTCCGTATGATCGATCAACTTGCGGAACGTCGATGGGATGTACGGGTCGATAGGCCCGCCGCTCACGGATTGGCAGAGCACAATGAAAACGACGAAACCGCCAATCAATCGATTCATGAATCATCTCCGTGAATCGTTGCGCGCTGTCGTCGAAACTCGACCAGGAGTTTGGGCAGGAGATTCGGCTAGCGAGCGTTGGGATCGTACTGCACGAACCCGATGGCGTCGACGTCACGGCCTTGTCGACCAAAGACGGAAACAATCGGGTTACCATACGTAGCGTACAGCCTCTTACCGCCGCCGCCGAGTCCGCCGATCCAATTTGCGCGATAAGTATCATCGGGATCGAGACGTCCATTTGAAACTTTCATGAAAATTAGCCGTATGCCGTCGAGCCGATGGCCGCTCTTCGCCACCACGACCGTCGCGACATAACCAGGTTGGCTGCCAAGCGTCGGACCTTTCATGCGGCCCGCCGTGCCAATCGCCCTGCTGCTCGCCCTTTCGAGTCACGTAGATTGGACGAATCGCTTTAACGGTCAAGTGCCCGCCGTAGAACCTCGAGAGCGTCTTTCTTCATCGGATTGGTCCTCGATGATCGTGTGGAATCGAGCCCACTCGGCCATCGTCTCGGCCCACTCGTGTCGAGTGGACTGTTGTTGCATAGCGCCCGCGACCGCGTCGGACTGATGTTTCGCCGCATCGCCCGCCGGCCCAAAGTGATGTCGAGCCAAGTCGATCAAGGTGCGTCGAATCTGCTTCGCTGCCAACCCCATAAACGCGCGCGCCGAATCAGGCCGCACTTCAGCAAGCGATCGGTGGAGCCGCATCATCGCATTTTAAAACACATCATCGATCTGCTCCCAACGACGAAGCCTCGGACATCGCGCGAACATCTTTCGAGCTAATGTATGGAGCCGTTGCGAGGCCAACTCCAACAGCTCGTCATACGCGCGATCGTCGCCGTGAGCGGCTTTCATCGCCGAAAACAGATTGCTCGACACCCTTGGTCGCGCCCGCTTCGCGGCAATACACCTCTAACAAGATAAGCGTAGGCCGACCGAACGAGCGGCCAGATATTTGGAGAATTCTTTGAACCGGACGCGACACGCCTAAGTCCATCTACTACCGTAGAAAGCGAACAGCGACCATGAAAGGAAGAATCCATAAAGCTGACGTACATTCCGGCGGCCATGATGTTGTTTGTCTTCGCCCCGGCTGACGACAAACCGGCGACGTCGATCAACGACGCGCTCGCGGCCCGGACGACATTCAAAGCCAAATCCGAGTCGCGATTGAGCTGCGAAATCAACCCGTCCGAAAAGTGCTAACTGCCCTGGTCAAGGAGGCCAACCCGAATCGGTCCGTCAAGGACGCGTCTGAGCCAGGACAAAAATTGGTGTGGGTCATCGGCCCAGATCCGGACGATGCGGAAAGAAAACTCATTCTCATCACGACTCGGCACATGGCAAAGAAACGGTCGAATGAATTGCCGAAAGAATTTGCTTCCAAGAAGAAAAAGAAGAAGTCGCCGTAGATCCGCCCTGAAAACGCAACCTGGACTTTCCCGCGAACCTGTGACTGCCAAGAGGAATTGAGTCGATGCGAAACGGTTTAACGATGCGAAACGGTTTAACGACACTGCTGATTTGTCTTGTCTTGTCCGCATGGGCTACTTCGGTCGACGCGAAAGAGCTTGCGGGCGCGCGTCCCAACATCATCCTCGTGATGACGGATGACCAAGGCATGGGCGACTTGTCTTGCCTGGGGAACGAAGTTCTCAAGACGCCGCATCTCGATCACTTCTATTCTCAGTCGACTCGTTTTACCGAGTTCCATGTGAGCCCGACTTGTGCGCCGACTCGATCGGCCATCATGAGCGGACGACATGAATTTCGAAACGGCGTAACACACACGATTAAAGAGCGCGAGCGGATGGCGCTGTCGACGACAACGTTGCCGCAACTGTTGCGAAAGGCGGGATATCAAACGGGCATTTTCGGCAAGTGGCACTTGGGCGATGAGGACGCGTATCAACCGTACAATCGCGGATTCAGCGAAGTCTTCATTCACGGCGCGGGCGGCATCGGCCAATCGTACGAAGGCAGCTGTGCCGACTTTCCGCCAAATCGCAAAGACAAATACTTTGACATTGTGGCGTTGCACAACGACACCATTAAGCAAACCAAGGGATTTTGCACCGACGTCTTTTTTCAAGCCGCCCTCGGTTGGATGAAAAAGCAACGGGAATCCGGCACGCCCTTCTTCGCCTACATCAGTACGAACGCGCCGCACGGCCCGATGATCGCGCCTGAAAAGTACAAGAAGCGGTTTCTCGACTTGGGCTACGATGGCAACACTGCGGGCCGCTACGGGATGATCGAGAACATCGACGACAATATGGGCTTGCTCGAAAAGAAACTCGACGAGTGGGATGCGTGGGATGACACGCTCGTGATCTTCATGACGGACAATGGCCAAGCGGGTCGCAGGGCTAAGTTAAATGGCGATCCAGTTCGCTTGTTCACGGCAGGCTTCAAGTCCGGTAAGGGGTCGCCCTATGAAGGCGGAACTCATGTTCCTGCTTTCTGGCGATGGAAGGGAAAACTGGGTAATGGCGTCGACATTTCGGCGCTGACGGCCCACATTGATTTGATCAAGACGTTGACCAGTCTCGCTGGAGCGGAGATTCCGGACAACATTCAACAGATCGACGGCCGATCACTCGTCCCTCTGCTCGAAGACCTCAAAGCAAAGTGGAAGGATCGCAACTTGTTCGTCCATCAAGGTCGCTGGGCGAAAGGAGCGGATCCGAACACCGCCAAGTTCCGCAACTGCGCCGTCCGGACGACTCGCTGGCGATTTGTTAACAACAAAGAGCTCTATGACATTTCCGTCGATCCGTACGAGAAGCGCGATGTCTCCGCGGACCATCCCAAGGTGATAAAAAAGCTTCGCAAGGCGTACGATGTCTGGTGGGCAGAAACGGTTCCGCTAATGGTCAATGAAGATGCCCCCTACGCGCCCCGGCAACCTCAAACGGTTCGCTACGAAAAGCAGCTCCGTGAAAAAGGCATTCCCCATTGGAAGCCGCCGGCGTTCTAGTCAGTGGAGAGACGTGTCCGACAGTTGGTGAAACCGTCAGCTCACAGCTTGGCTAGCTACTAATCTGGTTCACCGAACGAGCAAGCTCGTTGGGGTCTTGTTTCCTAATCGACGAAACGGCGAGGAGATCGCCACAAACAAAATGAATGTGAGTTCGACATGAAACGATGTTTTGCATTCCTAGTGCTAGTGGCGACGATGTGCTTGTCGACGGCGCAGGCTCAAGATGGTCTCACGTCGTTTCTCGCCAAGCCTCAATTGGAAACTCAGCAACTGTTTCGCTCGGAACGTTTTCCCAACATCGTTGTCGCGCTCGACGGCTCGGTCGTAGCCACATGGGGCAACAAGAGTGTTCGAGTGAGACGTAGCACAGACGGCGGACGCACATGGGAGAAAGAAACCGCAATCGCCAGTTCAGGTTTTCAAGGCGGCGGCGCAACCGTCGATGAGACGAGCGGCGACATACTCGCCTTCGTTGAAGAGCATCACCCGCCCGCGCCGATGACGGTCTATCGAAGCAAAGATCACGGCAAGACTTGGGCGGCGGACAAAGGCACGATCATCAAGCCCGACAGTAAAGGCAATCTGCCGTCGATGCACATGAACGAACACGGCGTCACGCTAAAGAACGGCAAACACAAGGGCCGGCTGATTCGCCCAACACGATACTACGCTGGAAAAAACGATCGCAGCAAATGGCCGGAACACTACACGAACGCGATGTTCAGCGACGATGGCGGGAAGACCTGGCAGACGAGCGAGCCGTTTCCTGAGAATGGCACGGGAGAGGCATGTGTGGTTGAGCTTGCCGACGGCCGCATTTACTACAACTCGCGTATTCACTGGCAGGAGCGGCCGCGGAACACTCGGCGTCGATCGGCCATCAGCAACGATGGCGGCAAGACGTGGACGGATTGGAAGATTGTCGACGCGCTGCCCGATGGTCACCAGCATCGTTCCTACGGATGCATGGGCGGCTTGGTGCGATTGCCGGTCGCAGGCAGAGATATCCTGATCTTCAGCAACATCGACACGTCCAATGCGCGTCGCGAGCGAGCCACCGTGTGGGCGAGTTTCGATGGCGGCAAGACATGGCCCATTAAACGCCTCGTCTTCGACGGACCCAGCGCCTATTCATCGCTAGCGGCTGGCCGCCCGGGCACGCCGAGCGAAGGATGGATTTATCTCCACTTCGAAAGCGGCGGTTCAAAAGTTTCTCGCTTCAACCTCTCCTGGCTTCTCGCCGGCGAATCAACCGGAGACGGCAAGTTGCCAGAATGGCTCACGCCATGAAACGTCGCGCTGACGCGCCCCATCGGATATTCAACATCGTTTAAGCTAACTGACTCACCCCAGCCCATTCGATTTCACTCAGAGGCCCACTTCCAATGAGATGCCAGCCACTTCGCCGCAATGTCGCGCTTGCTCTTCTTGCCACGATGACCTGCTTCGCGTGTCGCGGCTCGCAGTCACAGGCAGCGGACGTCTACACGATCAAAGACTCAAAGGGCGAACATCTTGATATCGTCACGCCGGCTGGAGGGCCGCTGCTGCGGTATGTCTACGTGCGAGACAAATCGACGAAAGAGAAGAACTTTGACACGGCCAAAGTCTTCGCGCATGTCGTCGCCGCGAATGGCAAAACGACACTCACCAAAGGACCGGGCGGAAAGTTTCCGCATCACCGCGGGATCTTCATAGGATGGAACAAACTGCAGCAAGGCGGCAAGAGTCACGACTTGTGGCACGTCCGAAATACAGAGCAATTGCACGTCAAGTTCATCGAACAATCGGCCGATCAAAACGGTGCCTCGATCACCAGCCTCATCAACTGGGTCGGCAATCACGGCGAGCAAGTTATTGAAGAGACGCGAACGTATCGCGTTGTCGCCGAAGCTGATGCTCACGCCGTCATCGATTTTGTCAGCCAACTCAAAGCCGTCAACGGCGACATCGAATTGAATGGCGATCCCGAGCACGCGGGCGTTCAATTTCGACCGTCTCAGCAAGTTGCCGAGAACAAATCGGCCAAGTACGTCTTCCACAAAGACGGAATCGATCCCAAGAAAGATCGCGACCTCCCGTGGGTATCCGAGACGTTTCAAGTTGACGAGGAACCGTGGACCGTCCAGCACATGAGCCATCCGAGCAATCCAAAGGGTGCTCGCTGGTCAGCCTACCGCGACTACGGTCGATTCGGGCCGTTCACCGTCGTCAAGATTGCCGCAGGCGAAACGCAAACGTTTCGCTATCGATTCCGAGTTAGTTCAGGTGCCGCCCCAACGCGACAACAACTTGCCGCTCGTTACAAAGCGTACGCCAAATAGCCGCGAAAACGCTGTCCTTCCGCTTGGTCTCTCGCCGTAACGGTCCGTGAAATGCGACCTATCGACTCGATCACAGTTTGGCGTTCGTTTATCATGGAGCAAGACGTCGATCTTGTACGGTCGCGCGCCGGAGGCGAATCGAAGGAGGCGGCTTGATTGATGAAGCGAGCGGCGAAACGACCGAAATGGCGGAACGCAATCCGTTTTGTTCTTCTCTCCTTAGCGCCGACAGCCTTGCTGGCTAAACCCGGGCGAGCGAACGACCCGTTTGAGACAATCATCAAGCCGGTGATGCGCGAGTACTGCGTGCGATGTCACGGTGGGGACGAAGTCGAGGGAGATGTGAATCTGGTCAAGCTTGATAGCGCTGCGCTTTCAACGCATCCAGAGATGATCGAGACATTCATCGACGTTCTCGATTTGGGCGAGATGCCGCCGGAAGACGAACCGCAGCCGTCGGCCAAAGACCGAGCCAAAGTGGTTGTTGAACTCAAAAAGATGCTGCGAACGGCGATTTCGAACGCCGCCTTATCGAAGCGAACGCCGATTCGGCGAATGAATCGGTTTCAATACAGCAACGCGGTCGATGATTTGTTCCAGCTAAAACGCGTCGTCTTCACGCTTCCCGAGCGGATGATGCGAGAGCATCGAAATTACTTCCAGCCGGCGTCGGGCAAGATGGCTCCAGTCGTCCACGTCGGCAGCCGACCGCTCGGTAAGTCGCAATTGATTGAACCGAGACTAGCGGGCGTAACTCCATTTCCTCAAGACCTCCGAGCCGAGCATGGCTTTGACAATCGAGGGGACCATCTTTCCCTTTCGCCGCTGTTGCTCGAATCGTTCATGCGACTAAGTCAGTCGATCGTGAACAGTCCGGACTTCGGGCCGAAGACTGTCGGTATCTGGCCGACCTTCTTTGCCGAACCGCCTGCGGACGCGAACGCCAGGCAAGTTGTTCGAGACCGGCTAAAGCCCCTGCTTCGAAAGGCGTTTCGAATCGAGGTCGATAAGGCCACGCTAACTCGCTACGCCGACTTCGCGATGCATCGGATCGAAAATGACGACAGTTTCACAGAGGCGATGAAGGCGACGGCTTCAGCAGTCATCGCTTCGCCTCGATTCCTCTATTTGTATGCCTCGCGCCAAGATGCGGCGGACCCGATAGACAATTTCGAGCTGGCTGCGCGGCTGTCGTTCTTTCTCTGGGGCAGCCTGCCGGACGACACGCTGCTCGACCTTGCCTCTGACGGAACACTCGGCAACCCAAAAGTGCTCGAGCAGCAAGTTGAGCGTATGCTGACAGACAAGAAGTTGAAGCGGTTCTGCGACAGCTTTCCATCGCAGTGGTTGCAGCTTGAGCGAATCATCTCGTCGGTGCCCAATCGCGAGCGGTTCGCTGACTTCTATTTTTCCAAGTATCGCACCAGCATGCATATGATGCTGGAGCCCTTGCTGGTGTTCGAGACGATTGTCATTGAGGATCGGTCGATATTGCAGCTTATCGATTCCGACTTCAGTTACCGCAGCGCGCGACTCGATCGGCTCTACTACGGCAACAACGCGAAACTCAACGACCGCCAGAATCCAGTAACAGCTTTGCCATTCACTCGCGTGCCGGTGAAAGATCGGCGAGAGGGTGGTGTGATTACGACTGCCGCGATCATGACGATGACGTCCGGGACGGAGCGGACGAAGCCGATCACTCGAGGAGCTTGGTTGGCGACGGTCATCTTCAACAGTCCGCCTCCGCCGCCCCCAGCGGACGTGCCTCCGTTGGATGAGCAGCCGCCCGACGACGAGAAAAATCTCACTCTGCGCGAACGACTGGTGCTCCATCGCGAGCGAGCCAGTTGCGCAGGGTGCCACGAGCGAATTGATCCGCTTGGATTTGCTCTAGAGAACTACGGACCGACCGGAAAATGGCGCGAGCGATACGAAAACGATCGCGACATCGAGACTCAAGGAAGGTTATTCGGCGAACATCCGTATGGCGACATCGCGGGCTTCAAGGACGCTATCCTCGCCGAGAAGGATCGATTCACGCGTGGCTTCGCCTCACACTTGTTGTCGTTTTCGCTCGCGCGTGAAGTCACGACCGCAGATACAATCGAGCTTGACAAGATTGCCTCGGCGACGGCCAATGATGGCTACCGTATGAAAGCGCTGATCAAGCATATCGTTTTGAGCAACGCGTTTCGCAAGTAGCATTGGTCGACGAACGCAGGTAGGTGCGTCGTTCACTGCGAGTATTCGGAGTATTGAGTCACTATGCCCATCATCGAATCAACTCAACACACCAACCGACGATCGTTTCTGCACGGCGTGGGCGGAGCAGCGCTCGCACTGCCGTGGATGGAGAGCCTTGCCGGCGCGTCGATTGTGGACAATCCCGCACAACGAATGGTGTTCTTCTATGTGCCGATCGGCGTCGTGCGACGAGGATTTTTTCCAGGCGAGCAGAACGCGGCGATTCCCAAGTTCAGCAGCAATCAAATCGAGATCCCCAGAGACAAAAAGCTCCCCCTGGGGTTCGGTCCGTTGCCGACCACGCCAACGCTGGCGCCGCTGCAAAAAGTGAAAGACAAAGTCACGCTCATCACCGGGCTCGATCGAACGTTTCAGCAAGGAACGGACGTCCACGCTCAGTGCGCATCATGTTTTCTAAGCAGCGCCGCGCCGTTTACGATCAAGCGCTCAGCATGGCCGCTCGACCGGACACTGGATCACATTGTTGCCGACAAGATAGGATCAACGACTCCCTTTCGAACTCTGGAATTCAGTTGCAACAGCCACAGAGACAATAAGGAGTCGATCTATTTCGACAACATCTCGTGGTACGGAACAGGCCATGTGGCACCGTCAATTCGCGATCCGCGAAAGATGTATCGCCGACTGTTCGGTACGCAGGAAACGAAAAAGCTTCGCAACATTACGGACCTCGTTCTTGAAGACGCCCGCGATATGAAACGCGGTTTGGCTCACGAGGACCGCCAGAAATTCGCCGAGTTCTTCGATTCGTTGCGGACGATGGAACGACAGATGGACCGGCTCGAATCGATGAAGAACGAGTTGGCGAAGGTCTCGGTTGACGAGCCTCCGGCGTCTCGCTTACCGCGCGGCGAGTACATTCGGCTCATGGGGGACTTGATGGTCGTCGCTCTGCAAACGGGGCTCACCAATGTGGCGAGCTTCATGATCGGTCCAGAAAGATGGGATACGCCGTACTTGTACGAGAGTCTTTTTGACAAGCCTCGAAGCCATCATCAAATGTCGCACAACCAGGCGAAGTTCCTCGGCGATCTCATGCGAGTTGATCGTTTTCACATGGAGCAGTTCGTCTACCTTGTCGAGAAAATGGAGGCGATTCGGCAGTCAGATGGAAGCACGTTGCTCGACAACACCTTGCTGACCTACGGCAGCGGGCTCGGCGATGGCGCCACCCACCAGTACAACGATCTGCCGATCATCCTCGCTGGCTCCGGCGGCGGAAAACTGCGAACCGGCAAACATCTCAACTTGCGAGACAAGACTCCGCTGGCCAATCTCTGGTTGACTCAGGCCAACGCGATGGGGATGCAGCTAGACGGATTCGCAGACAGCACCGGCGCAATCAACGAATTGATCGACGGCTGATCGAAGCATCATTTGCGGATGCAAGATTTGTGCGCCACTGGCTTGCCATGGTCCGTGAAGTGCATTTGAACTCTTCTTCTGCGCGCATCAACGATTCGATCGTGGATTGGGCAGGACACGAACCATGAAACTAGGCCTCGTAACCGACATCCATGAAGACGTCGATCACCTTGAGATCGCGCTCAATCGCTTTGAGGATGAGCGTGTGGACCAAGTCGTTGTGATCGGTGACGTGTTTTCGGTGGGGGAACCAATAGAGGCAACTTGCCGAATGCTCGCTGAAGCAAACGCGATCGGCGTCTGGGGCAATCACGATTACGGGCTGAGTTCGCAACCCGACGCCGACGTGCGTTCGAGGTACAGCGACAATGTGATTGAATTCATGACGTCACTCTGTCCCCGGCTCGAATTCGCTGGCTGCCACTTCACCCACATAGAACCTTGGCTTGACCCCAACGAACTTACCGACCTTTGGTACTTTGAGGGACCGCCGAATGAACATGGCAACCTGGAACGCATTTTCAGCGCTGTTCCCAACAGACTAATGTTTGTCGGTCATTACCATAAGTGGTTGGCGGCCACACCAGAGGGAATTGACGACTGGAGCGGCAAACGACCTCTTTCTTTAGCCGACGGTCAGCACTTTGTGGTCATCGGCGCACTTTGCGAGCGCCGTTACGCGATACTCGACACGGATTCCGGCAAGCTTGTTCCTTACAATGCAGCGCGTCATTCGTGGCCAACTTCGTTTGACGAGTAAGGGTCGAGCCGCAAAAAACACGAGAATCCACAAAAGAAGAAATGTCAATCGTCACATTGGGCAACGAGGCGACCGAGACAGTCTCTTGTCACTTCGCCACATGCTGTGCAATTGTGCTTAGGCCGACGATTTCCGCTTTGTCGCGCGCCTGGTTCACTAAGTCGCAAATCAATTTGACGGTTTCAAACTTGGGATCTTCCACGTACATAATGGAAGGGTGGCAGAGGAAATCGAATACGGCTCGTTTCTCGATTGCCCATTCAACACATTGACGCACCGACTTTAGGAAATGGGCGAGCTTCCAACGGCTGGTGCGAAAAGCGCCAACATCGCTGATCGGGCTCATCGGGATCTCAATCAAACCGGTCGGGTAGACATACGGCTGCGCTTGCTGCAAGGCGGCCCGAATCGACGCGAAGACGTCTTTCGTCGGCTCCGTTCCCGCTTTGCTGCTCTTGTGCCGCGGATACTTAGAGCTGACCCAGGTGAAGCCGGCGTCGAGCAGCAATTGTTGGAGATCTTCGCGACCGTCGAGTGCGGCGTTCGAACCGCCCGGTGTTCGGAATCCGTCGGCGTCAATGCCCGCGCGTTGCTTCAACGCCAATGTCGTGATGCGAATGTTTTCCCGAATGATCTCGTGAGTCGTTTTGCCTCGAATGAGCCACGGCGATCGCTGAAATCGGAATTGAGTTTGCTCCGGCTTCGTGGACCACACGTTGACATGATCGTAGGTGTGATTTCCCACGGGGTGTCCCATCGCGGCGATCTGTTTCAACCACTCGATATTGGGTTGCTCCAAGACACGACCGACGCAAAAATAGTGGATCAAACCACCCCGTTCCTTGGCGATTCGAGCGGCGTCGAGCGAATGCTTCTTTGTCGGCTCGTTCAAGTTTCCCTTCTGATAATCCCACTCGAGCATGTCGCGCCTGGGATACTTGCGACTCATCTCGAGGTCGAGCGTAATTGCAATTCGAGCCTTCTTGGCCGGGCTCTCTGGACGCGTCTTATCGTCAGCTTGGACGCCACTCGCCATAACGCCGGCGATCGATCCGCTGAGAAACGTTCGACGCGTGAAAGACCTTGTTGACTGGCTGGAATGCATGATGCGTTGACTCCTCGCGATCTGTGTTCTCGAACGATACTAGTGCCGCGTCAACTCTAAAAATGGGGGTTGGCTTCGGCGTAACTTGACTTGGCGGCGTGCGATACAAACACTGGGATCCCAATTCTTAGTGTTGACGCTGCACTAGTTCGCTCGTGTCTTCTTGCTCGCCGCTGCTCGCCGCGGATACTCTTTGATGCGAAGATTGCGAAACTCGACGCGACTGCCGTGGCCCAACAAGCCGATGTGGCCGGCGGTTCGCGCTAGTCCAGGGTGCTTTTTGAGGATCTCTGCGTTTGAGACTTCATCGAGATCAACATCGAGCACCACCATTTCGTTGACAATGACGGTAACTCGACGTCCGCGACAGTTGATTTCCTGTCGGTTCCATTCTCCGGCCGCTTGCAACGCGCCTCGTTTGGCCGCTGCGACGTCGTATAGCGAGCCATGGTATTGGGTCGGGCGAAGTTTCTTTGAGCCAAGATGTTTCGCGTACCCGACGTTGTCTAGAATCTGTACCTCCATGCCTTCGTACGCGGGTTTTTGGTCGACCAACGGACAGCGGATCGCGACGCCATTGTTCGCGCCCTCGCTCAATCGGAAGTCGAAACGCAAGCTAAAATCCGAGTATGTTTTCTCACTGAACAAGAAACCGCCGCCTTCGGACGGGCAGACGAGTTTGCCGTCTTCGACCAGATAGCCCTTGCGATTCGCGCGCCGCAATTGCCAGCCTTCGAGGTTTTTTCCGTTGAAAAGTGGGACGTAGCCGGCTTCGTCGCGGAGAATCTGGCGGTGCGGGAATGCGGGCGATGGATCGTCGGCGACGACGCCCGGCACGTCGTGGCGCAATAACCAAGGATCCTTTGTCTTCTTCAGAAACGCCAACACCTTTGCCGACAGTTCGCGTTTCAGCTCCGCGTGCTTGGGACTGTTCGCGAGGTTGATCACCTCATCCGGATCAGCTTCCAAGTCGTACAGTTCGATCTCATCTCGATAAAGATATTTCTTGACGGTGCGGCGTCCGATCAGCCGTTCTCGACGACGCAACATCGTCTGCCAAGTTGCGCGGCGGAGCGTATCGATGGGCAACGGATACTCGCTGCGCCAATCGATATTCCAAATCAGCTTATGTCGCGCCGTGCGAATCGTCCGCATCGGGTAGGGCATCGTGACTTCATGAAAGACATGACTCAAATAGACCTCACCCCAACCGTCGTGTCGGCTCTGCGGATCATCGGCCAGCAGCGGCAGGATGCTGCGTCCATGAAGCGAGTAGTCTGGTCCCTTGGTTTTCGTCCAGTCAAGAATCGTGGGAACCAGGTCAGTGAACGTCACCATGCCGGGACTGACGACTCCCTTGTGTTTCACTGTCGGGTTGCGAACAATCAACGGGACGCGAACTCCCGGTTCATAGTGGTTTGCCATTGCGCCGGGTTCGGACGAGCCATGATCGCTGGTGAAGATGACAAGCGTCTCATCCGCTTTGCCCGATTCGTCAAGGGCCTTCAAGATGGCGCCGACACCCGCGTCCATTCGACTGATCAATTGGTAGTAGCCCGCCAGGCCTTCTCGAACTTCGGGACGGTCGGGCAAGTAATTCGGAACGATGACGTCTTGCGGATCGTATTCGACCGGCGTGACACCATCGTAGTTTCGCTTGACGCCCCAGCCCGGCCGTTCGATGGACGTGGGATGCGGGTCGCTATACCCGATGACCAGAAAGAACGGTTCGTCGTCCTGATTGATGAACTCCGCGCCAGATCGGGCCAGTCCCATCACGTCGCGACTGCTCACTCGAGGATTGAAGGTCAACGGATATTGACCGAGCGGTGCGATGTGTTGCTTGCCGAGCAGCGCTGTGCGGTAGCCGTTGTCCGTCAACAACTGAAACACAGTTCTCACCTTGGGCATCAGCCGAAATGTGTGATAGCCGTGTCCGTGTCCGTATTGACCGTTCGCGTGACTGTGAAGCCCAGTGTAAATCACAGCTCGCACGGGTCCGCACGAGGCGGTTGGAGCAAACGCGTGACTGAACTGCACGCCTTCCTTCGCTAGCCGATCGATGTTCGGTGTTTTAACGACGCCGTTGCCATAGCATCCGCAATCAGCCTGATTCTGGTTGTCTGAAATCAGCAACAACACGTTGCGAGGAGCCTCGCTTCGAGCCGTCTTGGCCGGACCGAAAATGGTCGCGGTGCCAAGGAGCATCAAAACACAATAGGACATCGCGCTCGCGAATCCGCCCGGACGAGTCTGTAGCGGAACGTGCGTTCTCATTTGCATAACCCTCAGCTCTGCCTCATCAGGAAAAACGGCCGACGCATAACGGTGCCGGCGCGCAGGCCGAGATGACAGTCTTTCCCTTACGGCTTGCACCTGAGCATTATGACAGTTTTTCGTCCGCCGGTTCGCCATTATCCAAGACGCGGCGGACTTGCTGGAGCATCACTCGACCGGACTGCCCCTTATCGAGAATGACGACGTCATCTGCGAGCGCTGCGGCGGAGATGCCAACGTCATCGGGGTGAACGAGGCTCTTCCACCACTCCCGACTTGCCGGGATTTCCTCGGGTGAGTAGCCGAGCCACTCAACGGAAGGGCAACTCGAAACCAACTCGCCGGAACGAAGATTAACCTCCCAGCAACTCGTTCTTGTGGCGTTCAACGACGACTTCAATCGGCGCTCGCTCTATTTGGCTGCTTCGACCGTCTGACGCAATAGCCCTTCCGCCTGTTTACGCTTACTGATATTGCGAGCATGGGCGCAGTAGAGTTCGGCTCCATCGCAGTGGAGGTGGTTAATGACTAATTCCACCGGAAATGTCTCGCCGTCTTTTCGTCGATGGATAGCCTCAAGCGAATGGGTGCCCTGCTCTCGGATCACAGTTGCCAACTGAGGCCAAGAGTCGGCCGAAATGTCGGCGTTTACATCCGATACACTGAGTTCCAACCATTCGCTGCGGGCGAAGCCGAGCGAGCGGCAGGCGGCGTTGACATAGACAAAGCGGCCATCGTCAGCGCGGACCCAAAAGATACTGTCCAGCGCCGAGTCCATGGCTAGCTGAGTTCGCATCAAAGGCGTGAATTTCTCTTCCGCTTCCGCCGATGACTCTAACTGGATGTAGACAAACAACAGCTTCCCGCCAAAGGACGGTTCAGATTCAATTCAACCGACAAACTCAGCAACAGAACCCAACCGCCGACCAGGGCGAACGTAGCCACCGCCAGTAGGCTGCGTGGCACCCTGCTTGTACTTGTCATCATTGACCCAATCCATTGGTAAACGCGCGGACATCGTCGCATGGAGCCAGCCGGCTCCCATGAAACAGAAAGACTCGATAGGTCGATCTATTTCGAAAATCAAACGGTGACCATGCTGAGCGAGTGGTCAATGCGCGATGGAGTCCGGATACCGACGGAACACGTCTCCAAAGACTGAGCGCGGACGACGTGATATTGAATCGGAAAACCAACAGTCTCCCAAAACCACGACAAGAATGCGAGCAAAATGCTAAGGCAATACGCCGACGCGACGCGTCAGCTGGTGCCCGAAGACCAGCGGCGCTCTCTAGCCGCCGGCGCTCAAGAATCGCACGCCCCAAACGGCTGTGACAATCTAGCCCTTTGGCTCTTGGAATCGAAGAATTTGTTCGACAGAAAGGTCCGACCGCCACTTACTCATCCAGCGCCGAATCGTCTTGGCGGGTGTTCGGTGGGTCTGCCGATTCATTTTCGCCAGTCGTTCGGCCCAACGATCCAGAATCGTTGCCGTCTCTTCCTTGTACCGTAAGAGCACCTTGATCTCTTGCCACCACTCGGAATCGGGTTCGGTCAATTCAACTCGATACCCATGCTCGACGGCAAACAAAGCGTACCGCTGCGATTCGACGTTGAGACCGTTACCGCGATCGACAACGATAAAGCCCACACCGTCCTGCACGGCCCTCGAGAAACGATCGTAGTTCCAATTGCGAGCGACATCGATTAGCGACGCGTCATAGTCGTAGCTCTTTTGATCGTCGCCCACTTCCGTATAGAAGTATTCATCCGTCTCGCAGATCACGCCATTGGCACCGGCCAGCTGCTTGGACTTCGTGCTCTTGCCACAGCTGGGCAATCCGCGCATCAGGTAAACAACTGGCTTGTTCGTTTCGGTCTCGTTCGTCATGGGTTTCAGTATAGAACGCGTTCCTTGCGATAGGAAGAATTGAAAACGACTCGGCGGTTAAGCCGAGTCGTTGTTGCGAGGAGTTGTGTCTTGAACTGGCGAGTTTTACGCGGCAACCTGGACAGCTTGTCACCGGGAGGGTCATCGCTAGGGCAGGTCATCGATCGTCAGGCCACTGGGAACAGTAAGTGGGATCGTAGCGTCCAGACGATCATTCAGGTCGGGAACGGTGAGCGCCTCAAGGAATGCCATGATGTCGGCAACCTCATTGTCCTTGAGTCGGATGCTGGGAATGTCGCGTTTTCGTGACAGGTCGTGAAGAATGTCATCGTCGCTATCGTCGCTGACGACGGTCAGCAATAATTCCGCTTCGTCTCCGACTGGCGCAACCAGTTGCTCGACGGCGTTGTAGTCTTCCAGCGACCTCTTCGGGTCCAGGTGGTGTCTCACGGCATCTTCTAGGTCGCCATACGCCCCGTTGTGCATCCAAGGCCCAGTGGCCGTCACGTTTCGTAAAGGCGGCGTACGAAACCTAAAGAGATCCTTGGCGTTGCCTGTTTCCAGGAAGCGTCCCAGGTCGAGACCCGTCTCGTCTTTTCCGGGGCCCAATTGTGGAACGGCCAGGTTGTAATGTTGTTGATCGGTCAACAGTGTACCGCTGTGGCACGTGGAGCACTTCGCTTTTCTGCCGAAGAACAGCAGTGCGCCCCGTTTCTGTGCATCCGCCAGCGCGTCGTGGTCGCCACGCAGGTACTCGTCAAATGGACTGTCATCGTAGCCGTACGCCCTCGCTTCAAACGCCGCGATCGCATTGGCGGCGTGTTGGAAGCCAAGATTGCTCGGAACGTCGCCGTAGGCACGAACAAACATGCCTTCCGATCCTGGTGTCGTGTTGGCGTAACCGGCAATTCCATCCAGGCGGGCCATGATGGCGTCCCACAGGGCTGGCAAATTGTTGTCGAACGCGGGATTCGCCAACTCGTTGTCCTTGAGTAAGTCATTCCAGTCGTCGAGCGAGCCTCGCATTTCATCGCGGCTCGTCACAGGAAACATCGCCTGGACGGAAAGGACATTGTTGAGACCCGTGGGGAGAGCACCACCGGCCGGTGAAATGAACTGTCCGTTCACAATCGTGACGCGACTGTCCCAAAACTGAGATGTCCACAACCCCGAACCCCGATTAAAAATCTCAGGAGCATTACGTGGGACGAACTCTCGTCCTGCTCCCTTATGGCGAAAGATGCTGATGTTGCCCGGAGCGGATGTTCCCGTTCCAATCGGCAAGGACAGGGCATCGCCAGTTCCTGCGGCCGGATGGTGACATGTGGCGCACGACGTATCGCGATTACCACTTAGGATCGGATCGAAAAACAATGCTTGCCCCAACTCGACCAATTCGTCCGAAAAGGCGGGGCCATTGTCAATGGGCATCACGTCCTGTTTGTCGAGCAGTTTGAGTAGTTTGGCGTCCGTAGATTTTTTCGGCTCTTTTCCTTCTACGGTCGCGGGGGCGGCCAGTGACAGAACGATAACCGACAATGCCAAGACACTAGCCATGGATCGAGAAGAGCTCAACAATCGCCTGATATTTTCACGCACTGCAAATCCTCCAATGAGGAATGAGATAAGTAGAGTGAGGCACGAAGAACGAGGCGGAGAGGTGAAATGTTAGCTCCTTGGCGGAGAAAACAGATTTCCGCAACACGCCGTACCATTTGTAGTCATAATAATGTAGTCGGATTGCGGCCATGAAGCCGCCAAATAGCGCGGAGAATTGATGTTTCTCGCGGACAATTAAGGCTTTTTTGCTTTTTCCAGGCAGATCATCGAGACGTAATATCATGAACAGCGCCCCAGACCCCGAATCCCTGGACGATGATTTCCCACTCGGCGGACCAGCGGACGGCGAATTGCTGCGCCGTTTCTGCGAGGGCGAGGAAAACGCGGCGACCGAACTCTACGTGAAATATTCGACGCGTCTGAAAACGTTGGCCAAGTCGCAGACGAGCGACGTCTTGGCTGCCCGATTTGATCCGGACGACGTCGTGCAATCTGTCTTTCGCACTTTCTTTCGGCGAGCTGCTTCCGGGCATTACGATGTGCCGGAAGGTGAGGAATTATGGAAGCTATTGCTGGTGATCACGCTTAACAAGATTCGGAAGTTGGGAGCATTTCATCGAGCTGCGAAGCGGAATGTGGAGGCGACCACCTCCCTTTTCTATCCCAGCGCCTCCGGTTCTCGACTCGATGAACAGGCGTTTCGATTGCTGCAAATGACGATCGACGATCTTCTCCACGACGCGCCCGAAGCCAACCGAAAAATGATCATGTATCGCATCGAAGGAAACGATATGAATGCGATTTCCGAGCTGACCGGTCGGTCGCTTCGCACAGTGGAACGGGTCCTGCAGAGTTTCCGACGCAAACTGGCAAGCGCCATGAGCGCGGAATCATGATCATGAAATTCGAGCTTACGCACGAACAAGAGATTTGCATTGATCGGTACGAAGCCGCCCGCTGTGCTGGCGAAGCCGTCGATTTTGCCTCGTTCGCGCCAAGTTCGAATGAAGACGGTTTTGAGTCGACGATGCTCGAGTTGATGCGAGTCGATATGGAGTGGTGCTGGAATGCGGGCGAAAGAAAAAGTGTTGAACAGTTTCGCGATCGTTTTCCGCGCGTGCTTAGCTCCGCCAGCAGCTTGCAGTCGCTGGCGTTTGAAGAGTACCGCATGCGACGCAGATTGGGTGAAGCTGTAGATCCTGCCGAATTCTCCACTCGATTTCGAATCGACACTTCCAGTTGGCAAGACGTCGCAGTCGGCTCAAGTTTAGTGGCGGCCGACCTGAGCGCCGATCTCGATGACTCGGCGGAAATATCTGCAACACGCTTGGACATGAATCCGCAAGGCGCCAATGTTCGTCGCGAAATGCCTCGAGTCGGCAAGAGACTCGTTGACTTCGAGCTTGTCGGCGAATTGGGACGCGGCGCGTTTGGGCGAGTCTACCTCGCCAAACAAGGCGATCTTGCGAACCGCTACGTCGCTCTTAAAGTCACTCCGACGACAAGTGATGAACCGCTTGTTCTCGCGCAAATGCAGCACACCAACATTGTGCCGATCTATTCGGTTCATTGCGTCGACGGATTGCAGTTGGTCTGCATGCCGTTTCTCGGCGCCAATACGCTGCACGACGCGATCACGAGAATGCGATCCTCCAAGGCGCCGAAATCCGGTGCCGCGTTATTGAGCACGCTTGAGCGAGGAATTGACTCGACGCTCGACGTCGGCGCCACTGAATCAGAATCGATCGCGAAAGAGCCCGGCGACGAACGGGACGAGAGGCGAGACCACCATCCATGGCCGGCGATTCGAGGCATGCCGCTCGACCAAGCGGCATCGTGGATCGTAATGAAAGTTGCCGGCGGCCTCGCTCATGCTCACCAACTTGGTTTGATTCACTGCGATTTGAAGCCCGCCAACATCTTGCTTGCGGACGAAGGTCAACCGCTAATCCTCGACTTCAATCTCGCCGTACGACCGGCCGATACACAGGCCGCGCGAAAGGCGGGTGGAACGCTCCCCTACATGGCGCCCGAGCACGTCGAGAGTCTGCTCGACGTCAACTCGCGGCCAAACGCCAAGTGCGATATTTTTTCGCTCGGCGTGATTCTTCATGAGTTACTGTGCGGCGAACTTCCTTTCCCCGTTCGCCGAGGAACGCAGGATGACGCGATTCGCCAGATGATCCTTGACCGTCAAGAGTCGCCGGACCAATTGAAGATTGGAGAAACGACGACGTCGCCCGCCTTAACTTCGATTGTTTCCAAGTGCCTCCAACCCGACCCCGCGTCTCGCTATGAATCCGCCGAACAGTTAGAGCAAGACCTCAGTTTGCATCTTCGCGACAGACCGCTTCGCTGGGCCCCAAACACCTCGTGGCGCGAGCGCTGGCAAAAATGGCGTCGCCGACATCCGCGACTGACGTCCGCCACATCGGTCGCCGCCGCCATGATCGTCGTGCTCGCCGTTGTCACCACGTCCTGGTACGCGCGTGGGCAACGCATCGAGCGTCAAGCAACACGGCAACTCCTGACGTCAAGGCAAGAGTCGCTCGCCAGTTCGCGATTGGCGCTGGGGCTCAACCCGCTGGCCGGCGCCGGTCTAGCGCGCACCATCGACGAGGCCGAACGGGCGCTACAACTTGAGCCGTTGGCAAGCGCAGCCTCGGCGGACGAACAACGGCGCGACGAACGCGCGGTAAACGAGCTGCATTACTTGATCGCCACCGGCAAGTCGCAACTGGCCGTGAACTTGCCCGCCGGTCCAGACCGACAAACGCTTTTTCGTTCGGCGCTCGATCACAATCAGCTCGCCGAAGGTTTCGCCAAAGCGGCGTTGAGTCAGCGGGCCCGGATTCTCGGCGTGATGGGTGACCAGCGGCAAGCTCGCCTGTCTCGCGAGGCGGCCGAGATCGCGCCAACGGATGATCACCTCGATCGCTACTTGTTCGCCATCGAAACCGCATCGACCGGCGAGCTTCATTCCGCCCGCCTACAGCTCGAACAGATCACGAACCAGCGACCCGACTATCTGCCCGCCTGGTTTTCACTGGGCGTCTGCAATTTGCAGCAGAGTCGGTGGGCGGCGGCCGAAAGTTGTTTTACGGTATGCACTGCGATGCGGCCGGATTTCATCGATGCCTTTTTGTACCGCGGCGTCATCCTTCATCAACAGCAACGCTTTGCCGCGGCCGCTCGTGATCTCACCAAGGTGATTGAAGCATCGCCCGATACGATCGCCTTCGTCAATCGCGCGCTTGCCCGCTGGCGTCTCGAGGAGCGCGAGCTGGCGATGGAAGATATCAATGCCGCGATTAGCAGAGCGTCCAACTCGGTTCGTCCCTATCTTGTGCGAGCGCAATTTCGTCAGGCGATGAGTTTGGCGGGCGTCAGTGACGACCTGGATCGCGCTATGAAACACCGCCCCATGGACGAAGACGGCTGGGTCGCGCGCGGAGTCGCACGGCTTCGATCCGGCGACATTGGCGGGGCGGTCGACGACTTCACCGCAGCCTTGCTGCTGAATCCCAACTCAACAACCGCACTGCAAAACATTGCCTACGTCGCGGCCGAACAACTCGATCAGCCGGAGCAAGCTTTGGACGCGATGGACCGAATTGTGGCTATTAACGACTACGATTTATCGCGCGCCAATCGCGCGGTGCTCGCATCGAGATTGAATCTCAAAATCAAAGCGTTGCGTGACGTAAAAACGCTTCTAAATTCGACGGACCCAGCAGTCGTTTATCGTGTAGGTTGTTCATTAGCGCTGTTGCAACAGCAAGGTAGCGCCGAGTCGCCAGAACGGCAAGACGACGAGTTTGCGGAAGTCCCGATTTCGCCCTTGCCTTTCATTCATCGGGCGATCAAAGTAGACCTGTCCTATGCGTCCATCGCCGCAACCGACACCGATCTAGATTTGCTTCGTACAAACAAAGAGTTTCAGCAGTTGCTTGCGGCCGCTCGCTCTATCTTGCGAGAACGTGAACAGAAGGACTGACCAATGCGAACAAAAAGAAAACGTAATCGGCGACTCGAGTTCGAGCGACTCGAGACTCGAGTTGTGCTTCATGCGGAAGGACTTGCGTGGCCTAGCCCGGAGTCGTTGACGATTAGCTTTGCTCCAAACGGCACGGACATCGCGGGACATGAAAACGTGCTGGAAGACCACTTCACATCGTTGGGCGAGGCAAGTCAGTGGCAAGATGAAATCGTTCGAGCTTTCCGCACCTGGGGCGCGCTTGCCAATATAGGCATTACTGTTGTCGACGATTCGGGCGACGAGTTTGGTGCGACCGGACCCACGCAAGGGGATTCGCGGTTTGGTGATATTCGAGTCGGCGCCGTGCCGTTGTCCGGCGAAGTCATTGCCATCTCAGCGCCTCATACCGCAGTCGTCTCAGGGACATGGGCGGGCGACGTCTTGTTCAACGGCGACCAAGCCGTCGACAGTTTGACCGACCTTTACGCGATCGCATTGCACGAAGCGGGACATGTCTTCGGATTGACTCACAGCACCGATCCGCTCTCGCCCATGTTCACGCATGGCATTCCCGACTCCGTTGTTCCGACTGCTGCCGACATCGACAATATTCACGATCTCTACGAGATGCGCATCGAAGGTCCGGATCCGTCTGGTTCAACCGACGATGATGATGATGATGATGAGAACAAACACGACAACGATGAGTACGTCAACGCGAACGCCGTGCAAGTTCAACCCATTGCCGAGAACGCGACACAGTACGAAACAAACGGACGCATCGACGCAGCGAACGACGTCGACTTTTTTCAGCTCGGCCCATCGACGGCGCGAGTCGAAGATCTCGAGACGTTGACCGTCATCGTTCGCACCGATGTCGGCGACTCGCTTATGCCGCGAGTGGCGATTCACGATGAACGCGGTGAAGAGGTCGATGCGACGATCATCGCCAACGGCGACGGAGTTATCATACTGCAAACTGGCGACGCCAAACCTGAAGACGCATTTTATGTCAGCGTCCGCGCGGCGGTTCCAGCCGCTGACACGCTCGCCACCGGCGGATACGAGCTCGAGGCGGCATTCTCCATGGGCGACGTCGAGCTGGATGAATTGACGTCCGGCAAGTTGACGGTCGGTGAGCCATCGCGAACGCAGGCGGTACGAGTTGAAACGACCAAGTTGGCTCATTTCGTTCTCGAAGTGAAACCCGTCGGGGAAGAGTCGAACGCGGTTGTTTGGGCTGTCTTGTACGATGTCGATGGCGAGGACGTGCTTAAACTCGCGACGACTCCAGGCGAAACTCGATCGAGCCTCGCTGTGCTTCTGCCGGCAGGCGACTACCGCGTCGATTTCCAAACCGGATCGGCCGAGGGCGAGGTCGACCACGAGCTGGAGTACGGACTGCAAATCAACTCGACGACGTTCCCAATTGGTCCTCTCGTCGTCGATACCACGTTGACTCCGCTGTTGCCGTGCGCGAATGCCGGCGCCGATCCCAATTTCTGCCGACCGACGACCACGGGCGTCACCGATCCTGTCATTCTCCCGACGCCGATGCCGCCGAAGACAAACCCAGTGGTCAACGTGCCGCTGCCGCCGTGGACTCAACCGGACCTTTGGTTCTGGACCAAGACGCCGGTCAAAACGCCTGTCGCGGAAGGCGAACCCGTTGATGCGCCGAGCCCGCATCATAATCAAAGCTATCCGGAAGACGTCAACCGCGACGGCGCGCTGACGTCAGTCGATGTGTTTCTCGCCATTGACTACTACCGACGCGCGACGCATGGCGAGACGACGCCAGCCGGTTTGCTCTGCGATTTCGATAACGACAACGAAGTCGGTCTACTCGATCTGTTCGGCCTGATCACCGCCTTGCGCGATGAGCTCCATCCGTAGCTGCGTGTTTCCTTAGCGGTGAATCTCATTCACCGGAACGAGCAAGCTCGTTGGGGTCTAGTCGGGTGGCAAAGCTGTTTAGCGGCTAATCTGATTCACCGACGACACTCGTGGCTGGGGTTTCCAGCCGCAGTGGAGTGAGTTCAAGTTGTTTAAGACTCTCATCGATACCGATAGCCCGGAACTCGATCGTGTTCTTCGTGAAGTTCAGCAGGGTTGGGCTAAGATACTAGATCGAGTCACCGGCGCCATTCAAACTCGCTCAGTCGTTTGAGACGCGTCTGAAGACCAGTGCCGACTAACCGCTCTTGCTCTCGCCCAGTAACGCAAGAACGAACTCTCTCCTTTTTGCACAGCTCAACACGTCTCGCTCGTCGCTTCCAGGCATGAGCGAGACGTGGTGGCGTGTTAAGACGCGAAGCGCGCAAAGACGAATCCGCTAATCAAAGCCTTGCCCTGCGGCGACGGGTTAAACGAATCCGCTTCTCTTTTTCGACGCACTATGCAGCGTGAAGATCGTCAGCCCCGTGAGGTCGTTCGTGGGCCGGCCCGATAGCAGGCTGACGGCGAGACCGACGACGACGCAGCTGCCGATGCCGCTGGCGGTATAGAGGTAGCCGTTGACGACTGTGAATCTCCAAAGACAAAACATCACGCCGGCGCCCACGACCGCGCCTGCCATTGCGCCTGTCGCGTTCGCTCGACGCGTGACGGCGCCGAGAACGAACAAGCCGCCGAGCACGCCCATGAACAGACCGATGACTTTGATGAATGCGTCAAACAGCGACTTAATTTCTGGGTCGACGAAGACAAGTCCGAACAGCGTCCCGACGACGCCGATCAGAAACGTCCAGAGTCGCGCTGCGGTCAGGTATCCGGCTTCCGTTTTACACGCGTGAAACGGTCTCATGAAATCCGTCACGATGGCGGTCGCGGTCGAGTTCATGCTCGTCGACACGGTTGACTGAGCCGCCGCGAAGACGCCCGCCACGATCAAACCGGCAAGGCCAATGGGCATCTCGCGAGCGATGAACAGCGGGAAGACCTGATCGGTTGTAATCGTTGGATCGAGCTTGTCTGGATGGGATCGGTAGAACGCATATAGCGCCGTACCGATGCCGAAGAACAGCAGAGTCGCCGGGATTGTCAGAACGGCGTTCGTCCAAATCGAACGCGCCGCGAGCTTCTGGTCCGCCGTGGTCATGTAACGCTGCACGACAGCCTGATCAGCAGTGTACGACGAAATGTTTTGAGCAAATGATCCGACGATGATGACCCACAACGCAATTTGACTACTGGTAATATCCCAGTGGAAATTGGCAATGGCAAATTTATCTGCGTCGGCAGCCGCGCCCAAAAAGCCGCCCACCCCGCCGTCTACGCCTGCGACCAACAGACCGCTTGCCAGCAACGCGCCGCCCATCAACACAACCGTTTGAATGGTGTCGGTCCAGATCACCGCTTCGATGCCGCCCATCGTGCAATAGGTGATGCTCAGGATGCCCATCAACAATACGGATTGCGCCGGCGTCAAGGGAGTCGCAACGGAAAGAGCCAGCCCCGTTAGCGACATGACGACGGCCATACGAAAGATATGAAACAGTGTGAAGCTGGCGCTGCCGAACAGTCTCACGGGACGGCTGAATCGTTTTTCGAGGTATTCATACGCGCTCGTGGCGTCGATGCGGCGAAAGAAAGGCATCGCCACAAAGACGGCAATGATAGCCACAACTGGGATCATGAAATTTCCGATCGCGTACACCCAGTCCTGAGCAAACGCCTTCGATGGAATGCCGGTGAATGTTAATGAACTGAGCATCGTCGCGAAAATGCTGCAGCCGGCAGCCCACCACGGAATGTGCATTCCGCCTCGGAAGTAATCGTCGGTGTTCTTGTTCTTTCGCGCGAAGTAAATCCCCACGCCAACCATCGACAGCAGGTACCCGAACAGCACGATGTAATTGATCGTCCCAAATCCACGGTCGGACCGCATTGGAGACACGCGAAACACTTTCGCAGAGCGCACTCGCGGCCGCACTTCGCCGGTCGGAACGATAAGGTCATCGCCCCATCTAACGGCAATCGTCGTGACGTGGTTGGCGGGCGTCGCGCCGGCTTCGATCCACGTGTCGGTGATCGTGTGGTATGCGAGCGACTTCTTAACGAAGCCGGGATGATCGTCCTTGAGATCATTACCCTTGAAGAACAGCTTCTCTGTGGCGCCGCCGAGCACAAAAATGTGACTCTGCCCGAGGGCGATTCCCGTTCCCGCCATCACGCAACGCGGCGCATCGGCTCGCCTTCGCCAACGGTTCTTTGATGGATTGAATTCCCAGACATCTTTGAGAAAGCTGAAACTGGCACGATCTTCGGCGCTGCCTTCTTGCCGCCGTCCGCTGATGACATACACGCAATCGTTGTAGCCATTGTGCTGGCTGACGGTCAGGTTAAGCGCGCGCGTCGGGCCTGGGACCGCGGGCAGCTCTTTCCAAACGAACTCTTCTTTGCTCGACTTCTTCGAGAGATCAAGCGCCCAGAAGTTGGCCATGGCTGTTTCGAGTGACTGGCCGCTTTGCCCACCGGCCAAATAGATCACATCCCCGATGATCGTCGCTGCGGAAAACGCACACGGCTTTGGCAACGAAGGATACTCTGTTGTCGTCAGCTTGCCTGTCTTTGAGTCCCAGCTCAAAAGAAAGACCTCATCAAACGTCTCTTTCGAGTCGTTGCCGCCCATACAGACGACTCCGTATTTTGTCGAGACCGACGCTCCATAGGCCGTCGGACGCGACAGCTTGCCACCGTCCTTCCAGGCGTAGCTCTCGCCATTCTTCGTCAGCACAAAGATGCGATCGCGCCAAACTTTGTCGTTCTCCCAGACGGGCTTGGGGAAGTTCGCCCCACCGGCGACGATCAGTGCATCGTTGTGAACGCCGACAAACGGCCCGGCAAAACCAAGCTCGTCCGGAACCGAGGGTAATTCGGTCCACGAAAGTAACGTGGCGTCCGCTGCAAGTACGTTTGGCCCTGATGCAACCAGAAAAGCGAACAAGAAGGTGCGGGCAAGTTGTTTTGAAATCTGCTTCATTTCGGTGCAAATCACTTCCATCATTCGCAATGTCCTTGCCTGCCAGTGGCTTGCCCGTGCCGAACTGCATTTGGCTCGGCGATTCCTCGCCCCCTCCCAAGAGTCCCCGCACACAATGGTCGCATCCGAATCGGCTCAGTCGACATGGGTGGTTTGGGGGTCGTGGCGCCTGCCGCCATGCTGCCGAGCATATCACGTTTTAGCGTCGAAGAAGCGGAGACACTGGTCGCCAAGGCGGTCAGACGACTTGGTACAATGGAGTGCATCATATGCATCGCATCGGCGCATGGCATTCAGGCTGGAGAGTTGATCGGGATGAGTAGCAACCTGCCGAATCATTGTTGGCGGCCCATTTCAGCTTGGTGCCGCCCGTTCGCTGCAGCCGTCGTATGCTTGCTTTCGATCACGCCCATCTGTCGCGCAGAAAGCGATGAGGACTTCTTCGAGTCGCGGGTGCGGCCGCTGTTGGTCAAACACTGTTTGGAATGTCACGGTTCGAAGAAGCAAGAGGGCGGGCTGAGGCTCGACTCTCGCGACGCTTGGATGCGGGGCGGAGATCGCGGAGCGGCGATTGTTGCGGGACAGCCTGGAAAGAGCTTGTTGATTCTGGCGGTTCAACGCGACGACTCGGACTTGGAGATGCCGCCCGATGGAAAACTGACCGCCAGAGAAATTGCCGATCTCGAGGCATGGATCGAGCAAGGCGCCGCGGACCCGAGGCGAGAACTGGCCACGCAGGCTGCGGCTCAAATGAGTCAGGAAGAGGCCCGCACGTTTTGGTCGTTCCAACCATTGAAGTCGCGAGTACCGCAAGACGTTAAAGGTGGCTGGTCGCGAAGTCCTATCGATGCGTTCATTGTCGCTCAGTTGAAGCAGCGCGGATTGTCGCACGTTGGCGATGCCGACCGCCGCACCTTGATCCGCCGCGCCACGTTCGACCTCACCGGCCTACCGCCAACACCAGCTGAGATCGACGCGTTCTTGAACGACAAATCGGATGACGCTTTCGATTCGTTGTTGGATCGCTTGCTAAAGTCGCCCGCCTACGGAGAACGCTGGGGACGCCACTGGCTCGACATCGCTCGCTACGCCGACACGGCAGGCGATGGAGCTGACTACCCGGTACGCGAGGCCGGGAAGTATCGCAATTGGGTGATCGACGCGTTCAACAGGGACAAACCCTTCAACGAATTCATTCGCGAACAGATCGCCGGCGACATTCTCGCTCGTAAAGGACCACGCGAACTGTATGCGGATCGAGTCACCGCGACGGGGTTTCTGGCGATCGGCAAACGATACGGATACAAGGCGTCGCCCGACTATCAACACCTCGACTTTGCCGATGTGATCGACTCGCTCGGCCGCTCTTTGTTGGGACTCTCCCTGGGCTGCGCGAGATGCCACGATCACAAATACGATCCGGTGTCGACCACGGACTACTACTCGCTGTACGGAATCATGCAAAGCACGAAGTGGGCGTTTCCTGGCGGTGAGAGCCAGAAGCGACCGGCGCACTTTCCTGCTCTGCTGCCTCCCGACGAAGTCGCGAATCTCGAGAAAGCAAAAGTAGAAAAACTAGCGAAACTCGACGCAGACATTGCCGACCTGAAGAGCGAGCGATCCACGTTCAGCCCGGACTTGCTGGCCGGTGGAATCGACCTGGACTTTGAGTCTCAACAATCCGGCAAACCTCCTGGCAAGCCCTGGTTTAGCGCTGGACCTATCGAAGTCGGCGCCGATGCGCAGAGTCCTTTCGAGCATGTTCACCCCAAGGGCAAACTTGGCGTTCGAATTGGAAGCGGAAAACCGACCGATGGGCTGCGATACGTCTTCGAGAGCGGACTGAAGGCGTCGACTGCCAAGCAAATGCATTTCACCGTCGATTTTCGCCCCGTCGCCAAATCCAAAGAGAAGGGCGCCTTTCGCTTTTTTGTAGGTCGAGGCGTCGCGCAATCGTTGGCCGTTGAATGTAGCGCGACATCGACGGAGTTTGCCATTCGCAACGGATCGAAATGGGAGACCGTTCGAGAGCTGACGCCCGGATTGTGGTACACGTTGCGCTTGACGATTGATCCGGCCTCGAAAAAATTCTCCGGCGTCGTCGGCACGCGCGATGATCTCACCGAATTTCAGGACAGGCAGACGGGACCGAACTGGGACGGTGTTGTGAACTGCTTCATTTGCGACGCGTTTGGGCACGTCCAAGGTGCCGCATGTGCGCGAGATCTCGACAACATCGGTCTGCAGGAGACAGCCTTCGGCGAGCCCGGAACGGGGCCCGTGACGCCACGAAAGATCGACCCGGCCGCAACACAGCGGCTCGCAGAACTCGATGCCGAAATCAAACTTCTGCTCGCTCGCCGTCAGTCGGCGTCAACCGAATCACTCTACCCGGTTGCTTACGGTGTCGCGGAAGGCGAACCCGTTGATGCGCGCCTCCAGCATCGAGGCGAGCCGCATCGTCTGGGCGACGAGGTTCGGCGGCGCAATCTGGAAGTACTCGGCGGCGATCCGATTGCGGATGGGGCCGGTAGCGGCCGGCTCGAATTGGCTAACTGGATTGTTCGGCCCACGAATCCCCTCACCGCGCGCGTCTTCGTGAATCGCGTATGGCAATGGCACTTTGGCCAAGGGCTCGTCGCCACGCCAAGCGATTTTGGCTCGCGCGGCGAGCGGCCAACCCATCCCGAATTGCTCGACTGGCTGGCGGCCGAGTTCATCGCGTCGGGGTGGTCGGTGAAATCGCTGCATCGATTAATCATGAAATCGAGAGCGTATCAATTGGACAGCGTCGACAACGACACGAACCTCGCAACTGACCCCGGCAATCGCTGGCACTGGCGGTATTCACGACGGCCGCTGGACGCCGAGTCGATTCGCGACGCTATGCTCGCGATAAGCGGCCGGCTCGACCCAACGATTCCGCAAACTCATCCGTTTCCGCCGGTGAACACTTGGTCGTTTACCATCCATCGACCGTTTCACGCGGTCTACGATTCGAATCGCCGAAGCGTTTATCTGATGGTGCAGCGAAACCGAAGGCATCCGTTCCTCGCCCTATTTGACGCCGCCGATCCCAATCAGAGCATCGCCACGCGTCAGCCGACGACGACCCCCACACAAGCTCTGTTTCTCATGAATTCGCCCTTCGTCCACGAACAGGCAGAGAGTTTCGCGAAGCGCATCGCCGCCGTATCGGGCGATGACCGCGGCAGAGTAATCTGGGCGTTCGAGACAACTCACGGTCGTGTTCCAGAGAACGATGTCGTCGAGGACGCCGTCAGATTTGTCGGTGCGTATCGAGACAAACTGAGTGTTGAAGATAGTCCGAAGAAGCGAGACATCGGTGCCTGGTCGGCGCTTGCGCGAGTCCTGTTGACGAGCAATGGGTTTCTCTATGTCGATTGAGAACAAGTTGGAATCGATGAATGTTGTAGTTCCTACATCTCGACGTGAATTCCTGAGCCGCGCGTCAGGCGGCTTCGGCGCGCTCGCCTTGGCCGGTCTTTGCGGCGGCGTTAATGCGGCGCCTGCGAACCCGTTGGCGGCGAAGAGCGGGCATCACACGGCAAAGGCCGACCGAGTGATTTTCATCTACTCAACTGGAGGCGCATCGCACGTCGATACGTTTAACCACCGGCCGCAACTCGCGACGGATCATGGCAAATCGATCACAGCTTCTCGTTGGCTCAACAAGTCGGGCGAATTCAAACGGTTTTTGATCAAGCCGAGGTGGGCGTTCAAGCAGTACGGCCAATGCGGCACTTGGGTGAGCGATCTATTTCCGCATCTCGGTTCGATGATGGATGACGTCTGCGTGCTCAATGCAATGCACTGCGAGAGCGATGGGCACGACAAGGCGACACTGGCGGCACACACAGGATCAGCACAGTTTGCGAGACCGAGCGCCGGTTCCTGGGTAAGCTACGGGCTCGGGACCATCAATCAAAACCTGCCATCGTTCATGGTTTTGGCACCCGCTGCGCCATACGCCGGAGCGCAAACGTGGAGCAGCGATTTTCTTCCAGCGTGCCATCAGGGGACTCACGTCATTCCCGGCAAACAACCGCTGCCAAACATTCGGCCGCGAGTCGCCAACATCGAGCTGCAACAAATGGAACTCGGCTTGTTGGGCCGACTCAACAAAGCGCATCTCAAGCATCGCGCCGCCGATCAAGCGCTCGATGCTCGAATTCGATCGTTTGAAACGGCGTTTGGAATGCAGCGCGAAGCGCCCGAAGCGATTGATCTATCCGGTGAAACGGAAGAGACGCTGAAGCTCTACGGACTCAAGCGCGGCGCGACGAGCGGCTTCGGCTGGCAATGTCTCGCCGCTCGCCGTCTGGCCGAACGTGGAGTGCGGTTTTTGGAGCTCATCGATGTTGGCTCAAGCAGTAATTGGGATTCGCACGGGAACATGGGCGATCACGAGCGGCTTGCCAAAGCGATTGACAAACCGATTGCCGGTTTGCTCACCGATCTGAAACAACGCGGCATGCTTGAGCGGACGCTAGTGGTTTGGACCACCGAGTTTGGTCGTACGCCATTTCATCAGACGGTAGGTCATGCCGGCCGCGAGCACCACAATCTCTGCTTCTCGTCATGGATGGCTGGAGGCGGCGTCAAGGGTGGAGTCGTCCACGGACAATCGGACGAGTACGGGATTCGTACAGCCGAAGACGCCGTGCACACTCACGATCTGCACGCCACCATGCTTCACTTGCTGGGTATCAATCACGAACGATTGACATTCCGCCACGCCGGTCGCGACTTTCGGTTGACCGACGTCCACGGCAATGTCGTCAAGCAGATCATTGCTTAGCAGCCAATCGATCCAGATCCAAATGAAACGTGATCCGCCAAGACCGTCGCAGCCGTCCCACGTTCCTGCGAACGTAGCTACTCATCAAGCTTGAGCAATCGCTCGGCGTTCTTCCTGTAGATTTTCTCTCGCACGGTATCCGGCAACTCAATCTTGGCGAACAAATCGAATTGCGGAACATGCTGACCCGGTTGCAGGTAGTCTGTGCCAAAACAGATGCGGTCCTGGTTGCGAATGAGAAAATCGCGTCCGAACTTGAGATCGCGGCTGATCGAGTTGGCGCCGGAACCGGCCGAGAGTTCACCGTAGATGTTGTCGTACTCTCGCATGAGTCGATCGATCGCGCCGCCGGGCTGCACGGGCCCCTTGGGATATCCGCCAAGGTCCGACTGATTCTTTGTTCCCGAGATCGAGGCCCACCATCCGGGGCCATGACCGATGAAGTTCAACTTGGGGAATGATCTCACGGCGTTTTCCAAACGAGGCAAACCGGGCGAGTCCTTACCGCGGGCGTTGTCGAGGTGGAACAGGAGCGGAATGCCGACTTCCTGGCAAGCGTCATAGACTCGCATCATCAGCGGGTCGTCAAAATTGAGCCCCACTTTATGTTCGCCAAACCCTTTGGCGCCTTCGTCGACGTATTTCTGAATGATCCCGACCAGTCCGTTGCGCCCGCCGCGAATGATGGCGCGAGGGTCGATCGAGCAAAACGGAATCAGCCGATCCGGAAACTCTTTGGAAGCCTTGATTGCTGCATCGGGCAGTTGCAGAAATGTCGTCGACTCCGGAGAAACGAGAGGGAGCACAACTGCCTTTTCGATGTCGTGCTTGTCCATCCATTCGACAAGCGCCTTTGCCGTCAGCTCCTTGTTGCCATTGGTGTAGGTGCCAATGTGCGTGTGCATGTCGACAAATTTCTTCGGCTTCTTGGCGATGCCGATTTTTTCGGCGGCAAGCAAGAAGGGCGCGGCACTCACACTCGCCAGTGAAGCCGCCAGCATCGTTCGTCGTTTCATGATTCTTTCCCGCAGTGTCAGGCCGATCAACCGCCACAGCATAACGAGTTGTGACCTGCTTGGACACTAAAACCTTGTCACACTTGGGACCAATTGTCAGCGCCCTTGGACACCGTTCGAGATGACTTCCTCCAGTTTGTCCGGACAGGAACAGACAAGCTAACGCGACGTTCGGTTTCACCAATCTTCCGTCTCCGTTTGGGTTATCGTGTAAGCTCGTCACAATTGTGCCGGAGCGAAAATGATAATGTGGACTGGTGCACATCCGACGAGGCTGATCACAGCAACCCAACACGTCGTTCTTTGCATTTCGTTGTTCCTTACGGTTGGAATTGTCTGATGGACGTCTCCTCTGCTCGATCACCAGCCGAATCCCCGGCCTGTTCGGTGTCGCGCTGAGAATGAGCGATAATGGTGGACACGCCGGCGTGGCCAAGTGGGATCTATCGATGTGGCCAAAGGACGATTGATTTTGTTCCGTGATATCGCCTCACGGTTTTTACTAACGATGGCTCAACGCAAGAATCGCGGGGGTCGAGTGTTCGTTGTAGAATGACGGGATGAAGACACCGTCGATTATTGTGTTGACCGCGACGATACTCCTGACGCGCTACGCGGCAGCCGACTATGCCGCAGCGGTGCGGGCCGACAAACCCGTGATGTATTGGCGGTTCGATGCTGTGTCAGGCGATGTGGTGCGCGATGAGGCGGGCAACACCGACGGTCGGACAAGAGCGACTGGGCCTGTGCGCCGCGGGATCAGCGGGCTCGCCGCTTCATTCGATCGAAGTCATCCTGCGGGCCGGATCGAATCAGAGCTAACCGCCGACAAGAATGCTGCGGTGACAGAGATTCTGAACGGCTCATTCACGCTTGAGTTGTGGCTGCTCGACGAAGCTGCCCAACCCGACAACGTCGTGAATTCAAGCCTATTTTACAAGGCTGACAAGACGAGATTCACACGCAACTCGATGTGGTTCTACCGCGCTCGTCAGGATGGGCGCTACTATTTTCGCATTCACGACACCGGCGAAAAGTCCTTCGGCGTCTCGATCCGCAATCCAGCTGGCGACAACTCGGCGGGAGACGGCAGGTGGCATCATGTGGCCATCATCGTCGATCGGTCACGGTCGAAAGGAACGATGCAAGCGGTGCTCGACGGCAAGCTGGTAAACAAATCGACGTTCCCTTCGACAACGACGATCGACAACGACGGCCCCCTGCGGATTGGAAACGGCGTTCATCCGAACTCACCTTGGCAGGGGTCGATCGACGAATTCGCCTTGTACGACCGCGCGCTGTCCGTCGACGATGCAGCGCGACACTTTCGATCTGGCCAGGACGAACTCAAAACCCAACCTAGAATCGCGACGTCGTTAGCCGCAAAAGAGGAGTTCTTCGAGTTAAAGGTGCGGCCGCTGCTCGTCGAGCGCTGCGCGGACTGTCACTCGGGGGACGCGGGTGCCGAGTCGGTGTTGTCGGTTGGCTCTCGCCGGGCGTTGATTGCGGGCGGCGACTTTGGTCCCGCGATTGTTCCGGGCCGGGCCGAGGACAGTCTGCTGATCCACGCGCTGAAGCGGAGACACAAAGAACTGCACATGCCACCAGACAAGGACGACTCACTGTCGCGAGGCGAGATTGCTGCGCTCAGCCGCTGGATCGACGATGGCGCAATATGGCCTGAGAGCTCAAGACCAGCCGCCGCCAAAGTGCCGGCTCATAGCAACTCAGCGCGCAAGCTGACGATCGATCCGGTCAAAGACTGGGCGCTCCAACCTCGAGACAACTTCAAGCCTCCTCCGATCGATAACGCCCGCTGGGCTGCTTCGACAATCGATCGCTTCCTCGAATTCAAACGGCGCGAGTCGGGAATCCGGGCGACGGAACGAGCAGACCGGCGGACTCTCATCCGTCGCGCCTCGCTCGACCTCACTGGGCTCCCGCCGATTGCCGCAGAGATTCAGAGCTTTCTCGACGACCCAGCCAACGATCAAACAGCTTTCGCCAAAGTCGTCGATCGGTTGCTCGTTTCAAAGCACTACGGAGAGCGAGCCGGTCGGTTGTGGCTGGACGTCGCTCGCTACGCCGACACGCAAGGGGATGTCGGCGACATTCCAATTCGCACGGCGTACCTTTATCGCAATTGGGTCATTGATTCGTTGAACGCCGACTTACCGTTTGACGAGTTTTTGCAGTCGCAGATTGCCGGCGACATTCTCGCTCGCAATGTGACGGACGATGACGCGGCTCGCGGACTGACCGTGGCTACCGGATTCATTGCTTTGTCTCGACGCTTTGGCAATACCAAGAAGGACGATATCCACCTCACGATCGAGGACACGATTGACACGATCGGCCGCGGCGTGCTCGGCCTCACGTTGCGCTGTTCACGATGTCACGACCACAAATTCGATCCGATACTGAACACGGATTATTACGGGCTGTACGGGATCTTCGAGAGCACGACATATCCATGGATGGGTATGTCGAACGAAAAGTCTCCGTCAGACCTGTCGCCAGCAATTCCTCGGCCAGGCGCATTCAAGCAGGCCAAGGAATACTGGAACTTGATCACTCGATATGAGTATCAGATCAACAACCATCACCGACCGTGGCTCAAGCCGACGCTGGACAGATTCAAGATCGTCTCGCAACAAATGAAGAAGGCTCAACGGGACAAAGCCAACATCACGGCGCTCAAAGCACGTCGCGAAGAGTTGCTTGGATTCCGTGGCGGTGCGTTTCGCGAGCTGATGTTGCACGGCCTCGCATGGATCAAGAAGGAAAAACAGCGGATGGCGAAGGAGCCGCCGGTCGAGTTTATCTTTGCGGTTTCGGAAGGCAAACCGCACGATGCCAAGCTGCATCGTCGCGGTAACCCGCGCCAGCCTGGCGGAGTCGTCGCTCGTCACTTCCTGCAAGTGCTCGATGGTCAAGCGCCCCCGCCGATCGAGAGCGGTTCCGGGCGCCTTGAACTGGCGCGCTGGCTCACCAGACCGGGCCACCCCCTTACTGCTCGAGTCATCGTGAATCGTGCTTGGCAGCAACATTTCGGCCGCGGGCTCGTTGCAACGCCCGATAATTTTGGTCGTCAAGGAGCCAAGCCGTCGCACCCGAAACTGCTCGACTGGCTCGCCGAATCATTCGTCCGAGACGGATGGTCGCTAAAGAACCTGCACCGGCGGATCATGTTGACCGAGTCGTATCAGTTGAGTTCGTCCGCGCCGGCCAGCACGACGCTGGCCGACCCACAGAACGTCCTTTTGGCAAGGTTTTCGAGGCGGAGGCTTGATGCGGAATCGATCCGCGACGCGATGCTGGCGGTCAGCGGGCAACTCGACCGCACGCAAGGCAGCGCGCACCCGCTGAAGCCGTGGTACGACAACCGCTTCAGTCTCAACAACCCATTCCACATGGAGCCGGAGTCAAACCGGCGAAGCGTCTACCTGCTCACGCAACGGTTGTTTCGCCATTCGATTCTCGATCAATTCGACGGACCCGATCGTAACTCCAGCACATCGAACCGTCGGACTTCCCATGTCCCGGCTCAGGCTTTATTCCTGATGAACTCAACATTCATTCGCGCCCAGTCCAAGGCGCTGGCCGCTCGAATTGCCGCGATTCATGGCGACGACGCTCGAATTGGCGAGCTGTTTCTCTCTGCATTTGGTCGTTCTCCGGAAGCGGAAGAAGTGACGTCGTTGAAACAATTCTTGAACGATTATCGAGCTGCGCAATCCGCTTCACAGGCAGACGCAAAAGCCGACACAGACAGTTCCGCACCGCCAAGCGAGTTGATTGCGCTATCGCGCGCGATCCTCACAAGCAACGAGTTTTTCTTTATCGACTGATGCCATGAAACGAATCACGCGACGCGAGGCAATTTGCGCGACGATTGCTACGGCCGGCGCCATTCCGTGTGGCCGTCCAACGATCGCAGCTAGCCGCTCGATTCCCAAACCGCATCACGCGCCTCGAGCCAAGCACGTTATTGTGCTGTATATGTCGGGCGCCTATTCGCACGTTGATACGTTCGATCCAAAACCGCGTCTGATCCGCGAACACGATGTTTCCATTGGGCCAGAGTTGCGAGCAGCCGTTTCGGGCCAGCCCAAGGCCGAGCGTTTCCTCAAGGCGCCGCTGTGGCGGTATCGGCCGAATGCCAAATGCGGTACGGAAGTTAGCGACTTGTTCCCGCACCTTCGCGAGGTGATGCACGAATCGGCCCTGATCCGCTCAATGCACTCTGATCATCGAGATCACGGCGAAGCGACTCTGCAGCTTCATACGGGAAGCACCACAGTCGCGATGCCGAGTCTGGGCGCCTGGTTGAGCTACGGTCTCGGCACGTTGAATGACAAGCTGCCCGCGCACGTGGTGATTTCCGAACACCGGCCGTACAGTGGGCCACAGATTTGGGACGCGAATTTTCTCCCCGGCGCGCACTGCGGCGTTCGCATCATGCCGGGCGATGAGCCATTGCCGCATCTCAAACCAGCATCTCCCGCACACCTGCAGGAATTGGAACTCGGTCTGCTCGACACGTTGAATCGCCGACATCTTCGCCGCCGCTCAGGCGACTCACAGCTCGCCACGCGCGCCGAATCGTTTCGCACCGCGAAAGGCCTGCAGGATCTCGCGCCGGACGTGCTCGACTTGACTCAGGAATCCAAGCCAACTCTGGAGTTGTACGGTTCACATCCCGGCGACCGCACATCGTACGCTGCCCAGTGCGTGATGGCTCGCCGCTTGATCGAGAACGGCGTTCGCTTCGTCGAGATTATCGACGCAGTCGGCGCGTGCCGCGACAATTGGGATGCGGCTCATCGCGACGTCGGCACCCACGCGAAATATGCGAAGCGAGTCGATCGACCGATCGCCGGTCTTATCAAGGATCTCAAGCAACGCGGCTTATTCAACGACACGTTGCTCGTTTTTTGCACCGAGTTCGGCCGGACTCCGTGGGCGCAAGATGGCAAAGGGACGAAGAGCCGAAACCACCATCCGGCTGCCTTCTCGTGTTGGCTCGCGGGCGGCGGCGTCAAGCGTGGGATCGTGTATGGACAGACGGACGATATTGGAAATCGCGTCGAAGAAAACCCCGTCCACATGCACGACTTCCATGCAACGATTCTGCACATCCTCGGACTTGACCATCAACGCCTGACCTTCCGCCACGCCGGTCGCGACTTCCGGCTGACAGACGTCCATGGTCACGTCATCACCGACCTACTCTCGTAACACGTCGCCCACGAGCGGCGGACCACAAGCCGCCTCTCTCACGACACGTGTGGCTGGGGGAAAGTCCAATTGAAGAAGGGCGAGCAGGAGAGTCAAAAGTGGATTCAACTGACCGGCGGACGATCCACCGCTGCCTACTATCAGTCTATTGAGCCACAACGTCCGATCAAAGGATTTTGACGACGGCGAGCACGCCCACGGCGCCCTGCTCTTCCCAACTGAAACCATCCTCGCTCGTGGCGTACCAAATTTCGCAGAGGTCCCAGTCGGTGGAGGGAATCGTGTCGGTGGCTCGTTCGCGCGACTTGCGCCGAGCGGAGGAACTGGCGTGTCGCGTTTTGTGTACCAGACTTAATACCGGCCATCGACGAAAATCGGGCGAGACGGGTCGCGGTGTGAAACCGTGCCGTCGCCGCCGTGGTAGTCAAATCCTTGCAGTCGAGTGTATTTGAATTGCGAGAACAGCTCGTTGTCCCGTCGTCCGCGTGAGTCGGCGCGCTGACAACGGCAAAGACAACGACCGGAACGACGACAAGGACGACAAGGACGACGAAGAGCGAGACTCAGCGGAAGGCGTCGCTGCGGCTTGAGCTCATGCTGTGGACAAACATGAAGTCGGATCCTTTACTGTGGACGGTGCGAACTCGGTGAGGGTCGCGCCAAGTCTTCCTTCGCGCGGCGTTCCTTCTTTTTACGAGCCCCGCCGAGGCCGCTCCTGAAGTAAAATTCCGGAGGCCAGTAGTGCTCGGGATCCTTCATCCCATGGTCGTGCTCTCGAGACTCAAATCGCAATCGAAGCGGGCCAGAATGCTGTGTTTCGTTGTCCTCGTTCCGGCCGTTGTAAAGTGACTCAATTCCCAGGTAATTCCTCGACCGTCTTGATGTCGGTAAACGCGTCGGGCACATAGGGGCCCGGTGCAATGGGCATCAGACTGACGATGGACGCGATCTTGAAGTTGACTCCGTCCGGCGCAAACTGAATCATGTTCTGTTCGTTCCCGTGTCGGATCACCAGCGCCGCGATTCCGCCTCGAAAATGAAACAGTCCGGTTTCATGGCCCGAGTTCAGAACCGGGTTGGTCGGACATGTCTCAAAAGGTCCCAACGGGTCGTCCGCGATCGCCAGCCCCTGCGCGCGGACAGACTCTGGCTTTCCGTTCCAATCCGATTTGTAGGGGAACAGTGAATGCTGGCCGCTCGCGAAGGTCGGCACGAGAAGCGTTAGAGCAAGTACAGCAGAATGGATGCGGTTCATGTTCGTTTCTCCTGAGCTTCATTCTTGCAACGTAATCTCGTTCCTAACGCAGGGCGACGCGGTGTCGCGCAATCTTCTCCCAATCGATCTCGACGCCATGCCCATGCCGATCCGATGCGTAAGCCCACCCGTCTCGGATCTCGAGCTGTTGGATCAGGAAGTCATCCAATCGAAAGGCGTGAACCTCCAGTAACGAAGCATTGGGAATCGCCGCCAGGCAACTAATGTGCATTTCTGGGATGCCATGTGTTGTCAGGTTGCGGTTATGTGCCTCGGCAAGGTGCGCGACCTTCATGAGCGCCGTGATTCCGCCGAGGTTTGAGAGGTCCGCCTCGGGAAATGAGACGCCACCGTCGGCAATCATCCGCCGAAACTCGTAGATCGAATGCAGGTTCTCTCCCGTGGCGACCGGAATGCCGCCTTCCACCTCGATGCGACGGTTGCCCTCGACGTCGTCCGGAGTCGTCGGCTCCTCGATCCAGTGCAAGTCGTAGGGCTCGAACGCGCGGGCGGCTTTGATCGCTTTTTCGACGCTCCACTTCATGTTGACGTCGACCATCAGCTTCTTGTCAGGACCGAGAAACTCCCGCACCGCCGCGATGCGTTCGCACTCTTCCGCAATGGAGTCTCGACCAACCTTGATCTTGATTGCCCGCAAGCCGTCGTCGAGAAAGCCCTGAGTCTGTTCGAGCAATTCGTCGATTGTCATCTGGAGATCGATTCCGCCAGCGTAGGCTTCCGCTCTGTTGTCGTGACCGCCGAGGAATCGCCAAAGCGGTTCGTCAGCCAGACGCGCTTTTAAATCCCACAGAGCAGTATCGACAGCGGACAAACCAAAGACGGCAATCCCGCCGCGGCCGACGTAGTGCAGAGCCCACCACATCTTGCTCCACAGTTGCTCGATGCGTCGCGGATCCTCGCCTACCAATAGCGGAGCCAAATTGTCGTTGATCAGAGTGGCGATGGAGGTGCCGCCGACCTGGCCAACACTGTACGTGTAGCCCATACCTTCAGCGCCATCCTCGGTGGTTATCTTGACGACGATTAATGAAAAGTCGTTCTGCTCTCCATGAATGGCGTCCACCATCGGTCTGGCAAGCGGAACATGGTAGAGCTCGGTTTCAACTTGTTGAATCTTCATGATTGGCGGCATGCTGAGAATGTTTGTTTCAATACGACTTGCACTCCAATCGTACGGGCAATCCACGCCATGCTCGCCCCCTGCTTCGCTGCGTGTCCCGATCGTTACCATCATGCAGACAGTTAATTGTTAACAATTTACACACAGGCCCTGGCGGAGTCAACGGAAGGCCTTTTTGGGGACGCGAGGAGTGAAGAAGGAGGTGGTTAGAGGCTCGACGGCGTTGCCCGAAGGCCCTTCGGGGCAACGTTGGTCCGATACACCAAACCGATACACAAAAACTGGACGATCTCCTCGTCCCGTGCTGGTGAATCAAGCTCGTGCGGTATCGCGCCGCCCTACGCACCTATCGAAGACCCCAACGAGCTTGCTCGCTCGGTGAATAAGATTCCAACGCTTACTGAGGCGCGCGGTCTACATGGACGGTCAAAGCGGCATGCGCGGGGATGTCGAGACGTATCGACAACACATGGAGGAGACCGTCATCGCTGGGGATCTGAGATTCAAGACGGCCACCCTTGATCGCGTACTGGCCGGCGGGAACGAGGAAAGTCACGCGCGCGTTGGGATAGGCTTCCGCAAGTCGGTTTGTGACGGTGGCCGCGTTGTTGGATTGTGTTCCGTCATTCGCTCGGCGAAACGAGACGCTCAATGGTGCGACCGACTCGCGCGGGAAAGGAATCGGCGCGGTTTCGTGGCCATTGTAAGTGCATGACTCGACTCGGTTGTTACGAAAACGGACGAGACGAAAACTCTCGGAGTTGGATTTGCCGACGCGGCGCGTGGGGGTGGCGCCGAAGTCCGTTACCTTTTTACCGATCCCGTGCGCGTCGTGAATCATGCGGACCTGATGTTTGTTGAGCAGCGAAAAAGGCGCGTTGGCCTCAAACGCATTGATCACTCGAATGGCCGTATCGGGGCGCGACGCGAGCAGCGACTCGGCTTTTGATCTGTCTGTGTGCCAGGGATGCCCGAAGTTCAGCACACTTACGTGCGGTCCGACGTCAACAAGTGCAACCGGGTCGCCATACCACGCTTCGTGTCCGGGAAACTGATGGTTTCCAAAGTTGATGACATAGGGGATATCGAGCCCAGCGAACGCGCCCGACACATAAGCCGGATTGCAGGCGTTACTACAGAGCACCATGTCGGGGGCGAGTAAGTTGATGATGCTGACCAGCCGCTCAAGATATTCTGCTTGGTGCTGGGCTGACGTATCAAGATGCCCGAACGTGACGAACCTTGGGTCCGTAGGATATTGTCGCACGACGTGGACGCTGCGAGGCGAGCGGCAAAACCCGGTCCGCAGGCCGCCGGTCACCTTGACGGTCAGATCGTAGGCGCCAACTGGCATGTCAGGCGGCAACTTCACTATCACTTCGCGGTCGTAGTAGTAAGCCCTAGTCTTGTCTTCCTCGAACTCAACGACTCGCGAGATCACGGCGGGGCCAACCTTGCGCGAGAGTTTCACTTCGTCGATCGTTGCGTTGAAACCGAGAAAGCGCGCGCGAAAGGTCTCGCCCGGTCGGCGAATCGCCGGCTGATTCATACGAGGGAAACGAAACCGTTGGATGATGGTGGCCGGATCGCGCCGCAAGTAAATGGGCGCAAGTTCCGTCAGTTGGGCGGCCTCGATGCCGAACGTGGCGCTGCGAGCCGTTATCCATCCGGCGGCTTGAATCTCGAGCGAATAGTCGTCTCCAGACGGAAGGCCGGTCAGCGAACATTGACCTGTTAGCCAGTTTCGCACCAATTCTTTTCGCACGACGGCCTTGCCACGACGGAGAATGGCCAGGCAGTCAACAAGATGCGCGTTCGCTTCGCCACTCACATGGAAATGAACTTCGCCGCGCGGATCGTTCCAAGTGCGAAACGATTCGATTCGACATCCTGCGTTATCGCCGTCACGTTGATGTACGACGCGTAGCATGTGCTTGCCAGGCGACAGGCGACGATTCAACACTATCTCACGCGGTAGCGATCGCGGCCTGATAACCCGCCGATTCTTGCCGTCGATCGTCACCACCAGGCGTCCGAGATTCGGAGCCCCATAGGCCGGGACGTTGTGGCCGCCGAGTCGAATGGCCATACCAGTCGCTTCAAAGTCATACTCCAACGTTGCGCCATCCTCTGTCGTCTGCAATGATGGCGCCTTCGCAAATCGAAACCGACTCTCCACCCACTTTCCTCGCCGAACGAGCTTCTGGTCGATCGCCGCCGTCTCTGTGTCGGCAGCGCGGCCCGTATTGCTCAGTGGAAGCCATGCTAGTATCGCGACGAGCAGGACAGTCGGCTTCAATTTTCGACGGCTCACGATTCGGTGATTACGCGCGTTGTGTGACGCACACTCCCAATAGAGAATATTCGCGGATGTTTGGGCGGCATGAACAATGATACCAAGCCGCCCACGCCCGAGGTACATCGCGTCCGACCGTGTCGTCGCTTTCGCTGTTGTGAATGGCATTCTAAAAGTGCAGCGCCTGGGCATTCCATAATGGAAAGAACGCCCTTGATGATCGAACGGGCCGGATGGAGTTGGTCGATGTGCGCTCGTCGAAAATAGCGTTCGAGCACAAGCGTGCCGTCTTTGGCGATCAGGAGGCTGTCGATGCGGTTGTCCGGATTGCTGTCGATGCGGTCGATCAAGCCAACGAGCGTTTTCTGGTCGCATTTGACTTCGCTCAAATCGGAAACACTGATTCCGTCGTCGCGCTTCTCTGGCGGCAAATAGCCCTTCGGTCCGTCATCGGGCACGTAAACGAACCCCGTTGTCGAAGTTCCAAATACCTGAACTTCCCCCAGAGGCGCATGGCGAAGATCGCCCTTGCCACCCAGCACCTCTTTGATGTGAAGTGCTACATACCGCGCTTGAATTCCCTTGAGGTCTTCTCCGGTCAGGAGCGTCGACGGCGTCTCCGCTACGGTGCCACCGGGATTCGTCTTCACCGTGATGTCACCCTTGAGCAGCGCCCAGCCGTCTGAGTTGAATGCCGCCAGATTCTCATGCGTATTGTTGCGATCCAGATCTTTGCGCAGATAAACGTCAAGCTTCGTGGCAGAACGTCGATACGGACCCTCGCTGCCGGGATTGCAGTTCCAGATGCTGATGGTTTCCAGGTCGCAGACACTGCCCAGATCCAGAATCGCCCACGGCCCCGGAGACCGTGTGGTCGCAAACCAGTTTGCTTCGTGCCAGGTGTCTTTCGTGGCCGGAAGTGACGACCAGTTGCGGTAGTCGTTGCGCTTCCCCGAAGCACGCATCCCCGATTCATCAATCATGTTCTCGGGATCAGACATACGCCCCGATGCGATAACACCGACTGGTGTGATGAGATCTGCGACCGCCGCGTGAGGCAGCGGGAAAGCGAAGCCAAGACTCAGTAAGACGATTCTCATATCACTACTTTTGATTCCCATTGAAATCGAGGACGTGTTTCTTATCCCCAAACCGAATCATCACCACTCTGCTGTCCCAATCGGGTTGCCAATCCACGATTCCAGATTGATCCGGTTATTGATGGACTGATACTAAAACAGCAACTCATCCACACTATTCGTTAATCACGCCAACCTCTTCCGGCTCACGACGAATTTCTCATCGTATGAGTAACCCAACCCCGGTTTGCCAGAAGGCACGAAGTAGTAGCCGTCGAATTTGATCGGTTCTTTGAAAAACTGATTCTTGTTGAGACCTTTGGGGCCGGACAGATTTTCTCGCAACGCATTCGCTTCAAGAATCAACACATTGGGGGTGGCCATGCAAAGGTTGGCCATGGCTACCCAGGTTAAAGGACCATAATTGAAGAAATGCGGCGCAATCTGGATGCCTCGTATTTCGGCCAGAGTTGCGATCTTGCGTGCTTCGGTCAGTCCGCCGACATTGGGTGGCGGCAGATTGAGAATCGACGCGGCACGCTTGTCGATCAGGCGGGTGAAGTCTTCCAGGCCCTGAAGGTTTTCTCCTGTCGCAACGGGGACCGTGGTGGCAGCAGCTACTTTGGCCATTTCATCCATGCTGCTGGTGGGTGCCACCGGCTCTTCTATCCACAGAAGATCGTACTGTTCGAGCGGTTTGCAGGTCGCGATGGCTCCTTCGGCACTGCACTGACCATGGCCGCCGTGAATCAGGTCCACCTTGTCGCCTGCCCCTTCACGAAGGCAGCGGAAGACCATTTCGTTAAAGGCGATGTTCTCCTCGGTCGGCATTCTTCCGCCAGCCTCGTAGACAGTGTCCTCCCAGGCTTTCTTGTCGACAAATCTTTCGAAATTTAACCACGGATCGACCTTTACTACCGCACCGGGTTGCCCGGCCAGTTTTCGACCCAGGGCGCGCCAGGCGTCTTCATTTTCCAGCTGCTGTTTGGGCGGCTTGCCGTAGTAGTAGATCCTGATCCGGTCGCGCACGGGACCGCCGAGCAGTTCGTAGACAGGCTTACCGGTTTCCCTGCCGAGCAGATCCCAAAGTGCATAATCCAGGGCTGTGCGATGCGAGCAGAGGACACCGGCCCGCCGCATCTGTGACCAGATGGCTTCCACGGCAAAGGGATTGGTACCGATCAGATGTCTTTTGGCGACACCGCCCAGTGCCGGTGCGTAATCGAGGTCCGGAAAATCCGCGAATCCAGCGGCGCCTGTACTCGAGACGACTTTCAGCACGCGCCGCTTCTCGCGATCTTGCTCCAGCACGAGCAGTTCCAGCGCTTCGATGCGACTGCCCGAGGCTGCTGCCAGGAGCGGTTGGCCGAGCGACGGCAGCCCCGCAAACGCACCTGCACTTAGCACCGATTGCTTGAGGAATTCTCGACGATTGGGTTGGTTACCTGTTACTTGATGGGCCATCACTTTTCACTCGATTTGGATTTTAACTCGGCGACACGCTTTGCCTGAAACTTCGTTCCATCAAACTCACACGGTTCCGCGACCAGCGATCCTTGCTCCATCCGCAAGGGGATCTTCAGCACACCGTCCTCCTTCAGCCATTCGTCCTGGCAGGGTGATGTCACCCACAGCACCTCACCGCGTCCGGAGAGTGACCGTGCCACCGCCAGCAGGGAAAAGGGACCACCCTGCACCACGGGAGCCACTTTCAGTTTGGCGTCTTTCGCCAGGTCGGCCGTCCGGGCGAGCATCGTCACCCCGCCGATGCGGCCGGCATCCGGCACCAGAACCGTGCCAGCCTGTGTCCTGATGCCTTGAACGAAGTCCTCGATCGCGTGGTAGTCTCCGCCGAATCCGAGAGGCTGGCTGAACTCCTTGCGGGCCTCACCTTGTTCCGGCAGGTGCCGGAGCGCCATGGGATTTTCGAGCAGGGTCACCTCGTTCCTTTGGCAATGCAGTGCCAGGTAGGTCATGCCATCCGTACTCAAGTTCATATCGGCGGAGACGACCAGATCCATGTCCGTACCGGCGGCCTTTTTCGACGCTAATACCAGGCTGTCGATACGGCCCAGCACCTCCTGCGGGTAGCGGTAGGGGGCACATTCGCCGCGTGCCTTCATCTCATCATCGAGAGCTCCGGCCAGTTCCAGTCGGACCGCGGTAAAGCCCGCTTTCTTGAGCGATGCGACCGTCTGCTGCATTTCGTCAGGAGTGCAGAGGCGGCGTTTGCCGTCTTCCTCGCGGTCAATCGAAATCGACGGACAGAGCCGCACCCGGCATGGACGCTTTTCCTCCGTGAGGTCGAGCAACGCTGCCTGCAGGGCGATGACCAGTCCTGATTTTCCCGGGCCCTGCCACATGGGGCCAAAGCCTGCTCTTGGAAACAACGCATTGACGCTCAATCCAGTTATGGGCGGGGCATTGAGTACCTGGTCGGCAGTCTGCCCCAGAACGGTATGACCGACACCGACGGCCCGCATTGAAGGGTCGGTCAGGAAGATATTCTTCTTATGATTCTGTTCGGCATAACGGTTCACCAACCGTGCCAGTGTCTCTTCCACATTCCTGGCGGGTAGACCGAAATCAAGATAATCCCCATAGCCCGTATCGCCGCCCCGCGTCGTCAATCGGATGACCCGCAACCGAGACTCAGCTCGCGATCTCGGATCCCTGACGGTCAGCAGGTCCAGGGCGACTATCTCGTCCGACTCTGAATCAGCGAGGGCTTCCGGCAGGTTCAGAATCGAAAGTGCGGGCAGCACCATCAGGACCAGCTGAATACGCCTCTGCGTTCCTGTCTTCTTCATAGGGGCACGCCTGCTGGAGCTGGATGAGGGCGGCGTTCTCATTCTGCCCTCTTTCTCCGCCTCATTGTCGGAGATGGATCAACCACGGTTTCGAGATAGGTTTTAAGGCGTGCTAGAAGTTGCGTGGCTTTGTCTGCGTGCGTCGTGAACAGATCACGCTTCTCGGCGATATCCTCAACGACATTGAAGAGTCTGGCCGATTGGATTTCGCGCTTAGTATTCACCTCTGCCAGCAGCTTCCATTGACCGGACCGAATCACCGCCATTCCCTGCCGGGGCCGAGAGAAAACCAGGCCATCAATCGGACGCTTCACCAAATCGGTTTCCGGATCGGAAAACAGAGTGACAAAGCTTCCACCATCGAGTTCTTCAGAGAGATGACCTTTCCCACCAGCCAACTCATAAAAGGTCGGTAGAAAGTCGTAGCCTGCCACTGGGACCCGGCAGACCGATCCCGCTTCGATAGAGGGGCCTCGAACCATCAAGGGGACGCGAATGCCGCCTTCGAGCAGGGAATGCTTGGCCCCGGACAATGGCACATTCGGCGCAGGACTCCTTGGATCGCCGCCGGGAACGGTGCCGCGTCCTCCGTTGTCCGTCGTGAAAACCACATAGGTCTTGTCAGATATTCCCAGAGCATCCAGCTCGTCCAGGAGCCTGCCAATGCCGCTGTCCAGCTCTTCAAGCATTCCGGCCCATCCCTGCGAATAAGCCCGATCAGGGGCACCCTTCTTCTGATATTTATCCAGTGAGGTCTGCAACACTTCAGTTCGCAGGTGCACTGCATAGTAACTGACCTGAGTATAGAAAGGCCTGCCCGCCCTGGTTTGCTTCCGTATGAACTCGATCGACCGGTCCGTGACTGAGCCAGTACGTTTCGGATCTTCGACGATGTGGGCCGGCTGCATCTTTTCTGCCATGCCTCCTGTGACGTTTCCGGTGTGCCCGTCGCTCACGTCGTAGCCGCACTCTTCCGGTGAGGAAATCATCTTCTCTCCCCACTTCCCAAAGTGGGCACACTGGTATTCAGGATTCGCGTGCTTCAGTGCCCGCGGAAGCGTCATGTGATCAGCCGGCACCCACTTACTGACGAATTCCGATCCAGACCGAGCCGCACTCGTCCCGCAGAGGATGCTGCGCCGGGTCGGAGTGCAAAGCGGGGCGGGTGAATAGCCACCGGTAAAACGCATGCCCTCTTCCGCGATCCGATCCATCGCCGGAGTGTGAAGGTAGCTGGAGCCGGACTCTGGGTTTTCCGGATCCATTAAACCCGACCGCTGACTCCAACCCTGGTCATCGGTCAAAATCAAGATGATGTTCGGTGACTCAGCCTGGACGGATACGGTGCACCCAAACAGTGTTACTAACAGGCAATAGAGTTGTTTAATCATCTGACTCTGACGCTTCCTCGTTTGATGGAACAACATTCGTGTGAGTGGCGAAGAACTCGAATATTGCCGGCAGTTGTGTAATGGCTGGTTTAATGTGGTTGCCGTCCTTCACTTCAATGTACTCGTGCGTCATCCCGAGTTCTTTCATTTTGGCTGCCCAACGCCGAGCACCTCGGACGGGAACCAGTCGATCCTTGTCGCCCTGTACTAGAATCACGGGCGTTGTCTTGATCTTCACTAGGTCATCAGGCGGCCGAAATGTCGCAGGGGCGATCGGAGCCAGCCCCGCCCAGATGTCAGGGAACTTGATGCCGATGTGCCATGTACCGCCGCCGCCCATCGAGTGCCCCATCAAGTAGATTCGCTTTGAGTCCACGTTGAACTCACGCCGCACGATCTTCAGGACGTTCATGACGTCCTTCTCGCTGAGTTCCCCTAGATTCCTTGGATGCCAACGTCGCGAGGTCTGGCCCAGGCCTCCGTACCAGCCCCTTGTGTTGTAGCCCATTGGTGCGGCCAAAATGTAACCGTGCTTCTGGGCCAGCTTCGTGAAACCTGGATAGCCCAGAATCTGCCGAGGATTACTGTTTAGTCCATGGAGCGCGACCATCAACGGATAGGACTTCTTCGCGTCATAGCCATCTGGAACGTAAAGCGCATACTCCATTTCCTTGTCTGCATCCTTGAAATCGTAGCTCCGCACCCAGATTTGCCCGGTGACGAGTTTCGGCGTCTTGGGTTTCGCGGCCTTTGATTTGAATTCCGGGTCTTCGGCGCTGAGATTGGCGACGTATGTGAGGGCGATCAGGAATGGCAAATAAATCCTTGTCATTTTGACTGGCACACCGTGGTTGACGTTGGGCGATGAGACTACGGAGTTGTTCGTAGTTGGTGAGTTTTGGCAGGCGTATTCCGGATGTTCTCCATCATCGCAGGATGGAGTCGATGAAGCTGGCCAAATCCGCTACCGAGAGGTCGCCGGAGCGGTCCTTGTCGGCCCTCTTGAAAAACGTATCCAGGTGAGCGGTGGAGCCAAGAAAAGTCACGAATTCCTGCTTGCTGAGGACGCCATCGGAATTGGCATCGGATTCCGCGTGCCATTCGGCGGGAGTCTTCCGCGAGATTCTCCACCACTTGATGCCCTCGAGTTTGGGTTCGAATTCCTTCAGATTCAGGGTCCCGGACTTGTCCTTGTCCGATTTCAGAAACCCGACGGGGCCGTGCTTGGGTGAACGGTAAATGGCGGTGGCGTACTCGACATAGGAAAGCTCGCCGTCGCCATTGCTGTCAGCCATTTTGTGCAACTCAGCGGGAGTCATCGTGAGCATCTCAGCACTGGGTTTGAGATTCTCCTCGGGGATCGGAAGGGTGACCCAGAGCTGATTGCATTGCCCCTTGGAATCGACGCCGGCGCGAAAAAAGAAGCCCGGTTTGATTTCCTTTTTCGCCTTCAGGAAGCTGACGTAGTGGAGCTTCGCCTTGTCGTTGAGTGTGAACGTCCGGCTTTTCCTTCGGTACTTGACGGTGATGGTGTTTCCGTCGACGGCTTCGATAACACCGTGAAGTGTCTCAACCTTTCTTTCCTCGGCGGCCTGGCCTTCGCCTTCGATCCGTATCACTTTGGCAATGCCATACTGAATCTTACCTGCACGCTGTTCAGGAGCACGAAACCAGCCGAAGGCAGCAACGATCAGCGAAGCCGCGATCGCGCTCACGGTGAGCCACATTGGAATCGCACGCCCGCCACGTGGAGGAGCAGCAACATGGTCGAAGGTTCTCACTACCGTCTCGTCTGCCGCAAGCTGCTGCCACTTCGCATCGATCGTCGCGAGCGGCCGCAACGTGCTCCGCGCTTCCGCGCTGGAGCGCAGCAGACCCTCCAGCGATTCAAGTTCCCCTGGAGTGATCGCGCCATCCAGATAACGATGCAGCAGGATAAGTTCGTTCTGTTTCATGGCGTGTTGTTTCATAATTGGGCTCCAGCAAGAGCCTGTTCCATACAGCGATGCAATCCACTACGAATGCGCGCCAAGATGTGTCCGAAATGACAACCTTTATGTCAAGAACCAACTGCGCCCACTACACATCGAGGTTGCGGACTTCGAGTGCGTGTTTTTCGATGAACTCGCGACGGGGTTCGACTTTGTCGCCCATTAGGATGCGGAACATGTTCTCTGCAGCCGCGGCGTCGCGCATGCTGACTTGCACGAGCGTGCGGTTGTCGGGGTCGAGCGTGGTGTCGCGGAGCTCTTCCGCGTTCATTTCGCCGAGACCCTTGAAGCGAGTCACCTGCAGGCCTTTCTCGCCGACGGCCCGCACGGCCGAAAGCAAGCCGCGGAGATCACTTAACGATCGCTCGTGGTCGCCGCGACGAAGAACGTAACGAGGCACCTCGATTCCCGTGCGCTCTTGCGGGATCAACGATTGGATGTCGAAACCCATTTCGTCGATCCCCTTCAACGCCGTGTTGATCGTGCGGATTTCGTGCAGCTCGGTGATGTGCAACTGCGGTCCGCCATTGTCCTCGACCGACGCTTCGGCGTCATCCAACTCGTCGTCGTCATCGCCGTTATCGCCATTGTTCCCGCGCAGATCGACGCCCAACTCCGTCTCTTTCTTCTTCACATACGCGTCGACGTCCTGCCGACTCACAAACCACTCGTCCTCAATCCCCAACACGACGTGGTACATCGGCAACCGACCCGACTCCAGATCGACTCGCTCGGCGTGAACTTTCACGCTGATCCCACGGCGTTCTAAGGCGATGAGCGCCTCTTCCATCGACGTCAACGTCGTGCAGAGCGTCGCCATCGATTCGCCTTCTATCGAGATGCCCTTTTCGGGGTCTTCCAGCACCGAACCGTCGAGACCTCGTTCGAGCAGTTGCGACTTCATCTCTTCATCGGTCTGAACGTAATAGACTTCCTTCTTCGACTTGTGCACTCGGAACAGCGGAGGCTGAGCCACGTAGACATGGCCGCTTTCGATCAGCGGATACATCTGACGGTAGAAGAAGCAAAGCAGCAGCGTGCGAATGTGCGAACCATCGACGTCGGCGTCCGTCATGATAATCACTTTGTTGTAACGCAGCTTGCTCAAGTCCATCTCGGCGCCGATGCCGCCTCCGATGGCTTGGATCATGCTCTGCACCTCTTCGTTCGCGAGCACTTTGTCTTCGCGCGACTTGTAGGCGTTGATGATCTTTCCACGCAGCGGAAGAATCGCCTGGTACTGTTTCAGCCGCCCTCCCTCGGCGCTTCCGCCAGCCGAATCACCTTCGACCAAGTAAAGCTCGCAAAGCTCCATCTCTTTGCTTATGCAATCCCGCAGCTTGCCTGGAAGGCCACCGCCGCCGAGTACGTCCTTGCGCTTTCGCAGCATCTCTTTGGCTTTTCGCCCCGCTTCACGGACTTCCGCAGCGAACACGCCTTTGCGGATGAGCATCTTGGCGTCCTTGGGGTTTTCCTCCAAGTACTTCGCGAGAAACTCGCCCACGGACATCGTGATGATACGCTCGACTTCGCTGTTGCCGAGCTTCGTTTTCGTCTGCCCTTCGAACTGAGGATGAGGAACTCGAACGGACACAACGACCGTCAATCCTTCGCGAAAGTCCTCGCCGGTGGGCACGATATTCTTGAACAGGCCTTCCTTCTTGCCGTAGTTGTTCAGTGTTCGCGTCAAGGCGGCTCGAAAACCGCTGACATGCGTACCGCCCTCGATCGTGTTAATATTGTTGACGTAGGAGTGTAGATTTTCCGAGTGTTCGCGCGTGTACTGCAAAGCGATCTCGTAACCGACGCCCTCCATTTCGCCTTCCATGTAAATCACCTCGCCGTGAATCGCGTCACGCGTCTTGTTGAGGTGTTCGACGAATTCAATCACGCCTCGTTCGTAATAGAACTCATCCTTCTCGTCGATTCGTTTGTCGCGAAACTTGATGCGAACGCCGCGATTAAGAAACGCCAGTTCTTGAAGCCGGCGGTGGACCGTGTCGTAGTCGAATTTGGTCGTTTGGAAGATCTGATCGTCTGGCTTGAAGGTGGTCTTGGTGCCGATCTTCTTTGAATCGCCGACGATCGTGACGGGCCCCATCGCCACGCCGCGTTCATATTCTTGCTGGTGGATCTTGCCATCGCGGAAGACGTGCACCTCGCACCACTGCGAGAGAAAGTTGACGACGGTCACGCCGACGCCGTGCAAACCGCCCGACGTCTGATACGCGTCCTTGGTAAACTTGCCGCCGACTTTGAGCATCGTCATGACGGCTTCGAGCGTGGAGATATTGCGGCCTTCCTTCTCGGAAATTTCCGCGTGCTTTTCGACCGGGATGCCTCGACCGTCGTCTTCGACGGTAACCGATCCGTCCGTGTTGATCGTCGCTTTGACATTGGTGGCGAACTTGGCCATCGCTTCGTCAATCGAGTTGTCGACGACTTCGTAGACCAAGTGATGGAGTCCGCGGACATTGGTGTCGCCAATGTACATACTCGGCCGCTCGCGAACGTGCTCCAGGTCGGTTAGCGCCTGAATGTTCTCTTGATTGTAGTCCGACGTTCCTTGCTTCGGAGGATCGCTGTCCGCGGCGTCCTGGCCGTCAGCATCCGCGTCTTCTTGTTCGTTCAAGTTCGACTCGTCTTCTTCCGGAGAATCTTGATTGTCGGAATTCGGATCGTTCATTTGCTTCAACCGTTTCTTCTAAAGGGTCGCCAGATCATCTCAGCTCGCGTTGTGCCTGTCGGCGGCGTCTATTTGCCGCGTCTATTTGACAGCGCCAACGCGAAACTTGAGCCCAACGACTTTCAATTCTGGGGCTTCCTTCCCCATGTGTTTCAGGATTGCTTGCCGTTGCATGGATAGCTCCTGCACGACAACCGAGTTCTCTACGATGACGGTCAGTACCCCTTTGCGAATCTTGCCAGGCAAACTTGCCCGAGCGATTCGTTCCCCGACAGCCGACCTCCACACTTCTCGACAGCGGTCCGCAGAGTTTTCCTGCGCGTACCCTCGTCGAGCCAACAGCGTGCTGACCAACGATCGCATCGTTTTAGGACGATGGTAGATCTGCTTGCGACCTACATCTTCAGCAACACGATGCAAAACAATTTCGTCCGATTCCTCTTTCACTTGCAACTCGGCCTGTCATCCTTGTGAGTCTTCGTATTCATCGTCTACTGGGATCATCTCGTTTGTGCCTATTAAGGATCTCGAGCCAGCGGCATGATGACGTAGCCGTAATTGTCTTCCGTTGAAAACAACGCCGGCGCTTCGGATCCATCGACGCTCAGGTTAAACGTCGCGCTCGGCTCAAGCACTTTGAGAAAATCGGTGACGTAGCGGTGGTCCAACGTGACGATCACTTCTTCACCATCGTAGGGAATCGGCAATTCAACTCGCGATTGCCCGACTTCGGCCGTCCGCCCGCTGAGCACCAGCGTGCCGGTGCCAAAGCGAAAATCGATGCCTCGGCTTTCGTCGCTGGCGACGACAGCCGCTTGTCGAATCGCACTGTGAAGCGGACCGACGGTCATTTGAAAACTGACTTGTCCGGTTTGTTCAGGCAATACGTCTCGCCATTTCGGAAAACGCCCCTCGACCAACCGCGTATAGATTGTCGTCCGAGCGCTGCGGACCAAGATATCGTTGGAGCGAGCGCAAATCTGAACTTCGGAATCGTCGTCGGCCAATGCGCGTTCGATCAATTGCATTGAACGCGTCGGTACGATCACCATTTGCTCGCCGGACTCATGGCCCTCGATCGACTCGGCCGGCCCCCCCATCTTGGCAAGACGACGCCCGTCCGTGCCGACAGCGACGATGCTGTCTTTATTCATCTCCAAGAGCACACCGCCCAGCGCGTAACGACTGCTTTCGGTGTCGGTGGCGAACAGGGTTCGGCGGATGAGTTCCTTGAAGAACCGCGATGTGGCCGTGTGGTACTTCGTCTCGGTAAACTCCGCAACGACGGGAAATTCGTCGGGGTTCTCCGCCGGCAAGTTAAACTCACTTCGCTCGCCTTTGACAACCGCACCCGACTCGAGCGTCTCAATTTGCAGTTGTTCATCCGTCGACTCGCGGAGCAGCGAACCGAATCGGTCGACTGGCAATACCGCCGCACCGCCGGTTTGAACTTCGATGCCTTCAACTTCTATCCGAATCCCGACCTCCATATCGGTTGCGGTCAACATGCATCGATCTCCAACTTCCAAACGCACGTTGCGAAGAATCGGTTTTGGGCTGCGGCTCGGCGCGACCGTGGCGGCGGTTTGAAAGGCGGACAACAATTTTTCTCGGTGACACGTAATCTTCATTTGAATTCTTTCTCGTCCTGCATGAACCGCGACGTCGTCAAACCATTTCAAGGCGTGTTGTGTCGGATAGACGGTTCGAGTTGTTCTGATCTATTTTTCTTTTTTAACAGCAGTAGTAATGATCGGCTGCAAGCCGTCGACAACGCTCGATTGCTCGACGGTACTTCCACCGCCGCGACGACTTAGATCACTTTTGTCTCTGTGGAAAACCAGTTCGTTCGACGTCGACCCCATTGTCGACAACCGACCGCAAACGGTTCAGCTTGTCGACGCTGTCGTTGGTGCCCGACAACCGGCCATAGTCGCTAACAATCGCCGACGATGGCTCGACAGCTTTTCCACCTCTTCTCGCACTGTTTCGATCGGGACTGATCAAGTTGAATTGAACTTCGTGATTCATCGGCGCCTTGGACGCACGAGCAGGCTCTCTCCTAACTCCATTTCTTCAAGAGTTTTTCGATCACTTCGGAAACGATGGGGTCGGTCTCGATGAGCGATTCTGTTTTTCGGCACGCATGAAGCACAGTCGTATGGTCTCGATTCCCAAAATAGCGGCCGATCGTTTCCAAGCTATCGCCTCGAATTTTTCTCACCACGTACATCGCAACGCCCCGCGCCTTGACCACCGCTTGCCTTCTCGTCGGGCCGCAGAGATCGCGCTGAGTGACCTTGAATGACTTGGCTGTTTGGCTGGCAATCTGCTTGATTGCCGGCAGTTGACTTTGGCTGTGGTGATGATCGATGAATCGGTCGACAAGCGATCGAGCTTCGACGTCGCCTGGCAGTTTGACGGGAAGCGTCAAAAGCGCGTTTCGGCCGGGGTCGGTAAAGTTCTCGGCGAAATGCCGATACTGAATCAACAAAGCCTGTAATTGGGTCGGGGGCTGGTTCTCTGCGACAGCGGCCAGCTGAGCAATTTCGTTCTCGTCGAGACGAGCCCCCCAGTGCTCGGCGAGTCGTGCAAGCATGGTGCGGCGAGTCGTGGAGGTTGGAGGGCGAACGGCCAGGGAGAGCCCGCCTGACAGGCGGCTAGTCAGCGCGGACGAAAAGCCTGCCAGGTCCAGCGGCGGCGTTTTGCAGGTGGTGATCACGAACAGTCCGCGCAAACGCGAAAGGTCGATCAAACTACAAAGCTCTTGTTGTGCGTGTTGCTTTCCCGCCAACTCCTCGAGATTGTCGAGCACAAATAAACTTAGCCCGCCGAGTTGGTTGCGAAATTCGTTCAGCGAATCCGTCTGAAACGCATGAACGATCTCTCTGGCGAAATCCGAGCCAGTTCGAATCATGCTCGACCCGCCGCCGATGAGTGGCAGGCGATGCACGAGGCCGGTGGTCAAATGGGTCTTTCCGCAACCGCTTGGACCGTACAGGCAGAGCGGGCTAAAAGCGGACTTGCTGGAAAACACAGCGTCGACGGCGACGGCAAGTTCAGCGTTTTCTCGCCCCGCGATGAATTCGGGAAGTGGTCCAGGCCCGTTTTGGCCGCCACCCGATCCTGCGGGAAATGCCACCGTTGATGGGCCAATACGCTCCCCTTGACTCGATCGAGCGGACGGTGAGACGGGTTTTCGTGAACCCTGATGGAGACGACCAAAGCGCGGGGCGGCCACGGTTTTCAGAGGAATCGAAAAGACGCCGTTCTCCACGGCAGAATCCGTCGCCAACAAACGCTCGCTCCCGTCCCCAATACAGACCGATTTGGAAGCTGGAATTATAGCCTTTATCGGCCCTTACGGGGAGCGTGTCTTGGCACAAAACCCCCCCTAAAAAACCAGTGATTTAGCAACAATCCCGACTTCGTTCGGGTGACCGCTCAATCCTCGACTGCGACTGGGCTCGGCGCGACGAATGACGACGCCTCAAGACCGCTCAATTTGATTCGAAATCAAGCAAATTCCCCCACCCGTTCAGACACTCATCAAGATCGGCATCGACCAATACAAGCAGAGGACCGAGACGATTAAGACGATCAGGATTAGCCCCACTCCTAAAACGACTCGAACACGTCCCGAAAAGATCTCACTAGCGAGCAGCAACGCGATGGCCAACGAACCGAATGTTGGGGCGAGAATCTGAAAGAGAGCGTTCCAGGCGATCCCAAACAGCCTCGATTCTGGCCGATAGAGGAACCGCAACAGCGAGATCATCAACAATAAGCAATGAATCGTCGTTACCAGCCACCACAGCCGACGGATTCGTTGTTGGGGCGGTTCGGATTCGGTGAAGGATTCGATCATTACCCTAGGTTCTGTCCCTTAATACCAGTTGATGAGCATTCTTGCGATCGCGATGTAGATCATGGCGAGGTAGTGCTCGAGTTTTTTCTCGTAGCGGGTCGCGATTCGTCGAGCTTCCTTGATGTCAATTTCTATGCAATCCCAATTAAGGGACAGAGCCTAGTGCCGCGTCAACTCTAAAAATGGGGGTTGGCTTCGGCGTAACTTGACTTGGCGGCGTACGATACAAACGCTGGGATCGTAATTCTTAGTGTTGACGCGCCACTAGTTTGATGAACCCACATTCGACGCGTCAATACAACTTGACATTTCCAACGGCGATGGCGAGCTTTCAGCGGCAAATTGCCATTGACTCAATCGACTTCACTGCGACAAGAACCTGCCGTCATAGATCGACAAAAATTCGGTATTGACCGCTTTTGAGGGATGGAATATTCTCCCGCCTCAACGACACGGATGTCACATTCAAGAGCAAGTGAAGCAGCGAATTCGCAGTTCTTCATCTCTTTTTCGACGTTCGTCTCGTTGGCGACAACTGCCAAGACGAGTCTGCACCGGATCGCGTGAAAGCGCGTATCTGCGGACCGCAAAGCGACCCAGTTGGCATGGAGGCCGACCTACCCCTTTGTCAACTTGGCGGATGTCAGACAGGACACTCAAAGGCGGCAGCAGGAAGCCGTCGCCGTCCAATCGCTCCCGGTTGTAAGCGGATTCCTTTGCCCCCCTGGGAACCGTCGGCACCGGGGGCTTTTTATTGCGCCGACGCAAGAAGTCGCGCCGCATTCCTGTGCGCGAATCCGCATCATCACGCAAAAAACGACCCAGCTTACGCACGAAGAATCGATTTGCTGTGAAGCTGTGCTAGCGTGTCGAGACCAACCGAGTTGCCGCGCTTGGCGACACGAGCCATATCGTTGAGCAGAGCGGAGAATCCATCGAGCGAAGGATGACCCAAATCCCAGCCCGATTTCCAATAGCACCGGTAGGCCGTCTCGAAGTCGCCTTCCCATTCTGCTGCGGCGCCACGCTCCATCCATTGAGCCGCCACAACTTTGCCGATGTGCTCGGAGCCGTTAAGCAACAATCGCTGGTACGGATCGTCCGACTCATACCGGAGCTGTCTTAGCCGGGCCGCCGCGAACTTGCCATGATTCGGATCAAACCAATGACTGCGAAACCGCACCGACTCGTCGGAAAACACGGAACAATCCATCGCGGAAAGATACCGCTGGATCGCCGTATCGGTCTCCCCAGACCGTTCCGCGCCCCATCCTGCGATTTCGAACGCCCAGCCGATTTCCCTGGACAAAGCCGCCGCCGCATTCGCTGTCGCTGTCGCCTTCTCCCAATCCTGAACAAAAAACTGCTCGGCGTCCGCGTCGAGCCGATGACGAATTTCGGCCGCCTGTTCCCTGCTGATGCTCGACGTGTCAAAACAGAGACGGACGAAATCCGGATCCCAGCGCAAACTCATTTGCGCCGCCAATGACGGAGTTGCCTTGGTGCGAAATGGGCAACTCACCGCCAATAGCGCGAGATCGCGATAGACTGGCAATGAGGGACGCCAATCCAACAACGCGGCCAGACGCGAGTCCGTCGGATCATCGAACAGTGCACGCAGTGAAACACCCGATTCCCCACGGACGTACTCGATCGCCCACTCGGCCGCTGGCGACGGTCGCGCAGCGTTCCCGTGAGCGAACGGCGATGCCGATTCGTACAACAACGCTTCCACGAAAGTCGACCCGACGGTCGTCCAGTCGCCGCCGCCATGACGCCAAATGATCCAATCTCGAATGCCGCCGTCGAATCCAAGACGAAAACAGAGCCAATCGCCGTAGCGGTTGCCCATGACCGGCATCGTGTCGGGCAACATGAATCCGCCCCACATGACGCCCGGATCCGGGTCGATCATTTCTTCGACCGTCAGTGCCAGCGAGAACTCGCCGCCGTGAATGCGCGCAGGACACTCCTCATCGAGCCACGCCTTGAAGTCGGCAGGCAGCTGCAAACAAAATCGTTCGGCGAGTTGTGCTGATGCTGACGTCAACATTCAGTTCCATGATGGTGAGTCAGGTGCCGACTCGGGAAACACTTGCGAACCGTCGCATGAGCATCTCCGTCTCGCCTTTCGTCGATCTGTAGTCTGTGGAGCAAAAAAGTGCTTTCTCAACGCGCCGATCCTCAACGCCAATCTTGAAGCATACCTTCCTGATCCCAAGGCAAAGGGCGAGGTGTTTCGATGATCTCCAAATCGTCACGCTGCTGAGCTTCGTCGAAGTAGTCCATCGAACACTCGACTTCGGCCAGCTCGAGCGTGTTTTGAATCCAAAGTATTCGCGCGTCTTCCACCGGCCTGAGACCGATCACCGACGTCGCCGCTTGAAGCAGCTCGAAGTCGGTCTCGAAATTCACCGGAGTCATCGCCCCCAGAGCGTGTCCACCCGTGAGGCAATTGATTTTGGTGATCTCGGCGTCTCGCTGACGCACAACGCGGCCTAGACAAAATTCGGCCAGACCGAGCCCTGTCGCATTGCCGTGCGTGGCCTCGGTCAACCCGCGAATCAATATGTGACGGATCTTAGGCGTCTCGTGATCAGCTGCCTTATGCGCGCCGAACTTGCGGCCGACGATGTTGGTATCCATCCCCGTCCCGCTGATGTTCTTTCCGATTTCATCGATCATCAAAATGTCGGCGACGTCGAAAGGCAGCTTGGGCATGAGTTGCTTGGAGAGTTTCAACAGCTCCTTCTCACGAGTTTCAAGCTCATGAACGCCGACCGCCTCGATCTTAGCCGTTTGATCGTAACCGTTTTCGACAATCGCCAGCCCTGCGACGATACGACACTTCGCCGAAACTTCACGAGCCACGCTGCGAACGATCTGACCAAAACTGTGGTCGTGTATCGCACGATGATAAATCTTGGCACCGTTGTGTTTGCCTAGCCCGATCAACATCATCTTCATCAGACCGCTTTCGATGTCGCCCACGAAATTTGTGTGCGGCTTCACTCGTCCGCAGACAAGAACATGATCGGCTTCGTACGCGAATCGGTCGAAGTGAACTGGAAAGCCCTCGCCCGCGTTGCACACCACGACTGTCTCCATCGTCGCGCGAATGGGGCAGCCGCAGTATTCTTCCGTAATGCCATATCCGGCGAGAATCCCCAACTGACCCTCGACCGTTCCGCCGCCATGACTCCCCATCGCCGGCACGATGAATGGCTCGGCGTGAATGCTCTTGAAAAAATCGACCGCCGACCTCAGCACGACCTTGATGTTCGCGATTCCTCGGCTGCCCGCGGTGATCGCCACAGACTGACCGGGGCGAATCTTCTGATCCAACTTGAGCGCAGACAACTGCGATTGGACTTCCCCGGCAATGTCGGTGACCTGGTCGCCGTCCAACGTCTGCCGCACTCGAAACATGTCGGGAAATGCAATGTCGATCGATGTGGCCATGAGCTGACAAAACCTCGTGCGCCGAACGAAAAAAAGACGTAGCAGCCAACCGGCACCTGATCGCCTTGTCTGGTGTTGGAAACGCGATGGCGTATAGACAAGACGAAGACCGAACGGTTGGCGGCGCTCCATTATGGCAGCCCCTGCCGTTTCCGCACACCTGACCAACGTAGCCAGCTTCGCCAGAAGTCGGAGGCAGGCCAGCACGGCGCACATCGGCTCGGTGCCACCGGCTCAGGGCGCGAACGACACGGACTCGGTTCAGGCCGCGACAGGATAGCCGCGCTTGGCAATCGATCGAACTCGGCACCTAGCCAGCAATGAAATCATGGCAAGCTGTAACATTTTGGCGAATTGTAGCGATTTTGCGGGAGATGCTGGCGAGGATCACCCGATTGGGTAGATATGACTTCCAATGCACCAATTGACGACCCCAACTTGCACTCGGCTGATGCGAGTCTGAATACTGCGGCCGGTGGCGCTCCGATTCCACTGGGTCCGCCGGTTCAGACCCCGGCGAACGGTGTGAGTCCAGGGTCGGCTGATGCGCCGTCGCCTGCATCACCGGGATCGGTCGAGCCCGACGCGAGGCTCGTGCAGGAGACGCGAAATCAGATTCGAGTGATCGTTCAAGAGATCACTCAGCTCGCCCAGTCGGACGTGGACGAAGACGCGTTCTACGCCGAGTTTCTTCAGCGAGTCGTTTCGGCTTTGGCGTCCGAAGGGGCAGCGATTTGGACGCTCGGCGACGACGGGCTCGATCTGCGCTACCAAATCAATTTTCCTCGAGCTCGTTTGCACGACGACAAGCAATCGGCTCAGCGGCACTACCTCTTGTTACAGCAGTTGTTGGCGGACGGCCAGGCGGCATTGATTCCTCCACAGTCCGGGTCGAATGACACAGAAGAGGCGGGCAACCCGACGGAGCATTTGCTAATCGTGGGCTTCGTCAGATTTGAAGACCGGCCGATGGAGATAGTCGAGATCTTTCAACGGCCGGCGGGCGGCCCTACAACTCAGCGCGGCTATCTCCGATTTGTTCTGCAGATGTGCGAGCTGGCACAGACCTTTGTCACTCGTAAGCACCTCAAGAACTTTCACCAGCGCGAGTTGCTTTGGGACAACTTGGAGCAGTTCATTCGCAGCATCCACAGTCGCTTGGATGTCAAAGAGACATGTTATGCAATGGCCAACGAGTCTCGGCGTCTGCTGCAATGCGATCGAGTCAGTATCGCGGTTCGCAAGGGGCGTCATTATCAGTTGGAGGCGGTCAGCGGATTAGACACGTTGGACCGCCGCGCTGAAGAAGTGAATCGCCTCGGTAAGTTGGCGGGGCGAGTGGCCCACTCTAGGCAGACGCTTTGGCGTCGCGACACAGATGAGAGCCCGCTTGCGCCTCAAGTTGAAGAGGCGCTCGACTCGTACTTGGATATTTCGCACGCCAAGCTCGTGGTAGTCCAGCCGCTCTACGACGATGATTTGGATGACGACGATGAGGGTCCTGCGCTGGGCGAACATCGCGAGCCGATTGGAGCGTTGATCGTCGAGCAGCTTCGCGACAGCCGAACTGAGCAGGGAGTTGAGCAGCGGGTCGAAATGATCGCCGCTCACGGCGGATCGGCTCTGGCGAACGCATTGGCTCACGACCAGGTGTTCTTGATGCCATTGTGGCGCGCGATCGGCAAAAGCAAAATCCTCGTGCAGGCTCGCAATCTGCCCAAGACGATTGCGGTCCTCGTCGTGTTGATCATGGCCGCCGCCGCGCTGGCGATCGTTCCTGCGCCGCTCAAGATAACTTGCAACGGGCAATTGATTCCCTCGGAGCGTTTCGAGGTCTTTGCGCAAACCGAGGGCGTTGTCGCCGAGCTGCCTGTTCGGCATGCTCAAGTTGTCGAACCCAATCAATTGCTGGTTCGACTTCGCAGTGCGCCGCTACAAGAGAAAATGACTCGACTGCAAGGCGAAGTCGAAGAGAAGAAGCAACAGTCCGCCGCGCGCAATTCGGTGCTGATTCGCAACGCTCGGTTGGACCCCATTGAGCAGCAGAGGATAGAAGGCGAAGTGCGACGCCTGGATACGGCGATCATCAATTTGAAAGAGCGAATCAAGTTGGTCGAAATCGAGCAACAAGGGCTGCGAGTCCTGTCCACGCAACGCGCACAGATCGCCACGTGGCGACTGCATGAGCGTCTTTGGAACCGACCGGTTCACCGCGGCGACGGACTGATGACCTTGTACGATCCGGACGGCGACTGGGAGCTCGAGGTTTGGATGCCAGAACGGCGGATGGGGCACATCGACGATCAGTTGCATGCGGAGAAGGGCGAGCCGTTGACAGTCTCTTTCGTCTTGACGGCTCACCCCGACCAGCGATTCGAAGGAGAATTGATTGAGATTCAACGATCGGCTGATGTGCATGAGAGCGAGGGCAACGTGGTTCGGTTGCGAGTGAGCATCGACAAGACCGAGCTGCCCGAACTTCGCAACGAAGCCACGCTGACGGCCCAGGTTCATTGCGGCATGCGGCCCGTCGGCGCGGTCTGGTTTGGAGACTTGATCGAAACGATTCAGAAGACATCACTACTTTGGTGGCCGTAGTGTCGCCTTTCGCTCCGCGAAAGTGGCGCGGTCCTTGCGGGGAACGGACAGTGCGCGGCGACCTCAAAACGCCAAGCGCTGCTGAGCGGTTTCTGAGGTAGGTTTGAGTGTCGAGTTCTCGGCAACTTGCGGACATTGGTGCGGATCGATTGATAGAAGGGGAGTAATCGAAACGATGGTTGCAAACAGTATCATTCTGCTGGCGATGGTTTTGGGCGGTCCTTTAGACACCCAGTCTTCGTCGAGCCGCACGCCTCCATCGTCTGCCGAGCTGCAGATGTCTCAGGTCTTCTTGATCTTCGATGTGGCGGCGACGGCGCAAGAGACCGGGTTGTTGCAGTCGGTCCATGTCAAGGCTGGCGACTTGGTCGCCAAGGACCAGGTGCTGGCTCAGATCGACGACCGTCAGCCTCAGTTGGAGAAGCTGGCTGCCGTGCGCGAGCGCGACGCTGCGATGGCGCGGGCCTCGGACGACATCGACGTGCAGTTCGCGATCAAGTCCTCAGAACTTGCCACGGCCGAATGGCAGGACGCGCTGAGCATCAATGAGCGAGCCGTTGGCACGGTGTCGCGATCCGAGGTTCGGCGACTGGCGCTGGCGAAGCATCGCGCCGAGTTGCAAATTGCTAAGAGTCAATTGGACACGCGAGTCGCCAAGCTGAATGCCGACGTGCACCAAGCGGCCGTCGAGGCGGCGGAAGAGAAGATTCGCCGCCGGAAGATTCTGGCGCCATTCGACGGCATGGCGATGGATGTGGTCAAGCAAACGCGAGAATGGGTCACGGCTGGCGACGACGTGTTGCGAGTTGTCCGTATGGATCAGCTGCGAGTTGAAGGATTGATCAGCGCCGCCGATCTGGACGCGCACGAAGTCGACGGGCGTCCCGTTACCGTTCACGTCGCTTTGGCTCGAGGTCAGAGCGCGAGCTTGAAAGGCCTCATCGTGTTCGTCAATCCGCTCGTCCAAGCCGGCAATCGATACCGAGTGCGGGCGGAGGTCGTGAATCGCCGAGGGCCCAACGGCCAGTGGCTGCTGCAACCCGGCAAATCAGCTCGCACCGTCGTCCAGATTCGCTAGCGCTAATTGGCGCCATCGCCAGTCGCTTATCCTGTTGCCGCAGGCAAGGCCGACGCGCGGTAACACGTGATAGCTACGCTCGCCAGAGCGCACGAACTGAGACAAGGATAGAGAGAGACAAGGATGTCGAGTCTTGCCCGCAGCATGATATCGAGTGCTGGCCGCCCGCTGCGGTTGCGGCTGCGCGCCGACTTGGCTTGCCGCGAGCACATCTATCAGGGCCGCCGCTGCTGGGTGGTCAAGGATCCGCTGACGCTGAAGTATTACCGGTTCGAGGAAGAAGAGTACCGGCTGCTGAGTTGGCTCGATGGCGAACGGAGTCTGCAGTCGCTGCAGGACCAATTTGAAGCGAGTTTCGCGCCGCAAAAGATCTCGTTGCAAGAGATCCATCAATTTGTCGGCGCGATGCACCAGGCAGCGTTAGTCAACTCCGATGCCCGCGGCCAAGGCGCCACGCTGGCTCAGCGCCGCAAGGAGCACGCCAAACGTCAGCGCTGGTCGGCCTTCACCAACGTGCTTTGCATCCGCTTCAAAGGGATTGATCCCGATCGGCTGCTCGGTTGGCTCAACACCAGGTTGGGTTGGATATTCAGTGCGCCCGCGGTGTTCGCCGGACTCTGTCTCGCGGTGATTGCATTGACGTTGGTCTTAGTTGAGTTCGATGTCTTTCAATCTCGACTTCCGGCGTTTCATGAATTCTTCGGCGCGAAGAATTGGCTTTGGTTGGCTGCTACGCTGGCGGTGACGAAAGTGATACACGAGTTCGGGCACGGATTGACATGCAAACGTTTCGGAGGCGAGTGCCACGAAATGGGCGTGATGCTGTTGGTGTTGACGCCCTGTCTCTACTGCAACGTCACGGATAGCTGGATGCTGCCGAACAAATGGCGGCGAGCTGCGATTGGGGCGGCGGGCATGTACGTCGAGATCTTGTTGGCGTCGATTTGCACTCTGATCTGGTGGCGCACTCAGCCGGGCATTCTGAATTACTTGTGCTTAAACGTGATGTTCGTCAGTTCGGTCAGCACAATCGTGTTCAACGCCAATCCTCTGTTGCGTTACGACGGCTACTACATCCTCTCCGACGTCCTCGAGATTCCCAACCTGCGGCAAAAGGCGACCACGATACTTCAGCGGAAAGCGGGCGCATGGCTGTTGGGATTCGATGAGACGGATGACCCGTTTCTACCGGCGCGAGGCCGCGCGTTGTTCGCCGCCTACAGTGTCGCGGCGGGACTCTATCGGTGGGTGGTCGTGTTTTCGATCGTGTGGTTTCTCAACAGCGTCTTGGAGCCGTATGGGTTAAAGCCCGTGGGGCAAGTCCTTGCTGCCGCGTCACTCTACGGCCTTTTCGTCCACCCAATGATTCGGCTGTTCAAACACCTCAGCAGTCCAGGAAGGATGGATCAAGTGAACAAGCTTCGTTTCGCGATCAGCAGCGCTGGCGTCTGCGGGTTATTGCTGGCCCTGTTGTACGTGCCGCTTCCGCATTACATTCGCTGCCACGTCCACGTCCGCCCTCGCAGCGCTGCGCCGATTTACGTCGAAGTCGCCGGCAACTTGACCGAGACGCATGTGAAGCCAGGCCAGAGCGTGCGACGCGGCGATCCAATCGTCACGCTGCGAAACACGGGTCTCGATCTGCAGATCAACGCCCTTCAAGGACGCCGCGAACAACTCGACGTCCGCGCTGCCACAGCGAACAGTCTGGCCGTGTTAGGCGTCGACGAAGCCGCCTTGGAATTGGACGAGCTGCTGGAGACGATGGGCGGAGTCGATCGGCAAATTGAGGAACAAGAGGACGACAAGCGGCGGCTCGTGGTGCGAGCCAAAGAGGACGGCGAAGTGATCGCGATTCCCAATCGACGCGCTGATCGAACTGGTGAGCGACTCGCTTCATGGTCGGGCCAGCCGACCGCGACAAAGAACGTCGGCGCCTATTATCCTTTCGGCCAACTCGTTTGCTACGTCGGTGATCCCAACGAACTGCAGGCGATCCTGATGATCGATGGGCATGACATGGAATTCGTTCACGAAGGGCAACCGGTCCACATCGTGCTCGACCAACGCTCCGATTGGCGAATCATGTCGAAGCTAAGCCATGTTTCGAAGCGCCGTGCGCGAAGCGTTCCGGACAGTCTCGCGGGACGGAATGGCGGACCGATCGCCAGTCATCCCAGCCGCGCTGGCAAAGAGGAGCCGCTGGAGACCTACTTCGAAGGGTCCGCGAGCGTCGACGATCCCGAAGGCCGGCTGATCATCGGCGCCGTCGGCCAAGCGCGAATCCGCGCGGGCTGGCGAACCGTCGGCCAACGCATCCTCCGCTACTTCCAGCAAATTAGCTACTGATTGCCGCGACTTCTTCCGCTTGAAGGCGAGCTACGATCCGCTGGCGACCGCGTTGGCTGTCGTTACGGCTGGCTTAGGCGGTTTCGAAAGCAGATCGGCTGGTTTCACGCCCAACGTCTTGGCGACAATGAACGAAACCACCGCCGCTCCGAAACTCATCAATGCGCCCATCTTCACCGAGTCCTGAATCGCCCCGGGGTTAGGGAACGCCGCCGTGGAAACGAACAGAGCAACCGTGAAGCCGATCGCGGCGATGTTGCCGAGCACGACCACGTGTCGGTAGTTCATTCCCTCCGGCACTTGGAGTTTAAAGAGCTTCTCACCGAGCCAGGTGAAGAGCGTGATGCCGAGCGGCTTGCCGATCAGCAGGCCGGCCAGGACCAGCCAAGTCCCAGCACCCATCGCACTCATGACAACGCCCGCGTTGACCAGGCCGAACAGGCCCAGCACAATCTCGACGGGATTCTTCCACCAGTGTTCGAACTCGTTCAGCGTGTCTTTGCGATTGAGTTCCTTGGCGGCGAAAATACCCAGGTCCGTGTGGGCGTGAGGCATGCAGGGGATGATTGGCACCAAACCCAAGGCAGGGTGGAGACCGCATTGATAGAAGGAGTACCAAGAGAGCGTTCCGGGAATCAGCACGTACCACCAGAAGCTGTGAAGCTTGAGTCGTCGGAAGCTGAAGCCGATTGCGATTGCCAACGCGGTGACTAACAACCAGCCGAGTTTCAGTTCTTCTTGCGGGAAGAAGACCGCCAGGATCACGAGCCCCGCTGCGTCGTCTGCGATCGCCAACAACAACAGGAAGGCAATCGCGGGATGGCCCGGTCCGAAAATCATTCTCGCAACTAAGTAGCTAAAGGCGATGTCCGTCGCACACGGTATGGCCCAGCCGTTCGCCAATCCGCCAGGCTCGCCGACGAATGAGAGACCGAACAGGTAGACCGCGACCGGGCCGACAATCCCACCCAGGGTCGCCAGCAATGGAGTGGCGGCTTTACGCGGATTCGACAAGGCACCTCCGGGCAAGATCGACTCCCAAACTTCTTTACCCGCTATCGCAAAGAACAACGCCATCAGCAAATCGTTGATCAGCCAATGCAATGTGAACTTGCTATGCCCTCCATGCGCGCCGTGTTCGTCACTGTGTGAGTCGGGGCCGTGTGAGTCGGCGCTGTGTGCTGTTGTTGTCGTTTCCGTAGCGTGCGAGTCGGCGCTGTGCGCCGCTTCGCTGTGAGTATCAGCGGCATGCGAATCCGAACTGTGTGAGTCCGCCGCATGCGAATCGGCTGCGTGGGATTCGTTGCTACTGACGTCGACAGGATGGTCGTCGAAGTGTGGTTCGGAGGCAATTTCGTAATGGACGAGCGATTCGTAGCTCTCGTGATCGACGTTGGCCCAAACCAGGGCGACAACGGCACCGAAGACGAGAAACAAGGAGTTCTCGAAAAGGAATCGAATTGGCCGCGGAGTGCGCGAGTTGTGATCGTGCGACATTGCTTGTTTACCCGTTTCTTCGTGCATCGAGTCGCGGAAGAGCCTGGGGAGGAGGAATCTCCCACCTTGTGGCTCGAGACGCCCGCGACGACGAGCGAAACCACTCTTGCTGCCCATTGGTCAGTTGAAAGCCAACCAACTTATCAAGTGACGGGGTCAATTTGAACCCAACTCTCTGTCTGGAAAGTCCTCACCAAGGCTAGGTTTCCCTCTAAACGGTGCCTCTGTGTCCGAACAAATTGCGGCAATTCCTGGGCTTCGCGAGAACGTAAATACGGGTCGATAGGCATATGGCGAATGGGGCCGGTTGTTCCGAATCTGCGGATCACGGATGATATGCGGGCGCGCCGCGAAGCTGTGTCGCCATGCGGTCTGCTGTCGGACGAAACAAGGAGAGAGTGATGAAGATCGCCGTGATTGGCACTGGACGAGTGGGCGGGGCGCTCGGCAGCCGTTGGTCGGCCGCTGGCCACGACGTGGTGTTTGGATCGCGAGATCCGGATCAGGAGAAGACGCGTGAGTTGATCGAGAATTGCGCCGGCGCCGCTCGAGCCGCCACCATCGCGGAAGCGGCCGCGCACGGCGAGCTAATCATTTACGCCGCGCCGTGGCAAGTTGCCGAAGAGGTGATCACGGCCTTAGATTCTGATGGCAAGATCATCGTCGATTGCACCAACCCGCTCAACGCCTCGTTCGACGGGCTCGATCTCGGCTACACCGAATCAGCCGCGGAACGAATCGCCGAGTGGGCGCCGAATGCGAACGTGATCAAGGCGTTCAATTCCGTCAGCTCCGCGACGATGGCCGACCCCGACTTCAACGGGCAAGCGGCAACCATGTTCGTCTGTGGCGACGACGAGCAGGCCAAGACAACCGTGTCCGAACTCGCCGACGAACTGGGCTTCGAAACCGTCGACGCCGGCCCACTCAAGAATGCTCGCTATCTCGAACCCTTCGCCATGCTCTACATCCACCTCGCCATGAACGGCTGGGGCTCACAGTGCGCCTTTAAGATCATGAAGCGAGGATGACCTAAGGCCAGGGCCGCGAGGCGGCTGCGCGTTGCCCCGAAGGGGCAACGTATCCGATTCACCTCGCAACATCTTAAAGCTAGTTGCGTAGCGACTAAATCAACAGGCAGCTTGCTCGTTCGGTAGATCAGGTTGAAACGCTAGCCCGTTTGAACGAGTCATTAACGCAACGGGAAATACGGAGCATTCAGGTGCTGGACGATCTCCACATGATCGAGGGCCCGTTATTTCGCCTTCGGTGTCATCCGGTGGATGCGAATGTGGCCGTCGGCGTGAGCTGTTGCGAGGTCGGTATCGTTGGAGGCAAGGTCGAGGTCGCGCGCCGAGTTAGGCAGCTTGTGAGTATGAAACTCATTTTGCTCGGCGTGTTTCCAGAACAGAAGATGACCTCCTCCTCCTCCGCCAGAGACGCCGATGGTAATTGCCGACGAGTGCATGCCGACGCCCCAAGCGACGCCTCGCAGTTTGGCTTTCGACAAATGCTGCGTCTTGCGTTTGGCTGTTTTCCAATCGATCAATTCGACGCACGGATTACCGACTCCTGCAAACGCGTTCGTCACGTTCGTGATCCCTGCGCAGGCGAGCAGTGAGCCATCGGCGTTAAAATCGATGGCGCGAATGCCGCCGATGTCGGCTTTGAATCCCTTGTCATACTTGTATAACGCCTCGGCTTTGAACGCCCGTGTTTGCTTGCCGCTCTCCAAGTCCCAATGCATCAAGTTGGCTTTGAGGTCGCCGCTGACTAGCGACTTTCCGTCGGGGTGGAACGCCACGTTATAGATATGCGATTCGTGGCCCGAGAATTCTCGAATCGGTTTGCCCGATTCCACATCCCAAAGCCGCACGACAAGATCGTTGCCCGCGGTCGCCGCCACTTGGCCGCTCGGGTCGACAGCAACGCATCGAGCCCACCCTTGATGAGCCTCGACGGATCGGATCGGTTTCGGTGCCTCCTCTTTGTATCCCCACCAGACCAGCTGTCCGTCGAAGCCGGTGGTGAGCATGGTGTTGTTCGCCGCGAACGCCATCGCTCGCGTCCAGCTGTCATGCCCTTTCAGTTCGACCTTCTTGTCGCTCGACAACTCCCAACGCCAAACACGGCTATCCTGAGCGCCAAAGAAAACGAATTTCGACTCGGGATCGAAACGGCAGGAGATCAACGGGCTGCCATGCTTATGCTTTTTGACCTCATGGGTCTTCGTCACATCGATAGCATTCAAGTGCATTGCTCGACTCCCGGCCAGAGGGTCCTCAGAGACCACCGCGTTCGCCAATCTCATACTTCCCTAGTTTGACGGCGCGGACGACAAATTGCAAAAGTTGGGCGCCACTGGCTTGGATACGCCCAGTCACCGTTGGATAGTGGCGTTGGCCCAACAAAAGGCCCACAATAGGCAGTGCGCGTCTCCACGAGTTGTGTCACGATGAGGAAGAAGTCCGATGGTGTCGATGAGCCGAAATCGTAAAGATCAAGTTGGCGCCCCGATTTGCCAACTCGCCCTCGTTGTTCTGATGACGATGCTCGGCCTATCGCCGTCGTCCGTGAATGCCCAGTCGACCGATAAGTCCCAGTCGACCGATAAGGCCAGGCCGACAAAGAGACAACCGTGGACGACGTCTCGGATACTCGGTTCTCCAACACCTCCGCCACCCTATCGGATTGAACGCGCCTTCACGAGTCTGTCGTTTAGCAACCCAACGGTCCTCACCAACTGCCCCAATTCCGATCGTCTCTTTGTCGTTGAAGTCAAAGGGGCAATCTACTCGTTTCCGAATCGCGCTGATGTGTCCAAGGCCGACTTGGCGATCGACATTGGCAAATCGATTCCGGGCGCCAAGCAAGTCTACGGACTGACGTTCCATCCGCAATTTGCCGAAAACCGCTACTGCTACATTTGCTACGTCCTCGACGCCAACCTGGACGACGGAACTCGACTCTCACGCTTCAAAGTCAACGACACCAATCCTCCCACCATTTCCATCGCCAGCGAGACGATCATGCTCACTTGGCGATCCGGCGGACACAACGGAGGCTGTCTCAAGTTTGGTCCGGACGGGTATCTCTACGTTTCGGCTGGCGACGCGGGACCCGCTTTCCCACCAGACCCGCTGTTGTCGGGACAAGACATCAGCAACGTACTTTCGACGATCATGCGAATCGATGTCGATCGGCCAGACAATAATCGTTCGTACTCGATTCCCAGCGACAACCCATTCGTGAAGAACCCGAAAGCTCGCGGCGAAGTTTGGGCGTATGGTTTTCGCAATCCGTGGAAGATGAGTTTCGATTCGGTCACGGGCGATCTGTGGGTCGGCGATGTTGGCTGGGAATTGTGGGAGATGGTCTATCGCGTCGAAAAGAGCGGCAATTACGGATGGAGTTTGGTTGAGGGGAGCCAGGCTGTTCATCGCGAAAGGACGCGGGGCCCGACGCCGATCCTCAACCCAACTGTGGAGCACTCGCATACCGAATCGCGATCGGTGACCGGCGGATTCGTTTATCGCGGCGAGCGACTCAGCTACCTCGTCGGCGACTACGTCTATGGCGACTATGTGACTGGGAAGATCTGGGCGTTGCGGTACCGCGACGGCAAAGTGCAACAACTGCGCGAGATCGCCGATACGCAGATTCCGATTATCTGTTTTGGAGTCGACAATGATCAAGAGCTTTACGTCGTCAGCTATGAAGGTGAGATCTATCGGATCGAGCCGAACAAGGTCGCCGCGACTTCAACCGAATTTCCTCGGCGACTTAGCGAAACCGGTCTGTTTGAATCGACCGCGCAACACCGTTTGGCGTCCGGTGTCGAGCCGTACGAGATTGTTGCGCCGATGTGGCAAGATGGCGCGACGAGCCAACGATTCGTGGCGATGCCAGGATCGGACGCGATCGGCCAATGGACTAGAAACAACGCGGGCCGCGGCGAGTATCGTGGGGAATGGCGGCTCCCGGAAAACAGCGTGCTCGGCAAGACCATTCGTCTTCACGGCGGCTCCCATCCGAAGGCCAAGCCCGGAAGACGCGTGGAGACTCAAATCCTTCACTACCGCGACGGCCTCTGGCATCCCTATACCTACGTCTGGAACGACGAGCAGACGGACGCTCTGTTGCTGGAAGGCGAGGGCAAAACGGTTTCGTACACGGTCCACAATAAAGGGTCCGACGACGGCGGCGTCAAGGAGACGAGGCCGTGGCGAATCGCGGGTCGCAACGAATGCTTGCTCTGCCACACAACTCGCTCCGGCTCAGTGCAGGCCTTTCATCTCGCACAGATCGAGCGGCCATCGGATGTCGACGGCAAGTCCATCGATCAGTTGACCCACCTTGCTCGCATGGGTTTTTTTTCTAAGAAGCCGAGACTGGCCAACAATGCGAAACGCTATGTGTCGCCTTACGACGAGTCAGCCAGTCTCGAGGACCGCGCTCGCGCGTACTTGCATGTCAACTGTGCCCATTGCCATCGCCGCGGCGGCGGAGGCACGGCGTCGATGGACGTCGTGTTCAAGAATTCGTTGAAGGGAACGAACCTGCTTGGCGAACGGCCGACACAGGGCGCTTTCGGGCTTCACGGACCGCAGGTTGTGGCGGCAGGCGAGCCGATTCGCAGCGTCCTGCTCTATCGCATGGCTAAGTCAGGCCGAGGTCGTATGCCCTATTTCGGCTCGGCAATCCCCGACCGGCAGGGCGTGTTGTTGATGCGAGATTGGATCGCCTCACTCGACGCGGACTCCTCGATCGAATCCGCGGTGCGACGCGAACGAGCCCAACTGTTGGAAAGCAAACTGGCGGATCTCCACAACCAGCCGCCACGCGATCGGCAAGCGACGATTGACTCGCTGTTGGCAAGCACCAGCGGGGCGCTGCGGCTGGCGATCGCCATGCAAGACGAGCGACTCGACGCCGAGTCTCAGCGGCTTGCAATCGCGCGAGTCAGTCAGCTCGACGATGCCGCCAAACGTGATTTGTTCGAGGCCTTCCTGCCCGAATCCGAGCGGCGAAAACGGCTGGGCGACTCGATCAACCCTGCGGATATTCTCTCCCTGAAAGGCGATCGCCGCCGTGGTCACCAGTTGTTTGAAAAGTCGGTCGGACTGCAGTGCCGAAATTGTCATCAAGTTCAAGGCGTCGGCAAGAAACTTGGACCCGACCTAACCTCGCTCGAAAAGCAGTTTTCCAAATCCGAATTGCTCGAATCGATCCTGGAGCCCTCAAAACGAATTGACCCCAAGTACATCACACACCTGGTCGAGCTGATCGACGGAAAAGTGCTCAGCGGCTTGCTCATCGAGCGAACCAAAACGCAAGTGATCATTCAAGACGCCACCGGCACGCAGATTCAAATTGACCGATCCGAAATCGAATTCTCCGCGCCACAACAAAAGTCGATCATGCCCGAACTTCAATTGCGAGAGTCCACACCGCAAGAAGTCGCCGACCTGCTCGAATTCCTCAGGTCGATCCAAGGCGCGAAAAACGAAGGAGTGCAGAGCGCAAAGTGAAGAAAGCAAAGTGCAATGGAACGAAGGCCGCAACGAGCTTGCGGACTGTTGACTTGATCGCTACGCAATCACAAGCCGCCTCTCCCCCGACGCGTGAGGGTCTGGGAGAGGCCGAAAACTCCACTGCGACTGGAAGCCCCAGCGACGGCAACGTAGACCCCCACGAGCGCATCCATGAATAAGTCGCGCGGCGAAGAAATACGCGGGCTGCTCAGTCTGTCGCCGGCGCAATTGCGCAATCGCGCGAAGAGTAAGTTAGTCGTTCTCGACGACATCGATCGTTTGCATCAGCATTTTGCCGAATCGATTGCCGACGAAATCAAACGCAACAACGCCAAGGGCCGAGCGACCAAGTTGATCTTGCCTGTGGGGCCTGTCGGCCAATATCCGATCCTGGCCGAGATGATCAATGACCAATCGATCAGCTTGAAACAATGTTGGTTCTTCATGATGGACGAGCACTGTGACGACAATGGCGTCGCTCTCGCAGCCGATCATCCGCTCAGCTTTCGTCATGTATTCGATCAACATTTTTCCAGTCGCGTTCGCGGCAAATGGATGATTCCTTCTAAACAACTGATTTTCCCAGATCACCTGAACGTTCAGTCGTTGAAGGATCGCATTGAGGCCGTTGGTGGAATCGACACGACCTATGGCGGTATCGGCATTCACGGCCATATCGCCTACAACGAGCCTGAGGCGAACGTTCGCGAGTCGGACCCGAGGCTGGTTTACTTGAACGATTTCACTCGAACCATTAACGCCATTCGCTCGCAAATCGGCGGCAATCTCGAGGGCCACCCGCGCAAGGGCGTCACGCTGGGAATGCGACAACTTCTCGGCGCGAAGCGACTTCGACTCTATTGCCGCAACGGCATCGCGCTCGACTGGGCCAACACCGTACTTCGTCTGGCGGTCTTGGGCCGACCGGGTGACGACTATCCCGTAACGTACATTCGCGATCACCGAGACTACGCGATTATTACGGATCGAGACACTGCACGGTCTCCCGAGTTTGTCGTCTGAGCCAGTTCGAAGTATCTTTGCGAGAGCAGGTTCTTGCGAGAAGAACTCCTCGCGTCCCGCCACCCGCAACCGCTGGCGATTTTCAGGAGACTCAAGATGACAGACTCCAACGTATCCCGACGCAACTTCATTAAGAAGACAGCGACCGCTTCCGCAGTTGGGGCAGCCGCCAGCCTCGCTCCGCCGTCGCCCGCCTCCGCCGCAAACGCAGCCGAGCGAATTCGGATCGGCGTCATCGGGCCCGGCCGTCGTGGGTTCGGCACCCACGTCAAGACGCTGGCCAAACTGCGCAAGCAAGGTGCCAACATTGACATGACGGCCGTTAACGATGTTTACACCGTGCATCGTGACCGTGCGATCGACTACATCAAGAATGAGACCGGGGTCGCTCCCAAGAAGTACGCCGACTATCGCGAGATGCTGGCGGACGATGACATTGACGCCGTCTGCATAGCAACCCCCGACCACTGGCACGCCAAACAGGCCATCGATGCGCTCGCCGCCGGCAAACATGTCTACTGCGAAAAACCGATGACCCACCGCATCGAGGAAGGGGTTGAAGTTATCAAAGCCTGGAAGTCGAGCGGCCTTGTGATGCAGGTTGGAGTGCAATCGACGAGCTCGCCGGTGTGGGACACGGCGCGTGAGATGATCAACGAAGGACAACTCGGCAAGATCGTTCAGTTTCACACCGAGTGTTTCCGAAATGGCCGAGCCGGAATGTCTCGGCACAATGTGATCACAGCCGAGATGACTCCGAAGACCGTCGACTGGCGGAGATGGCTCGGCGTCGACGAGGGCCTGGCACCGGAGATCGTGTTCGACCGCTCGACGTTCGGCCAATGGCGATGCTATTGGCCGTTCAGCATGGGCATGTTTGGCGACTTGTTCGTTCACCGAGTGACCGGCATGCTCAAGGCGACCGGTTTGAGAAATCCTGGCCGCGTCGTTGGCGGTGGCGGAATCTTTCTTGAGTACGACGATCGCGATGTGCCCGACGTCGGCTCATTGATTGCCGATTACCACGAAGGCGTGCAAGGCGTTGTCAGCAGCACCATGGTCGCCGAAGAGGAGAAACTCGATCACATCATTCGCGGGCACCACGGCGCGTTGTTGTTCCACAAACCGTGTTATCTGAACGGCACCAAGGCGACATTCGAGTTCGTGCCCGAACGGCCGCAAGTCACTCTCGACAGCAAGCCAAAGCGAAAGACCTACGAAGCCACGGTCAAGCACGATATCAACAGCATGCACTTCCTCAACTTTTTCGAGGCGATTCGCAGTGGCAAACCGAATTCCGTCAACAACGATCCCGAGCTCGGTGCGGCGGCCGTGATGATGGTCAACTTGGCGATTCGCAGTTACCGCGAAGGCAAAGTGTTCCACGTCGATCGCGATGGGAATGTCAGCGACGGCAATTCAAGTTGGGCCGACAATTGGGAGAAGATGTCCGAGGACGGCGCGCAAGCGAATCACGTGGCCGGCTGGCGCGCCGGCGACAAAGGCAGCGTCATGACTCCATTCGATTATCAAGAATTGGCCGGCCCCTGGACCAACGGTCGATCACCCAAAGGCGGGTAGTCGCACTGCCGTCGCCGCAGGCGAGGCGTATACGATCCGGTAGCGGGCAAAATCGTTTAACCCGTTGCCGCAGGCAAGGTGGTACCGTCCCGAAGTCACCATCCCACAGTCACCATGAAACTCAACTTCTCTCACGAACGCGTCTTAGCCGTTGTCGCTCATCCTGACGATGCGGAACTATTATGTGCTGGAACTCTTGCTCGAGCGAAAGCGGACGGAGCGTCGATTGGCGTTGCCGTGCTTTGCCGAGGTGAAAAGGGGCAGCCGGCCGAGCCCATTGAGAATCTGGGAAACGTGCGGAGTCGCGAGATGCAAGCGGCGGCCAAATTGTTAGGCGCCGATTTTCTCGAGGGCGGGTTTCCGGACGGCGAGCTAGTGGATTCCGCCGAGACGAGATTAGTCGTCATTGAGTTGTTTCGCCAATTCCGTCCGACGCTCGTCATCGGTCACGCGGCGTCCGACTACCATTCCGACCATCGCGCTGCCTCGGCTCTGACCGAATCGGCCAGTTGGTTCTGCGCATCCGTCGGTCATCAAACAAGCAGCAATCCGGTCCCCGAGCCACCGTCGCTGTGGTGGATGGACACGATCGAAATGGTTGGTTTCGATCCGGAATTCTACGTCGACGTCTCAGATTTCGTTGAGCTGAAGCGAAAGATGTTGCGACGCCATGAAAGCCAGTTGGCGCGCGGCGAAGACGCAGCTTTCTCGCCGCTCGAGCAAGTCATGATTGGCCAGTGTGAAACGCGCGGCGCTCAAGCGGGTGTTGGCGCCGCCGAAGCTTTTCAGCAAGCGAAGGTCTGGAAGCGAATCCGAGCGTGGTAGCCACTCGTGGCTGGGGCATCCTGCCGCAGTGGAGTTTGAAGTGCGTTTCGACATTGCCTTGCCTGCGGCGGCGGGTTAAACGATTGAGGCGCGTCGTGGCTGGCTAAAGCTCATAGATCGAGATGCTCTCGGGCATACTTCAAACTGGCGGCGACATTGGCGTCTTCCAGTTTCGCACGTTGTTCTATTCGAAGCTTCCTGACTTCCTGCAGGTCCTTCACCGAGTACTCACGAACGAACCGCATCGCTCGGGCCAGTTCGCGGCCGCTGACCTGCTTCAGCGTCGACCAATAATCCTCGCTTAGACAAGGCACTTTGAGCGGATCTCGAGTGATGAGTTCCAGCGCGAACCGGCAGCCAGGTTTGGCTAGCTTTAACGTGGCGACGATCCGCTTGAGGTCGAGACTCCCTTGTCCCAACGGGATGTCGGCGAGCAGAAAACCATCCTCGTACTCGCGCAGGGCTTGGTCTTTCAGATGAATCGCCTCGGCGTAAGGTGCGAGCGCCTCGACGGTTTCGTACGGGTCATCGAGCAGAGCAAGGCTGTTGCCCGTGTCGACACACGCGCCGATATAGCGACTGTCGATCGACCGGAAGAGGGCAACTCGTTCATCGATCCGCTGGTCTTTGTGGTTTTCGACGGCCAGCGGAAGATCGTGTCTTCTGACGATCGGTTCGGCCAGCTGCAGCATCTTGGCGCCTTGCTTCTCAAACCGACGAAACTCGTCCAATGTCCTGAAGCGCTCATACCGCCGACCCGGCATGATGACGCAGCGGGCCGCCTTAGCGCCGACGGCCGACGCCGTGACGATCTCTTTTTCGAAGCGAGCTAGATCGGACTTGTCCTTGGGCGGCCGAACCATGGCGTCGATGAACAGATCGTGCTTCTCGGCGAATTCGACGAGTTCGCGAATTTGATCGTCGGCCCTTACACCCAACGACGCTTGCATCCCGCCCGCGCCCAAGCTCTGACTATGCCGAAGAAACTCGATCGGCTCCGCCAGCCTTGTCTCGGCCTTCGACGCGCGAAGCCACGCGCGGCGGTGCGAACAACAATTCGTCACCAAGCCCAAACGCGTTCGCTCAACCTCGTCCGCACCGTCCGATTTGCGAGGTGACGCCAGGCACGCCGCCAGCGCGGCGGACTGCACCATCATTCCGCGCCGACTTAGGCTCGAGCTCGTGTCAAATGACATCATTATTTCCCATCTTGTTTCGCAAAAGTTCGAGCCGTCCCCACGGTCTATCTTGAGTAGGATAACATGGCGTGCGGTGACCACGCTTTTGTTTTCTACTTCCCGATTTCAGAGATCGTATCGCGATGAAGTTTTCAATGTTGGGCTCCGTACTCGGATTATTGATTGCGTTTCAATCCGCCGCATTCGCAGCGGAAGACAGTCGAGACGACGATGTCAAAGGCGAGCGAACGATTCTGTTTCGCGTCAGTGAAACGGCCGGCATTCGGCGACGCTTTGACGTCGTTTCCGCCCACCTGCAGATTTCGCCAGCGGCTCCGGCCGACACAACATTTGCTTTGATGCAAGACGGAAAACCGGTCTCGCGACAGCTCACCACCCACCGCAACAATTCCGGGCAGATAGACGCCATAACCGTCGATTTCGTTGCTGACCTGGATCCACTGACGGCTCGAACTTACGAGTTGAAGTACGGACCGTCGACAAAAACCGCCAAGGAACCGAGCCCGGGATTCGGACTCACGGAATCCGCGGACGCGTTTGAAATTTCCAATCGAGGCCGAGTGGTATGGACGGTGCGCAAGGACCTTCGGGGCCTATTCCGATTTCGCCGGAGCCCAGATGAACAATTTGTCCAAGCCGATTCGAGGGGACTCGTTTTTCAAACCGGTGACGGCAAGCATCATCGATTGGCGGACCGCAAACCAACCGCGACTCGCGTCACTCGCAATGGCCCGCTGGTTTGCGCCGTCGAGTTCGAGTTTGATGATTGGCCGACCGATTCGAAAAGCAAAGTTGAGCTCGAATTTGTTCGCACGAAGAGTTGGGCGAAAGCAACGTGGAGCGTGTCTGGCACCCCGGACGACAGCAAGGTCGTCACCAACATGGGTGCCGAATTGATGCTCGAATTGACCGGCAAGGAGACGCTTATCGATTTTGGCGCGAATGATTTTGTCTACACAACGGTAAGAAAGAACGAGACCGCGTTGTTTCAGGCGCAGCCGCCCGAAGCCAGCAAAGGCCAGCCGCCTTGGATCGTTTCGAGAGGGAAGATTGGCGAGTTGCGACGTCAGGTGGTGGCGCCGCCTGGCAACGTCTCGTCAGGCGTCGCCGGTTGGGCGCACGTGATGGGCGAGACGCGTTGCACGGCCATCGCTGTCGATGGGTTCGGTCGACGTGATCACGATCGAATCGAAGTGGTCGGAGATGGAAAGCTCGCCGTCTCGCGCTCGTTCAATATCACCCAGGGCGACAGCGCGATTGTCCCCAAGACGTTGCGATTCTGGGTGCATTTTGTCAGCGTGCCCGTGCACATCGGAGCTCGCACAAGTCCCCAGTCGATGCGTTCGCCGCTGAAGGTCGAACGTCTCAAACCAAAGAAGCTCGATGAAACGCAAACACGCGTGAAGTTCGAGAAGATCCGCCTGACCGATCGCTACTACTGTGACGGAATTGACGCTGGCGACATCAACGGCGACGGCCAGCTCGACGCGATCGCCGGTCCCGTTTGGTACGAAGGTCCTGAGTTCGCGAAGGCTCATGCATTCTACAAGCCGGTCCCCTTGCCGCCTGAAGCCTCGCCGAGCAACAGCATGTTTAGTTTCGTCCACGACTTTAGCGGTGACGACAAGCCGGACATCCTTGTTCTCGGGCGAGTTCACAAGCATGCGGCCTACTGGTACGAAAATCCTGGTGAGACGGATGCCCCTTGGCAAAAACATTTTGCTTTTGAGCGAGTGCGTGGCGAGTCGCCGGCTCTTGTTTCAATGCGTGGCGACGAGTCGCGGCAGGTCATTTCACACTGGAACGGTCGCTGGGGTTGGATTGAGCCGTTGGAGAGCGACCCGCGGAAGCCGTGGGCGTTCAAGGCGATAGGCGATGATGAGGGTTGGCCGCAGTTCTATCATGGCGAGGGAGTCGGCGACATCAACAACGATGGCCGCCGCGACTTGATTATCAACGACGGCTGGTACGAGCAACCAAGTCAAAGTTCTGGCCAATGGACTCTCCATCGCAACAAGTTTGCCAAGGGTCGAGGCGGAGCTCAAATGTTCGCCTACGATGTCGATGGTGATGGAGACCGGGACGTCATCACCGCTCTAGACGGACATGGTTGGGGACTCGCCTGGTTTGAGCAAACCACGACTGACGATGGGCGGATCCATTTTCGCGAGCGCAAGATCATGGGCGACCGCAACGAAGAACAACGGTTTGGAGTTGCCTTTTCGCAGCCGCACGCACTCGCTATTGCGGACATCGACGGCGATGGCCTCAAGGACATTGTTTGCGGCAAACGAATGTGGGCTCACGGCCCGAAAGGCGATGTTGAACCGAACGCCGATCCGGTTCTCTATTGGTTCCAGCTCGTTCGCGGCAGCGAAGGTGCCATTCACTTTCGTCCCCACCGAATCGACAACCGTTCCGGCGTGGGAGTGCAGATCACCGTGAAGGACATCAACGCAGATGGCCGACCCGATATCCTCACCGCATCCAAGCTCGGTGCCTTCGTCTTTCTCAATCAGCAAGATCCCTCGCTCGTTCGGTGAACAAGATTTGCAGCTAACGGAAAACTCCACTGCGGCAGGATGCCCCAGCCACGTCGCTTCCGCTGGCGTCTGGTCTGTAGTGCAGCTGCTGTCAGAGCGGATCTACTTCGCGATGACCCAATGCGGAGTCGACCAGGCGAGGTGTCCGTGGGCGGCCATGAGGTTGCCGGGCAAATCGGCAGCGGCTCGGGCTTGAGCGATTCGCCAATAGTACCAATGCACGCCCGGCGTCAGGCCAGATTCTTGAACTTCGAAATTCACTTCGTGCTCGCCGTTTGCCTTGAGCGTGCGAATCTCTTTACCGTCACAAACCAGCGTCGCCGAAACCAGCGGCCGCGTCCCGATCGCCTGCAGGCTCAGTGTTACTCGATCGTTCGTCGTGACATCCTCTCCCATGAATGAGCCATTTGCGCGGGCGTCGAGAAAAATTCGCGAGCCGTTCGTGGCGAAACAGCGGCGACGACGCAGGGCGTCGAGAATCGAGGCGGCGGTCAATTCTTCAGCGTAAATCCCAGTCAAGGCACCACTCAATCCGGGCGCTCGACGATGAGTGTCTCCATTGGCGACAAATCCGAGGCGGGTGCCGCGGTTGAGTGGTCCGTGAAACAGATTCGGCACGCGCGCGATGTAATTTCTCCAGCCCGATGTCAGTTCCATTCCCACTTCCACCTTGTGTCCCGAGGGAAGAAAAGCATCGTGTTGCGTCAGTGTAATGCCGCCAGCTTTCTCGACGACGGTGTTGAGCGCGTCGATGTCGTTGGCGACTTCTGGGAATCGCACGATCGGACCTCCGCTGGGAGGATAGATCACGGTACGGTGATTCGGATACGATCGATTTCGATAGGGCGCTGTCCAGTTTCCTCGGTCAGAAAACTTGGCGGTCCGGACGCCGGGTACGCGAGATGTCCATTCATAACCGGGCAGAGTGAGAAACGCGCCCGGCTTTGAGTAGACTTGAGCGAAGAATGCGCTGAGCTGATATTCGTATTCGGTGAGCGGTGCGTCGTAAAGGAAATCGTTGTTCGTCATTGCGACGACGTCGAGCTGTGCGCGGTCGCGAGCGTAGTGAGTTAGCTCGTCGTGCTCACCTTCGGCATCGCAAGTTAACGTCGTATGGCAATGTAAATCAGCCCAATAGAGTTTTAGCTTCTTGTTGCCGATTTGGATGTCGCGGCGTTCAGTCAGCTCCGCTTTTATCGGCAATTCGACGGGTCGCCATCCCGGCCAGGCGTCTTGTTGGAACGGCTGCGTTTCAGCTAGGGTCGCGCTGAGACGATGATAGATGCGGCGATTGTTGCGAGGGAGTTGAGAGGCCAGCACGACGAGTTGATTGTCGGCGACGCGGCCTCCATGAGGTAGGTGGTAGTCGAGGCGACCTGTGTGAATGAGAGCGGTCGATTGCCAGCGCCCCTTTCGTATGGGCCGGCCGAGCAGGTCGCCGACAACGTTCGGAGTGCTGCCTCGGTGATCCGTCTTACGTTCCCACAGCAGCCATACATCGTCTTCATCCTCGACAAGCATCGGTGCTGTCCGGCGCCCGAGGTAACCGCCTGTCGCGACCGCGCGCGGCGCGATCTTCGCCACGAGTCCTTGAGTCAGTTCGGCTGCGGCCGATTTGTCGTGCTCGTCGCGGATCGTCCGCCAGCGCCCGTCGCTGTTCCGAATCGCGGCGTGCAGCGTATGCCATTGGCTGATGACCCTCGGTCCGCCGATGACATCATCCTTTTGCAACCAGGCGACGCACAACCCTTGTCGCGTGGCCAAGGCTGTGGGCGTCAAGCAATGTTTGCCTCGAGGTGAAATCTGCTCGATACGACCAAGTGTTGGTTCAATCCGTCGGCCAACAACTCCGTATCGCTGGCCGTCGTAATGGTCCCAGATCGCCCACGCATCGCCGGTGTGGTCCGCAGTCAAGACGGGTCGAAACGCGTCGGTCGGTTTCGACGAGATCGCAAGCGACTCACTCCAACCATCGTCATCAAACTGACGGCGGATGATTCGGAACCGGCCCTGTTGGTATTCCGTCCAGGCGACGATGACGGTGCCGCTGTGCGTGTGAACTGCGGTCGGCTGAATGGCGTCATTCTGTTTTCTGGAGAGCGTGACGGCCGCATCCCATTTGCCCGACTCCCAGTGCCTCGCGACAACTTGCCAGCGTCCGCTAACTCGCGCCGACCAGACGACCCACACTGAATCGGCGGAAAGAGCGAGGACGGTCGGTGGTCCGTGAGCCGCACCATGGCTGCTGGCTTCAAGCGTCGGTCCCAGGTTGCCGTCCGATGCAACTCGACGCACCAACACACGGTCTCGTCCGGCATCGTATGCGTGCCAAGCAATCCAAGTCGTCCCATCGGCCAGCGACGCGGCCGACGGATGTGAATCGTACGTTGCCGTGTCCGGGTTAAGTACCGTATCGTCGCCCGCCGCCCAACGCGCCGGCATGACAGCCAGTGCGATAAGAGCCATGAAAACGAGTGCGAATTTGAGCCGGCCGATGTTCACAGACTTGCGGTCTTTCGCGTTGAATCTTATTCACCGACACTCGTGGCTGGGGCTTCCAAGCTTCCAGCCGCAGTGGAGTGTCCGTAGTTGCGAATTGTGTTCACCGAACGAGCTGCTTGCACTTTTGCACTCGTCGACTCAGGCCAAGATTTTCGTCAGTACTTTGCCATCGTCAGCCACGCCGGTGAGTCGGATGCGGAGGCCGTTGTACATGTAGGTGAGCCGCGTGTGGTTGAGTCCCAGCGAATGCAAGATCGTGGCGTGCAGGTCGTGGATGTGAACGCGATCGACTTCCGCCTTGTATCCGACGTCGTCCGACTCACCATAGGTAACTCCGCCCTTGATGCCGCCGCCAGCCATCCACGCCGAGAAGCAATGCGGGTTGTGGTCGCGGCCTGGCTTCTTTCCGGTTTGTGCGATCGGCAGGCGACCGAATTCGCCGCACCAGACGATCAACGTCTCCTTGAGTAGCCCTCGTTGTTCGAGGTCGGCCAAGAGCGCGGCGACGGGTTGGTCGGTTTCGCCGGCGAATTGCGTATGGTTTCCTTTAATGTCTTGGTGACCGTCCCAGCTCCGCTGATTCTCCATTCCGCCCGAATAGATTTGTACGAAGCGAACATCGCGTTCGACGAGTCTGCGAGCGATAAGACACTGCCGCGAGAAATGCTTGCAGCGATCGTTGTTCATTCCGTACAGCTCGTGAATATGCTTTGGCTCGGAGTCGATATCGAGCGCTTCTGGCGCCGCGGTCTGCATCCGATACGCCAGCTCGAAGCTTTCCATGCGAGCCGCCAATTCGGCTTCGGCGGGATGCTTTGTTTGAAATTGTTTGTTGAGTTGTTGGACGAAGTCGATCTGCCGTCGCTGATCGGCGTCGTCCATATGACCGGGTCGAACCAAGTTGTCGATGGCGACGCCCTTGGGTCGCAAATGGGTGCCTTGATACGCGCCGGGGAGAAACGCGGCACCCCAATTTGCCGCGTGGCCCTTCGGAAGGCCGCGGCCTTTCGGATCACTCATCACCACAAAGCCGGGCAAGTTCTGGCTCTCGCTGCCCAAACCGTGCATGACCCAGGAACCGACGCATGGATAGCCCATCTGCGGGCGTCCTGTGTTCATCATGAACAGGGCAGGCGAGTGATTATTTGACTCGGCAAATCCTGAATGGATGAAAGCCATCTTGTCGACGTGCTCACCCATTTTGGGGAAGATTTCCGAGACCATCTTGCCGCACTCGCCGCGCGGCGTAAATTTGAACGGCGACTTCATCAATCCGCCGACTTGATTCTTGAAGAATCCGGTCGTGTCCTTAAACTTCGGATCGAATTCTTTGATTGACTTGCCGTTGAGTTTTTCCAGAGCGGGCTTGTAGTCCCAGGTATCGACGTGGCTCGGCCCGCCGTTGATGTAGATCCAGATGACTCGAGTCGCTTTGGCGTCGAAATGAGGCGGCTGGGCGGCGAGCGGATTCAACGCGCGATTTCCAAGTTTGCCATCCGCGGCCAAGGTCTGCTCAAGCAACCCTTCGCTTTGCAGCAGGCCGGCAGCGCCGATTGCTCCGAATCCGCATCCGGCCCGTCGGATCCATGCGCGGCGACTAATCGGAACAGATTGATGTTGTCTCTTCGTCATTGCAGATTCCTCGTAAGATCGGCTGTGCGTCTGATCTCGATGCTTTTCGGTCAATCCACAAACACAAACTCATTCGAATTCATCAAAGCCTGGCAGAAGTCGGCCAGGGCGAGCGACTCCTTGTTGGGCTTCTTCGACTTGCCATAAGACTCGGTCTGCTGCCGAAGGAACTCAACAGCACTTGTCATTTCGTTCTCGCTCGGATCGCGTCCGAACATCAGGCGATACGTTTTCTTCACGGTCTTGTCAGGTGCCGTGTCGGCAAGTCGTTTCGCCGCGCCCTCGGCGTACTGCCGAGTTTGAGCGTTGTTCATCATGAGTAAAGTTTGGGGCGCGATCGTCGTGTTCGAGCGACGGCCAATGCTGACCAGGTGTTCGGGCCAGTCGAAGAGCATCATGGTGGGAATCAGTTTGCTTCGTTTGATAAAGAAGTAGACGCTGCGACGTCGCATCGATTCGGAAAGAGTACCGGGACCGTACATCTTCTTGTCTAGAAGTCCCGAGACGGCCAACATCGAATCGCGAATCGCTTCGGCTTCGAGTCGTCGTGGCGCCCGGCGCCAATGCAAGTCATTCACCGGGTCGACCTTGCTCCGCGTTTCGTCCGACGTCGTCGTCTGCATGTAAACCGCGCTCATCATGATCAGCTTGTGCAATCGTTTGAGCCGCCAGCCGCTGTGGATCAAATCGGTGGCCAGCCAGTCGAGCAGTTTCGGGTGGGTGGGCCGAGCGCCCTGGAATCCGAAGTCGTTTGGCGTGGCGACAATTCCACGGCCAAAGTGATGCTGCCAAACTCGATTGACGACCACGCGAGCCGCCAAGTGGCCGGCGCCTTGCTCCGAATCGGTCAGCCAATTGGCCAAGCTCGCTCGACGGAAACTTGTGCGAGTCCAATCCTTCGGCGGCTCAACCCTCCAGTGGCTCTCGTCGCGATCGGGCCGCATGAGAACCTGCAAATAACCGGGCTCGGCAACCTCTTCTTTTTGGTTGACGTCGCCTCGCTTGAGAAAGAAGGTCTGTTTGTAGAAGTGCGGAAAGCCGCGGCCATCGGCGTGGTGTTTCATATGCGGAAAACCCTCGCTCGTGACTTGAACTTTTGTCTTCTTCTCGGCGCCATCAATTTGTAATTCGACTTCGGCGCGAATCGCGGTCGTGAAAGCAGACGCTAGCCGATAGTAATCCTTCGATGGAATCGGATCGTACTTATGCGAATGGCATCTGGCGCAACCGATCGTCAGACCGAGGAACGATTGAACGGTCGTTCGCAGCATGTCGTCGAGTTCTTCGTAGCGCGACGATTCGAATTCTTTTTCGGTGAGCTGAGTCGGGAACGCGCCTGCACCGAGGAACCCTGTCGCCATCATCGCCAGTGAGTCGTCTGGCGCCACTTCATCGCCGGCGATCTGCCAGGTGACGAATTGGTCGTAGGGCATGTCTCGATTGAGCGCCTTGATGAGAAAATCTCGATAGTGGTAGGCGTGCTTTCGGTCGTAATCTTGTTCATACCCAAACGACTCGGCAAACCTTGCGACATCCATCCAGTGCCTGGCCCAACGCTCGCCGTAGTGCTCCGATTTGAGCAGTTGGTCGATCAGCTTTTCGTAGGCGCGAGGGTCCTTGTCGGCGACGAATTGATCGACTTTCTCGGGTGTCGGCGGCAGGCCGATAAGATCGAAGTAGGCGCGGCGTATCAATGTGCGGCGATTGGCGATCGGATTGGCATCGATCGAATGCGTCTCGAGTTGGGCTTGGATGAAACGATCGACCGGAGTGCGGCCCCAGCTTCCGTTTTTGACTCTTGGCGGCGCCGTGATGGCCAACGGCCGCAACGACCAGAAGTCGCGTTCGACGGCGGTAATTTCGTCGGTCGATTTCTTTTCGGCCGCGTTTTCGCGGAGCGGTTTGTCGTAAGGCGCGCCGAGGTCAATCCACTTGGCGATATGGGCGATCGCATCGTCAGGCAGTTTCTTCGCCTTCGCCGGCATGTGGGGTTCTTCCGTGTGGTTGATGAGGCTGAGCATGTGGCTCGATTCGGCATCGTCGTCAATCATGCCGCTTTCCATCAGCGCATCGCGAGTCGCCAGATTGAAGTCGGCTTTGATCTGCTTGCCTCCGTGGCAATCCAAACAGTGCTCGACTAGCAGCGGCCGAACGTGCTCGGTGAACACCTTCAAACCTTGCTTCATTCGCTCGGCGTGATCGGGCGCGACTTTGGCGGGATCGTCTGCAAATGCAGCAGCAGGAAGAACGCAAAGCAGGATCGCGGCAATCTTGTTTGCAGCCTTCATCGTTTTCCTCGTGACGTTATCTTCAATCGCCGGCAACAATGGCGGGCGTCGACGTCTTCGATGTAAAGACGGCGTGACCGAAATCGGCTAGCGCGGGCTGGCCGGTCGTTTCGGTGGCGACTCGAGGTCAAGCGACGAAACCGTCTCGCTATAGACAAGACGCCCAGTGTGGCCATCGTACCAAGTGACGATAACTTGCGGATGCGGGTAAGGAATGAACTGGTAGCCCGGCCCTTCACCGTCGGGACGCGGACTGGGGAAGACGTTGTTGACGCGCACCGTGGCGAAAAACGTGCGGTGCAGGCGTGAGTAATGAACAGTGTTCGGGCCGCTACCGACCCATTTGATGCGCACCCAACGTCCTTCCGCATTATACCAGCCCGTGTACGGCATGTTGCCGAGTGTGCCGATTGGGTGCCCATTCGAGCTGAATGGCGAAACCATAAACTCCCAGATGTTGTCGGTAATTTGAGCCGAAACGGAGGCGTGCACGTCACCGGTGAAGAACAGGATTGGCTTGTTGACTTCGTCCAGCTCACGAAGAATTTGCTCTCGTTCGTGGACGAATCCAGGGAATCCGTCTCCTTTCGATCGGTCGCCCGCCTCGCGCCGAACATGAAACGCGCTGTGCGGCACAACCACGCCGACGCTCGAGACGATGAAAATCAGGTCCGCATCCGAACGCTTGATCCCGTTGACCAGCCAATTCCGCTGAGTGTCCCCGAGCAAGAACGTCTTTGGATTGTGGAGATCTTTCACGTCGAAACGAGATCGTTCGCCACGGGTATCGACGACGAAGAAGTGACAGTTGCCCAAGCGATAGTCGAAGTAGTTGTGGACGCCGATCGAAAAGTCGATCGTTTCGTCGGCGGCAAATTGCGGAGTGACTCGGATACGCTTGTCGTCGAGCACTTCGGCAAGACCATAAGTACCCGCGTTCGGGCTCGCGGCTCGCGCGTCGGTCGGCCGGTTCGTACGGCCGACAAGTATCGTACTGACTTGGCGCGGATCAACGGCGCCGAACGCGGCGCTATCAGTCTCAATAATATCGCCGCCTCTGGTAACCCGCGCCGTACCAAAGATCGGTCGTCCGCGCGATGGCGAAGTTGGGTTGGCCCAACCCGCGTACTCGTTCCAGACTTTGAGTTGCGTGTCTCGATTGATGTGCCGCGAGTTCTTTCGCTTGAAGCCGACTTCACCGGCGCCGAACAAGTTGTCGTGAACTTCGTGATCGTCGAACATCGTCAGCCAGGGCGTGTGGCGCATTACCCGGTTGAGGCCGATCGATCGATTCATATAGAGCTGGTAGTTGCCGCGAATCCCCTTGACCGTCCCGTCCCGATTTTCCTCGTAGGTGAAGTCGCCATTCATAATGTGAAACATCGACTCATCGCGAAACTTCGTGTGCAGCGTTGTCCATGCCGGCGGATCCGAATATTGACCGCCGCTTCGTTTCGGGTCCTGTGAAGCGCCGACGCATATCGAGAAGCAGAGGTTGAAAAGGCCTCGCGGATTGTTGACCGGATCGAGTGTCGTCGAGCTGTCAGGCAAAGTGCGAAAACTAGGCCAAGCGTCGGTGTGAGTTAGTCGCGTATCGGCCATCTGACCCTTCAATACGATGGCGTAGTAGTATCGCGTGAACGGCGTCAAGCCGGTCACATCGACAAAACCCGTGTTGCCATCAGCCGCCAAGGTCTCGCCCTTCACCGTTCTGCTTTTGTTGTCGAGCGGAAGCTGCGGTGCGTAGCGAACTTCGAACGCCATCGCCTCCTCCGTACGAATCCAAACTCGAACCGACGTCGCATCGGGCCGACCGAGCATTGGGCCCTGCAGCATTCCCGCACTGCGATAAGGAATCACCTCACCCGCGACCGGATCAGGCCAAAGGTCGATTTGTGCGCGGAGATTCGGCGCGGGAAGGAAGAGCAGGAAGAATATCGTGGCCGCAATCGATGGCTTGTTCATCTGGTTGATCATCATTGGTGGGGCTGTCTTTCGCTCACGTTGTTCTTGTCCGCAATAGTTGCGTTACTCTCGCAGTGCGAAAAGGCGACACAGTGCGGAGCAAAAGGCGCATTGGAGCATTCTTCAACATTTGCGGCCGGCGCTTACCGACGCGGTTCAAGTAACGTGTCGAGTTCGGTTTGAAGTCTATTGAGCACAGGCTTCGCTTGGGGGTCGTCGATCGTGTTTCTCAATTCGTAAGGATCGGCCTTAAGGTCGTACAGCTCGTCCATTCCATTGAGCCCGTTGTAGCGAATGTACTTCCATCGTGTCGTACGGATGGCTTTGTAGCCCATTTTGAAAACGCGAGGGAAAACGGTGTCGGTGTTGTATTCAACCAGAAACGAATTGCGCCAATCAATAGGCGTTTGTGCGGTGAGCAGCGGCGTCAGGCTACGTCCATCGACCGGGTTCGATGTTTTTGTTCCGGTCAGTTCGAGGACAGTGGGTGCGAGGTCGATACTGAGCGCCATCTTATCGACAACGTGGCCGGCCGGGATTGTTGGCGGATAGCGCACCAGTAGCGGGATCCGCAACGCTTCATCGTAGGCCAGCCGACGCTCGACGCTCAGGCCGTGCTCGCCATACCAATAACCGTGATCGCTGACAAACACCAAAAGGGTTTTGTCGAGTTGGGCTAGCTCGGAAAGAGTCGAAAAGATTTGGCCGATTCCATCATCGACGGCGGCGAGCATCCGCAACCGATCGCGTACCGTCTCGTCCGACGTTCCCGTCGCTTGGCTCAGCGGAGGCAAATCGCCAATCTTACGCTGTAGTGCGGGCTTGCCAGTGAGCGAGTCGATGATGTTTAAGCGTCTTGGAACGGCGTCGTCCGAGTAGAGTTTCTCGTGGCGCTTGGCCGGCATGAACTTGGCTGCGCTGGGATCGGAAATACTGCCGTCGTCATACTGCACAAGTTCAGGGTGCAGAGCCTTGTGAGCCAGATAGAGACAAAACGGTTTGTCTCGCTTCTTTCGCAGAAAACGGATGGCGTTCGAGTTCAACACATCGGTCGTGTGGCCGCGGAACTTGGTTTGCTGTCCGTCGACATTGAGGACCGGGTCAAACGAAGTGCCCTGCCCTTTCACGCCAACCCAATGGTCGAAACCGGGTCGAGCGGAATCGTCGTTGCCCATGTGCCACTTGCCGATGTAGGCCGTCTCGTAACCGGCTCGCTGCAAACTCTGCGGAAACGTCTTCAGTCGGTGGCTGGCTTCGCTGCGATTCGTGTTGTCAAGAATGCCGTGATTCCGCGTGTACAGCCCGGTAAGCAGACTCGCACGCACGGGCGAGCAGAGCGGTGTCGTGCAGAACGCATTGCGAAAACGCGCGCCCTCGCGAGCAATACGGTCAATGTTCGGAGTGCGCGCGAACGGATGCCCCGCGCAACCCAGGTCGTCCCAGCGAAGGTCGTCGACAAGAATCACGATCACGTTTGGTCGCGTACTTTGCGCTGTCTCAGCCGCCTCCGCGAGTGATGAGAAGCTCAGCGCGAACGCGATCGCGAGGCTCGACGCGCCAACTCGTCGGTAGCTCGGTTTGGCCATGTTCTTGGGCTTCATTTCAGCGTTCTCCGCATCGACTTGCCGTTAAAGAAAACTCCACAGCGACTGGAAGCCCAGCCACGAGTGTCGTTCGTAAAATCTACTCCGGTTTGGCTGGCCGAAGCCAATTTCGTTTGGGCCCGCTTCGGTAATCGGACGCGAGTCGTATCACTTCAAATCGGGCGAGTCGAGTTTGCAGCGTTTTAACGATCTTCGGAAACTTGTCGGCGAGGTTCTTCGTCTCAGCGAGATCCGCTTCCAAGTCGTACAACTCTGGATTTTTGTTCGCCTGCTCAAGCAACTTCCAACGTCCCTGCCGCACGCCAGCCGGCACGCCGTGTCGCACAACGTAATAAAACTCGTTGTGAACCGGCTTGGCTTCCTTCGCGCCGGCGAGCAATTGGCTGATGTCTTGTCCGTCCCATGCCCCTCGCCAATAACCTCGGACCTTTGGCACACCGCCGGAGCCCGCGTAGGTGAGGAAGGTCGGATAGAGATCCATGATGTTGGTGATCGAGTCGATTTCCAGGCCAGGCTTGATGAGGGCAGGCCCGCGGATCACACACGGCACTCGCACGCCGCCTTCATACGGTTGGTGCTTGAAGCCTCGCAGCGGACATGCGGAACCGTGCCCTCGCTTGGGTCCATTGTCGGACGTGAACACGACCACCGTGTTTTCGGTGAGCCCGTTTCTGCTGAGAGCTTCGAGCACTTGTCCCGTGCTCCAATCAATGCACTCAATCACGTCGCCATACAATCCGCCTTCGCTCTTTCCAGCAAACCGCTTCGAGACCGCCAACGGCTCGTGAGGCATCGAATGGGCTAGAAACAGAAAGAACGGTCGATTCGCGTGTGTGTCGATAAACTTGACGGCGGCGGTTGTGAACGCTTCGGTGAGATCTTCGTTCGGGGGGAAAGGGATTGGCTGTTCATCGCGAAGAAACAGATCGGACGTATCTCCGATAGCTTTCCCAATGGCGGGTCGATTGAACATGTGGCCCATCGGCGTACCGAAATAGAAATCAAAACCATGCCGAGTCGGATAGTGGTCGGGCTTGTGGCCGAGGTGCCACTTGCCGATGCAGGCGGTGTGGTAGCCCTGGTCTTGCAGGCCTTCAGCGAGCGTAATCGCTCTCGGTTCCAAACCATGATTGTCGGGCACGTGTAACGGCGTCGCCAAGTTGTTCTTCGCCAACCGTCCGGTCATAAGCGCCGCGCGTGTTGGCGTGCAGATGGGCGCGGCCGCGTAGAACGTGGTCAATCGCGCGCCGTCTCGCGCCAGACGATCGATGTTTGGCGTTCGAATCGTCTTCGATCCGTAACAACTCAAGTCGCCATAGCCCTGGTCGTCGCTGAGGATGATTATCAGATTCGGCTTCCGCTTCGTAGCCAAGTCATCGGCAGCCGCCGCGCGCGTTCCAATCGAAACGGCCAGTAATGCGCACAGCGTACAGACAATAACGCGCATCCCGCGACCTCCTTGTTCACGACTCTCGTGGCTGGGGCTTCCACCGCTTCCAGCCGCAGTGGCGTTTTCCGTAGCGTTGAATCTGATTCACCGAACGAGCAAGCCCGTTGGATCGTCTGGGCGACGGTTAACGGCCCGTTTAGGTTTTCATCTTCGCTCTCAGTTCATTTTGCATTTTGCACTTTGCATTCTTTACTTTTCACTTGGAAGCTCGTTGGGGTCTGTGTCGTTGAGGTCTGGGTGTCGTGAAGAGTTGTCTCTTGGCGTTGAATCTGCCTCACGAGTTGACCAAGCCTGGTACGACGTTGCCGTGAACGTCGGTAACTCGGTAATACCTACCTTGGAAGCGATACGTGAGTCGCTTGTGGTCGAGTCCGAGAAGGTGCAACATCGTGGCGTGAAAATCGTGCACGCTAACGGGGTCTTTGACGACGTTGTAACTGAAATCGTCCGTCTCTCCGTAAATCGTTCCCGGCTTGGCACCTCCGCCAGCCATCCACATGGTCAGACATCGAGGGTGGTGGTCGCGACCGTAACTGTTCGCGGTCAACTCGCCCTGGCAATAGACCGTCCGACCGAACTCGCCACCCCAGACGACCAGCGTTTCGTCGAGCAGGCCGCGTTGCTTAAGGTCCATGATCAAAGCGGCTGAAGCTTGATCGGTTTCGCGGCACCGCGCGGTGAGCTGCCGTTTCAATCCTCCGTGCGTATCCCAGCCGCGATGAAACAGCTGCACGAAGCGAACGCCTCGCTCTGACAATCGTCTGGCAAGGAGGCAATTGTGGGCGTACGTTCCGGGCTTCTTGGCGTCTTTGCCGTACAGTTCGAATGTCCGTTCGGGTTCGTCGCTCACATCGGTTAGCTCGGGGACCGATGTTTGCATTCGATACGCCATTTCATACTGGGCGATCCGCGTATTGATTTCCGGGTCGCCGTACTTTTCAAATGTCGTTTGATTGAGTTGAGCCAACTTGTCGAGCATCTGGCGCCGCAATGTTGCGCTCATTCCGTCGGGGTTGTTGAGATAGAGAACGGGATCGCGTCCCGAACGAAACAGCACGCCCTGGTGCTGCGACGGCAGAAAGCCGGAACCCCAGAGCCGATCGTACAGCGGTTGGCCGCCGCGGTTGGATGTCATGGCGACGAATGCGGGAAGGTTGGCGTTCTCGCTGCCGAGCCCGTAATCGAGCCACGCACCGACGCTCGGCCGACCGGCAATTTGAAAACCAGTCTGAAAGAAAGTGATCGCCGGGTCGTGATTAATGGCTTCGGTAAAGACCGAGCGGACGAAGCACATGTCGTCCACGTTCTTGGCGAGATGCGGAAGCAGCTCCGAGTTCATCCAGGCACCCGACTCGCCAAACTGTTTGAACTTGAACACCGATCGCGCCACGGGGAACGAGCTCTGCCCCGCCGTCATGCCGGTGAGTCGTTGCCCGTTGAAGACCGACTCAGGCACTTCCCGGCTGTGAACTTTGTCGAGGTGCGGTTTGTAATCGTAGAGGTCCATCTGAGGCGGGCCGCCCGATTGAAACAGATAGATCACTCGCTTTGCGCGCGGGGCGAAGTGAGCCTTGCGGACGGCAGCCTCAGCGGAATCGGAGTTGAGCAACGTCGTCAAGGCGGCAGCCGCAACTCCGCCGCCGGCCGTTCCGAGAAAGCGGCGACGGTTCAGACAATTGGCGTCGTTCATTGGTTCGCTATGCATCGTTAATTCGTCGGTTGGTTATTGTTTGCTAATAACTTCGTCGAGGTTGAGCATCAGGTTGGCGAGCACGGTGTGGACCGCCAATGTCGTTGGATCAAGCTTAGCGCTTGGTTTTGAGCTGCCTATTGCGATCAACTGTTTTGCACCCGCCGCGTCTTTCGCGAAAGCCTTCTCAGCGTCGTCACGCGCCGATTCCAAGATGCGGCGTTCGGCCGACGTCGGATTGCGGGAAGTGAGCATGCGGAAACCAAAACCGATCGGATCGTCTCCACCCTGTTTCAGCATTCTCTCGGCCAGAGCGCGAGCCGATTCGACGAACGCGGTCTCGTTCATCAATGTAAGAGCCTGCAGCGGCGTGTTCGTTCTCTTGGCTCTCACAATGCAGCTCTCGCGGTCGGCCGCGTCCAAGACAGCCAGGCTAGGCGGCGCGACGGTGCGTTTCCAAATCGTGTACAAACTTCGCCGGTAGAGATCATCGCCCTTCGATTGACGATACGTCATGTTGCTCATTTCACGCCACAGATTAGCTGGCTGATACGGGCTCACCGAAGGACCACCACGTTTTTCGACGAGCAAGCCGCCCAGGTACAAAGCTTGATCGCGAAGTTCGTGTGCCGAGAGTCGTTGCCGAGGTCCGCGGGTAATCAACGTGTTGGCCGGGTCCCGTTCGATCCCAGCTTTATCGGTTCGCGACGATTGTTGATACGCAGCGCTCATCACAATTTGCTTTTGTATCGCTTGGATATTCCAACCGGTTGTCACGAATTCCGTGGCAAGCCAGTCGAGCAGTTTGGGATGGCTCGGCGTCTCGCCCTGCACTCCAAAATCTTCGGCTGTGCGGACAAGCCCAGAACCAAAGAACTGTTGCCAGTACCGATTCACAGCAACACGTGCCGTCAATGGATGCTGCCCGTTCACCAACCACTTGGCAAAACCGAGCCGGTTGGGAGCATATCCCTTGAGACTGCCAAGCGACGACGGCGTCGCGGGTTTGACCATTTGCTTCTTGCGAAGGTATTCGCCGCGCTCGCGCACGAAGGTTGGTCGAGGCGGATCGGTTTCCGCCATCACCATGCTCGTCGGCAACGAGTCGCGAAACTTTTGGCATTCGGCGCGTTTGCTCTCTCTCGCTTTCCAAAACTTCCTCAAGTTGGTCGATGCTTTGTGTTCCCAAAACCAGCCGCGAACGATGTCGCGATCGGCTGAGGCAAGCTGTTTCCATTGAGACGCCAGTTTCGCAATATCGTCTTCGTGGGCGATTTGTTTGATTTCGTCTGCATACAGCGTTCGCCGGTAGAAACGCAAATCGTCAATTCGCCCGCGAAAAGCTTTGCCCTGTACGCCTTTGCCGAATCGAATCGGGCTTTTTCCGGCGCCGCCCGTGTTGCTGTTGGTGTTGTGCAAAATGTCCGTCGCGACAGACTTGCCATTGATGGCGATTTTCATTCCCGTTGCACTTTGGCTGCCGTCATTGGTCAGGGCAACGTGAACCCAAGCGTTACTTGGCAATGACGTTTGTGTCTCGACAGCGCCAACGCCCGCGATCCATCGTGTGATCAAGTAGACCTCCAGCCGGCCGTCAGCGAGCTCGACCGCCAGTCCGGGTCTTCGCGTGTTGTTGGCTTGTTGCGAAAGGATGACGCCGTTGGGCGAGTCATCGATGTAGAGCCAAAACGAAATCGAAAACCGGTTCTGACAATGCAGGGCCATCGAGTCTTTGAGGATCGTCGCCGTTTCTCCGTCCGACTGCAGAGCTTTGCCGATTGGCCCCGGCGCCAATGCGGCCGCTTGCTTTTTACCGCCGACTCGAGCGTCCTTCTGGTCAAACTGATAATGATGCACGAGCCCGTCAGCAATCGCGGGCGCGAACGACTCTAACGAACCCTTGTCGGCACCCGCAAGTTGAGCGGACCAGACGTCGATTTCTCGATCGAGGGTGCTCAGCTTGTCACGCATTTGGCTCGTGGCTTTCGCCAACTCGGAATCCAACTGCGCCAAACGCTCCTGTTGTACCTTCGTAGGTGCGAGCAACCACGGCTCAGAGTTTCCAAACTTGACCGCCCGACCCGATTCGGGAACGTTGTCAAAGAACGAGACCAATTGATAATATTCTTGCTGGTTGAATGGGTCGTACTTGTGGTCGTGGCAGCGGGCGCAACCCATCGTCAGACCCATCCAAACGGTCGACGTCGTATCAACTCGATCGACGGCGTTCTCCAAAAGGAACTCTTCGAGCACGAGGCCGGCTTCGGAATTGTATCGGTGGTTGCGATTGAATCCGGTCGCCAGCCGCTGCTGCATCGTGGCGTCAGGCAGCAGGTCGCCAGCGAGCTGCTCGATCGTAAACTGATCGAAAGGCATGCCTTGGTTGTAGGCGTCAATCACCCAATCGCGCCAACGCCACATCGAACGCGGGCCGTCGTTTTGATAGCCATCCGTATCGGCGTAGCGAGCCGCGTCGAGCCATGCTCGGGCCATGTGTTCGCCATAGCGAGGCGATTTTAGGAGACGATCGACGACTCGCTCAAACGCATTTGCGTTTTTGTCGGCGAGGAAATCATCGAGCTCCTTCAATGTCGGAGGGAGTCCGGTCAAATCAAACGTGACTCGCCGAATCAACTCGTACTTGGTTGCCCGCGGCGAGTGCTTCCAGCCTTTGGCTTTCATGCGATCGAGTAAGAAGCGATCGATGTCGCCGCGCGACCATTTGTCGTCGGGCGATTTCGCCGGCTGCGGACGAATGGGTGTTTCAAACGCCCAGTGACGGCGCCAAACAGCGCCCTGCTCGACCCACTTTCTGAGCGTCTCCTTCTCGCGGTCTGTCAGATGGCGGTCGGAATCGGCCGGCGGCATCACCAGGTCTTCATCGTCGCTGGAAATGCGTTGCACCAAGAGGCTGGCTTGAGGTTGGCCAGGCTTGATCACAAAGTCGCCGTCGCGATCGGACTTTGCCGACGCTTCGTCATCGAGCCTCAAATCGGCCTCACGATTCGACGAGTCGGGACCGTGGCAATGAAAACACTTGTCGGCCAAGATCGGTTGGATGTCGCGCGCAAAGTCAATGTCGTTCGCGCGGGTCTGAGCCGAGGCCGTGAGCAACAGAAGCAGAGCTGCGAGGCGGCGGACGATGTGTTGGTCGTAATTCAATGAAGTGTTCAACGTTTTTCAACTGGCGCGAAGGCCATCGAGCTTTGCACGGGAAAATTGCATGTGCAGCCGCTGCTGGCTTCTGGGATGAGGAGAAGTCCGCCGGCCGGAATGATGTTGATCCAACAACCGGGCCGACTGACGGCGTTGATCTTGCTGTTCTTGCCCGTTGTCAAATCGCACATCGTCGGATTGCCGGCTCGGAAGAAAAATGCCGAGGCGCTGGCCGATACGGTGCCGCATCCATGGCCGTTGCGAGCGAAACGCCAATCCTTGCGGCGCTCGCCCGTTTGAAGATTGTAGGCGTACGGTTCCTGCAGAATCAAATCGCCAACGATGGCCGGGTGGTGATCCTGTTCGCCATGGCTGCCGCCGGCATTGGCGCCTTGCTGCGTCTTGGACCAAATCGGCTCGCCATCCTGAGCGTTGAAGACAGTGACATCGTATCGAACGGTATTGCGGTTGCCGGTCTTTTCGTTTCGAGTTCCGACGGAGACGAGCTTCTCTTTCGCGTATGCGAGATAGAGGTGATGCTGGATTTTCGAGAAGTCGATGTCTCGTCTCCACGCCACCTTGCCCGAGTCGCGATCGAGCGCCACGAGATCGGAGCCGTTTTCAAAAAAAGACTTCAGCCCCACTCGTCCCTTGTGCTTGGCGTCGATCGTATCGGCGTTGCGGCTCTCAACGAAATAGAGATGTTTTGGCCCGATGGATATCGTCGGATTGAGCACGGCGCCGCGCGGCTCGTAATGCCATTGCTTGTCGCCCGTTTGACGATCGAACCGGAACAGGCTGTCGCTGACCACAATGGGAACGAAATCGTAATACGTCCCGGCAATCTGCTGGCGATCGTGGTCGCTCCGCGATGCACCTGGTTGAGTGGTCGAGCCATACAGGCCCTTGCCGATGGCAGCGACGAATCCCCAATCACGCGCGCCGTTCGTCGAGCTGGTCGGAGTAGCGAACGATCTGGTTTGCGTGCCGTCGCCGGCAGACAGGCCATAGCAACGATCTTTAGCGACGGCGTACAGAGTGTCTGGCGTCGCGGCCAAGTTGCCTCCGTCCCGCGGCGCGCCGACTCGGCGGAAATGGGCCAAATCGGTTTGCCACAACACGGCACCGTTGTACGCGTCGACTCCATAGACCGTCTCGTTTCCCGGTACAAACAGTCGGCCATCGCTATAGAGCGGCGGAGTGGCGCGGTGATGACGGTCGACCATTTCGCGCGGTCCGGGCGGGCCGAACCACTGCAAGTCCATTTCACCTCGAACGTAGCGGTCGTCGCTGCAGGCCGTGTTCGATGCGTTTCCATACATATGGGTCCACTCACCTGCGCCGGCAAGCGGGCTGCGATGCAAGATCAAAGGCGCGTTGTTGGCCGAGTCCGATACGACGGTCAAATCCTCTTTCAAGTTGGCTCGCCATTGCGCCTCGCGAGTTTGCTTTTGTTCTTTCGAAACATCACGAACATCCAAGTCGATTGCCAGTCCGCCGGCGGGCCGGATGAGCATCGCGGCGTCGGTGACGGGCCACGCGCGATCGGACGACACGTAGACGACCAGATTGAACAGTCGCGTCGCGTAGGGGAGACGATTTTCGGTCGCGACGTGAACAACGACCGAGCCGTACACTCCAGCGGCGTCAAGTTGGCGTCGCATTAACTCGGCGCGTTCCGGATCCGCTTGCAGCGAAACGATGCGAAGCGGGGTGGCCTTGGCGAGCGAATAGGCGAGTCGCGCGTCGCCACCGAGCACCAGACAGTAGCCGGCAGGCGAATCGACTCGTTGCGAGACTCTATTTGCAATCCGTTCGAACTCGATCTGTTCCGCCGTGTCGCGCCAGGCGAACGGTTCGGCGGTGCTTCGCAAATCGACCGACAACGGCCTCGACGATTTGGGGCTGGGATTTGCTTGTTCGAAACAGTAGATCGCACCTTCGTCGGTGCTAACGAGTAGGCAACCATTGGCGACTGCGATCGAGTGAGCTTGGCCGTCGACCGTCGCTTTCCAAATCGGCTCGCTCTTTCCTTTCGCAAAAGCGGCGACCAATCCATCTCCGCCGCGAAAATCGATTTCGCCCGCGCGAATTGCCGCGTGCCGAAACTCGGTGGACGTCGGTGCGGCGGTCCCGCTCGGTTTCGCCTTGCCTTCCTCCTCAGGCAGTCGCACAACTTGCTTCTGAGGCGAGCGGCCTTGGGCGGCTTGCAGCGAGCCGTTCTTCATTTGCATGTAGCCCTGCGGCGAAAAAGCGAGTTTGCCTTTTGCCAACAGCTTGCCGTCTCGCGCGTTGACCGCAAACTGCTGGGCGCCTTGAGCTGGAAAGACACCCGACGCGAACCGCGCGACGCCATCTTTCACCAGCACGCCTGTGCGAACCGGGTAGGTGGAGATCAGTCGGCTGTTGCCCGGAATGACTCGCCGTTCTTCACTGGCGTCAAACCGCCAATGCAAACGACCCGTGTCGGCGTCAAGGCAATAGACTCGGCCATCATCGGAGCCAAAATAGACACGTCCGTCGGCGATCGTCGGCGCAAGGCGAACAGGACCTTCGGCAAAGAAACTCCAACTGACCTTCCCAGTCTCCAGGTCGACCGCGCGCAACTGATCGTCAGCTGACGAACCGAAGAAGACTCGCTCACCATCGGACACCAAGTGAAACGCTCGATCAAATCCGGCTCGAGGTCGAAGGTCGGTCTTGCCGTGCCAGAAGTCTTGCTTGGCCGGAAGCGGCCAGGCCGGCTGAGGCTTTCTGCGAACGCGGTGCACCCAACGCAATTCAAGAGGCATAGCGAGCGAGTGGTTTGTGAGACCGCTTCGCTGGGCGTCGTGCATGTAGGTCGGCCAAGTCGCGACTTCCGAATCGGCAGCACGAGACTCGCGAAGCTGGGGCAATCCCGACATCACAAACGCACAGGCGCCCGCGACGAAGAGCAGCGACAACAGGCGACGGAGCGGCCGAGCGGCGTGAGGGTGAAAGAGCACGGTGCGTTGCCTTTCAGAGCTGAGATCGGTAGGGTCCAAGCGAATCGTTGCTTGGATATGAACTCGCGGTTGGCGATTCTAAGATTGTCGCAAAACGAAGCGGCGTTGACGAGTCGGCTGGCGGATCGAGTTTGGCAACCGTACTTGCTCGCGCCCGCTGGGAGAATGGCCGTGCCGTGTATCTGCACAAATGCGCAGCCAAACTCCATACGGAATCGCCAAAATATCAGTGGACGATCAGTCGATTTGCTTGATAAAATCGTCGATCAGCTTTTCGTCTTCTCATCTTGACTGTTCTTCAGCATCTCAAGCTGACGCTTGAGCATCTGGTGCCGCATTTCGGCCACTCGTGTCTTGGGATCGACTAGCGGTCGGGGTCTCTTGCCAGGCGACGGGCGGAACGCGGCGTACGGGACGAACCGTTGGTTGACCGGTTTGTCTCAGCGTGCCTTCTTTTCGTCCGTCAATGTCAGCACGAAGGCGATCGTCTCCTTTCTTCATGCCGTCAATCATGTAAATCCTGTCCAGAACAACGAGACAGGATCAACATGATTGACAGGATACGGAAGAAAAGAATCTTGCGGATTCGTTTAACCCGTCGCCGCCGGCAAGGCCGCAAATTGAGGCGAAGTGGAACGAGGAAGGAAAGAAGGAAAAGGAATATCGAATATCGAACAAGGAATGATGAAGGATCGCGCGAAGAGTGTCGGTAGCGCATTCGTCTTCGCGCTCTCCGCGTCTCAGCGTGCCATCTATTCGTCCGTCAGGGTCATCCCCAGCGCTAACGCAGTGTTCGTGACAAGAACTGATGCATCTCGTCGATCATCGGCAGAAAGAAAGGATGGCGATTCCAGCAGCCATGTTTGCCGCCGGGCACGACGACGATTCCGGTCTCGACTCCCAGCTGACTCAGCGCTTCGCGAGTGGCCTGGTTCCGTTCCGGCTTGTCAAATTCGCCAGCCATGAACAGGATGGGCGGACACTGTTTGCTGAGGTGTGTCGTTGCGGACGCCAACTTGTAAAGCTCAGGTGCCTCGTCGACCGTCTTCCCCAACCATTTGTTGGCGTTCGATTTTTGAGGTTCTTTCCGAGATCGATCGGCGACGGGTCCTGTCGCCAATTGGAGCGGCCCGGCGAGCACGATAGCCGCTTGCAATCGTGACGAAAAATCCTGGTTGCCGCCATTGCCCTGAAACGCTTCGACGTCGGAGCCAGCCGCTATCAGGCCCACCAAATGCCCGCCGGCCGATCCGCCGACAGCGCCGATTTGATCGGGGTCGATTCCGAGCGATTTGGCGTTTGCTCGCAAGTATCGCACGGCCGCGTTGCAGTCGTGTATTGCGGCGGGAAACAGACTCTCGCCGCCCAGCCGATACTCGACAGCGGCCGTGACGAATCCGCGCGATGCCAACTCAATCGCGAGCGGTCGAAATTTTTCTTTGTCGCCCTTGAGCCACCCGCCGCCGTGAACCACCAAGATCGCCGGCAGCAAGTCTTGCTTGCGATTCTTTGGAGCGAACACATCCATTCGCATCGCGCGATCTCCGTTGCGAGCGTAGACGATATCGAGCTTGCCAGTCAGTGAGTCTGGGAAGTCGGCGGACGGTCGAGCGGTGAGGTACTTCAGTGAGATCAGAAATTGATCGCAATGCCTCATCGTCTCGCGATAGTTGGCGACAGCTGCCGCTTTCGATTTCTTGGAACCGCCACGACCGGGATTGAAAAACCCATGCGGCTGACCGTCGAACGAAACTAGTTGGCAGCGATTTCCGAGTTGCTTCATCTCTTTGGTAAAGCGAGCAACGGTCGAATGCGGCACAGCGTCGTCGTTCGTTCCGTGAAAGATAATCGTCGGCGGCAGACCCTTGCGCACATGGTGGATCGGAGAAATCGCGATCGGGTCGCCTCCAGTTCGCTCGGCGATGTCGGCGAGTGTGGCCTTTTCAAAAGGACTGAAGTCTCCAAACGCGGCGAGCTGTACCGCGGGATTAAACAAGACAAGTGCGTTTGGAGTCGACGCGATTTGGTGGTCCTCGTCCTCTTCATCCTGCTTGGGAACCAGCGCGGTTGCCGCCGCCAGATGGCCGCCCGCCGATCCGCCCGCCGCGACGATGCGATTCGGGTCGACTCCCAATCGTTTTGAATTCGAACGCACCCAACGGATGGCCGACTTGGCGTCGCTGACGCACGCCGATGCGGGGACTCCGTGCCGACTGAGGACGCGATAGTCCATCGTCATCGCCACAATGCCTCGCTCGGACAAGTATTTGCACTGAGCGTAAAACTGCCCAGGCGTGCCGCCCTTCCAGCCTCCTCCAAAGAAAAAGACAACCGCCGGCCGCTGGTCGCTAGGAGAGTGCCCGACAGGGTTGAACATGTAGGCGTTGAGAGTCACATCCCCGATTTGCTTGTACGCTTGAACGTCGGCGCCAGGCATCTCGGGCGGATATCGCCAGACTCCGGCCGGCGTTTCCGGAGGCTCGACGCCGCCCGCGTAAGCGAGAGGGCTCAACACAAATGCGACGGCGAATACGATCGGCAATACCAAGCGGAAATTCATGAGCTCATCCGTTTGTGTTGAGTGAATTCGTGTGTGTTGATTCGAAGTCGCACCCGTTAGCCAGCGTCCCGTTAGCCGGCGTCTGTCGCAAATCCTGTCTCGGCGATGAACAGGCAGCCCGCGTTGTCGTGTACCGCCTGCCGTTCATCCGACATGTGCTCGACGGCCGTGGTGAGTATGAGACGGAGGCGTCCTTCGTGTTCGACCAGCTGAGGACAGGTGACTTGAGGCGAGCGAGGGCAACGCCACTCGGTCTCGATTTCGCCGTTTGCCAAGTTGTATTGTCGGGCGACTCCGAACGGCGCGTCGTTGGGATTGTAAAAGGCAATGATCACGCTCTTTCCATCCGGCGTGCCGATCATCCCGTCGGGAAACATCGAATACGAAGTCAGGTCGAGCATCGTTTCTGGCTCGCTTAAGACGCCCGCTTCGACGTCGAGCGAGTAGCGGACGACCTTCTGGGTCGGCGTATCGATATCGAGCAGAGTCCAGCCATTGTCGGCTCGCCGAATCACTTTGCCGTTCGAACAGGTTTGGTCGTTGCGAAGCCGAATCGTCTCGCCGTCTGCGGAGCGCCAGAGGTAGAGCCCCGCTTTCTTCTCAGCGAATTTCAAATCCTTACAACCGAACACGAGGCCTTCGTCGAATGCGACGCCGTCGTTGATGATGGTCCCTTCGACATCGGCGTCAATTTCGTCCGAGAGAACTTCGCTCTCCCCCGTGGACAAGTTGACTCGCTCAACGTGTCGCTCGAGTCCGACGATAAACTCATCCGATTGATCGGTTGGAAACGCAAACCCCGGGCGTCCGGTCAGCGCCACGCTTCGGTTGTTTCGGTCTCCGAGCGACAACACGTTGATCGAGCCGATCGGCGAATCGCCGCCGTGCTGAATCGCCACCCAGCTGACAACGCCGGGACTCAACTGGCAGGGGCCTTCCGGGAGGAATTGCAATTGATCCTGCTCCGGTCGAAGAATGACTTCCGCCTCAATCGTCTGCATACTGCATCCTTACCTTGCGAGTTGTTGTTGTTTCAAAGTTCTCGTCAGCGTGTCGACACGTGATGTTGCCCAGCCTTTAATGGCGCCTGCGATCGTTGCCTACTTGGGCGCTTTCCACTCGTCGATGGTCGGCTCGCCTTGAAGGTATCCGATCTCGCCGAAGAAGCGATCCATCTCACGTACCGTATCGAGAAAGTGTTTCTTGCTTTTCGAACGATTGAAGAAACCGTGGGGTTGGCCTTCGTAAACGTGTAGATCGCAGCGGGCACCGACCGCTTCCATCTTCTTTTGATAAGCCTTGGCGGTCGAGACGGGTATCAGTTTGTCTTTGTCGCCGAGAAAGACGATAGTCGGCGGCGCGCCTTTGCGAATGTTATGCATCGGCGAGATCTCGCGGTACCGATCTTTGACTCGCGAGTATCCGTATCCCTCGGGTCCGTTGTCGTAGACGGGATTGAACAGAGCGAGGGCGTTTGGTTTCGAGCTGATTTTCAAGTTGTCGTTTGGGTCGTCGAGAGTCGGCAGGTTTCCCGTTGCCGCCGCCACATGGCCTCCCGCCGAGCCACCGCCGGCAGCGATTCGCTCGGGGTCGATTCCGAAGCGGGACGCATTTTGCCTAAGCCAACGAACCGCCGACTTGCCGTCATTGACGCATTCGAACGGTGTCGTCTTGTGCCTCGAAGCGACTCGGTAGTCGGCCACCGCCGCGACCATCCCGCGTGACGCGAGGTATTGCGAGTGTTCAGAGAATTGAGCCGGAGTGCCTCCGTTCCAGCCGCCGCCAAAAAAGAAAACGATCGCCGGCGTCTTGTCCTCCGCCTTGTGTCCGGCCGGAGTGAACAGGTACAAGTAGAGTTCGACGTCGCCGATTTTTTTGAAGACGAGCGGTTTCGCGCCGGTGAACTTGAGCGGAGTGGTAGCTTGTTTTTTCTTCCTGGTTGCTTTCTTACTCTGCCCAAACGCAGCTGAGGTTGGAGCCAGCAAGGCCCACGCCAAGCAGAGAATGGCACCAGCGGATACGCCGCGCCAATACAGGCCCGTCGGTTTCTGCAACATCGGATTACCTCAACAAGCGGGAGTCAACAAGTGAACGCGGACGCGTCGTCATCCCGCGATTATAGAACGGTCATCACTCGGTGTCTCCGCCTTCGCTGCCCCGCATGCGGCCAGGGGAAGTTTCTCAAGGATTGGTGGCGAGCTCACTCGAGTTGTAGCGAGTGCGGCTATGATTTTGAGCGGGAGCCCGGTTTCTACCTCGGCTCGATCTACGTGAATTATGGACTCACTTGCGGTCTGGTGCTCGCTGTCTGCATGCCTTTGCTGCTGACCGGCACGCCCTACACGCGGTTGCTGCCGCCGGCCATCATTTTCGCCGTTGTCTTTCCGATCTGGTTTCACCGCTACGCTCGATCCGTCTGGCTCGGCCTCGACTACCGCTGGGATCCAAGCGGCGCGACGAAACGCTCGACCGCCCAATCCGAGTCAGTTGAAACCGATTCGAGCGGTGCAGCGCCGAAACGGCTGGCCGATGATGAGCTGGCCGACGATGAACTGGCGGAGACCTGTCCGTTCTGCCATCACGCCGGTCGCTATCAGAAGAAGCTGCTCGGCCGCTGGGTCAACTGTCTCAACTGCGGCCAGCAAATCCTGCTCAACGACTCATCTCCTCCTCCCACCGACTGACTTTGAGGTCAAACGATACTCGCCGAGAAGAATTGTTCATTGAAATATCGTAACATTACGATATAGTGATATATAGGAGGATGAGCTGGGATGGCCGCCAAACGAGCGACGCAGTCGAGGAAGAGGACGACGAAGAAGGTCGCGGCGAGAACGTCGCTGGCACCGCCCGAGGGCAATCCGGAAGCGCTGGGCGAGGCGGCCGAGTGCTTGCGGACGTTGGCTCATCCCGCCCGACTGCGGATCATTCAGTTGTTACTGTTTGGGCGATTTACGGTCGGGCAGATTGCCGAAGATTGCGACGTGCCGAACAACGTGGCGTCAGAACATTTGAGACTGATGCAGCGAAGCGGATTTCTGAGCAGCGAGCGCGAGGGACGAAGAGTCTATTACCAAATCGCCGAGCCTCACTTGGCCGGCATTATGGATTGCATCGAAGCTCGCTTCTTGCGCGAATGACAAAAACCGGAAAGAGGAGAAACAAAATGAAGGAGATAGCATTCTTCGTCGGATTTGTCGCCTTCTGGTTCGTGCTGAACGCCTGGGTCCTGCCCAAGCTCGGCGTCGAGACGTGAGTGAGCGGCAGCTGCGCGGTGGATCCGCGATCAGACAACACCGTCGAGTCAGAGAAGACCGGTGAGGCCACCGGAGAGTCGTTCGAACATTTGAAGTAGTTGCGTGTCTCTTTTGGCAGTCGCCCGCCTCTTCTCCAGCTCCGCGAGACGACATCGTTAGGGCCCGCGGTTGCTTACAACAGTTCGCGAATCGGTTGGCCGGAATCGAGCAGATACATCGGTCGATCGAGACGGTCGCGGAAGGTGACGTTGCGGGCGTCGATGCCGAGGTGATGGTAGATCGTGGCGGCGACGTCTTGCGGAGTGAGCGGTCTTTCGATGGCGCGTTCGCCGCGTTCGTTTGAGCGCCCGACAACTTGCCCCATTCGCATCCCGCCTGAGCCCATGAGAACGCTGAAAGTCCGCCCCCAGTGATCTCGACCGGCGTACTTGTTCATTCGCGGCGTGCGCCCAAATTCGCCCATCGCGACAATAAGAGTCTTCTCGTACATGCCTCGGTCGATGAGGTCGCGAATCAGAGCCGCCATGGCTTGGTCGAGCGGCGGGATGAGTAGGTTCGCGCCTTCTTCGGTTTGCAGTCGATTGGCTGAACCGTGATGATCCCAAGGGACACAGTTGACCGTCGCAAACGTCACGCCTCGTTCGACCAGTCGTCGCGCTAGCAAAGCGCTTTGCCCAAACGTGTGGCGGCCGTAATCGTCGCGAGTCTTCGTCGCTTCCGCCGAAATGTCAAATGCTTCCCGCACACCTTTGCTTGAGAGCAGTTCGAAGGCGTTCTGCAAATGTTTGTCGAGATCGGACATGCCGGGTTCGAGCTGACGCGTGGCTCGATCAAACGACTCGAGCAATTCGCGCCGACTCTCCAATCGGCTCAGCGAGAGATCTTTCGGCAGTGAGAGATTTCGCACCGCGTAGCTTGACGTGTTCGGATCGGAATTGACGACAAATGGATTGTGGCCGCCGCCAAGATACGCGGCGTAATGAAACAAATTGTCCGTCCCGCCTCGCAAGTGCGGAACGCCGATGTACGGCGGCATGCCCGCTCGGTTGGCGCCTCGCAAGCGGGCCGTCGCCGATCCAATCGACGGCCGTTTCTGAACGCGGTTGTCGGGCGCGTTGAAAGCCGGGCCCTCGAAGCCGGTCAACATCCAGTGGTTGCCCTTCGTGTGGTCTCCCGAACCGTGGTTGACGGATCGCAACACGGCCAAGTGTTCCATCAAGCCGGCGGTCTGCGGAAGTAGCTCGCCAAACTCGATTCCAGGAACGCTCGTAGGGATCGCGCCGAAAGGTCCTCGGAATTCGGTCGGCGCGTTCGGCTTGGGATCCCAGGTCTCCATATGTCCCGGTCCGCCGCTGAGCCAAAAGAGAATCACGTTCGTGTCATGATTCGCCGAGACGGCGCCTTCGGCTTGCAGTCGCGACAAGTCCGCAAGGCCCATGCCGCCGAAAAGTCCTCCGCCGAGAACGCCAGCTTGAAGAAGCGAGCGCCGGAAGACGTTTCGCCCGCCGCAACTCGGCTCACTCGCGTTTCGTTTGCCGGTAATTCGGAGCACGCTCAAAAATTCCGTGTTCGGCTAAGCAATCCGGCCAACCATTGTGGGTGCGGCATCCTCGGATTTCGGTGTTCAAGTATAACTCATTCGACTTGCGCCGCTCCACTGCAATGTGCGTTGAGCCATAGTCGCTCATGCGCAGGGTATTCATGCGTAGGGTCTATCTAAAGCGATAGCGGAGTCGCGGTTAGTGCCAGTCTGGCCGATGGCGTTTGAACCAATGGCTCGCAATGATGATGTGGCAATGGTAGGCTAAGTGGTTTGTTAACTGACCAAAACAGACCCTAGGGGCATCGCCGCCCGCTAGCTGCCTCGATTGACAACATTGGTTTGTCTCGTCCTCTTGTCGGCGCTTGACGTAGAGGGAACGGTGACGAGCCGGAATCCGGGCGACTGGTCCTAGGATCATTGTTCATCCGATAGCGTCTCTATGCCGCACGAGTCGCCGAGTGCCCCGGTTTCTGTTGCGCCCAGCTCGAATGGGCGTTCGCCGCGCCTTCGTATTCGCGGTGCCAGGGTCCACAATCTCAAAGACGTTGACCTGGACATCGAGCGTCGCAAACTGGTGGTCATCACGGGTCCCAGCGGATCTGGGAAGAGCAGCCTGGCGTTCGACACGCTGTACGCCGAAGGACAACGCCAGTACATCGAAAGCCTTTCCGTTTACGCTCGACAGTTTCTCCATCAGCTCGAGCGACCCGATGTCGATTTCATTGACGGGCTGCAGCCGACCATCTGCATTGACCAGCGGCCCGGGAGTCATAATCCGCGGAGCACGGTCGCGACGGTGACGGAGGTCTACGATTATTTGCGCCTGCTTATGGCGCGGCTTGGCGAACCGGAATGTTACGGATGCGGTTCGCCGATCCAACAGTTTTCGCTGGAGCAGATACACGAGCGATTGATGCAATTGCCCGAAAGCTCCAAGACGATGATCCTGGCGCCTTTAGTGCGCGGTCGTCGCGGTGCCCACAAAGATGTCTTGGCGCGGATACGCAAAGCGGGATTTGTTCGAGCTCGGATCGACAACGAGATCTACGACATGGAGAGCTTGCCGGAACTCGAACCGCGCAAGACCCATCACATCGACGCGGTTGTCGATCGCGTGATCATCCGAGCCGGAGTGCGCAGTCGCGTCGCCGAGTCGCTTCAGCTGGCGCTGCGATATGGCGACGGCCTTTGCTCGATTTGTTACCTCGACGAAAAGAAAACGGATGAGAAAAATCCGCGAGGCACGTGGATCGACAAACTGTTTAGCACGCTCTACGCCTGTCCGACGTGCGAAATCAGCTACGAGGAGCTTGAGCCTCGGACATTCAGCTTCAACAGCCCGTATGGAGTCTGCCAGGAATGTGAAGGTTTTGGCGTCAAGCGACAGTTCGATCCCGAGTTGATCGCGCCAGACCACTCGCTTTCTATCGATGACGGGGCGATCGCGCCCTGGAGAAATCTGACGGCCGCCGCGCTTAAGAAGCGTCTAGGCGAGTTGTCGAGTTTGGCCAAGCTGAAAGGTTTCAGCTGGGATGTCCCGCTATCGGAGTGGAAACCGCAACTGTTGGAGAAGCTCTTTCACGGCCACAATTCCAAATTCGACGGGCTGGTGATTGCTCTGGAAAAGGAATTGGCCACGTCGACAAAGAAATCCAAGCAAGAGCAGCTCGCGGCGTTTCGTGGTGAGGTGCAGTGTCTGGAGTGCAATGGCTCGCGCCTGAGAAAAGAGGCGTCGAGCGTTCGTTACGCTGGGCTGGCGATTCAAGAGATGACCGCGTTGTCGGTCGAGCGAGCTCGCGAGTTCTTCGATCAAATCGAACCTGATCCGTCTCATTTGCCGATCGCCAAACCGCTGCTAGAAGAGATTTCAAAACGACTCGCCTTCCTCGATAAAGTCGGCGTCGGCTATCTGACTCTGGATCGTCCAGCCGACACGCTTAGCGGCGGCGAGTTACAGCGAGTGCGATTGGCGACAAGTATTGGTTCTTCGCTAGTCGGAGTTTGCTATGTGCTCGACGAACCATCGATCGGACTTCACCCTCGAGACAACGATCGATTGATCGGTGCCTTGCGCGACCTGCAGCAGCTCGGAAACACCGTGCTGATCGTGGAACACGATGAGTCGATGATGCTGGAAGCGGATCAACTGATCGACATGGGACCGGGCGCGGGCGAGCTGGGAGGAAGGATTGTTTCGTTGGGGACACCGAGCGAAGTATCGGCCGATTCGAAATCGATCACCGGTCAGTACCTCAGCGGCGCAAAGCGTATCGAAGTACCCAAGACACGTCGACGAACGGCGAAGTCGCGATCGCTGCAGTTAACGGGCGCTTCGACGAACAACTTGAAAGACATCGATGTGCGATTCCCGCTAGGCGCGCTTGTTTGCGTGACCGGCGTCAGCGGATCCGGGAAAAGCTCGCTGATCAACGAGACGATGGCCCGCGCGCTAAAGCGCCGACTGGGCGGCGTCGGTCCCAAACCAGGACCCCACTCGGGATTGCGCGGCGTAAGTCAGATCGACAAAGTGATCGAGATCGATCAATCCCCGATCGGTCGCACGCCGCGCAGTAATCCGGCGACCTACACAGGCGTCTTCGACGAGATTCGCAAAGTCTTCGCGGGCACTCGAGACGCGAAACAACGCGGCTACAAAACGAGTCGCTTTAGCTTCAACGTCAAAGGCGGTCGTTGCGAAGCTTGCCAGGGTCAGGGAACTCAGAAGATCGAAATGAGCTTCCTCTCCGACTTGTACGTTGTCTGCGGCCAGTGCAATGGCAAGCGCTTCAATCGACAGACTCTGCAAGTGAGATATCGAGGCAAGTCGATTGCGGACGTACTGGAGATGTCGGTCGGAAACGCTTGTGAGTTCTTCGAAAACTTTGCTCAAATCCATCGCTTGCTCGAATCGCTCGTCGACGTCGGTCTTGGATACGTCAAACTGGGTCAACCATCGACCACGCTCTCTGGCGGCGAGGCTCAACGTATTAAACTCGCCACCCAATTGGCTCGAGTCGATACGGGCAAGACGCTTTACTTGCTCGACGAGCCGACGACAGGCTTACACTTCGACGATATTCGCAAGCTGCTAGAGGTGTTGAGCAAGCTGGTCGATCGCGGAAACACGGTGGTCGTGATCGAGCACAATCTGGACGTGATCAAATGTGCGGATTGGCTGATCGATCTTGGGCCGGAAGGCGGCGAGGCGGGCGGTCATGTCGTGGCCGAAGGGCCTCCCGAAGCGATCGCCGAGATCCAAGACAATCACACCGGTCGATTCTTGGCGCCGCAACTGGCCAAATGAACCGACACGTTGAGGGCCGGGACCACGACCCCACGGGCCTCGCAGATCGTCCAGCTTTCAGTTGCCGGCGCTTTAGCTTTGAGTCTTGACGGGCGACTGCCCCTTCGGGGCAACGGACTCACCTCGCTAGTGCAAAGTAGGGAATGCAAAGTGCAAATTGTCAGACCCCAACAAGCTTGCTCGTTCGGTGAATCAGATTCAACGTTAAGCGTCGACCTTAACGCAGTGCGGTGCCGAAAAGGGATTTGCCGAGCAGCAATCCGAGCCAAACGGCGAGCAGTCCGATCAACAGGTTGGCGGCGATATTCGAGAACGCCATCGCCCATTTCTCGTCTTCGATATGGCGAAACGTCTCGAAGCCGAAAGTGGAGAACGTGGTGAGGGCGCCGAGGAATCCGATCCCGATCCCGTGTTGGACGTAAGGCGGGATATCTCGGCGAGCCATTCCGAGGGCTGCGACGATTCCCAACAGAAAGCAGCCGGCGATATTGGCGACGAGCGTGCCCCAGGGAAACTCGTGACCGACCACACGTTCGGCCAGCAGTCGGACCAGGTAGCGACCGACCGCCCCAAAGGCGCCTCCCACGGCGATCGCAAGTAACTCTTTCATTCGCAGGCACACCCAATTTCCGCAAAACCGAATTTCCGCCCGCCAGCGTAGTCGGACGTTTGCACCAGGACAACTCATGCCCGACCGGGGATTCCCCAAGGTTCTGGCCAACGTGCCTACCACGATACAACGCGTTTGGTGTGGACTTTCCGGGCGGATGACATAAGCTGAAACCTTCGGGGCCGGCTCATTCGACGCGTTTCTCTCCGCCGACCCAATGCGTTCTCAAGCTACATCTCCGAGAAAGCGGGTTCGCCAAGGCCGTCGTATTGGCGAAAACTCAAGAGACCAGAGGACTTATGTCATGGCGTCTACTTCGACACCAACCACAACTGAGCCCATGTCGGGGTCGGACATTCTCGTCCAAGCGCTGCTCAATCACGGCGTCGAGGTGATTTTTGCGTATCCCGGCGGCGCCAGTATGCCGTTGCATCAGTCGCTGACGAAGTACAAAAACGAAATCCGCACGATCTTGCCGAGGCACGAGCAGGGCGGTGCCTTTGCGGCTCAAGGGTACGCGCGGACCACCGGCAAGCCGGGCGTTTGCATGGCGACCAGCGGCCCGGGTGCCACGAATTTGGTCACGGCGATAGCCGACGCGAAGCTCGATAGCATTCCGCTCGTCGCGATCACCGGGCAAGTCAAAACGCCCGTCATTGGCTCGGACGCATTTCAAGAGACGCCCATCGTCGAGGTTTGCCGAGGGATTACGAAGCACCACTATCTGGTGACCGACGTCAAAGATCTTGCTCGTATCGTCCGTGAGGCGTTTCATATTGCGACGACGGGAAGACAAGGTCCGGTGTTGATCGACTTGCCAAAGGACGTTCAGGAAGAGGCTTTCTCGCCGGTGTGGGACGAGCCGATGAATCTGCCGGGTTACTACCTGGACGATCGCGTTGCGAGCGCCGAGCAAATTCGCCGGGTGGCTGAGGCAATCAAGTCAGCCAAGCGACCCTTGATCTATGCCGGCGGCGGCATCATTGCATCCGAAGCGAGTCCCGAACTGCGCGAGCTTGTCGACAAGACGGGCACCCCGGTGACAATGACGATCATGGGGCTGGGTGCCTTTCCGAACTCGGATCCGCTCTCGATGGACATGCTTGGGATGCATGGTAGCGTCTACGCCAATAAGGCCGTGCAGGGATGCGACTTGCTATTGGCTCTAGGAGTTCGTTTCGACGATCGAGTGACAGGGAAGTTGGCCGAGTTCGCGAAGGGCGCGAAGATCGTGCACATCGACATCGATCCATCCGAGCTGAACAAAAACAAGCCAGCTCAGATTCCGATCGTCAGCGACGTCAAAACAGCGCTGCAGCAGCTCAACGCGATCGTCGAGCCCAGCGGGAGCATTGAGTCGTGGGTGAAGCAGTGCAAGCAATGGAAGTCGGAGAGTCCCTATGAATACGACGAAGGATTTTCGGGAATTCGCCAGCAGCACGCCATTGAATTGCTATCCGAGCTGACACAGGATCGAAAGACGATCGTGGCGGTTGGCGTTGGTCAGCATCAGATGTGGGGTGCCCAATATTTTCAGTTCGACGAACCTCGAACTTGGCTGTCGAGTTCCGGATTGGGAACGATGGGCTTTGGCTTGCCCGCTGCGATGGGTGCCCAGGTGGCTCATCCCGATGCGCTGGTCGTGGACATCGACGGCGACGGCAGTTTTCAAATGAATATTCAGGAACTAGCAACGCTGCACTGCGAGAACATTCCCGTCAAAGTGATGCTGCTGAACAACCAGCATTTGGGCATGGTGGTTCAATGGGAAGATCGCTTCATGAAAGGCAACCGGGCTCACACTTACTTGGGGCCCACCCATCACCGCGAGGCGGAGGGCCAAGGCGATGAGGATTATCCGATCGAGAGTTATCCGGATTTCGTCACGATCGCCAAGGGTTACGGATGCGGCGCCAACACGGTTCGCGAGCGCGGCGATCTGCGCGCGGCGCTGCAAGAGATGATCGACTACGACGGTCCTTTTGTGCTCGACATTCAAGTTCCTTACACCGCCCACGTGTTGCCGATGATTCCGTCCGGCGGCACGGTCGACGACATTATCACACGGTGAGAAAATCAGACTAGTGCCGCGTCAACTTCAAAAATGGGGGTTGCTTCGGCGTAACTTGACTTGGCGGCGTACGATACAAACACTGGGATCCTAATTCTTAGTGTTGACGCTGCACTAGTGCTGCGTTACGCCTTAGTTTTAGGGTGGCGCACCCGATTCGCCGTGGCGGGCGTTGACCAAACGAATTGTCGATCCCAATTCCAAGCTGTAACACAGCACTAGCTCTTGTGCGCCGTTTGGCGAATCGGGCGCCAACGTTGCGCAGTTGTTGTTTCTGAACAGCACTTACAGCTTCCAACAACGTAGCTGGGGCTTCCAGCCGCAGTTGTCGTTCTTGACTGGCATTTGAAGCGATTCCAGCCACGAGTGTCGTTGGTGAATCAGCGTCAGGAAGCGCAGGATGATCCAGCCACTTGAATTAGCTCAAATCAAGCCGTCGCGCAGCGCGGCGGCGACGGCGCCGGCTCGGTTGTTGACGTGAAGGCGTTGATAGATGTTGCGTAGATGCGAGTCGACGGTGTGGGGACTGAGGGTGAGCTCGCGGGCGATTTCTTTCTTGGTGAGTCCGCGGACGACGAGCCTCAACACATCTTGCTCGCGTTCGGTCAGCATCGTGTCCGAATGCTTGGTGTTTTGCTTGGTTAAGGTGTTGAGCACTTTGCGGGCGATTTCGGGGTTCATCGAGGCACCGCCGGCGGCGACTTCGCGGATCGCGTCGCCGATTCGATCGATCGAGGATGTCTTGAGCAAGTACCCGTCGGCCCCGGCGCAAACAGCTCGGAACACGCGATCTTGATCGTCGAACACGGTCAGAATGACAACCCGTGTATCCGGTGCGGCGGCCTTCAACTTCGGCAATCCGGTAATGCCATCCACGCCGGGCAGACCGATGTCGAGCAGCAAGACTTGCGGCGCGGGATGGTCCTTCAGGTGGGTCATGGCGTATTCCAGACTGCCGTGATCCGCGCTGCACTCAATGCCATCGGCGTCGTTGATGGCATCGCGCAGCGTGCGGCGGAGGCGTTCATTGTCCTCCACCAGCCAGACTGATATTTGCTCTGATTTGTTGGCCACAGCGGCAAGTCCTTAGTTGGTGTTGAGTTGCAACGGCAAAGGGGCCTGAAGGAACACGGTCGTGCCCTCGCCAACGACGGGTTCATATTCTACGGTGCCGCCCAGTTCGCGAAGTCGGCGCCCGACGTTGCGAATTCCGAAACCGCGCTTTTGCGAGTTCAGATCGAAGCCGATGCCGTCATCGTGTATTCGCATTTCGAACCGATTACGCTCGACCGCAACGGACACTTCGACTGTTTCGCACTGACTGTGTTTCGCCGCATTGTGCAGAACTTCTTTGACCGAGAGAAAAACGTTGCGTCTCCAGGCCAAGGGAATGACCCATTCGGGCAAGTGTTCTGGGGCTTTAAATACAGCCTGCTGATCCGTCAACAGCCGGGCCGTCACGCTCCGCAGTCGGCCGACGAAATTCTCGAGTCGAGTTGAGGCTGGGTCGATGATCCAGAGAATGTCGCGCATGGCGTCACTCGTCTCAATCGCAATTTCTCGAATGTCTTTGAGCGAGCGACGTTCGTTGTTGGTGAGGTCGCCCTTGGAGACCGATTCACAGAGTAGCCCGATCGTGCCGAGATTGCTGCCGATGTCGTCGTGCAGGTCGCTGGCGATTTGATTTCTGAGCTGTTCGGCGTGACGTCGATAACGATGGCGCAGTCGCCGGTTGTAAACGATGACAAGCAGTAACGATATGGAGAGCACCATCGTGGCTGACCAGATATTCAGGCTCCAAACTCGCGACACCGCCGCCTGAAGCGACTGATCGATTTGTGCAAGTTTTGCTTCAGTCAGCCTCAATTCATCCAACTCGTTCAACCAGTCGGACAGGTCCATTAACCTTCGTCGGCTGCCGAAGCCGTCGGTCAAGTGGGCTGGATCCCAACGAGCCGCGAAGCCTGACGCCGCGCCATCCGCATCGACCGGTTCGGCGGTTGAACCATCAACGTTGACCGTAATCGGTTTTTCGTAGGCGACGTTATGCCCGTTTGCGAAAACCTGCAGTTCCGCCAAAGCGAAATGGTACGGCTTGATCCGGCCATCCAGCTTTGACGCCACCACTCGAACGAATCGAGCGTCGAGCGGTATTGCTGGCATGTCCCAAACGGGATTGGTCGAACCCAATGACCGGTCTTCCTGGCGAAGAAAATAGTCTCGCGAAGCGACTGGAATTATCAGTGGCCGGTGCATCGAGTGCCGAAACTCCTGGTTGCGACTGTCGTAGATGACCGTCGGCTCCAAGTCGTCTCGCGTTTGCATTGCCTCCACGCGAAAGTCGACCGGGAAACCCCAACCAGGAATGTCTGGCCGATTCAACGGCAGAGCGGGGATCAGCCGAATCTCGTCGATCGGTTTTGTTTCTAACAAGTCGACAATCACCTCGATGTTTTGGTCAACGCTGGTAAATCCGACTGACTGGTATCCGTCGGTCGGACTCAACTGGCGATACGTGGCCAAAGGGAGGACGGAAATCTCGTCGACCAAGTAATCGATCGACCAGCGGAGTTCGGCCTCTTCGGTGTCGGAGGCGGTTAACGGTCGCCACAGAGCGACGTTTCGATTTCCTGAGAGAACAATAATCTCGCCCAAAGCAAAAAAGGCGTGATCGCCTTCCATCGATAGTTCCGTGCACGTGACTCGCACGAATCGACCCTTGGCCTTGACGTCCGGAATCAGGTGGGGGTACTTGCCCGGGTTGGGAGAATCTGCAGGAGTCTCGTAGACACGAGTCGACGTTTCGAAACTTGGATCATTCGACACGTCGACTCGAAATTGCCGAGGGAATCCGTAGCCAAGCACGTTCGCATCGTCTCGACGTATATAGGTCGGGACCAAGGCGATCATCTCAATTTCGAACTCTCTGCCTAAATCGATTTGCACCCAGTGAATCGAAAACGGATCTTCGCTGAATTCGCTATGGAATCCAGCGCCGAGATTCATCTGAGGCGAATAGGGTGGGAGCGACTGGATGCGGGATCGAAATGTCCGTTGATCGCGGCTCAACTGATGCACTTCGGAACTTGCCCAATACGCATAGGCGTGAACGAATCGGTTCGTCCAACTCTCCTCAGCTTCCGTCTCGCCGCGCGCGACTATGACGTCGGTCGCGGTCTGGCATCCGCACAAGACTGCGACGACCGAGCAAGCGATCCAGGCGAGGTAACGCAGAGGTTGAGTTTGGTTTGAGCGGCGCAGATTCATACGATCAACTATAGAGAAGCAGACAACGATCACCAATCGGATCAAAGCCGATGGCGGTCGTTAGACACGTCTCCATTCTAAGCTGAAGAGCGTGAAATCGGGCGATTCGAATTGGACAACCCGGTAAGTCGGAAAAATCCATCAAATTCACGCGAATACGTGATACACGCCCCGTCCGACAACGTCGATACTACGGACGTTGTGTGGACGAGCCCGTCTCGGCTAACCAACAGAATACCCCGGACTCATAACAATCTATACCCTCCGGGGAAAACGGCGATCGTCTTAAGGGACAGTCGCCGTTTTTCTTTTTCTTGTCGCCTTTCGCGCGAGCATCCACGACGTCTGTTGTCCTGCTGGAAGTGATTTCAGGACAAGCCGGCTCAGATGAGTTCGCGCAGGACTTGCCCGGATGCCAGCACAGGAATGGGGCGTCCGTTGTTGTCGAGATATGCCACCCCGGTATCGACGCCCAAATGACGGTACATGGTGAGCAGAACATCCTGCGCCGACTTGGGATTGTCGGCTGGAAAAGCGCCTTTGCTATCGCTCGAGCCAACGATGCGTCCGCCTTGGATCGGACCGCCAGCCACCGCGGCGCTAAACACGTTGGGATAGTGGTCGCGCCCGCCCGTTTTGTTCACTCGCGGCGTCCGTCCAAACTCACCCCACGCGATGACCATCGTCGACTCCAACAAACCGCGTTGGTCGAGGTCTTCGATCAGGGCGCTGTAGGCTTGATCCCAGCGAGGCAGAAAGCCGTCTCGCATGGTTTCGTAACCCTTCACGTGGGTGTCCCACCAACGGCAGTCGACCGTAACCAATCGCACGCCGTGTTCGACGAGTCTGCGAGCGAGCAAGAATCGTTGACTCCACGCCGGCACTCCGCATCGATCGGGCGTCGGCGCTTTGTAGGCGGGCATGAAGCCGTATCGTTCGCGAACGGTCGCCGATTCGGAATCGAGGTCGAAGGCCTTCCGCGCGTTCTCGCCGGTGAGCAGCTGCCAAGCGCGCTGTTGAAATTGATCGCTGGCTTCCATTTCTCGACTTTGATCGAGCGAGCTCTCGATGCTGTCGAGGTTGCGCAGCAATCCGCGCCGGTTGCTCACTCGATTGACATCGAGCCCCCGCGCCAAGGAGAGATTCGGCACGGCAAACGACCCGCCCGCGGCAGGGTCCGCCAACGACTCGAACGGCCGGCACGCCGGACCCAAGTATGCCGAGCCTGTGCCGGGCACCATCCTCGGAACCATGACGTACGCCGGCAATTCTGGATGTTGACTCTGCAATTGTCTGGCCACGATCGAACCGCAACTCGGGTACCCGTTGCCAGGTCCTTCCGCCGGCCGGTTGGGAGGCGCCGGGTATCCCGTAAAGCAAATCTGATCCGCCGACGAATGCCCGGCGTCCTTGTGATGCAAACTTCGAACGATCGACCACTTGTCGAAGATCTTCGCCGACTGCGGAAGCAAGTCGCAGATTCGTGCTCCAGAAACATTCGTCGGGGTCGAACCGAACACGCCGCGATACTCCGAAGGCGCATCCATTTTTGGATCCCAAGTCTCGTGCTGACTCGGCCCGCCGCGCATCCAGAGAATGATCACCGAACTCTCCGGCTTCGGATCCGCCGACGCCGATTCCGCTCGAAGCAAGTCAGCCAAGCCGAGACCGCTCGCGCCCAACACGCCCGCCTTCAAGAACCCTCGCCGGCTATCATGCCTCAGGCCGCTTGACGATTTCGAACTCGTCGATCGAGCTTGCATCGCTGCACCAATTCACAAGGAGGAATACGCCGCCAGTCATTATATCGGCCCGTGTCGATTGCGGTAAGAGAAACTCACTGGCGAGGATAAGGCGAAATTGAGGGGGGCAACGTGCGGAATGTGGCGAGACCCCAACTAGCTTGCGAGACCCGCTACTAGCGCGGTCTAATAGCGGCCGCACTTTCTGGCAAAAATTCAATCGACCACTCACTGCCTCAAATGGTGAACGACATGACCATTCGACAGATTCTCGCGTTGGTGGTTCTTCTAAGTTGCTGTATAGCGCCACAAGTTCGAGCGGACGAGCCGATGGACATTGGATCGCGACGTGAATTGTTCGTCGACAACTTTCTCATCGACTCGATGAGTGGTGATGTCGAGCAGTTTGTGCATGAACCGCAGCCGAAAGAAGTTGTCTTGGTGACGGGCGAGTCATGGGAGGGCAACACCTGCGCCTACTACACCATCTTTCGCGATGGCGACGTCTATCGCATGTACTACCGAGGCTCGCACGCCAACGAGAAGTTAAAGGGCACGCATCCCGAAGTCACCTGTTACGCCGAGAGTCGCGACGGCGTGAATTGGACGAAGCCGAAACTGGGTTTGCACGAATGGGAAGGATCGAAGGACAACAACATCATCCTGGTCGGATCGGGCACCCATTGTTTCGTCGCGTTTCGCGATGACAATCCGAATTGCTCCGAGGACGCTCGGTACAAGGGGATTAGCCGAGGCGGTCGTTCTCAGAAGAAAGGACTCTACGCATTCAAGTCGCCCGACGGCGTGCGTTGGTCGCCGATGCAAAAGGAGCCGATCATCACAAACGGCGCGTTCGATTCACAAAACCTCGCGTTCTGGGATCCGCAATCCAAAAAGTACATTGACTACCACCGCACGTTTGTCGACGGTGTGCGAGCCATCATGATGTGCATGTCGGATGACTATCTCAAGTGGACCGAGCCCGTGTTGCTCAAGTTCCCTAACACGCCGAAGCAACACTTGTACACGAACGCGATTCGTACGTATGAAAGAGCCCCGCATATTCGAATCGGTTTTCCAACTCGGTACATTCCGAATGGGAGCCAGGTCGAGCCCGTGTTCATGTCGAGTCGCGACGGGTTGACGTTCAAGCGTTGGGCCAAGCCCGTGATTCCGCGAACGGCCCCCAAGGACCGCGACGGCAATCGCAGCAACTACATGGCGAACGCATTGGTCCAACTTCCCGGCGACGATCGCCACTACTCGGTCTATGGCACCGAGGCGTATTACGCTGGACCCGACAGTCGCCTTCGACGTTTTGTGTATCGCGTTGACGGGTTCGTTTCACTGCAAGCCGATAAGGGCGGCGGTCAAGTCGTGACGAAGCCCGTCACCTTCAAAGGCAATGAACTCGAGGTCAACTTTACGACATCCGACGGCGGAGTCGTGAGAGTGGAATTGCTCGACGAAAAGGGCAAGCCGATCGATGGTTTTTCATTTGCGGAATGCCAGCCGCTGTCGGGCGATTCGATCGATATGAATGTCAAATGGAAAGCGACAAAGAACTCAGAGAAGTCGTTGAGCGATCTGGCGGGCAAAACCGTTCAGATTCGATTTCAATTGAAAGACGCCAATCTCTATTCGTTCCGCTTTCACGACTGAATGATGCCAAATCCTCCATCCACCTTGTTGTTCGACGAGTGCTTTCGCGCCGAGGATGATCGGTTTCTCGAGCTTCTGATGCAGTTCGAGTCGTATACATTCTTGCGTTCGTTCGCCGGTCGCTGGGTCAAGGACGACAGGCCGTGGTCGCGTTCGCAAATGGTCGGCTACTTGCATTCGAATTTGAATTTGCCCGGTCACGAAGTTCTCGTGAAACGGCTCTTCAAACATTATGAGGCCGAACAGGACTGGGAAATCCTGCCGCACTTCCTCGTCGCTTTCGATCGACTCGTTCGACGCAAGCGGACGATGCGATATCGCTGTGACGATCAGTCGGACCGGTATTGGCGCGAGGAAGCCCTGTACGCCAAGCCGAACAAGACGGTGATCAACGAGTCGGGTCGAACGGCGGAATACGTCTACATGGGGATCACTCGAACGTATCCCTTGCCTAACATCGTCAATCGACCTGAAAACAAATTGTTCTCGAATCGAACGAGAAACCATCTGAGGCGGCGAGTATGGCGCGGGTTTCGGCATTTGGCCTACCGCGATCCCCAGACCTACCTGGCCAGCATCACGATGGCGCTGCCTCAATACGTCGATGCCGACTTTGAACACGGCGAGAACATTCTCGACAATTGGTCCTTGATGCACGCATGCTTCTTTCATCACGAAGCCATCGACATCACCGCCCTGCATGTCAATCTTGCCCAAGGGCGCGGACTTGCGGAATTGTCAGCGAAGCCTTACCGCCCAGATCTTTGGGAAACGAAGGACGCCGCATCGCACCTTGTTCGATTGATCCTATCCGCAAACAGTTCGTTCGTCCGTCAATGGGCAATCGAATTGATCCAGTCGATTGGCAAAGAGGCGTTGGCTGAGATCGACGTTTCGGATTTGATAGCGATGCTAGGACACACCGACACGCGGGTGCATGAATTCGCAATGGAGCTGTTTCAAAGCCACTCCGGTTTGGCGAACATGCGAGTCGATCGTTGGCTGGCCCTGCTCGATGAAGCGAGCCCGGGCGTGCTCGCGACGATCTGCGACGCGATGAAACTGCACGTGACTCCCGACCGGCTCGATTCGCAAGAGTTGATTCGATTGTCATGCGCCGAACCCGTGCCTGTTGCAAGCACGGGTTTTGAACTGTTGCGGGCGCGGCACGAGACGCGAGCTTATCCGTCGGCCGAGCTGGTCGCGCTCGCGTCGGCCCAATGCGCGGCCGTGGCTGGGGAGATGACGAGTTGGGCGCTCGGCGTGATCAGTTCCGCGAATGCATTCGATGCGAACCAAGTGATTGAGTTTTTCGACGCGATGCAAGAGGAGACGCGACGGGCGGCGCTGGATTGGCTTGAGTCGGAGCAATCGCCGGGATACGGCGACGCGAGTTTGTGGTCGCGGCTGATCGAATCGCCTTTCGACGATGTGAAGCTTCGGCTGGTGGAGAGTCTGGCAAAACGATCGCGTCAGACGGACCTTCCCGAGCATGACATTTCGCCAATTTGGTCAGCGGTCATTTTGGGTGTCCATCGCGGCGGCCGAACGAAGCTCAAGGCGGTCGAACAAGTCGCGTCCGTGATTTCCGAAGACCTGGACGCCGCCGATCGACTGTTGCCGGTTCTAGCCGTCGCCGTGCGATCGATTCGAGGACCGGAGCGTCGCCGAGCTCTCTCGGAGGTTGTCCGTTTGGCCGTAGGCAATGTGGCCCTGAAGGAGAAGCTCAGCCAGCATTTGCCCGAATTGCAGTGGATGGCGCCGGCGAGCGAGGAGGCAGTATGAATCTGACGATGAGTTATCTCGGGCGCAGCGGCATTCGCGGTGAAAGCGGCGGCCGCCGGATTTTGGAGATGGCGCCCAACTTGGCTCGAGACGCTGTGGCCTTCGACGCGCCGTTAGTCGAGCCGCTTCGTTTTCGCGAAGCGATCAGCGCCTTGCACGATGTCGTGATCAACGATCTCAAATTCCAGCCACGCGACAAAACGGCTTACGAACAATGGCAAAAACAACAGCAGACCGGCGAACAGTTGATTCGCTCTCAAGCTCGTGACCGAGCTCGGAAACAACTCGAGACCACTCATGGAACGGTTCCGCCGCCGGCGCTTAAGCTTGAACATGGGCAGGCGCTCAAAAAGTATTGGCATTCGCGCAGGCGTCTCAACTCGCTGCTTCAGCAACGCAACCAGGAATTGTGGCGAAAGCTGATGCCCTACGATCCCGTGATCACTGTGGCTGAGGATGTCGTCTTTTTCGAGTGCTTTTCGCGCGACGAGTCGAGCTACGGTTGCTTGACGGTTGACCGCGATTCATGTTTTGGGCGAGCCAATCAGGAGAGCCGAGGGACGACGAACGTCGACTACTCGTGGGACCTTTACCACAGCTTTCAGACGTTGCGAACATATCGCGAGACACGGTTCAACATTGACCCGCAAGGATTCGAGGTCAAGACATCCGAGCAGGACGATTATCGGGAGGAGAAGATCGATCTTCCGGACGGATGGCTGAGCGGCTTTATGCAATTGCAGAGTGCGATGGGCATTCCGATGCGGCGCGTGCCGCTTTCGATTTCGGCGGTCTATTCACTGCTCGCGTTCCTCAAACGAAACAAAGCTCGCACCAGTCCTCGCGCAATTCGATTCGAATTGGCTGACGGCAAACCGCCTCGGATGATTCTCGAACCATGGGAGCAGGCGATCGAGAGTCCATCGACGACCTATCGTGGTCCAGTCGATGAGCCGATTCGGATCTGGGGCCGACGGCGATTGTTGACGCTCGCTCGACTTCTCCCCTTGGCAACTCAGGTCGACGTTCATTTGTTGGGGACTGGGCTGCCAAGCTTCTGGGTCGTTCACATGGGCAACATGCGTTTGACGCTCGGCCTAAGCGGCTGGACCACGAACGACTGGACTCGGGGCGGTGCGGTTCAGATGCTGTTGCCTCAATCGAGTCCAAGCGATCGGCTTGTCGCGAAGGCGGCGGAGATGTTGAGCCAGCAGAGGTCGATGAGTCTGAGCGACTTGTCGCTGAGTTTGAAGTCCGACTCGGGACCGCTCGCAGCGGCAGTCAATCAACTGGCGTTGCGCGGCCAAGTGATTTACGACTTGCACGCCGATTTGTTTCGCTGGCGTCAAGTCATGCCGATGGAGCTGTCCGACCGCGAGATCTCGCCGCCTCATCCTGAAGTGGTTGCCGCGAGAACGATTTTGGCTCGCAATCAGTTGACGATCTCTTCGCGCGAGAGCGGTCCGCGAGGCGGGACGATCTTGATGGGGAAGTCGGAGGGCAAGTCGTGCGAGGCGTTGGTTGACGGCGACGGCATGGTTCGCAAAGGAAAGTGTCAGTGCAAATGGCACTACCGTTACGGGATTCGCAACGGGCCGTGTCGCCATATTCAAGCCATGCGAGACGCGTTGTGGATGGGAGAGCAACAGCAGAGCGACGATTGGTACGACCGTCGCTTGCAATGGTCAGGTAGACAATAAATCGTTTAACCCGTACGCCGAAGGCGAGGCTCGCCTCATATTGTTGACGCATTTGACAAGTCGCCTAACGTGGCGGAAAACAAGACAAACAACAGGAATCGACGGAAGGGGGAGTGCGGCGAACTAAGACTTTTTCTGCGGCGTTCCGCCGTGGTTGAGCTTTGTGAGCATTTCTTCCCCAAGGCCGTTGTTCGTTTGGCCGTAGTGCACCATTGGCACTTCGACCAAAACAAGCCAAGGCTTTCGTTCCGCCAATGGTGCACTACGGCCTTGGTGAACGACCTTGGTCCGCGGTACGAAGTTAGCGAGGCGCGCCCCCCTTTCGTTCCTGTTGGTTTATTAAACTGAGAGACGAGATCCAACGATGGGAATCTTCGACTTCTTGAAATCGTTGTTCGGCGGCGGTTCGGATGGCAAGCCGAATGATCGCTCGTATCCTGACGTCGATTTCTCTTACGATACCGCTTCCGTCGACGGCAGCCAGTCGGTCCCGGATCTCCAGGGCGAAGACCCTCCGACTCTCCATTCCTCGACTACTCCGAGGTTGCTTCATAGCCCCAATCGCCAGAACACGACTTTGGACGGATTGGACACCGACAAGTTCGCTCCGCTCGCCGCAGACGACGCGCTCGCAGCCACCGAATCAGCCGATTGGAAGTCGGCGTATTACGATCCGCTCAACATCATCCCGTCGGACGATCTGCCTCGGATTCGAGTCATCGATCGCACGATGGTTGGTTACGGGTTGATCAGTCCGGAAGAGCTGGCCGAGATACACGAAATCGGCAGGCAGATGGAGGTGTATCAAGACCGAGAGAGTTTCCTTCGAGGTGCCGGCGAGCAGGCGGTCGTTCGCAGTCGCGCAGAATCGGCTCGCGTCAAGGAACAGAAAAAGCGAGAGGCCGAAGCCAAGCGGATTGAGCACCAGAAGGGAGTCGCCCATCGTCGAGCGACCGACATCGTCTTCCTCGGACGCGGTGTATCGAAGGGCTTGGCGGATCGACGATCGAATATCGAGAAGCTCGAGGCGAATGGCTTGCCTGTACTCTCAACGCCGGCGGAATTGGCCAAGGCGATGAGTCTCTCGATCTCGCAATTGCGTTGGTTGGCGTTTCACAACGAATCGCCGACGAGGATTCACTACGTGTTGTTTGAGGTCAAGAAGAAGAGCGGCGGAATGCGCCGTCTCGCGTCGCCTCATCGAAAACTGGCGAACGCACAGCGGTGGGTCCTGGAGAATGTACTCGAACGACTTCCGACCCACGATGCGGCTCACGGTTTCGTTAAGCAGCGGTCGACCGTCTCAAACGCTCGGCCTCACATCGGTTCAGAATACGTCGTCAACTTGGACTTGAAAGACTTCTTCCCCACGATATCGTTCTATCGGACCGCAGGGCTGTTTCGCTCGTTCGGGTATTCACCCGCCGTAGCGACGATTCTTGCGCTCTTGTGCACCGAGTGCCCCCGCGAAACCGTTCGATTCGGCGGCCAAGTTTATTATCCGGCGCTTGGCGTGAGGGCGTTGCCGCAAGGCGCGTGCACGAGTCCGGCGATCTCGAATCTAATCGCCAGAGGTCTCGATCATCGACTGCAAGGCATCGCCAATCGGCTGGAGTTCCGTTACACGCGATATGCGGATGACCTCACGTTTTCCGGCAGTGGCGATGTCGAACAGCGAATCGGATACTTGCTCGCACGCGTTCGGCACATTGCCGACGACGAGGGATTTACGATTCACGACGGCAAGACTCGTGTTCAACGCAAACACTCGCGGCAGACCGTAACTGGCCTTGTCGTCAACGATCAAGTCAGTGTGCCGAGGCCGCTCGTTCGCAGAATTCGCGCCATCTTACACAACGCAAAACGAACCGGACTGGCGGCGCAGAACGTCAACAACGAACCTCATTTTGAGAGTTGGCTGCGAGGCATGATCGCCTACGTCGAGATGGCCAATCCCGCTCAAGGCTACAAACTGCGAACCGCCTACGAATCGCTGATGGCGTAGGGAGTTCGCTTCGGCACTCGTGGCTGGAAGCCCCGAGTGTCGTGTCTCGCTACGGCGCTGGAACGGATCCAGGGTTGATGATTTCGATTTGGTTGCCGGCACCCAGAATGTTGACGACGGGCGCTCCGCCTCCCGTGGTGTTGCCCTGGCCAGCAATGTTACCGTTGTCGTCGTTAAAGAAGCCGCCTACTCCGATGCTTCCGCCGAGTCGAAGGAAGCCGTTGGCGTCGCGATGTAATTGGAAGCCGAGCGAGTCTTCGTTGCCGGCGATGTGGGCGTTCAAGATAGCGCCGGCATTGGCTCCAAACAGGAAGCCGCTTTGAGCTCCATTGCCGACCATGTTGTTGTTGAGCACGGTGGCGCTGACGACATTTGTTCCTGTTGCTTGAATCTGCAGTCCCGCGCCAACGGAGCCTTGCACAACGACGTTTTCGACTACCACCGCGCCGACATCCTGACCAAACACGCCGACGCCGCCAGCTGATTGCACGTTGAAACCGGAAACGGTTGAGCCGATGCCGAGCGTGATCGCGTTGCCAGGCGCGTTCATGATGATCGGGGCGTTGAGGCCGCCGGTTGCGCTGGGCAGCGCGACGAGTCCGAGTTGGTCGGTCGTTACCGTGAGCGGCGCGGCCGATTCGCCGAGGAACTGTTGCCCTGCCCCGACTGTGAATTGCTGGCCGTTGAAAACGGTGTTGGCGTGAACCAAGACGACATCGGAAGGGTCGCCGGCCGCGTCGTTCAATGATCCGTAGGGATTGTTGAAGAATCCCGTTCCGCCCGGCCCCGCGTCGTTGACGTGGGCGACCGTGATCGGGTTCCCGCCGTTGGTCAGGACTTCCGCGCCGGCCAGGACCGTGGACTCGCGCCGTGTTACCGTTTCACGGCGACGAAGTGGTTCCGCCAGCCGGCTTCCCACGTCGCCGGGCACCACGCTGCCGCCCGAATTGCCTCCAAAGAAGTAGGTCGCAGTGAAGCCGACGTTGGAGCCGAAGACCGGATCATCGCTCACGTTCAAGCTCATGGCCAGCGAGTCGTAGAGGTAACCTCGCACTCCAAACATGCCGCCATCAATGCGCTCGCCGCCGCCTTGGAATTGATACCAGCCGCCGAAGGCCCAAAGGTTTTCGTCGCCGATACGTCGAGCGATTTCGATGTCGACTCCCGACATCGCGGTCTCTGCTCGATCCATTAAATCGAGCACAAGATTGTTGCCGACAAAACGAACGTCGCCCGGCGTCGGCGAACCGGACAGACGAGTTCGCGGTCCGGTCGGCAAGTATCCGTTGACTGACGCATCCCATTGCTCGCCCAGTGAACGAGCGGAGAGAACAAACTGAGTCGCTGTGTTTTGAAATGGCGTCGGTGTCGCGTCGAATGAGACGGCCGTCCCGAAAACTCGATTTCTCTCAGGCGAAAACCAGCGGCGACCGACCGACACGCCGCCTCCGACCTCGCCATCGTTATCGATGAGCAATTGAGTTTGGCCGAAGAGTATTCCGTTTTCCAAGTTGATCGGTCGAAAATAACCCAACGTTGTGTATGGCGTTGGTTGGCCGAATTGACCGCCGCCGCGATGCCTCAAATACCAATGCGACTCTATGATCGGCGCGACGAGCGATTGATCGTCGCTCGTTTCGCCAGAGTCAAACGGCTCGTTCGATGCGCCGTCGTCTTCTTGTAGCGGAAGCGTCATGCTCGGCGCATTCGCCCCTTCCGATTCGGCGGGGCTCTTAATCACGTCCGCGCCTTGGTCATCGAAGTTGACCGGTAGCACTCGAACTATTTCGACGGCTTCAACCTGACCCCTTGCCGAAGACTCAATCGCGGCAAGACTTGCGATGCAGAGCCAGACTAAAAGCAGTGGGCGGATGAGGCGGGACATGGCGCGCGAGATGGAAAAGGAAAACTGATAGTCCTTCCTCGTTGGCATCGTCCGTCCGGCTGCAACATGTTTAACGAATTTGCCAATTGTTCCGAAAACGCGATTCCACCGAGTGCCGAGCGTCTGATACGCCAAACGAGAAGTGTGCCACTCAACGCGGGTAACGATTTATCCGGAATAGCCGTCCTTTACCCGATTTTCTTTTCCGTGCCTTTTCGTGGCCAATTCCGTCTGACGAGAAAAGACGAGCCGCCAAAAGCACGAAAATCGGCGAAGAACACTGATCGTCACAGCATTCAATCCTAGACCACCACTGAGCCTGGCTGCACAAAGCCGAAGACGCAGGGGTAATCTATAAGGGCGTTGCCCGTAGGCTACGGTGAGGTAGGCCCTTGCCCGACAGGTGCGCGGGGCGACGCGAATAGCCACCAAGCCGCCACTCTTATCATGCCGTCAGCCGAGAGTTGCTGGATTCGCTTGCAGCTTACCGAATCGTAATCGTGGCTCGCGCCTCGCGCTCAACTCCGTCGCCGTCTTTCGCGACAACTCGAATCGACCAAACGCCGCGTTGATCAAAATTCGCAGCAGGGACAGCTCCGAGAGGCGAACCGGCTTTCCAGGCATCCTCGGTCGTCTCGATGTCCTGCCAGTCCTTGGCCTTGGGATCTTTGCCGAAGGCGATCTGCAATGTCCGTTTCACCTTCTTGCTTGTCGCTGTCATGTCGCCTCGAACTTCAACCACAATCGCATTGTCCTGTCGCGCGGCGGCGATGCTGAAAATCCGGACGAGTAGGAATTGATCGGGCGACTGCTGCAACGATCGACCCGCATCGACTCCGCCAACACCGGTGTTTTGATCCCAGCCGGGCGTGTCGACATCGGTTGCGGCCATCATCAACATCCGCCGCACCTGATCGCCACTGAGCGCCGGCTGTTGCGAAAAAGCGAGTGACGCGGCGCCGCTCACAAGGGGTGCGGCAAAACTGGTTCCGCTGGCTCGATACAACGTGCGATCTTTGGCGACGATGGCAGCCCCGCCAGAGTAGTTCGAATTGCCGCCGGTGTAGAGCAAGAAATCGGTTCCTTTCGCACGCAACCCAAGCACGTCCATGGCCGGCGCCGCAATGTCAACCGATCGACCGAAGCTCGAGAAGCCGGCCCGCTGATTCTTTGTGTCCGAGCCGGCAACGGTCAGCACATTGGGGCTGCCCGCCAAGGCGGTCGGCGTCGCGTCCGCGCCTTGATTGCCCGATGAGACGACGACCAGCACGCCCTGTCTTGTCGCGAACTGAATCGCACGCTCTTCAATCGCGCTTGGCGTCTTGCCGTTGTAGCTGATGTTGATCACGCGAGCACCATGCTCGACTGCGTAGTAGATGGCGCGACTGATCGACACCGAGTCGGCTTGGCCAAGATAGTTAGCGACTTTCAAAGCCATGATCCGAGCCGCCGGGTTAGCTCCGGCCATCCCGCGATTGTTCCACCTCGCCGCAATGACTCCGGCGACGTGGGTGTCATGCCCGCCGAGGTCGAGCACGTTGTTCGTCCCGTCGCGAAAGTTCCAACCAAAGACATCATCCACATAGCCATTCTTGTCGTCATCGAGGCCGTTGTAGGGATCTTCGACATCGTTGATCCACATCTGACCGGCGAGCTCCTGATGAGTCCAGTCGACGCCGCTTCCGATGACGGCGACGGTGCAAGGTTCGAGCTTGTCGGGCCAAACGCCTTGGCCGCTGCCCGTCACGAATCCCGCTCGGCGCAGCGCCCATTGATCGTGATATTCCTCGCCCCAACTTCCCTTCGACTTGAAAAATGGGTCGCTCGGCGTTGCCTGAGCTTCGCGCGGCAGCATGACGCCGGCGATCGGTAGCGAGTCGTCTGCATCGAACCTCGACTGCAGCTGTTCACGGTCGACGGAAACGGTGCCGCCATCGCCATCCTGCGCGTCGATTTGATAGGTGAAAGCGACGTCCGCCGTCTGCTCGCCGCTCCCCTGCACGTACGCCGTCTGTCGATCGATCAGGGTTACGTTGACTTTGTTTCCGGCCCCTATCACCGAACTGACGTGGTCCGAGACTGTCTTGGCGGTTGCTGTCGAGAGGCTCTGAATTTGCGGTTCCCACTGAGTTGCATCGTTGGGCAGCGCTGTCTGGTGAATGATCATGACTCGTTCGGAAATGGTCGGCAACGTGGTTACCGTGGTCGATGTGTTGGCGGTCAGCGGAGTGACGTTGAAGACTTGCTGGCCTTCTTGCGATGCGTCCGAATCAATCGCGGCGACCGCAGGCGGATTGTTAACGACCGTCACGACGTCGGATTCAACTTCGTCGTCGGTGACGCTGTACAACACGGTTTCGCCGAGCGTGACGGTGTCGCTCCAATTACCCAGATTCGGCATTCGACCGAGCGGCGGTTGGCCGCCTTCAACAGCGCCGAGGATTCGCCAACCGCGAATCGCAGCCGTTTCGCTGGGCGGTCGATTCGCTTGAGGGTGTCCAGTCATCGTCGCAGCGAAGATTCGCTCGAAACGATCAAACGTCAGCATGATCTGTCGCTGAGTTTCAGGCGAGAGCTCGCTGTTTCGCCAAGGCGGTTGGCCTGGCAGCCCGGCGTTTGTCGGGTCATCGATCGTCGTCGTCGTCGAATTTGGGCCTCCAAGCAAAATCTGCGTCGGCGTCCAACCCAGCTCGATCTTTGCTTCGAAGTCGCCGTTCTCATCGACGTCGACGTTAACCGTTTTCTCGCCCGCGGGCGCGTCGTTGGTTGGAGGTGAGGAGAGGCTTAGAGTTAACGTGGGTGCCCCTCCGCCCGACGTATTGATTGCGTTCCCTTTTAACACCGTTCCGCCCACAGCGGACATCGCCTGGTTCGCTTGACTGAGCATCTCGTCGCCAAGCGCTTCCCAGATGATCGTTCGCAGTCGGCTTGAGAACTGGGGATTGGAAACACCGCCCGCTTGCATCATGTCAGCCGCTGGAATGTGATTGCCCTCGATGGCGCCGACTTGACTGGCGAGCGACTCTCGATGCATTTGAACTTCGTCCGCCAAACTGGCGAGCAAACTGGCTTCTCGTACATCGATTTGGTTGAGCCCGAAAGATCCTTGGGTCGCTTCAACCTGGTAGTTTTCGATCGATGCCTGGACCCGAGCGAACTCGGCGGCATTCCCTTGGTCCAATGCATTTTCAGCGGCGGCGTACAATTGGCGGGACGTGTTGCGAGTAAGCGCGGCGTGGGGAGACCGCAGCATCGCCATACGCCGGCCTTGTGTTTGAGCGCTACCGAGTTTCTCAGACGTCGTCAGTGTCTTCAGGTTCTCGCGCGCCCTTCGCAACTCCTCGAGTGCTTTCTTCAGTCGGTTTCGGTAGCCCTCGAGAAGCTCCTTGATCAACATGCCGAACGTCGTGTTCTTGTCGTTGAGCAGTTTGTCGATTGCGTCGAGCAGCTTGGCGCCCTGGGAGAGTGCTCCGGTCACGTCCGGATTGGTGAAGTTCGTGTCGATGCCGATCTTGGACAATAGGTCGCTGATTTGACCGAGCGCGTTGAGCAGTTTGTCGATTGAGTTAAACAGATCGGAGAAGAGTTTGGGGAGGAAGAAATTCTTCTTCAGTTCCGCCTCTTCGTCTTGGAGCGCTTTCGCCGCTTTGCGAACCGCCTCGACGGCGTCGGCCAACCTCTGCTTCGCGTCCTTGATCCCGTCCGCCTTGGCTTTGGCTTTGCGCAGTTGGTCGTACTTCTTGCAGGCCGCCGTTTCCGCTTCTTTTGCCGCTTTGGCTTTGGCCGCCTTGTCCGCGGCGTCTGTTTTGGCCGCCTCGATTTCCGCCTTTTTCATTTTGATCTTCGAGTTGACGTCGTCCAATTCAGCCTGGGTCGCTGTTCGTTCTGCGTCGGAGAGTTTCTTCCCTTTGGCTTCTTTGAGTTTCTCTTTCTTCTCCTTCAGCTGCTTTTCCAACTTGGCCTTGCGTTCGGCAAACTGCTGTTTGTAACTGTCGACAAACGCAGGCACGGAATTGCCGCCCAATGCGCCCGTCTTCACTGCATTTTCGTCGGCTGTGAGAGGCGGCGTGTCGGCGCCGGGATTCAAGAACTTGAAGATCACCTTGTCCTTGACTTTGTCGATGATCTTGAGTTCCTTCTCAATGTCGGCGATCTCTTTTTCCAGTCGAGTAATCTCTTTGTCGACGTCGAGTTTCTCTTGCAGTGTTTGCTGCTTTCCCTTGAGGTCGGTGAGTTCGCCTTCCTTTTTGGTTACGTTCTTCTTGGCGTCATCAGCCGCCGTTTGAGCGTTCGCAGCCGCGGTCACTGCGCGGTTGTACGCGGCTCGGGCGCTTTGTACTTCGGCGGCCGATGGCGTCGCGGTCGATTGTGCGTCGGCCAGATTCGGCAGCGCGGTGACGGTGAGTAGGGCGGCGAGCGGCAAGGAAAGAAGAGCCGATAGACTGCGACACATGCGATCTACTCCGAAGAAAAGGGCTGAATGTGCGCGCTGGCACTGTGTGCTTTTCGATTACTCGGACGAAGAACAGTTCGTCGCCAAGCGTGCTCGCAGACCGAGCGCGCAGGCCCCCGAAAGCATAACGACCCAGTTTGAGCCAGACAACGATTTGGCAGCGATTCCGGAGAGGGAAGACAGCATCGCCCAAGCATTAGTGTGCGTTGACGGGCGCGTCTAGATCAGGCAGAGAGGGTCTATGCCTTCTGCGACTCGAGCAATTCGATGTAGTACCGCAACTGTGCGAACCGTTCGGGCACGACGCGATAGTAGTTGTGCTTCCCGGATCGCCGCATGTCGACCAGGTTGTTTTCTCTGAGAATGGCGAGATGGTGGCTCACTGCCGGCTGCGTCTGGCCAAGCAACTCGCAGATGTTTTGCACATTCAATTCGTGCCGCTGTTGCAAGTAGTGCAGAATACGCACTCGAGTCTCGTCGGCGAACAACTTGAAGAAACGAACAAACGACTCGGCGCATTCGTCATCGAGTGGATGGAGCGAGGCTAGTTCCTCGGGATCATCTGAGGGGAGTTTCGACATATTGGTAATAGCTGCGCCGCGACCACGACGCTGGTTCCGATTGAATAATCTTTGCTCGTGGCTCGTATACGAAGTGATGGTCGAGCCGATAAGACGGGAGGGGCGTTCTGAACGAGCGTCCCCGATGTTCTAGCTATTGTAGTGCTTCGGGGTTTCGGCGGCGAGTCTAAATCTGACGCATTGTCGGGCCCCCTCGAAAAATCATCGATTGCCGCCGCCGCGTGACAGCCGTGCAGCCAACTCAGTCGTGCAACACGGTCTCGTGCGGGTCGATTGTGAGGCGGTGGCGGCAGAGCGCGGTTGCTGGGTAAATCGGCTATAATCCGCCGATTCTCGAAACGCATTCTCATCCCAGATCCTCACGGATTGCTCTTATGGGCCGAACCGCTCGCCGTCTCTTCGCACCCATTGCGATCGCTGTTTGCATCGCTGCGGTTGCCTGGTCGACTTGGTCACGCCCTCTACCGCCCGCCGACCTGACGGTCTCTAACGGCACGGAAATCAAGTCGATCGACCCAGCGATGGTCACGGGCCAACCCGAGGGATTCGTCATTCGAGGTCTGTTCGAAGGCCTTGTCGACTGGGACGCCAAGGACCTCCACGTGATCCCAGGCGTCGCCGAATCGTGGGATCTCTCTGAAGATCAGACAACGTACACGTTCCACATTCGCGACAACGCCAAATGGTCGAATGGCGAACCCGTAACGGCCCACGATTTTACATACACCTATCGTCGATTCCTCGACCCTATGACGGGTGCCGAATACACCAAGCTGCTGGGCCAAATCGTCAACGCGCATGCATACAACAGCCAAGCCGAAACGATCGGCTCGTCGGTCGAAGTCGAGCTCGACGAACGCGTCGAAGGCGCCTTGCCCCATGCGCGGCATCGAGTCGTTCGAGGCACGCTGATCGACAGGCGAGAAATCGTTCTTGTCGATGCGGACGAAGATGCCGAGATCGAGAAAGAGTCGACTCACGTCTACAGCGTGGAACTCGCCGGTGAGACTCGACGCTTCTGTCCGCAAAAGGAAGACGCGAGTCGGATTGAGGGCGACTCGCTCAACGACGTTGAATCCTGCCGCCAAGTGTTGCTCGATTTTTCTGAGGTCGGAATCAAGGCGCTCGATGAGAGGACGTTGCAGATCAAACTTCAAAATCCAACGCCCTATTTCTTGCAGCTCATGGGGTTCTATCCGTTCTTCCCGGTCAATCAGACTTGCGTGGAGACTCACGGGTACCCCGCCTGGACCAAGCCTAAAAACGTTGTGTCCAATGGCCCGTTCGTGCTGCAGCATCGACGCGTTCGCGACAAGATACGGATGGTGCGAAACCCGCATTTTTGGGATCAGGAAAACATTCACTTGGACACGGTCGACATCCTCGCCGTGGAATCGCAAACGACCGAACTCAACCTCTATCTCAAAGGCAAGATCGAGTATTTCCGACAGGTGCCTGCGCCAATCATTCCCGAGATGTTGCGGCAGAACAGACCCGATTTTCAGCCCGTTCCTTACTTGTCGGTCTATTTCTACATGCTGAACACCAAGCTTGAGGGCTTGCGCGACGTTCGCGTGCGAAAATCGCTTGCGCTCGCCGTCAATCGTCGCGAGCTCGTCGAAAAGGTGACTCGAGCAGGGCAAGTTCCCGCGCAACGCTACGTGCCGCCGGGGATTGCCGATTATGAAGAAGCCAAGAGGCGGCTGAAAATCGTCGAGGTCGAACGGGACTACGACGAGTGTGTTCGCGAGGCTCAAGGATTGTTGGCGGAGGCTGGCTACCCCGATGGTCAAGGGCTGGAAACACTAACTCTGCTCTTCAACTCGAACGATATGCACTCGCAGATTGCCGAGCTGTTGCAGGCTCAATGGAAAGACAAGCTGGGGATCAACGTGAAACTTGTGGCGAAAGAATGGGGTTCCTACTTGACCGATATTCGTCAGCAGGAATTCGTCATCGCGAGACGTGGATGGATTGGCGATTATGTTGACCCCAATGCGTTCCTCGAACTGCTTGAGACGGGCGTGCCGCAAAACAACACGGGTTGGAGCAATGAGCGGTACGATCAACTGTTGCACGAGGCCGCCGCGGTCAAACTGACTGATGCCGAACTCGGTGCCGTGGCTAAAGAGGTCGAATCGGCAAGCAGCAACACGGGCGATGACTTGGCAAACGAGATTGCCGAGAAGCAAGAGTACGAGCGCCGCGTCAAGCGGATGAAGATCCTCGTCGAAGCGGAAGACATCATGCTTGAGGAACTGCCGGTCGTGCCTCTGTTCTACTATGTCACTCAAGGCATTCAGCGCCCCTGGATCAAGGGTTGGAATCAGAACATTCAAGACGTCCATCCTTTTCGCGGCGTCAGCATCGACAAAGAAATGAAGGCCCGGATGATTCGCGAGGGCTTGCAGTAGATGGTTCGATTTCTACTCAATCGATTAATGTGGATGGCTATCACGCTGTGGGTCGTCTACACCGTGTCGTTCATGTTGATGCGAGCTGTGCCAGGCGGGCCGTTCGACCAGGAACGTGTTTTGCCGCCGCATGTGAAAGCGGCCGTTGAGGCGCGACACAATTTGGACCAGCCACTGATCGTGCAATACGGGCTGTCGCTTGGCGCCGTGTTGACGGGCGACCTCGGTCCCTGTTTCAAAATGGGCGACTTTACGGTCAACGAAATCGTCGCGCAGGGCTTCCCGATTTCAGCCTCGTTGGGCGTGCTTGCGATGACCTTTGCGCTGACGCTCGGCATTGCGACCGGTGTGGTTTCGGCCGTCAAGCGTCAGACGACCATCGACTTCACGTTGCGTTCTATCGCCACCGTGGGGATCGCCATTCCCAACTTTGTTATCGCCAGCATCGCCGTGATTTGTCTCAGCTTTGTCGTACCGCTTTTGCCGCCTGCCGGCTGGGGATCGTTTCGCCATTTGATTCTGCCGGCGACGTGTCTAGGCGCTCCGTACGCAGCCTACGTCGCCAGGCTCGTCCGCACAGGCATGTTGGATGTCTTGAACCAGGATTACATCCGCACGGCGTACGCCAAAGGCTTGCTGCCTCAGCAAGTCATTCTGAAACACGCGCTCAAAGGCGCGATGTTGCCGGTGGCGTCGTTTCTCGCTCCCGCGATCGCCGGAGTCCTGACGGGTTCGCTTGTGGTCGAGCAGATTTTCGCCATCCCGGGCTTAGGCGTTCACTTCGTCAAGGCAGCGATGTTACGAGACTACTCGCTGGCGCTTGGCCTGGTGCTCGTCTACACGACCTTGCTCTACACCATGAATTTGATCGTCGATATTTCGTACAGTTTCTTTGATCCTCGCGTCAAGTTGAACTGATTTGTTTGCCAGAGCCAATCGACTAAGCGCCGAGGCGCGCCGACAACCCAAAAGATGACAGAAGATCGAACAGACAACTTGACGGCGAACGCTACGGGCGATCGAGACGAATACGAGCATCTGCCTGAGGCGGCGGAATCGATTCGCGGCGTATCGCTCGGCAAAGACGCCTGGCGTCGATTGAAGCGAAATCGAGCGGCCATGTTTTCGCTCTGGACTTTGTCGATCGTCTGCTTGCTCGCCTTCTTTACGCCATTGCTTCCTTTACAGGCGCCCAAACGAATCGACACGGATCAGGTCTTTCAACCTCCGTCGATCACGGCGGGCGGATTTATCGAGACCGAACCGAAGAAATTGGAAGCGCATTTCGGCGACCAATCGACAGTCAATTCGCTCATGCTCAAGACTCGCGTCGCGATCTTCGGGACGTGGGCAATACCATCGGTTTGCGGGCGTGACGAGCTGGGCCGCGATCTCCTGGCGAGGCTTTTCTGGGGCGCTAGGATTTCGCTTATTGTCGGCTTTGTCGCGACTTTGGTGTCGTTGGTGATCGGCGTGTCCTACGGCGCCATTGCCGGTTACGTCGGCGGATGGGTCGACAACCTGATGATGCGAATTGTCGATGTGCTCTATTCGATCCCGTTTATCTTTGTCGTTATCTTTTTGCTGACCATTCTGGGCGAGCCATCCATTGCGGCTCGGCTCGACAAGTTGGGAATCGATCGGATCACGATCTTCTTCTTTGTCGTCGGTGCCATCTATTGGCTGACCATGGCGCGAGTCGTTCGAGGTCAGGTGATATCGCTGAAGAACGACCAATTCGTCGAGGCGGCGCGAGCGATTGGAGCGTCGCGCGGACGCATTATCTTCTTTCACCTGGTGCCCAACCTGTTGAGCGTTGTGATCGTCTATCTGACACTGACGATTCCCCGAGTGATCTTGTTCGAGACTTTCCTGTCTTTCCTCGGTCTGGGCGTCGAAGCGCCTGATGTCTCGTGGGGTCTGCTCGCCAATGCTGGATTCAAAGTAATCACGCCCGTCAAGATTTTCTGGTGGTTGATCATTTTTCCAGCCATCGCCCTAGGCGTCACGCTCTTCTCACTCAACTTCCTTGGCGACGGTCTCCGTGACGCGCTCGATCCAAGGCTGAAAAACCGATCCTAGTCAAAGAATCCCAATACATAGAACCGCAACGAACAGTAAGCACGCATGTCCGACGCAATTCTCCAAGTAAGAAACCTGGAAGTCCGTTTCAACACGGATGATGGAGTGGTTTGCGCGGTGAACAACATCGATTTCGATTTGGCGGCCGGGGAGACGTTGGGCATCGTCGGGGAATCGGGTTCGGGCAAGTCGGTGACCAACCTCGCTCTGCTTGGGCTGATTCCGGAGCCGCCTGGCGAGATCGTCGCCGGTTCAGCCATGTTTGACGGCCGAGATCTACTCACCATGTCGCCGCGAGAATTGGCCGACGTGCGAGGCTGCAAGATCGCGATGATTTTTCAGGATCCCATGACCGCGCTGAACCCGTTCCTCACGGTCGAAGAACAATTGACCGAAGTCACTCGTCGCCACCTCGGCCATTCACGAAAACAAGCCGTGACTCACGCAGTCAGCATGCTCGAACGCGTCGGTATTCCCAATGCATCGCAAAGAATCGCCGATTACCCTCATCAGTTTTCGGGCGGCATGCGACAACGCGTAATGATCGCCATGGCTCTGTCGTGTGAACCGGATGTGTTGATTGCGGATGAGCCGACGACGGCGCTCGACGTCACCATTCAGGCTCAGATTCTCGATCTGATGAAGGACTTGCAACGCGAAGAAGGCACCTCGATCATTATGATCACTCATGACCTTGGCGTGGTGGCCGACATTTGTGATCGCGTTGCCGTAATGTACGCAGGGCGAATCGTCGAGCGAGCTGGCTGTGAAGAACTGTTCGAACAGCCTCGACATCCCTACACGCAAGGTTTGTTGCATTCTGTGCCGAGGTGGGATGAGGAGCAGGGTGCGACGTTGGCGACGATTGAAGGACAACCGCCCGATCTGACCGATTTACCCAGGGGATGTGCATTTGAGCCGCGTTGTCCGTTCGCCGAATCGCGGTGTCGAGACGACATGCCGGTGTTGAGTGACGCTTCCCACGGTGGCGCGGCGGCCTGCCATGTCGAAATGGACTCCGGCCGAGAGGAGTCTTCGAATGAACGATGATGCGACATCAGCCGCAAGGCTTCCCGACAAGTCGACTTTCAAAACCAAAGTGCCGCTCTTGGTCGTAAAAGACTTGAAGGTGCATTTTCCGATTCGTCAGGGCCTGTTCCAACCGCCTCGCATCATTCGCGCTGTCGATGGCGTCGATTTCGATGTGCATGCCGGAGAAACGTTGGGACTCGTAGGCGAGTCGGGTTGCGGCAAGTCGACGACGGCGCGGGCTATCTTGAATCTGGTTGCCGCAACTCGAGCTGGCGAAGTTTGGTTTGACAATCGGCGAGTGGATAATCTCAGCGAGGCCGAGACGCGACCGTTTCGGCGCGAATTGCAGATCATCTTTCAAGACCCATTCGCGTCGCTCAATCCCCGCATGACCGTCGGCGGTATTATCATGGAGCCGATGAAGATTTTCGGTTTGCATGACGCCAAGAACCGCAAGTTGGAAGCGATGCGGTTGATGGACTTGGTCGGTCTGAATCCACGTTACCTGAATCGCTATCCGCATGAGTTCTCCGGCGGTCAGCGTCAGCGGATCGGCATCGCTCGCGCTTTGGCCGTTCAACCGAAGCTCATCGTCTGTGATGAACCCGTGTCGGCGCTCGATGTTTCAATTCAAGCTCAAGTCGTCAACCTGTTGATGGATTTGAAAGAGAAGTTGGGTCTCGCCTTGTTGTTCATCGCCCACGACCTGGCCGTTGTTCGTCATATCGCCGATCGAGTGGGCGTGATGTACCTTGGCCGGATCGTCGAACTGGCGCCGTCGGCAGAGCTGTATGCGAATCCAAAACATCCCTACACTCAGGCTCTACTCTCAGCCGCGCCGGTTCCCGACCCCGTCAAGATGCGCAATCAAGCTCGCATCATGTTGCAAGGCGAAGTGCCCTCCCCCGATCGACGCTATCCCGGCTGTCCGTTCGCAGACCGCTGCCCGATTGCCGATTCGGCTTGCACTCAATCGCCGCCTAGCCTGGAGGGATCAGACGAGCACCAGGTCTCTTGCTTTCAAGTCGACAGCGTTTCGAAATAGCTAGCTCGATGCGATCGATCATTTCATGACGAAGCCACAACGGCCTCGCCTCGATCAGCTTGGCTGGGCGTTGCAGTTGTTGGCGGCGTGGCGAGAGATCAGGTCGAGCAGACACGTTCGATCGATGGGCTTGCTGGCGAAGTCGTCGCAGCCGGCGTCGAGGCATCGAGTTCGGTCCGCCGCCATCGCGTTTGCCGTCAAGGTGTTGATGGGCCCGGAGTAATCTTGTTGCCGAAGTTGTCGTGTCGCGTCATATCCGTCGAGCTCGGGCATTTGCATGTCCATCAGGACGACGTCAAATTCGGCATGGTCCATTGATGCTTGATCGATTTGCTCGATGGCTATCCGACCGTTTTCGGCAAGCAAGATTCGTAGGCCTGCGAGCGACGCTTTCGCTGGGGCAGCGCGTTTGACTTCCAAGGCGTCGATCAGATGATCGTCGCGGCGAACGATATCGTGCGCCGTGAGCATGGTGGCACCAGTCAAGTCGCCCACGTCGACGGTGGCTACAAAGGTGCTGCCGACGCTTTCGAGTTGACTTCCATCTTGCCGCCGAGAATTTTGGCCAACGTGTTCGAGATTCGCAGGCTGAGTCGCGAACCCCCCCGAATCGGCGCGTCGTCGAACCGTCCGCCTGCATAAACGCGTCAAATCTTGCGATTGCGGCTCGTACTGGATGGCGCCGGAACTGGATCAGCCGACTTATCCGCTTCCAGCGGCAGCCGCTTGTTCCGATTTTTCCGTTGAGTCGGGCGTCGCAATCAACCCCACCTCGATAGATAGCGGCCCCCAATCGGAATCGAAGGGAATCACAATCGTGGTGGCTGTTGTCGGAAAGGAGAGACTGTGATTCTTGCCGCAGATGACGCTGGGAAGACTCACGCTCATTTCCAGTTCTTCGAGCTGCCGTTTGGCGGCGCCAGCAATCATGTTGGCGATTTCACCGACGGCGTCCGTGACATCGGCATCGATTGAAACTGGCCGCTCGCCGAGCATCACGCCGGTTGTCTGAATTGCCACTTCGCGCGACAAGCTGACAACCACGGTGCCGGCCGCTCGTCCGGTCAGGCCGATGATGCCGCTCACCTCGTGCAATGGTGCCGACGAATCGCGCGTTTGCAACGGGCCTCGTTCAAGGTCGCAGTTCACCATTGTCGAAAAGACATTGATGGTGGCCTTGACGAACGGGTTTATGTATTCAGATTTCATCGAATTGAACTGGCAAGTCGCGGCGATTGGAAACTCGATTAACGTTCATTTTTCGGACGACTATGCGATGCCGAATTTATCGAGTTTTTCACGCAAGGTGTCGGAGGTGAAGGGCTTGAGCAGGTAGTCGGACACGCCTGCTTGAATCGCTTCGAGCACTCGGCTCTTCTCGCCTTCCGTCGTGATCATGACAACGGGCACCGTCGACTTCTCGTTTCGAATGTCCTTGACCAGGTCGAGACCATTCTTGTTGGGCATATTCCAGTCGGTCAACACAAGGTCGAAGATCTCGCTTTGGAATTTGGTGAAAGCCTCTTGGCCGTCCACCGCTTCCACGACATCTTGAATGCCGACAGCATTCAATGAGCGGATGATGATCTTGCGCATGGTTCCCGAATCGTCTGCAACAAGTACTTTGGGCATGGCTTTCCCCTTCGGTTTTGTAGATGGCGTGTGCGTTCAAAAAAGAGTTGACGTGGACGTTGGCCGAAGCACGAGCGCCCGCGTTATTAAAATCAAAGACCGACCTCGGCTTCGTGGTCGAGTTCTGTTTCGAGCGGCCTCATTTTGCCGTTTCCAATCTCCTGGATCGGGCTCCTGTGAAGATCGTGTTTACTTGTCGACTCAACAACTCGGGCAACTCATCAAGGGAAAACTGGCGGTCCACATTTCCCTCGACGAAGGCAACTTTGTTCATGCCGTAGACGTCGGAAGACTTTTCATCCTGGCCTAGGACAATGCCGCCATGCGAACGAATGGCCGCGCAGCCGTCGGAGCCATCGCGCCCCATTCCGGTCATCACAATTCCCAAGCAACGATTCTCAAATATCTTGGCCGCGCAATTCATCATCACGTCGACCGAAGGTTTGTGTCGACTGACCGCTTCGCCGTCGCCAATGCGGGAAACCACGGTTGAACCTTGTCGGACGAGGTGGAGGTGTCTTCCTCCCGGTGCCACCAGCACGTGATTCGGTTTGAGCAGGTCGCCAGACTCAGCTTCTTTGATTGAAAGAGGGGAGATGGCGTCGAGTCGCAACGCGAACGGGCCAGTGAATTGAGCCGGCATATGTTGCACGATGACAATCGGCGGCAACGGAGGTGCCAACATCTGAAACAACTGCGACAACGCGGGCGGGCCTCCCGTGGAGATGCCGATCGCGATGCAGGAATTCTGCAATGCGCCGGTGTCCTGAGTCGTCTCTTGTGACTGGACTCTAGCTTTCGTGCGAACGGCCCGAGCTCTTCGAATCCGCAAAACGCGTTCAACGTCGGCGCCGGCAAACGCTCGAATTTTTCTCAGCAGCTCGTCGATAACTTGATTCAAGCCGCCGTCGTTTGGCTTGGCCAAGTAGTCAAGGGCGCCGCGATCGAGCGCATCGAGTGTGATGTCCGCCGCCCTTTGGGTGAGCGAGCTGAACATGACAACAGGAACGGGGCGCGTCTGGAGGATTTGGTCGAGCGTGTCGAGTCCGTTCATCTTGGGCATCTTGATGTCGAGCGTGACGACGTCCGGCTGCAACCGTCTTACCTGCTCAAGACCCTGAATGCCGTCGCTGGCCGTTCCAACCACTTCCATAGCGTCGGTTTGATTGATTGCGTCACTCACCATCTCTCGGATCAATGCCGAATCATCGATGACTAGCACGCGTATCAACTTGTTACTCATCACTTGCCCCTGTCTCCATTCCTGTTATTCGAGCCAGACTTTAATCTGTTTGTCGGCTTCACTGATTTGAAAAACCGGCCCCGCTGCGTAGGCTCGACGTCGTACGCCAGCCATAATCTCTTGCAAGTCAATTCCTTGACGCTCGATGCGCAGTTTGAGTTCTGCGTCGAGCAGCTCCTCCAAGTTGTCGATCTGCGACGCTCGTATCGTTAGCTCGACTTTCGTCCGGCCGTCCGCAACCACCTTCAATTTGAGGTAGCGCGAGAGTGCGTCGAAGCCAACCTGATTCGTGTTGACATGCGGTAGAGCCAGTTGACTCCATTGACCGCTCAGTCCAGCGACAATCGAATCGAACGGCCGTTGCCACAAGATCGGCGTCCCCAAATGGCTCAAATAGTGCTTGAGTCCATGGAAAGCTCGCATCAGAAAGACCAGGTCGGCCGAACCAGCAATGCGAAAGTTCCAACGGTCGTCGCCAAGGACGTCGCTGACTCGCTCGTTCAGTCGCCAATCCGCCATGTCGTAAGCGTGTTCGGCGCAAAACGGTTCGAAAAGGACGCGGCAAAGCGCCGGCAATTTGGCCGCTAACGGCGTTAACAGCTCTGCGTTGAATCCGAGCTTGATCATCAGCGGCAGCGGTGATTCGTCGCCGGTTTGGGTTGCCTGAATCAAGCGGCCGAGCGTCAATCGAGAATCTTGGCTCGGCTGATATGTGCAGCCCAAGTCGTACATCACCATTTGCACGTCAGAGCCGTTTTGCCTAAACCGCAAGTTGCCTGGATGCCAATCCGCTTGCATCGTGCCATGCCGGAAGAGCCCTTGAAGGAAGAACTGCAGCATTCCGTTTGCGAGCTTGCGTTTGGCGGTTTCGCCCCAGTGAGCCAGCACGTCGTTCCAGCAGTCTCCGTCTTCCCAATCGCTGACCAAGACCGTCTCTGAACTCAGTTCCGAGACAACTTGAGGAATCACGGTGAAGGGATCGTCTCTCATCAGCTCGTTCAGCTCTCGCTGCCGGTTTGCTTCGAGCTGGTAATCCAATTCCTCATCCAAGTTGGCTTTAATCGTCTCGCGATACGCGGTGAGATTGAAGCCCTTTTTGAGATTGCCAACAGGCTTGCTGAGCCAGCCGAGCATTTTGAGATCGGTGTTGAGGGCGTCGCGGATGCCGGGATATTGCACCTTGATGGCGACGACTCGGCCGTCGTGGAGCGTGGCTCGATGAACCTGGCCCAGCGAGGCGGCTCGCCCGTGCTGCTCGACATGTTCAGCGACGTCGTCGAAAGATCGGTTCCAAGCTGACTCGATTATCGGGCGGACGACGCTCCACGGCAACGGATCAGCTTGATCGCAAAGAGGCTCGAAGAGGTTTTCGCCATCGCTTTCAGCGGCGTTAGAGAAGCTCATCATCTGGCCGAGCTTTTGTGGGAGGCCGCGGAGCCTGCCCATTCTCTGAGCCAGATGTCGCTGGATGGCTTCGCGCGCAACGTCACTCTGGATGAATCGGACGCGGACCGCGTCGCGAGCCAAACCGGCGTAGCTTGCTAGTCTTCCCAGAGTTGTTGTTGTCATACTGCGGCTCCCGCCGTCTTCAATCCGAGTTCCTCGGGGGCGGATTCAGCCCCCGCCGAGACCTTGGAATTCTCGAGACCCAGTTTCAGGATCAACTCGTCCGCCTTCTCGACAATCATCGAGATTTCGGGCTTGGTGATTTGCGCGTCAGCCTGGACGTAGTCGCCTTTCTTGAGATTCTCCGGCGTCAAGATCGACGAGTAGAGCATCACCGGCAGCTTGTGCAGTGCAGGATGCGTCTTGATGTTTTGGGTCAACCGGAAGCCGTCGACTCTCGGCATCTCCACATCGCTGATCATCAGGTCGGCGACCTTCCGCACGTCGCCCGTTTCCTTGTAGCGTTCTTGAATCCAATTCCAAGCCAGCTCGCCGTTCTCGAACAGTGTGATGTTGGTGTATCCGCTGTTGGTGAGCACCTTGGTCGCCATCTTTCTCACTGTCGTCGAATCGTCAGCGAGCAGGATCTTCAAGCTTTGACGATCGATGTTGTGCGGGTTGTCGACTACTTCTGTCGCGTCGGTTTGGCCAGCGACTTGATCGGCGATCATCTCAAAGTCGAGCATGGTGACCATGCGTCCATCGATCTTGGCGACGGCTGTCACGGGAGATTCTGAGGTAGCGAGAATGGAGGGAACCGCCATGACGTGTTCCCAGCTTATCCGGTGGATGCGTTCAACCACATCGACGACAAAGCCTGTTTGAAACTGATTGAACTCGGTCAAGATAATCGTGACTTCGTCCGTCTCGGTGGCGGATGCCTCTTGAAGATGTCGATGCAGCGAGACGCAAGGAATCACATGATCCCTCAGTCGAAAGCACCCAACGATGGAAGGGTGGGCTTTGGGCAAGGCGGTAATGGTCTGGGACGGCAGGACTTCACGCACCTTGGCGACATTGATGCCAAACGTGTAACCGCCGACGCGAAACACCAAGACTTCAACCTCATTGGTGCCGCTTTCCAGAAGGATTTCATTGTTCTTGGCGTCACTCATCACCGATTCTCCGATGCAGTTTGAGGCAGAGTTGCCAGTTGTTTTTCTAGAGTGGCGGCCAGTTGCTGCTTGTCGAATGGCTTCACGACAAAATCAGCGGCACCTTTCTTGAGCGCTTCTTTGAGGATCGCGCGCTGCTCGAGGGCGCTGACGATCAAGACCCTGGCGTCGGGGTCGAGTTCGCGGATGCCTTCGAGCGCGTAAAGGCCGTCCGTGCCGGGCATGACAAGGTCGAGCGTTGTCAAGTCGGGCCGAGTTTCCTTGTAGCGTTCAATCGCCTCGGCACCGCAGCTCGCTTCGCCGGCGATTTCCCAGCCGTTCTCCACTGCCACGTCCTTGATCATTTCACGAATGATCAGGGCGTCATCAGTCACTAATAGTCGCTTGGACATCAAAACGTTCCTTAGCAAAGAACAACGGGCGATTCGCCCATGACTTCGACAATTAACCCACCGTTGACGGCGTCAAAACTGATGCGCCGCCCTTTCTGCCCGCCGACATGTTCCCCAACAATCGAGATTCTCAATTCGGTCAAGACTTGTTTCACCGCCTCGGCGTTGGTGCTTCCGACTTGCATCGGCCCATTCGTCTTGAACATGTTGGCACCGCCGACAACCCTGGCCGAAAGTTTGGTCGTGATGGCGCCTTCTTGTTTAAGCAATTCGATCATGTGCGGGATCGCCGTGTCGGCGAACTTCCCGGGCGCGCCGGCGCGGCCGTTGGATGAGGGCAACACGATATGCGCCATCGCTCCGAGCTGGTTTTTTCGATCATAGAGAGCCAGCCCGATACACGAACCGAGAACGGCGTGTGCGACCTCGGGCGCTGCGATCGTGACGGTCTCTCCCATCCCGACCATCGGCAACCGCGATTTTGTGGCAACGACAGAACTCATTTTGCACCCCTGTATTTCACAACTGCCGGTTGTGGATTCGTCCTATTCGTTAATTGCAGCCGCCACGCGATTCCAAGGCGTTCTCGAGTCTCTCCAGCAAGGCCTGGCTGGGTACGAAGAACACGTTCCAATCCAATTCCTTCCCTTCACGGCTGAATTGCGTGCGGCAGACAATGGCTCGCTCGCAGTCCGCTGACTGGGAAATGACAGCCTGCTCAATCATGCTCGCGCCAAAATCCTGAACGAACATCGGCGGCGACGGCACGAGCTCTAGGTCGAGCAAGTCAGTCAGAGCCTTGATGTAGGCACAGCCGAGGATGTTCCCGGTTTCGCTGAGGGCAGATTGTTCCAGCGGCGACCATTCCGTTTGCGACCAGCCGTCGTCGCCGTCGTTGGTTGGCTTGCGGCCAAGCAGCGAGGAAGCGAGTTGTCGACCATTTTCTTCGTCGAACGTCAGAATCAACTGACCATCCAGAGGGCCGTCCAATGTCAACACGATCATGGTCAAGAGCTCGTACCCGAGCTCCAATTCGTTGGCCACATCTTCGAGCGGCAGATCGCGAACCTCATCCAGCGATAGCGATATCGTGCCGCTGGTCCAGCGAGACATCGAATCGGATGCGCACTGAGTTGCCTCGGCGAATAGCTGATTGAACGCCATTAATGACGTATCAACTGTACGGTGTTCGATCATTTGGTTGCCCATTCTTTCTTGTCTTAGATTGTTCCATCGAACGCAACGGCTCGAGGAGCATGCCCCATTGCTAAGAAGCACTTGCCGTTTCCGCTTCACTGTTCGGGAAACAGGCACCGTGCCGCAAAGCGTCTAGTATCAATGCCACGTCGAGAATCAACGCAACTCGACCGTCACCGAGAATGCTCGCACCGGCTACGCCGGCGACATTGTTGTAGTTCTCGGCCAACGACTTGATGACGATGTCTTCTTCGCCCAGCAAGTGATTGACGACTAGACCAACTTCGTTGCCGTCGAGACCGACGATGACGAGTGTTGTATTTTCATCCTGTTCGCGTGAGTTGGCTCTTCGCCGAGGCTGTCGCCAGACGAACAGGTCTTCGAGTTCGATGACCGAGATCACGCGACCTCGAACTTGCGCCGTCGTTACGCCGTGTACATTGTTCAATTGACTCGGTTCGATCGAGACGATTTCGACGACCGACTCAACGGGAACGGCGAAAATGTCACCGCCGATATCGGCTAGCAGACTCGGCAGAATCGCCATCGTCAGCGGCAGCTTGATCGTGAAGGTCGAACCCACGCCCGGCGTGCTCTCCAATTCCACTGTGCCGCTCAGACTCTCGATCTTCGAACGAACAATGTCCATTCCCATACCGCGCCCCGAGACCTCGGTTACCTTCTCGGCCGTGCTGAAGCCAGGCTCCCAAATCAGCTGATAAATTTGGTTGGGCGTCATCTTTGCGGCGTCTTGTTCCGTAACGAGGTCGCGAGAAATCGCTTTGCTGAGGATCTTGTCGGGGTCAATGCCCTTGCCGTCGTCTTTAATCTGAATGACGATTTGGTTGCCCCGATGGAACGCGTCTAGCGTGATCACGCCGTTTCGCGGCTTGCCGGCAGCTGTGCGATCCTGCGGCAGTTCCACGCCGTGGTCGCACGAATTGCGAATCATGTGGATCAGCGGATCGCCCAACTCATCGATCATCCGCTTATCCAATTCCGTCTTCTCACCCTGGATAACCAGTTCAATGTTCTTGCCGTTACGCTGAGTGATATCGCGAACGACGCGGCGGAACCGACCGAACAACGGCCCAATCGGCACCATGCGAGTGTCCATGACGCTCTTCTGAATACCGTCGGTCACTCGATCGAGCTGATGCACGGCTTCGCCCAGTTCGTTGACCAACGATCGGATGTTGGTCAGCTGGGCCAGTTCACGCTGAATCGACTCCAAGTCGTTAAACACCGAGCCGACATGACGCCGAATGCTCGCCACGTCAAGTCCGTCCGTCTTTGAGTGCGATCCCATTTCCCCGTTGAGCCGGCCTAGGGAATCCATCGCGGATGTCAACGAGAGCGACGCTTGTTTGGATGACGTGTGGCTCTTGAGCCCGTCGCCAATTTGGCCAAACCTCGCCTTGTTGATGACCAATTGGCCTGCGAGGTTCATGAGTTGGTCGAGTCGTTCGATATCGACTCGTAGCGTTTCGGCCGGCTTCTTCTTTCCGCCGTCGCCGTTGCGGGCCGCTTTCTCCTCACCACGCTGCTTGTTCTTCTTCGTATCTGCTGGTTTCTTATCAACGGCCTCGGCCGGCTTTGTGTCGGACTTCTTCTTTGGCGCATTCTTCTTCGGCGCATTCTGCTCAGCCGACTGGGTGTCGGCAGACTGAGTTGTTGTTGCGGCGGTCTTCGCGGCGTCTTGGACGTCAGCACATTCGGCGGGCGCCTCGGCCGTGACTGACTCTTCGCAAGCGAACGAGGACAACTCGACGTTGGTCACGCCCTCGATTAGCAAATGTGAACGCAACTCCGCCTCGCCCACGTTAGTCACAACTCCGAACGTCAACTCGGTCAAGTCAGTTGCTGTATCAAGTTCCGATTCGGTCGGATCAGAATAGAACAGGTCGCCAGCTCGTGCCATTTTTTCGACCACCAGACACGCTTTCATCTCGACCAACGGAAGGTTGGGCTCGAAGGACACCGCGCCGACAATTCCTGAACTCATCTGCGGCGCTTTGGCGACAACATTCGAGCGAGTCTCGGTGGTGAGTTTTTGTGCTGCCTCTTTCGGAGCTGGTGCGTCGCCCGGCGCCGGGGACTCGGTTAGTGGGGAATCGCTTGCTGCTGACTCGCATGCTGCCGGCTGCACGATTCCGTCGCATTGGCTCGCTTGCTGGAGTTTGCAGTAGGCGGCTTGAAAGCCGCAGCAACCTTGCATCGAACTGCCGCCGAGCAGTTTGTCGACGTACTCGCGCAAGGCGTCCGTGCAGGCGAGGAATGCATCGACGGCTGCAACGCCGAGCGATTCACCTCGCTGGTGGGTGTCTTGCAGGACGTCCTCCATGAGGTGGGACAGTTTCGCCGGTCGGTTCAGTCCGAGCGAGGCGGCGGATCCTTTGATTCGATGGCAGGTGATGAGCAGCTGCTCGGTCGCGTTGGCATTGGATTCCGCCAACAGGACTTCCGACATTTGATCGAGCGACTCAATCGTCTCGGCGATAAAGATCGACAGGTACTTGTCGGAAATATCTTGTTCGTCGGTGAGATCGGCAAAATGGTCAATCGTCTCGACCGGGGCTGGACTGGGCGCCACAGTTTCGGCTGGCTCTTCGGTCAGCGTCTCTTCCGATTCCGCCAACTCCGCATCCGCCGATTCCGTATCCGATGAGAACATGTCTTCGATGTTGCCCTGCGGACTGGCGTCCTTGTCAACTCCGGACCGATCCAGAAGAACCCGAATGCCCTCGACGACGTCGGAGCAATCGACCTCGGTTGCATCACATTCCTTCAGCGCGTCGACCATGTCGTTCAATCGATCGACGGCTTGAAGAACCAATTCGACGACGTCGAGACCGATGTTGAGTTCATCGTTACGGGCTGCGTCAAAGACGTTTTCCACTTTGTGAGTCAAGGTGTTGATAGAATCGAGACCGAGCATTCCGGAGAGGCCCTTGATGCTGTGGGCCGCGCGGAACATCTCATTCATCAAGTCGATGTCGCACTTCGCTGTCTGTCCCTCGTCGAGAGACTTGACCCATTCATCGAGCTCGAGAAGGTTCTCGTTCAGCTGCTGCAACAATCCATCCGACTCATCGATGAAATCGGCGAGCATTTCGTCGTGAAATTCGTTGTCCATCATCGGTTTGTCCTTGGATTCACAATCGTCGATTCACACTTGTCCGGTACCACTCGTGCCGATGACTCGTTTTGGTGCTTTGAGTTGCGATGCAGCCATCCGCCGAGAGTCTCGAGGTCGTTGAGCATGTTGGAGACGCCTTCGGCAGCGCTGGTAACGAGGTAGGCGTCGGGTGCAAGCGCTTTGCGAATATTCCCAATGGCTTTTTGCTTCGACTCGATGTCGAAGTAAATGAGAACATTCTTAAGGAAGACCAAATCGAATGGCCGCTCATTCAGTGGTTCGAGCAGGTTATGCGGCCTGAACTGAGCCCACTCGCGAAGTTGCTTCTTGGGCGACCAGGTCTCGTTGTTCGGGTCGTGCACAAAGAACCGCCTTTTGAGACTGTCGGGAACGAGATGCATCGCTCGCTTGCCGAACTCCGCCTTTTCGGCAGCGGCGACGGCGCCGACGCCAAGGTCCGTTCCCAGGATTTCGATCTCCCACTGCGACGGCGATGGCAATCGCTCAGCAATGCAGGTCGCCAAGGTGTAAGCCTCGTCGCCCGTGCTGCACGCCGCTGACCAGATTCGCAGCGTCTTTTTTCGCTTGCCATCCCTTGCCGCCGCCGAAATCTGCTTCAGAAACTCATCGCGAAACCAGTCCCAGTGCGATTGATCGCGGAACAAGTAAGTTTCGTGAGTGGTGATTTCCTGTAGAAACGCGTCCCATTCGGGGTCGCCGGCCGGCCGGCTCCTCAAACGTTTGAAGTAGTCGTCGTAACTACTCACGCCAGTGGCCCGAAGGCGTCGACGCACTCGGTTTGAGAGCAGTGTCTTCTTGTGAGGAGAAACGTGGATTCCGGTCCGGTCGTATATGAGCTTCGCATACTGAGCGAGCTGACTATCCGTAACCTCTCGTGGCGCGACAGCAGTTGTCATTTCTGGTTCCAAGCATTCGTTGTCGTGTAAAATGGTTTAACAGCCGTTGGCGCACGGCGCGAGCCACCAGCCGTATGACGGGTTCGACGGGCTTCGACTTCGTGATCGAAGCCCGCCAAAGCGTCAGCATCTTGCCGGATCAAACTTTGAACCGGCCGACAAGTTCTCGAAGCGAGGATGCTTGCGCACCCAACTCTTCACTGCTCGAAGCCATCTCTTCGCTACCCGCAGCGGACTGCTCCGTAATCTGCGAGATCTGCACGATTGCCGAAGAGACTTCGTTCGCACTCTGCGATTGCTCAACTGTCGAGTCGGCAATTTCGGAGATCTTGACCGCGGTTCCTCGAACGCCATCAATAATCTGAGTGAGCGACTTGCCCGTCTCTTCGCTGAGCAGGGCGCCTTCCTCGACTCGTTGAGTTGACTCTTTGATCAGCGTCGAGATTTCCTTCGCCGCTTCGCTTGATCGCTCGGCCAACTTTCGGACTTCGTCCGCGACCACAGCAAATCCCAAACCGTGTTCGCCCGCACGAGCTGCCTCGATGGCGGCATTCAAGGCGAGCAAGTTGGTTTGACCGGCGATCTCCGAAATGACTTGGATGATCTCGCCGATTTGACCTGACGAGGCCTTGATTCTTTCCATCGCCTCGACCGACTTCTGCACGGCTTCGCCGCCCTTTTCGGCCAGTTCGTTCGTCTCGCCGGCGGCCTGATTGGCACCGTCGGCGTTGTCCTTGACCGCTTCGATGCTGCGAGCGAGTTCTTCGATCGAAGCACTCATCTCCTCGACGGAAGCACTTTGGCTCTGGGCGCCGTTGGCGACCGTTTGAGCGCTCTCTGCGACAACTCGCGAACCTTCCGTGAATTGATCGGCGCCTTCGACGACTTGCGAAATGACGCCGCGGAGATCGTTGAACATCGTCTTCAGGCCGCCCGCCAGCTCGTCGACCGTCTCTTCACCCTCGACCACAATGTCTTGAGTCAAGTCGCCTTGAGCCGCCGCGTTGACGACTTGAAGCAGGTTGTCGACTTTGCGTCGCAGTGTTTCCTGCATTTCACGATCGCGTTCTTGATTGTCCTGTTCGCGTTGTGCTGCTGCCTTCTGCTCGGTAATAACTTCCCATGTCACCATGGGCCCCGCATAATTCCCATCCACGTCGTAAATGGCCGAGGCATTCAGGGCCAACGTGTCCGTGTCGAGTTTGATCTCAGCCTGATACGGCAGATTTCGCGGATCGGATAGTAACTTTCTTTGATGAGCAGGGTTTTCGTGGAAGACGTCGTAGCTTCCGCCCACGATGTCTTCGACTCGCACCGGAAGTTTGTTCTCGATGGTCTTCAGCGTGTCAAATGAGGACGGGTTCATGTAGACGATGGTCCCATCGACGTCGGCCAACATGATGTTGATCGGCACGTTCTCGACAATGGCCGATTTCTCCGCGGATGCCGCTTCGCTCTTGAGTCGAGCTGTGACGATTTCCCATGTCACCATGGGACCGATGTACTGCCCATCGTCATCGTAAACAGCCGTGACGAGCAAGTCGGCCTTCTCGTCGCCGATCGAAATAATTGCCTGGTGAGGCAGGTTCTTGTCGTTGGAGAGAATCCGTCGCTGCATTTCGGGATTCTCGTGGAACGCGTCAACACTGGAGCCGACGACTTCGTCCGCGCTAAACGGCAGTAGATGCTCGATTGTCTTGAGCGTCTTGATACTGGCCGGATTGCCGTAGGTGATGTTGAGGTCGGTGTCGGCGAGCAAGATGTTGATGGGCGAGTTGTCGGCCAACGCCTGGTTCTTGGACCGAGCGGCCTCCGTCTTGTCCAAACGCGACTCGGTTTGGGCCAACTTCTCCTTTAGTTCATCGAAGCTTGTCGCTTCCGCCGTAGCTTGATCAGTACTTGTTGACATGTTCGTTTTCCCTGCTTGTTGGTGGTTGATAGTTGGTTTATCACGGACAACGTTCGCAATGAATGACAACGCGCCGGTAGCCTGTACCGCGCGCAGTCCTATACCGCGACTGCCTCTTCCGAAGTTTTCTGCGCCGACTCGACAAGAATCTTGTCGATGTCCAAAAGGATTAAGAGCTTGTCGTCCAGCTTTGCCAATCCAGTCAGGTACTCGCGTTGGAGCCCAGCAACTGTCGGCGGGGGTGGAGCGATGCGATCGTGAGCGATGCGAAGCACTTCACTAACCGCGTCCACGATGATCCCAATCGTTTTGCCCGCGACGTTGATCACCATAATTCGGCTTTCGTCCCCCAATTCCCGTTCCTCCAACCCGAATCGTTGCCGAAGGTCAACAATGGGAATCACGGTGCTTCGCAGATTAATGAGTCCTTTGATGAACTTGGGGGTCTGGGGCACGCGAGTGATTTCGCCCATGAGAATGATCTCTTGGACTTTGGTTATCTCGATGCCATATTCTTCATCGGCGAGCTGGAAGCTGACCATCTGAATTGAGCCGGCCGAGTCGTCGGTGGGCTGATTCTCTTGGCGCGTTTCGAGTGTGGCGGTTGACACGCTTGCTATCTCCTCGATTGACAAGTGCGGAAACTTGACGCTTCCTTCTGATTGGCTCTGGACTTCTGGAAACCCGTGCGCCGAGCACAGGAAAAAGTCGCCAGTAGGAAACTGCGTGAGCACGACCACGCAAGATGCGGCGAAGATTGTGCCCCAACTCAACTGGCCGAGCCTGCTGAGCCGTTTTTCCCCAAGTTCATATAGGTCGTGACTTCTGAAGGGCGAATTGAGTTAGGTCCTAATTGGGGGTTCCATCAATACATTCTGATGAATGGACCGGCCAACCCGATTTACCGCTCCAACGCGGCCCTGACCCCGCCGGTATTTGAGTCGCTCTCGAAGTCACGGCGGAAGAAGTTGCTTGACAACAGAAGTTCGAGACGTAGATTCCACGCCTCCAACGTGGTTAGCCACGAATGCCTGGAAGAGAGAGGCTATTTCGGCCGGATCGACGGGATGAAGAAGGGAGAAGAATCGCCTTCTTATTGACGTTGACGGACGAAAAAGACGGCGCGCGAAGATAGAACTGGCTGCTAGGTCGTCGTTCTGTTTAACCCGTCGCCGCAGGCAAGGCTGCCAACAGAGGCGGAACGATTGGAGAATTGAGATGATCGACAGGATGAAGACGGGGGAGAATTGCCTTCTAAGTGATGTTGACGGACGAAAAAGATGGCACGCGAAGAGCGCGAAGCCGACGAGGTAGAAGCGGCCGGTCTTCGTTGCGTTTAACCCGTCGCCGCAGCCAAGGCTGCCAACAGTCAACTCGTGCGAAGACGCGACGAAATCAAACGGCCGTTTTCGCTCGTTGTGCTCGTGCAATCCCAACCTCGGCCGCAAAGCCAATCGCAGAAATCGGCACAACCGGCACGATTCGGTTCGCCCAACAGCAGTTCACCGTCGTCCGACAAATGCTCGCGCCAAAAATGCTCCAGCGGCTGCCATTGAAGATCGTCGTAAAGAATATCGGCGCCCACGATCAGTGGATATTTTCGCGGCAGTCGATCTCGAGTCCAATCGATTCGCCGAATGGTGATTCGGTCTCGCCACGGCCACGTGTTTCGCTCGGCAAACGGCAGAGCTGGGTCGGCATTGTCGACCATCCATACGTCGGCACCCTGATTGGCCGCGGCCGCTCCGGTCGTCCCCAAGCCGCAACCTAAGTCCAAAACGTCGACCCCTCGCAGATCGCGGCTCAGCATGGCGCGCGCACAGTCGATGGAGCTTGCCCAGGACTGAGCCCAGTAGGGCTCCCATAGATCATCTTTCCGTTTGGGATGCGACATCAACGCGTCGAGCGAATCGTCCGGGTTGGCGACCGTCCACAAGTCCAACTTCCACTCGCCGATCTCGATGTCCTCGACGCGTATCGTCCACTTTTCGCGCAGTTGTTGTTCGAGGCTAGAAAGCGAAGGAGATGAGGAGTGATTCATTGAGCGTCGCGGCGGAGTGGTCTCGGGTTGCGGCAAGAACGACATGTTGCTTAGTAGTCGCCGCCAGCAGCGCTGCGGTCGCAAGACGCTCGCCATCGATCGCATTCGCGCCGCATACGTTCGACGACTTCGGGCATTTCGCTGGCCAGATTCTTGGACTCGCCCGGATCGGCGATCAGGTCGAACAGCATCAACGAGCCGCCCTTCGTCTTGTCCTTCTTCGCCACGACATCCTTCTTGGCGCCTTTTCGACGTTTGCGAGCTTGGGGGTAGTAGACCAACTTGTACTGGTTGTCGTTCCACGCCCATTTTCCGGCGTACTGAAATCCGATCGGCTTGGACCGAGTCTGCGTTGGCTGCTGGAAGACCGGTGCCAGGTCGAGCCCGTCGAGCGGTCGGTTGTCCGTCCGCTCGGCGCCGACGACGCCAAGGATTGTCGGCAAGTAGTCGCTTGTGATCGCCGGATAGTCTGTCTGGCCAGGCTTGATTCGATCGGGCCACTCGATCACCGCTGGGACGCGAACGCCGCCTTCGAACAGGTCTCGCTTTCGCCCACGAAAAGGGCCAGCCGAACCCGGCGCGCTCGAATTGCCTTCCGGTCCGTTGTCGGAGCAGAAAGTGAGCATAGTGTTATCGGCGACATTGAGCATTCGCAGAATCTGGCGGAGTCGTCCGATCTGTTCGTCCATCGCCGTGATACAGCCGTAGTAGTTCTTGTGGTGGCTGTCATGTTGCGAATACATCGCCGCGTGCTTTGGACCGGCAACGACAGGCAGATGGGGCGTGTGAAACCAAATGATCGCGAAGAAGGGCTTATCGTCCGTCGCAGCCGACTCAATAAACGGTGCCGCGCGATCCATGATCAGCTTGGAGTCGTCGCCCGACAAGTTGTCTCGAACGACTTGCCCTTGCTCGTTCCAATAATGAGTCCCGTAAGACACAGCCGCCTTCTTATCCCGAATGTAATCCCAGCCGCGATTCGTCACCTTGCCGGCGGGCTTGAGCATTGGATCGTACGTGGGGACCTTCGCTTCGGTGCTGAAGCAGACATCAAACCCGTTCTCCCATGGCGGCGAATAGTTGGCGGTGCCCTTCGGTCCGCCTCGGTTTGAGTCGCGCATCGTTTTCGTGAGCGTACCCAAGTGCCACTTCCCGAAATGGCCCGTGCGGTAACCCGATTTGCGAAGCAGCTCGGCAACCGTCAGCTCTTGCGGCTTCATATGTCCCGCGTTGGCGGTGCGGATGCCGTAACGATACGGGTTGCGACCGGTCACGACGGAGCCTCGAGTTGGGCTGCAGACCGCGCTTGCTGCATAGAAGCGGTTGAATCGCAATCCCGACTTCGCCATTGCGTCGAGGTGGGGCGTCTTCATGGTCTTGTTGCCATTGAAGCCGACGTCGCCCCATCCTAGATCGTCGCACATGATCAGGATGATGTTGGGCTTCGCGCTTTGCACCTCGGCGTCGACAAGTCGCGTCGCCCAGGGGTTTACGACAGCGAGCAATGCAGCTGCCAATAACAGAGGCCATCGATTCATTGTTGAGGCTCTTCGTCGTTCGATTATATCGTGTCGGCAAATGTCAATTGGCGATCTTGTGCATGCTGGGATCAAATCGCCGGAAGGCGAAGGCGATGAGAAACACCAATCCTATGTCGGCGCCAATCAATGTCACAAGGGCCGAGGCTGGGAAAGCGTGAATGCTTCTCGTTGGAATCCAGAAAATGGCGCCGATGAGACCGATCGGAATTGCGACGGAGACCATCGCGATCATTTTGATGAGTGACTGAAACATCATGCGACCCATCACAACAATGTCGCCCGGCGCGCCGGATTTCAGTTGAGACGGGAACAGCAGGAACGTCAGGTTATCCATACCGAACATGAAGAAGTTGAGCGGCAGCGCGATAGCTCCCGCCCAGATGAACCAAACCGACGGTGTGAGCCCAGCAAACAAGATTGCCACGAGCAGCCACTGCAGCGCCGAGATGATTAGGGCAATTCCGAACGTTTGGCCGAAGCCGATCGCGAATTCGCTCAGCGGCATCGTCTTCAGCCAAGGAATTTGTTCGCCGCAAGATCGAAACCCTAGCGGCGGATTCATGGACAGCAGAAAACTCAGGTACGACAAGGCACCGATGCTGATCCCAATCAATTTGTTCGCACTAATGTTTCTCCCGAGGGCGATGACGACAATGCCCCAGAACACCACGACTAAGCTAAGGAAGAACAGAAAAGCGCGGCTGCCTCGAAGGCCGCAAGCAAGCTGCAGCCAAGTGCACGAACCAAATCCGTTGATTGCCGGAAGTCGAGGAACGCTCCACGACGCTGTCTTCATCGAGCCAGTCACCAAGGCGCCTCCGCCAGAACGGGCGGCCCGCTGGCGAAGCTTGTCCATTCGTTGCGTCGCATTCGCAGCCGACTCCAAATAGTTGGCGTCGAGTCGCAGCGCCAGCGCCAACAAGGCGATGTCAATGCCGCCGCAAATGCTTGCCCAAAACGCCGCGTCAAGCCAAGCCACCGAGCGGAACAGCTCGACAAACGGATGGTACGGGGCCAGCAAGATGGTTCCCGCCGTCGAGTCGACGAACAATCGAAAGGCCACGGAAAGGCTCGGCGCCGAAAGATTCGCGACCGTGCTGGCGGCCGCCATACCGCCAAGTGCAATCATTAACCCGGCAACCGCCTTTCGAGCGATCGAAAACGTTGCCGACTTCACGGTCTGGCCGATCAAGGAAAAGACAAGGGTCAAGCTATGAATGAACATGATCGAGAAGAAGATGGCGCAAAACGCGGAGAGCCACCAGGGCGCCATGGCGGCGGAAACGAATGAAAGGAACACCGACACGGCAGCGTTCCCTTTGATTGTCGATGTCAACTTGTGAACGAGAAGTTGTTTGCGCGTGAACGGACCGGGAAAGAGAAAGTCGACTTCGCTTGGCGTGAAGGAAATCACATTATCGCCGGCCGACGTAAACACCGAAAAACAAGTCATCGCAAGCAGGCCCAACGGCGCCGCGTCGAGCACGATAGACAAAAGCTTGGTTCTTGAGACGCCGTCCGTCGACATGGCCGTGAAGATAGAATTTCCGATGACCATAACGAGAAAGCACAGAACGATAATCGCCATAATGGCGCCGGTCGGCGTCTTCAATGCGCGGCTGAGTCGTCTCAGCAATGCTTGCCTATGCAAGCGGCGCAGTTTTCGCAGCGCGGGATGCCTCACGCGAGTCACTCCTCCATCGCGCGAAAAAAAACTTCCTCCAAAGACGCGCTCTCAAGGTCGCTAAATTGTCGTTGAGCGTCCTCGAGCGAGCCGGTGAATTGCGCTTCGCCTCGAATCAAGATCAGCAAGTCCGTGCAGAGGTCCTCGACTTCTTTTAGCAGGTGCGAGCTGATGATCACCGCCGCCCCTTGCTCAGCTCGACTCGCGATCGACTCGCGAAAATGGCGGATGGCCATGGGATCCAAACCCGTCATCGGCTCATCCAACAAGATCGCTGCCGGTTCGTGTAGAAACCCGCAACAGATGGCGACTTTTTGCCGCATGCCGCGAGACAGCTCGTGGCCAAGCGTGTCGCGCTTTTCGCAGAGTTCGAACTCCTCGAGCAGCGCTTCGGTTTTCGCTTCACCGTCCTCGACTTCGTAGGCCTGAGCGACGAAATCAAGATGCTCCCAAACCGTTAGCGAGTCGAACAGGCGCGGGTCGTCCGGGACATAAGCGAGCCGTCGTTTTGCCTCGATCGAATCATCAGCGAGATCGAACCCCGATACCGAGATCGAGCCGCTCGTCGGCGGAATGATCCCCGCGATGGCGCGCAGCGTTGTCGTTTTGCCGGCGCCGTTCGGTCCGATCAGCCCCAAAACCGAGTTGGCGGGAACTTGAAATGAGAGGTTGGCGACCGCGACTAAGCTGCCGTAAACCTTGCGGTATCCATCGACGCATATGACGGCGCTATCACTCATATAGGGCAAACGGTTTGTGGGTGTCGGATGCTCGTCACGGTGCTCGCCGCGATGTTGTATGCAATCGTTCCTCTAGAGTACCATTGTAGGTAGCTAGATGTCTCGCCCCGAGACTTCGTCACCCGCCGTCGCGAACCTCGTCCCGCCTCACCCGCGACCCATCACTGCGAATCCGACGCCATGCCGCGAATTACGATCGTCATCTTTGCCGCTCTCTCGTTCTTTCTGGCGAGCACCCTTTTGGCTCAGTCGCCTGAGGACCGGCAGCGCTCCGAGTTCTTTGAGACAAAGATCCGCCCGGTTTTGGTCGAGCATTGCTTTGCCTGTCATAGCGTGGAAGCCGAAGAAATCGAAGGCGAATTGATGCTCGACAATCGAGCGGCTGTCCAACGGGGAGGCCAAGCGGGCAAGATCGTCACGCCGGGCGATCCTGAGAAGAGCTCGCTGATTCGGGCGATTCGGTTCGCCGACGACGATCTGCAAATGCCGCCGGACGGCAAACTATCGGCCGAGACGATTCGCGACTTCGAGCGTTGGGTCCGCGACGGAGCTTTTGATCCGCGCGACGGCAAAGCGCCGACGTCGGCCGAACGCTTGGAAGCGGCGGCGCGAAAGCACTGGTCGTTTCAGCCGCTGCAGGCGGATGCGATTCCAAATCTCAAATCCGCTTGGCCTCGAGACGACATCGATCGCTTTATCGCTCATCGCCTACATGCGAATGGCCTGACGCCTTCGGCCGACGCGAGCCGCGGTGTTTGGTTGCGACGAGTTACCTTTGACCTGACCGGCTTGCCGCCCACATTCGAGCAGGCTCGAGATTTTGACGGCGACAAGAGTGACAATGCGTTCGAGAAGGTCGTCGATCGGTTGCTCAAGTCGCCTCAGTTTGGCGAACGATGGGCTCGACACTGGCTCGACCTCGCTCGCTTCGGAGACACCAAAGGGTACGACTTCACAAAGACTCGAGATTTTCCCAACGCCTACAAGTATCGCGACTGGGTGATTCAAGCCTGGAACGCGGACACGCCGTATGACAAATTCTTGAAGTATCAAATCGCCGCCGACTTGCTTGCCGCCGGCGACGATCGCTCGCAACTGGCCGCGATGGGATACATGACGCTGGGCCGCCGATTCATCGGCAATGTTCACGACGTCATCGACGATCGGATCGACGTGGTGATTCGAGGCATGATGGGAATCACAGTCACCTGCGCCAGGTGCCATGACCACAAGTACGATCCCATTTCGATGAAAGATTACTACGCCTTGTACGGCGTCTTCGCCAGTTCGGCGGAACAGCAGGACAAAGACTTGCCGCTTCGATTGAAGGAGGGCAGGCTCCATGATGTGCGAGTCTTTCTGCGCGGCAAGCCGGGAAGCCGCGGCGAAGTGGCGCCCCGGCGGTTCCCCGCATTCTTTGCCGGCGACTCGGAGCGGTTCGGCAAGGGTAGCGGCCGGATGGAGCTGGCGGAAGCGATCGCGAGCCCAGACAATCCGCTGACGGCTCGCGTCTTCGTCAATCGAGTTTGGGGTCATCTATTCGACCAACCGCTTGTCGCCACGCCGAGTGATTTTGGTTTGCGCACTGATGAGCCGGTGCAGCGCGATGTTCTCGATCATTTGGCCGGACGATTTGTGCAAAACAACTGGTCGATGAAACGATTGATTCGCGCGATCGTTTTGTCGAGCGTCTATCGGCAACGAAGCGAGATTCGCGCCGAGGCGGTAGGTAAAGATCCCGAGAACCTGTTGTTGTGGCGAATACCGCGTCGACGATTGGATTTTGAGGCGATGCGAGACGCGATGTTGAGCGTCAGCGGCGCGCTTGACCGCCAGGTCGGTGGAGCGTCAGCGAAGATAGCAACGGATCCGGAAGCCACCCGACGAACTCTCTACGCCTACATTGATCGACAAAATCTTCCCGACCTGTTTCGCACTTTCGATTTCGCCAACCCCGACACCCACTCGCCCAAGCGAGCGTACACAACCTCGCCGCAACAGTCGCTTTACTTGATGAACAATGCGTTTGCCCAGTTGACTGCGGAGCGCTTGGCGAAGATTGGCGCCAGTGCGGCCGCTAATAGCAAGAACGAATCGGACGGCGTTCGGCAATTGTATCGAGCTATTTTCGCTCGCGACCCAGACGAAAATGAAATTGAGTTAGGCCGCATTTTTGTTCGCTCGGCATCAGCGCAAGGCGATACGTGGGCGTTTGGCTACGGCGAGTGGGATGAGAAGGCACGCGCGATCAAATTCCAACCGCTTCCGCACTTTACCGGAACGGTTCGACAAGGCGGGCCCAAGCAACCCGACAAAACACTCGGATATACATCGCTGCATGCCACCGGAGGCCATCCCGGTTCGCCTGGCAGAGCCGTCATTCGCCGCTGGACAGCCCCGGCGGATGGCATTGTGTCGTTCGATGGAAAGTTGGAGCATCCGTCAGACAAAGGTGACGGCGTGCGCGGTCGAGTTGTGTTGAGTTCGAAAGATCGTGACAAGCAAACACAAGGCCGAGTTGTCGGAGAGTGGCATGTCAAGAAGGGTCAGTCCAAGACCAGCTCGGCCAAGATCGTCGTTCAGGCGGGCGATACGGTCGACTTGGTTGTCGATTGTTTTGGCGACACGTCGTTCGATTCGTTCCATTGGCCGTTGACGATAACGCACCTCGCCGCTTCGGCTGGTAATCGGCTTCGAACATGGAAGGTCGCCGACAGCCTCAAGTCGACCGGCCTCAATCCCCGGGCCCGCTACGCCCAGGCGCTATTGATGACAAACGAATTCCATTTTCTCGATTGAACGCCCGCAAAATGAACAGAGACCGCTGAAGAAAACTGATACGGGCACTAGGTTTTCAGCTCGTTCGGTGAACCAGATTCACCAGCAGACCAACCCCGATACCAACTCACCGTGGATGATTCGATGTTTCATCACCTACTGACTCGCCGAGAACTCCTCTGTCGCTCCGGAATGGGCATGGGTGCCCTTGCTTTGGCGGGGATGATCGAGCCGACCGAGTCGCGAGCGAACTTGAATCCGCTGGCGGTCAAGCAGCCTCATTTTCCAGGTACGGCGAAGCGAGTGATTCATCTGTTTATGAATGGCGGACCATCTCACATCGACACGTTTGATCCGAAGCCGACGTTGGCGAAGTTTGCCGGGAAGGAGATCCCCGGGGGCAACCTTCGCACGGAGCGACCCACCGGCGCCGCCCTCCCCTCTCCTTTCAAATTCAAGCAACGCGGTGAGAGCGGCGTCGAGGTCAGCGAGTTGTTTCCTCGCGTGGCCGAGCACATTGATGACATCGCGGTCATTCGTTCGATGCACGCGGATGTACCCAACCATGAACCGTCGTTGATGTTGATGAACTGCGGCGACGCGCGGTCGATTCGTCCGAGCGTCGGTTCTTGGGTCACGTATGGGCTAGGTGCCGAAAATCAGAACCTTCCCGCCTTTATCGCCATGTGTCCCGGCGGGTATCCGATTCAAGAATCTCAGAACTGGCAAGCCGGTTTTCTGCCGGGGATCTATCAGGGTTCCTACATCAACACGAAGCATCAGGAAGTTGACAAGTTGATTGCCAACATTCGCAATCAGAGGATGACGACCGAACAGCAACGACATCAACTCGACTTGCTCAGCGAACTCAATCGCCGCCACGCCGACGCGAGACAGCGCGACGCCAAACTCGACTCGCGCATCCAAGCGTTCGAGCTCGCCTTCCGGATGCAGACCGAGGCGCAGGAAGCCTTCGATGTCAGTCGCGAGCCAAAGCACATTCTCGACAAATATGGGCCAGGAGTTCAGGCGAAGCAGATTCTGATCGCCAGGCGGCTCGTTGAACGCGGCGTTCGCTACGTGCAATTGTGGCATGGGCCCGGACAACCGTGGGACAATCACGACGACCTCGAAAAGAACCACGCCCGTCTCGCCAAGCAATGCGACCAGGCGATCGGCGCGCTGCTCGATGATCTCAAGCAACGAGGCATGTTGGATGAGACGCTTGTTATTTGGGGCGGTGAGTTTGGCAGGACTCCTTCAGTCGAGTTGCCGAAGAAGGGATCGAATCAAGGCAAGATCAACGGTCGCGATCACAACCACCACGGGTTCACCGTTTGGATGGCCGGCGGCGGCGTGAAGGGCGGGCAGGCCTACGGTACCACCGATGAGTTCGGCTTTCGGGCGGTCGAGAATAAAGTGCATGTTCACGACTTGCACGCCACCATGATGCATCTGATGGGCTTTGACCACGAACGCTTCACCTACCGCTACGCCGGTCGCGACTACCGCCTCACAGATGTCCACGGCAACGTCGTCAACGACCTCATCGCCTAACGTCGCCAGTGTCGCCTTTCGCTCCGCGAAAGTGGCATGTCAGAAACATTCAGTTGAACCGTTTTGTACGCCACTGGCTTGCGAGTGCGGAAGCAAGCAGGCAATAGCTACGTCGCCGAATGGGCACCGCACAGCTGGTAATCTGATTCACCGACCGAGCAAGCTCGTTTGGGTCTATGGTTGTAAACAGACGGCACGTGAAGGCCACGCCTACTTCAAACTCTGCAGCCAGGCGACGAGGTCGGCGAGCTCTTGTTTGCCGAGCGTTTCGTCGACGCCGACGGGCATGAGTGAGACGGTGCTTTGCACGATTTCGTCGATGTCGGATCGAGGGATTTCGATGGCGTCGCCGACTTGTTGTTGAAGGGTAATCGATGTTCCTGACTCGCGAGTGATCAGGCCGCTTAGCACGCGTCCGTCGTTAATGATGACAGAGAACGGTTCATATTGTCGAACGATACTCGCCGACGGAAATACGATCGATTCAAGCAAATCGCGGGACGAACGGTTGGCGCCGATGGTCGTGAGATCGGGGCCGACGGCCTCGCCCTTGCCCTGCACTTTATGACAGGTCGAACATTTCGACTTCTTGTCAAAGAACAGTGCCTTCCCACGGTCGGCCCGGCCTTGCTTGAGGTGATCGACAAACGTGTCGAGACGGGCAACTCGAACTTGCTGATGCTTGTCGATCTTTGCCAGCAGCGCGTTGGCTCGTTGGCGAAGTTCGGCCGGGTATCGTTTCACGACATCCGATACTTCGGGCGTCGGCACGGTTGCCAGCGATTTTGCGTTTTCCATCGCGTCCAGGAATGCCGCGCCCACCTCCGCGGTGCCGTTTCGCTGAAATGGCCGCACGAGATCTCGCAGTGCGAGTGGTCCGACGGACTCCAGTTTCGGCGCCAAGGCGATCAATTGTTTTGACGTCAGCGACGACACGCCAAGCAGCTGTGATGCGCGAGACGCATCGGCCGGCGACTGATCGGATGCTAACAACTCGAGCAGGACATCAAACGTCTCGCCATTGAGCGCTGATGTCTGGCCGTTGGCTGCTCGCAACGCGGCAACTCGAGTCATCGCGGGAAGCTTGCGGTTGCTGCCGATCGTCTGCAAGTCTGCTTTAAATTGATTGGATCGAAACGCCCCGGCGGCTTTGATCGCCACATCGAGCTCCGCTGGATCCGTCGTCTTCAGTGCTTTCTTAAGCGGGCTCGCGATCGATTCGTGCAGAGTCAGACCGTTGCCGCTTGCGAGAGCCTCGAGCAGAGCTCGGCGAGTCTCGATCGGCGTCTGGGCATCGTTCAAGGTGCCGCCCACGATGGTCGCCACGTTGGGGCTTGAGGCGAACATCGTCACCATGCCCTGCAAAACGTCGCCGCGCTCGGCGGCTTCTTTCGGATGCTCGACCAAAAACTGGATTCGCTCCGACGCGCTCGTCGTCCATTTGGCGAGCTCTTGCTTCGACGCCAAACTGGCCCGTGCATGACGCTTGAACACTCGCCACGCCGCTTGCCGCAGCGCCGCATCGTCACCGTCGAGCAGCGGGGCGACGACGTCGGACGCCATCGTGAAACTGTCCATCTGATCGAGCGAGACGAGAGCCGCTTTGCGGATCGCCGGAGACGATTCGGCCAACGCCTTTCGCGCCGGCTCAGCAGCGTCGATTTCGATCAGGGCAAACGTAATTGCATGTTCTTCCTCGCGATCGACAGATTTTCCCGCAGCCGTCAGCAACACGTCAGCGGAACTCGGCTCACCTATTCTGCCAACGGCCACAGCGGCCGTGCGGCGCACGAATGCGTTCGGAGACGAGGTGAGCAGATCGTGTAATTGTTTCAGAGCCAGCGGATCAGGATTTTGAGCAATCGCGTTGCAGGCGGCCTGAACCACTTTGTCGGACCGGTCAGCCAAGGCGAAGCGAATGGCTTCGCGAGCCGCCGCGCGACCCTTGTGCTTGGTTCGAGCGAGCCGAGTCAGCACGCGAACGGCGCCCATCCGCACGCGAATGTCGCGTCGTTGCAAAGCGGTCTTAAGCGTGGCGATCATCGAACCGCCCTTCTTCGCGCTTTCGACGATCGCGCGTTCGCGAACATGGTGTCGGTTGTCGTTTAACAATACGGCAAGTTGAGCGGCGGTTTGCTTGGACCAAGCAATGCGTTCGCCGCGAGGGTCGTTTAGCGTGGTCATGCCTTTTCGCTTGATGCGATAGATGGCACCCGGAATTTCGGGCTTGGCAAGTTGCGAAGTGGGGCAGCCGCGATAGAACCAACCGCCTGTGTCGATCACAAGCAGGCTTCCGTCCGCGTCTTCCAAGACATCCGTCGGGTGGAAGTCGCGATTCTCACACGAGAGGAACTCGCGCTGAGTCACTTCGAACGTGGAACCCTTGGGCACCAGTTCGAGCCGCACTACCTTGCCCGAATTGAAGAACGTCGAGAAAAAATTATCTCGCCAACGATGATCGATCGCGCCGCTGCGATACATCATCGTTCCCGAAATCGCCACGTGGCCAAACCGGTGCATCGGCTCGAGCAGCGGGCCAGTCACTTTCAACTCATCCAGCACTCGCTCGCGATGCGGGTAGGCACCGCCGTATTGCCAATGGACCTGGCAATCGACGCGAGGCCGAGAATAGAGAATGTTGACCGTCCCGATCACGTCGCCTTGCGGCGTGAAATCGAGTTCGACTGGATTGTCCATTCCGCCTCCGCAATGAATCCGCACGTCCGTGCCGTCCGGCCAGCAAGAGAACATATAGGACCCTTCTCGCTGGCTCGTAACCTTGTCGCCCTCTTTGAATTCATGACCGTGGTAACCGTCGCACCAATACATCCGGCCATCGGGACCAAAGAAGCAGCCATGAATGCTGGCCGCGTTGCCCGTATAGCCAAACTCGCTAACAAGCTTCTCGCGCTTGTCCGCCTTGCCGTCGCCCGTCGTGTCTTCCAGGCACCAAATGTTGGGGGGCGAAGCGACGTAGAGCGAGTTGCCGAGCCAAGCGGCGCCCATCGGGAAAGTCATGTTGTCCGCGTAGACCGTCGAGCGATCGTAACGTCCGTCGCCGTCGAGATCCTCCAACATGTAGATCCCATTCGGAAGCGATTTTTCCAACTCGGCCGCCGACAGATTGACGCCCGCGTTGTTGCAGACGAACAAACGTCCGCGGTCGTCCAGACATCCCATGGTCGGATGAGTAACCAAAGGAGGCGCCGCAGCCAATTCGACCGTGAACCCGTCTGGAACATTGAGCTTTTGCGGTTTGAAATCGGCCGGCAGTTTGGGCGGTTCGACCGGCTCGCGCTGAGCTTGCTCTTCGTCGATGCCGATAAAGATTCGAGTTTGCGATCCGCCCTCTTTCCACATATCAAATTCAGGCGCCGCGTTCTTGGCATAAAAAGCGTCGAGCTTTTTTCGAAGCCGCTCGCGCATCGGTTGGCTCGCTGCATCGTTGACCAAGTTGTTGAACTCACTTGGATCTGAAGCGAGATCAAAGAGTTCGTGGGGGCCATTGGGATGGCGATGAACGTATTTCCAATTGGATGTTCTTATGCAGCGGAGGTTTTCAAACTCGTAGTAGATTGCCCGGTCGTCGGTCGTTGGCGGCAGAGGCGTCGATTTCGATAGGTCGGCGGAAAAATCGACGCCGGGTGACGCGGGCTGGTTCTCTGGCAGTTGGTCTTCTAGTCCGAGTTGGTTGAGCACGGTGGGGAGAAAGTCGTAGTTAGTGACCATGCGTTCGGAACGTCGATTTGCGGCGATCGTCGGCGGGTGGCGCCAGATCATTGGAATTCGCATCATCTCGTCGCGAGCGGTCAGTGGCCGAGTGTGGTCGCCCATGCCGAAGAACCCGCCGTGCCCGCCAGACCAACCCTGGTCCGCAACGAACACAACCAACGTGTTGTCGTCGATGCCCTGTTGTTTCAAGGCCTCCATCACTCGGCCCACTCCGTCGTCGACCCCGCTCACTTCCGTCGCCACGCGTTCGATCGAGACCGGGTTGTTTTGGTAGTCGCGATTGCTGTATTGCCACGGATGAATCGGGTCACGTGGAAACGAGGAAAGCGGTTTGCCTCGATAGTATTCGGCGTGCCGATTTTGGCCCTCGCGCAACAACAGCCGGCTCAGCGAATATGGCCCGTTGTAGCTGAGGAATAGGAAGAACGGTTTGTCCGTCTTGGATTTCTGTTCGATGAAATTGACGGCGCGTCGAGTCCAGAAATCGGTCAGGTATTCGGGTTCCTTTCTTATCTTGCCGTCCTCGATTATCGCCGCGTCATAGAACGTCGACGTTCCGCCGTGCGGCATCGTGATCCAATAATCATCGAGCCCTTCTTGAGGCGTCATGTTGCCGCCGAGATGCCACTTGCCGACGAGTCCGCAATCGTATCCCGCGCCGCGCAGTACTTCAGGAAGTGATGTAAATCGATCGAGCGTGCAGCGCGCATCGGGACCGACTTGCAGCCGGCCGCCGAACAAGAAGCAATGGACGCCGTGTTGTGACGGTAGCAAGCCGGTCAGAAACGTCGCTCGAGTCGGCGAGCAAACAGGGTTGGACGAGAACGCTCGATTAAAAAGAGTTCCCTCGCGTGCAAGTCGATCGATGTTGGGCGTGCGAATGTCTTCGTTGCCATAGCACCCGAGCGTCCAGGCGCCGTGGTTGTCCGTCATGATCAAAATCACGTTCGGCTGCTCCGCCGCATCCAGCCGTGAACTTGCCAAACTCATGGCTGAGAAAGCAAGAGTCACTGACAATAGACGGGTAAGCGACGTCGCCAAAATACCTCGATGAAAAAATCTATCAGTCGTTCTCGACATTACTATCTCCTCATCGAGTCTCAGTGCTTATCGGCTATTGAACTTCGAGTCGCACAAAATTCGCGTCTCTCCCGTTCCGCACCCATTCTAGCGTCCTACGACAAGAACGCCCAACCAGCTTGGAGTTACTATAAGGCGGCTTTTGGTTGTCTTGACCTCAATAATTAGGGCCGAGACTGCGCCTTTTTCTCAGCACGCTCTGCCCCAAAAACATGATCCAGCGCTGCGCCCAGATTCAATCGTTGAAAGACGAGCTTCGTGCCCGGATCTTTGACTGGCTCGCCGGTCGTCTGCATGATCTTCATGATTGCCTCCGGCAAGTTGGCACCATCGCGGCGCCAGTCGTATTTCGTTTTCTCAATCGCTTCTCGAATCACCATCGCCGCTCCGCAAGCGATTGCGTTTGAGGACGAAGTTGCTGCGGCGGGAACGACCAGGTCGACCTTGGCGTGGCGATCAAGGTAGACAACGTCTTTTCCTGTCCGAACGGCACCGACGGCAAAGCAATTCGGTTGGGATGCGGGCCATGAGATCCCCTTCGTGAAGTTATGGTTGCCTGCGGGAGCACTCACCCAAACGCCCAACTGACGGAGCTCTTTCAATTTCGCATCAATCGCTGTCGGGACCGGCTTGTCATGCGCCTTGTCATCGACCGGCGCGAGATTGACTGTGGTTATCCGCAGTGTTTTGTTATTATCGATGACCCACTTCATCGCCGCGGCAACCGTCTCGCCGTCGGAAACGTTGCAATGACAACATTCAAGTGAGCGGACCACAGCGAGCTGATTGTTGTAGGCGACGCCCCACTTGCCTTGGTAGTTCAGCGACGACGGGACGCCGATCGTCGACCCGTGGTAGCCTCGGCCTTCATGCTTCGGATCGTCGTCGCCGTCAACACTGTCGTAAGTCGCCAACACTTTCGCGCGGCCATCGGGCTGCTTGCTAGACCATTGAGGCATCGACAACTTGCAGCCATCGTCGAGCAGGGCCAACGTTTGCCCTTTGCCGAACGTTAATTTGTCGCCATATCGATTCCATGCGTCGACGATACCGGCGCGTTTGAATCCAACAGCCTGTACTGGCTCGCCGGCCGATGCGGATGGCAGTGAGTCGGTCGAGAAGAGAAGAACGAAGCCGAGCGCAATCGCGTTGTTGCGTTTGTTCACGATGAGCTTCACTTGTAAGGCATTGATTGTGGAAATCATGTTATTGGCCCGATACTCATTCCTGCGCCGGGGCGGCAAGATGCTGGGTCGCAAGACGCAGGGCCACGCGAAGTATCAATATACGTTGATGGGTCGCGCGATGACAGTTACATTAGGATGTGTTTTCAGGATCCGATCCTGAAGTCCAAACTCATTACGACTTAAACAGCAACGTCATGATGCGCCCGGTTTGGAATAACGCCCTGAAACTCGCGATGCCTGTCTTGCTTTGCGGACTCGCAGTCGGCCAATTGCGCGGCGCTGACGTTGACTATCAAAAGCAAATCAAGCCGATCCTCAAGTCGCGTTGCTACGCTTGTCACGGCGCGTTGAAGCAAGAATCCGATTTGCGTCTCGATACCGGAGCGTTGTTGCTCAAGGGCGGAGCGTCCGGGCTCGTTGTCGATTTCGATGCGGTTACTGACTCGTCGATTCTAGAGCGAATGCAATCGGAGGATCTGGATTTTCGTATGCCGCCAATGGGTGAGCCGATATCGCAAGACGAGTTGCGTTTGTTTCGAGACTGGATTGCAGGGGGCGCTGTTTCGCCCAGCGATGAAGAGGCGGAATCGGACCCGCGAGATCACTGGGCCTTCAAGCCGCCTCAACGCGCGCCTCTGCCGTTCGCTCTAAAGCATGATGGATCTGAATGGCCGCGAAACCCAATCGATACTTTCCTCAACGCGCGCTACAAGTCGAGCGGGCTGACTCCCGTACGCGACGCATCACCGGCTCAGCTGATTCGCCGGTTGTATCTCGACCTCACCGGGTTGCCGCCGACTCGCGCGCAACTGCGAGATTACTTGGTTGATCCGACGGAGGCGCATTTTGCCGCGATTGCCGATCAGCTGCTCGATTCGCCTCAGTATGGCGAGCGATGGGGGCGGCACTGGATGGACGTCTGGCGCTACTCGGATTGGTATGGCCGCCGACAAGTCAACGATGTCCGCAACAGCGCCCCTCAAATCTGGCGGTGGCGGGATTGGATCGTCAATTCGCTGAACGACGACAAGAGTTACGCGCGGATGATTCAGGAGATGCTAGCCGCAGACGAGATCGCGGCCGATGACGACTCGGCTTGGCCCGCCACAGGTTATCTCGTTCGAAGTTACTATTCGCTCAACCCAAACGAGTGGATGCGGCATAACGTCGAGTACACGGGTAAAGCGTTTTTGGGCCTGACGTTTAACTGCGCGCATTGCCACGCTCACAAGTACGACCCAATTGAGCACGAGGACTACTTTCGCTTGCGAGCGTTCTTCGAGCCGATTGGGATTCGGCAGGATCGTGTCGCTGGAGAAAAAGAGCCGCCGCCGTTTGAAGTTTACAAGTACGGCGGATCTCGCAAAGCCGTTCAAGAGGGAATGGTTCGGATTTTCGACGCGAATCCGGACGCCACGACCTGGTTCTACTCGGGCGGGGACGAACGGAATCGAGACAAGGAGCGTGGCGGCGTCGAACCCGGCGTACCGTCGTTCCTGAATGTTCCCTTGCCCGAAATCCGCACCATCGAGTTGCCGATGTCGGCTTGGTATCCCGGTTCGCGCGACAATATTCAGGCCGCCGAGCTAAGCGCGCGTGAAGATGCAATCGTTGAGGCAGAGAAGCAACACAAGTCGGTGCTGGCGGCGACCATCGATACCACTGCGGCCGCTAAGAATCTCGAGCTTGCGAAGGCGGAACTCGACAAGGCTATTGCCGCATCGCGAGCCAACAGCGAATCCGGCGCGCTGACGGGGAGTCAGTCGCTGTTTATCGACGCAGCCAAGGGACGACGCATTGTTCAAAACACGTTGGCCGGACTGAAGTCGCTTCCGCAGGGAACAACCATTGGTTTTCAACTGAAGATACTGAAGGACGAGCACTTTAATTTTCAGCTGGCGCGAGACACCAGCAAAGGCCTGACCGCGCTCTATCTCGGATTCGTAAAGGGAAAATTAAAGGCCTACCGACCCGGTGGATTTCAAGAGTTCCAATTGGGCGCGTACGACATTGCCGCCGGGCAAGATCGCTTCGACGTCCAACTTGAAATTGACCCGGCCAACGACCGCGCACTCGTCAGCATTGCTGTCCCAGCCGACAACAAGAGCGACAACAAGAGCGGCGCTGAGAATCGGTTGCTCGTTGAAAAAATTCCTGTCGCGCTCAACAGCTGGAATCCAACCAAAAACGCCCATCAGCCGTTTACACTCGACTGCCGCCCGGGAACTCAAGTGGTGATCGACGAGATGCGAGTCACGGCGGGTACGCAGCAAATGCGCTGGGGTTTTGAATCACCGCGATTCCGTGATGGGACCGATGTGCAAGGCGTCGATGGCTGGAACATTCACGCCCAGTCGGCAGCCCCGGCCACCTCACTCGTTTCCATCATGGCTGACGACGAAGCTTCGAGACAAGCTCATCGCAAATGGCAAGCAGCACAGGCTGCACTCAACGCTTTGACTTTGCCTCGCCAAGCTGCCGCGAAGCGGTTTGACGCCGATCGCCTGGCGCTGCTCAGTGTGAAAGCGACCATCGCCGCCGACAATGCGTTACTCGATACCGAGCCGCAGCCAGGCGTCGAGCAACTTGCCAAATCGGCGTTTGCAGCTCAACGCAGCGCCCAGTTGGCCGAGGCGAAATGGGGAGTGTTGGATGCCGAGATCAAATTGGCCTCCGCGCAAGCTCTGCCCGATAAGGACAAGACGAAGCAAAAGAAGGTGGCCGCGCAGAACAAGAGTCTGGCTGAGGCCAAGACGCGTTTGGCGACGAGCGAGGCAAATTCTAAATCGACTGTCTCGGTGAAGTACAGAAAGCTCAGTCCGACGTTTTCGGCAAACAGCACGGGTCGCCGGTCGGCGCTCGCGCGTTGGATCACAGATCGGACCAACCCGCTGACAGCTCGAGTCGCCGTCAATCACATTTGGATGAGGCATTTCGGTCGACCGATTGTGGAGAGCGTTTACGATTTCGGCCGCAACGGCAAACCGCCGACGCATCCGATGTTGCTGGACTGGCTAGCAGTTGAGTTGATGGAAAACGATTGGAGCATGAAGCACATCCACCGCTTGATTGTGACGAGTCGCGCATATCGATTGGGCTCGTCCGTTCATGGCTACGAGAGCAACCTCGCGATCGATAAGGACAACCGATTGATTTGGCGGCGCGAGAAGATTCGCATGGAGGCGGAAGTCGTTCGCGACAGCGTTCTGTTTGTTTCCGGAAGACTGAAGACTCAGCTCGGCGGCCGCACACTACCGAATAGCCAAGCTCGCAGCACCTATCGTCGGAGTCTCTATTACGAAGTCTTCCCGGAAGTTGGCGGCAGCATCGACATCGCTCAGGTGTTCGACGCGGCTGATCCGACCGAGTGTTATCGCCGGGCGGCGACGATCATGCCGCAACAGGCTCTCGCGCTCAGCAACAGCGACTTGGTCCATCAATCGGGCTCATTGGCGGCGCAATCCATTTGGGATTCGCTTGACCCTCAGGCGGACGCGGCCTTTGTGGAAGCGGCGTTTGAAACCGTCCTGTCTCGTCCGCCTATAGATCGCGAGAAAATCGCGTCAACTCGATTTCTCGCGAAACAACGGAGCGTCTTGAAGGATGAGGCGAAAGTGCGCGCGAGCTTGATGCGAGTTCTATTCAATCACAACGATTATGTGTCCATTCGGTAGTCGCGAATGTTAAACCCAAAACATAAAGCCTCCGAAGCGCCGAGACGAATCATGCGTCGCCGTGAATTCTTGTCTGATTTTGGAATGGGATTCACCGGTCTGGCGATGGGCGCCATGCTCGCAACCGATGGCGTCGGTAATCGCAGCGCAGCGTTCGCCGCTGAAAACGCGTCCCGAAATCTGTTTGGCGTCGCTCCGGGCGAGCTGCTGCACCATGCGCCGCGAGCCAAATCGGTAATCTGGGTCTTTCTCTCCGGTGGGTACAGTCATCTGGAGACGTTTGATCCCAAGCCCGCGCTCAATAAGTACGCCGGCAAGACGTTCGCCGAAACGCCGTTCCCGAATCCTGTCGACTCGCCGCTTCACATGAAGCGATTCCGCAGCGTCGCGGCTGAAGAAATCAATGTGCGGGACGTCTATCCGACGATCTACCCGATGCAGATTGGTTTCGCTCAACGCGGCCAGAGCGGCATTGAGATGACCGACTGGTGGCCGCATCTTTCGAATTGCGTCGACGATATCAGCTTCGTCCGCAACATGTGGACGACCGACAATGATCACGCCGCCGAAAATCAGATGCACACTGGCCGGCATCGCCTCGATGAAACTCAGCCTAGCGTCGGCGCCTGGGCTCATTACGGTCTCGGATCGATCAACGAAAACCTGCCGAGGTTTGTAGTGCTTGGCGGACCGACTCGAACCGACACGCGGGCGTCCATCGATTCGTACTACCTCGGCCCGGAACACGCCGGCGTGCCGCTCAAGTTGGACCCCAAAAACCCGCTTGCCTTCGGTGCTCGCCAGTCGAGCCAAACTGCCGAACAGCAGGCGAATGAGTTTGAGTTGGTCGCGGAACTGAACGCAATCGCAGCGGAGCAAAACCCGCAAGATGAACAACTGCGGGCCAGGATCAAGTCGTACGAGTTGGCTTACCGAATGCAATCGGCGGTGCCCGATGCGGTTAACAATGCGGACGAGACGAAAGAGGTTCAATCGCTGTACGGGATCGACGACGCCGCGACGAAGACGGCGGGGCAACGTCTGTTGGCTGCGCGACGGATGGTCGAGCGCGGCGTGCGGTTCGTTCAAGTTTTCCCCTCGCCCTACGGCTCATGGGACTCGCATCAGAAACTCAAGACCAATCACGCTAGGATGTGCAAATCGATCGATCGACCCATCGCCGGGTTGCTGACCGACTTGAAGCGACGCGGTTTGCTCGATGAAGTCGCGGTCGTTTTCTGCACCGAGTTTGGCCGCACGCCAGGTCTGGAGAAACGCTCGGGAGGAACCACGGGCCGCGACCATCATCCGAACGGATTCACTTGTTGGCTCGCCGGCGCAGGGCTCAAGAAGGGGCACGTTCACGGCGCGACTGACGAGCTTGGCTATCACGCGTTGGGCGAGGGCCACTACGTGACCGATCTTCACGCCACCGTGCTCCACTTGCTCGGCCTCGACTCCAAACGCCTCGATTTCCCAGGCCGAAAGCGGCTCGATATCGACAACGGCAACGTCATCAGCGACATCTTGGCGTAACATGAGTCGCAACGTCGTCTTTCGCTCCGCGAAAGTGGCGCGAGTTTCGTGAATCTCAAGCCCCACTCTGTCACTTCTTCATCAAATCAGCGGCGATCTGACGATGGATCTGCGGCGTCTGGGCGATCACGAACGCTCGCGACTGATACCAGTATTCGATGGCGCCCATGCCGCCGACGCTGTCCCAAGATTGGGGCGAATGGGTGTCGGTGATGTGGTCAAACAGCGCATCGATATCCGCGTTCGCCTCCGGCAAGCAATGGCGAACCGGATAGACAAACACGAGCGGCGCCGATTCGGATTCGTCGAGAGTCGTTAATACGATGGCGTCGTCGCGAATGGTCCAGGTCATCTCAAGCGGCTTGAGCGACTGATCGAGCGATTCGGCCATGGTTTTGGAAAAGCCGACGTAATTAACTTTCGCTGTGAATGGAATCCCTGAATTCTCCATGGCTCGCTTATCGACAATCACGGGCGATTTCAGTTTGCCATTTAACGCGGTGGCGAGTTCGCGCACGGTCAATTGCCCCGATGCGATGCCGCCAACGGGTCCATTCAACACCCGCCATAAAGTCGCTTCGCGCTTCGTCCCTACCAAACGAGGCCCAGTGTTGGCGGCCGCCGACTGGGACGCTCGCAAGTCATCGCGGAGCGCTCCGATTAGATGCTTGACGCGAGACTGAACTTGTTCCGAGTGCGAGACGACAATCGTGCTTGCGAGCGCTAAGTCTTCAACGGTTCCCGGGCCGCCCACGTCGTCCCAACTATCCGGTGAGAGCACAACCGTAATCAAGTCGATGAGTGTGTCGAAGTCGGCTTTGAGCAATCGGTCGACTTCCGGATCCCGTTCGGTATTCACCTGGCTCTGTGGATCCTCGACTGGCAAGACGAGGTCTTGAACTGGATAGAATCGCGTGACGAGTTGAGCTTCGATCTCTTCGGGCGTCGTGATTTGAACGCACTCGTCACGGACAATGAAGGTCAAGTCGAGCGGATGTGTCATGTGCTGTAACGCTGCTCCGAGCGGGATGCCTGACGACTCGAACGTGATCGACACGTCCTTGTCGAGACCGATATCTTCCAGCGCCCGCGTATCGATCACAATCTCAATGCCGTGCTTAGCCGATAGCTCTTTCGCTAAGACGTCCAGCGGCTTGCGATGAATCTTCAAGGTCGCGTCACTCGCGAGCGCCGCACGGATTCGCTGTTCGTTCTCTAGTTCGCCAGGATCGCCAAAGAAAGGTATCTGCGCCGAGGCGAATTGTTCAGGCTCCGTGCGAACCGCTTTTCTCAATGCTCGAACGCCTTGTATCAGCCAACGGACTTTTGCCTGGACTTCGTCCGTTTGTGAAACGACGAGCGCCGACTGGTTCGCGAACAGCTCGATCGCACCCGGCCCGCCGACTTCGTCCCAGGAATAAGGTTCGATGGTTGTGGTGACGAGAGCCACCAACTGATCGGAAACGATCGGGACAAACTTTGCGGGGAGATGGCCGTCTAGCGTGACCAGATCTCGAACTGGGAGAAGTGTCGCATTGAGCCGAGCTTCAGCCTCCTTTGGCGTTGAGATCCAAACTAGTTCATTGTCGATCAAGAGCGTCAGGCCGAACTCGCGAAGCACCGTATGCAGTGCGGAGCGGAGCGAGATGTTGCGGACATCCAAGGTGACCGGCGTATCGCCGGGAATGCCCACGTCGTCCAGAGCTCGCGTATCGATCATCAACAACAGTCCGGTCTCTTCTCGCACCATGTCAGCAAAACGAGAGAGCGGCATTTCGTCGGACCGAAGTCGACCCACTCTGCGATTAAGCACAGCGTTCAACATCTCGTTTCGAGCATCCTGAGCGAGCACGATGGGTTCCTGTGCAGCGCGGTCATCCTGTTGGCGCCGCCGCAATTCGAGCAGGCTGTCAAACAGGTCCCGCAAGCGGACGTGGTTCTCGGCGGTTTGAGCGATCACCAGCGACCCGGATGGTAGGGCTTGAATCGTGGCTGGCCCGCCGACATCCTCCCACGACTCGGGGCCGACGATTGTTGTCGCGAGTTCCATCAGAGGATTGAAGTCATTCCGCGGCTCGCCGGGAACGCGAGCGAGTTCGGAGACGGGATAGGACTGTGTCTCGAGGTGTTGCTCGACGTAATCCATGGTGGAAATCAGTATGCCGTCGGGCTGATTGACGTATCCGAGTTGCCACTGATTCAACAGTTGATTCAAGGCCGCTCGCAACGAGACGCCGTCGCACCGCAGGTCGACTGGATCGTCGACCGAGATGCCTTCGTCTTCCAGCGACTTGAGGTCGATCGAGATCGAGATCGGCACCCGTCGGTTGAGTTCCTCGACAACATGACGAAACGGCTTCTGGCGCCGTTCGAGTTGAATGGGGCGAGAGAGAAGTCGCTCCATGCGAGAGACTTCGGCGCCTTGCGTTTGCGCCATTTGGCCGAATATCGGCCACGACTCTTGCTGGTTCTTTTGAATCTCTTTGAGAAGTTGAGCGATCTTGTTTTGCGATCGAGTCGTGTGTTTGACGATGAGCGTCGTTCCCGATGTGACGATCGATGCGCGACCGCCGACGTCGGTCCAATCTTGAGGCGTAATGGCGCGCTTGATTCGCTCGGCCACAGCGAGACTTCTCATTTCGAGATCCCGCCCATTTTCGCCGTTGGCCAACAGGTTGCCGACCGGGTAGACGCGCACATCCAATTGCGACCAAATCTGCTCGGTCGTTGAAATGACGACTGTTCGTCGCGAGGTGGTCCAATCGAGTCCGTATTTTGGCAATAGGGTGCTCAGCGCCTTGTCGAGCGCCACCGACTGAAATTGGGGGGTCACAAGCACTCGCGCGCCAGTACCATTGACGCCGATGGGCAGACCTCGGAAGCGCATGCGGACGCCGGTTTGCTTTTGCAATTCGGCGATGACTTCTGAGAGCGGTTGCTCGGACCGGTCGATCGAAATCGGGTTCGTCAACGCCTGTGGCCAAGTCGTTTCGTGCGGCGCCATGTCGTCAGCTCTGAGCGGCGACGATTTACCGCAGAACATGCAAGACAAAATGACGAATGCGAGAACGGAGGGACGAACGTCGCAAGAAAAGAATGAGGTGCGTTTCATGACGCCATGCGATTAGAAAGAGACCGTCCCCCGGCCTTTACGATCCTAGTCGACCGGGCTCGTCACTGCAAAACCTAGCGGCCGTTTTCGCAATCGTCTTCACTGGCGTCGCGATTTGTCGATTTGTCGCGCTGCTTCGATTCGTCAATGTATTTGGAGCGGTTGCGAGCGTATTCGGCGGCGTCGGGTAAGTCGGCACCCGGCGACTGTTGTTGGGCATCCTCATAGAGTTTGACGAGGAATGGCCGGCACCACCCGCACCCGGTTCCCGCTCCGAAACAATGGCTCAACTCACCAGAGCGTCGCGGTTTTTCGACCCGGATGTAGTTGATGACTTTCCGTTTCGTGACATGAAAACAGAGGCAGAGTTCGTCATCGAGTTCCATCAATGGCTCCCCGAAGCGATGCGCAGTGCGATGCGGCAGGCTTGGTCAAATTGTTCGATGTCCAATCGTTCGCCGATCATGTGTTGTCCGATTTGGCCGCAGCCGAGAGAGACTGTCGGGATGCCGTGGGCCGTGAGCCAGTTTGCATCGACGCCGCCGTTGGCGATCGCGAACACGGTTTCGCCTCCGCATTCTTTGACGGCTTGCTCGGCTCTTCGAACACAGTCGTCGCTCTTCTTCAACTTGAATGATTCATAGTCCAAGCGGCCCTCGACCTCAACTTCACCATGCGCGCCGGCGACGTTCGCAACTTCCTTCGCGGCGCGGCGAAAAGCCTTTTCGATTTCGCGAACGATGACCTCGCGAAACTTGGGGTTGTGGCTTCGCGCTTCCGCGCGAATGGCGACGTGGTCGGTGACAACGTTGGTCGCTTCTCCGCCATGAATGAAGCCGACGTTGCTCGTTCCCAATCGCTTCCCCTTTTGTATCAGGCCATGCCAGCCGTTGCGCTGCAGATCGGCGATGGCGAGTGAGGCGATCGAAATCGCGCTGACTCCCCATTCCGGCGCGCCGCCTGCATGACTGGCGATTCCCTTGATGTCGATCCGAAGTCGGTATCCGCCTGTCGCGCCGATGGTCAACTTGTAAGGCGCCCCGCCGTCCCAATTGAAACCCATCTGCGGTTTACCGAGCAGCGATTTCGTGACACAGCGCGATCCCTGCAGACCAACTTCTTCTTGCACGAACCAGCAGAGTGTGATCGGCGGATGAGGAAGGTCCCGTTCGAGTAGCTCGAGCGCAGCCGAGAGAATCGTAGCGCAACCGGCTCGGTTGTCCGCGCCGAGCCCTGTGTTCGGGTTCGCGGATTGAACCAAATTGCCTCGCAGCACCGGTTCGCTCCCGTCGCAAATCGGAACCGTATCCATGTGGGCCGAAAGAAGAATGCGAGGCAGTTTGCGATCGCCGGGCAATTTGACGATGAGGTTGCCGATTTCGCCTGGATCTCGTGATCGACGATGGGCCGTGTCGAACTTGACCGACTTCTCCGGCAGGCCGGCAGCTCTGAGTCGATTGACAACATAGTCGGCGACTTGTGTTTCCCGGCCGCTCTTACCAGAGATCGCCATCAGCTCCATCACAAGCTGCCGAGCTCGCTTCTGGTTGGGCGTTGGACTTGTGACTGTCGACGCTTGTTTCGATCTTGCGAGGCGTTTTGCCACCGGCGTTGTTCCTTGTGATGCGATTCTTAGATCGGTCGTTCCATCGTTTGTTCCGCGCCGCATTTTGAGTCGTTTGGAGGGCTGGGGGAAGAGGGGACGCGAATATCGGTTTCGAACAAGCAGTGAGGAAGAAGGATAAGGAAGGAAAGAACGGCGGGACGCGACTGGAATCCAAGTTGACCGCAGCCTGTTTGACTGGAGTGAGTTTCTTGAGCGGTTCGCTGCGCGAGCTAGATTGGCGTCAGTGCAAAGTGAGGATTGCAAAGTGCAAAATGAATAGAGGGCCGAGCCCTACACCCAGACCACAACGAACTTGCCTTGTGCCGATGTTGCCCCTGCAGGGCCTGTTCGTGCCACCCGTCAAGAAACGCGAGCCTATCAGCGCCGGAATTTGAAAAATGGACCATCTCCGCGCGCCGTGCCGGTGAATCAGGTTGGTCAGCTGCGCGATCCGCCCACGAGTCCCCTCGACCCGAAACTGAAAGGCCCAGATACGTGAGAGGTTGTCAAATTCGTTTGATAGTCGGCGCCGAAATCTGATAGTTTGCGGTTTGACGCGGTGCACAATTCGACAAGTTGTCATTGGGAGCATTCGACCGTGGTTGTCAGCAAATCCAATCGAGTCGCATGGCCGTTGGCCGTCGCCATCGTATTCGCCCTGTTGACTGGGCCAGTGTTAGCGCAGGAGTCGGGGAAGTCGCCTGACAGTAACATCGGAAGCAGCCTTGGTCCGAGGCTAGTCGCGGCGATTCAAAAGCAAGTTGCCTCGGCCTATTTTCGCGGCGATCCGGTAGCCACCGTCGAATCGATTGGCGAACTGCTGCCGAAGCTCAACGACATTCAGCTCATCGAAGCGAACGATATATTGGCGTCTCTTTCCGCGCCGAGCCTCGACGCGATGCTCATCCAGGCTCGGCTGAACGTCGTCCTTCAGGGGCTGAGCCAAGAAGTGAAGGCGCCGAGCCGTCATGAGTTGTTGGTGATCGTGCCCGAAACAAAGCGCCGCGTGCAAGAGATTGTTGACGCCGTTGCGCGTCACCCGGCGATGCAATTGACTCTGCCCGCGCCAAGCGAGTTTTCAGAATACGAAGAGTTGTTTTGGCGAGTTCACGTGTTGGAGCAACAGTTGACCAACGCGATTCGGTTGGCGGAGTTCGGAAAGCGACTCAATGGGCGCGGCAAGCGATTCGTTCGTCGTGCGAGCGATGCCGAGAAGGCGATTTTGGAAACCGCCTTCGATAGTGAAGCCAACAAGCTGACCGAAGCATTTCGAGAGCTGGAAGAGCGGAAAACGGAATTGCGGATCCAGAGGATCGAGCTTGCCCTGCACAAATTAATCACGAGTGAGGATCGACGGGAGAAGCTCGATGCCGCCTATGTAGCAAGTCACGACGGCGAGTTGGTCAAAGAATTCTTCGCCAAACTCGACGCTCAACGAAAACAGGGAAAACCAATTTCACTGCGCCGACCTGGCCTGCAGGGTAAAGAACTCGAAGCGGAAGTTGCCGAACTAACCGACACGGCTCTGAAAGCGGCCGGCAAGTTAGCGGAAAAGGGTCGGCTGCTCTACACCGGCATTCACTGGTGGCTTCGAGGGCGGTATGGCAGAGGATCGGATGGCGGAGGGCTATTGAAACCTCGGAACGCGATACGGTCTCCACAAGACATGTTTCGACTCTACATGCCCGAGCAACTCTACGGCTTCGACAAGTCGCAAGCGTCACAGTTGCAGGCGCCGATCGATCGCCGTCACCATTACGTGTGGGCGTTCGAGCCGCGGCGCATCGTCAAGCAGCAATACAATGACACGTCGACGATAACAAACGATACGGCGACGTCGAAGACGACACTGAAATACTTCTACTGAAACCGCAACGAAATCATTAGGGGAGTTTCCTCTAAAGAGACAACGAAGACGTTTGGTTCCGTTACGCGATTGCAAAACGATGATGCTCAACTTGTTTACCGCATTGTCGGTTTTCACGAATACAGCAAGGCGCTGGAACGACTCGATCGCTTGATTCGAATTTCCAGTCCCGAGGAAATGAAGGTTTACGAGGAGATCATTCGCGAGCGGCCGGAGTTGTCTTTCGAGACGAACCTTTCGCGGAAAGGGCCATCGGGCGCGACCTTTCTGGGCGAATTGCCGCAGAAGCCCCAAGACGATTTTGTCCGGCATGGGCTCGGCTGGATGACCGCGCTCGCTCGAATTGAATTGGGTGCCATGTTGGCGGGCTTCTCGACGGTCAAGCGGCCGTTCGCCGCAATGCAGCCGACGGCCTATGATTTGGCGCCCTATCTAGAGTTGCTTCTCGATGGCGCCCGCACCCACTATTGGTCGCTCAACGGCGATGCCCGATTGAAGTGGACGATGAAGCAGCGGGTGATGAATGTCTGCAAGGCGGTCTTGTCGTATAGCCGGCGGCTCGTGATGGCTCGAGCCATGTTGCGGTCAGCTCACAGTGTCACCGCGGCGAACTACACTCCGGCTCAACACCAAGAGATGCAGAAGTGGAAAGGCGACATGGATGACGTTCAGGCGGTGCTAGTGTTGATGGTGCAGGACGTCTTGGGGCATCGTTCCTTTACGCAAACGTCTCGCGAGGACAGCGAGTTCACGAGGGCTTGCACGGCTTTGCTTGGCGCGGAGCGGCGCGAACTTGCGGCAGGCACGGCTCGAGTTGAATCGCTTGGACCGGCGACGAAACAGTGACCGTGGGGCTATCGCGAAATGATCATCCCGTAGCAAATCGATACGGATTCGGGTACGATAACGGCTTGACGGCCGTTGTATGGATAACCTGAAATGGATCGATTGGCATGGCGCGCAAAGTTGTAAGTCGAAAGGCTTTACGAGAAGAGGCAGAATCTGCGGAAGCTGCAGAAAAAGCGGTGCCGAAGAAGAAAAAGAAGAAGGCGAAACGGAAGAGCCGCGCGAAAGTGCCCGTCGAGGTGCGACAGAAACTGTTCTGGGGCGTCTTCAACCAATCGCTCAAACGCGTCGCGCTGTACGAATACAGCCAGAAAAAACAGGCTGAAGAGAAAGCTAAGTCGCTGACCAAGGACGACGGCAAGTCGCAACACTTTGTGCAAAAGGTCAAGGAAGTTATCGAGGAATAGCGGCTGAGGCGGCCGCCGCTTTAGCCGGCCATCAAGCAGTTTGCCGACCCTAGCGATCTGGTGCCCTGCCCCGCCGACGGCGATGACTCGCAGAGCCAATATCGCCAGCAGGAAGCAAGCGCACAGGCTCGTTACGAGGGTCATCGTCATGAACCGCGGATTGAACTTGGCGTCGTCGCTGCGATCGTTGAGCGTCGCGACCGTTTGCAGCTCATGTCTCTTTCTGGCTGGCTGCGGAGCATCAACTCCCGACCCCGCTAACTCGGGTCCGGCTAACCCGTCGGCCAGTGCCTCCCCCGACGCGCCGCTTGTCGATGAAACGGGCGTTGTTCGCGAGGTCGCCGCCGACACGCTTCCCATTGGCGATTACATGCCGCCTTTGGACGGAGGCCGAGTTGAATTGGCGGTCCCGGAGGGTTGGTCGGTTCCCAGCCGAGACAGTCGATACGTCGTCAAGATGCTCAAGAGCTCGACGTCGTTTCCCAAGTTGATCGTCACGTCGAGTGCAGACGATTGGTCGGGGATCAGCGAGCTGAATGCGGACAACGTGGGTGACTTCGCGAAAGCGGTTGCCGAACGATTGGCATCGGCGGAAAAGAAGATCGAAGTGATCGAACCGGTGATCCCGATGGTGTTGGGCGACCGCCCTGTTGCTCGCTATGTCCGACGAACTCGCTTCAAAGGCAGCAGCAAGACCGTCACCGTCGAAAGGCAAATCCTGGTCACACTCGGCGCCGGCCAAGTGTACGAAATCGATTTGCAATCGCCGGTCGGCAAGATCAAGGTCTATCGCGACGCGGCCTATTCCGTCGCCGCGTCAATGAAATTCAAATCTGCCGAGCCCAGTTCAGAGGCACCCAAGTCAGAGGCACCCAAGTCGGGCGAAGATAGCGCCGCGCCGACTCCGGATGAACCAAAGCTGTAGGCGCGTCGTAGCAGTCAAGACAGTATCCTCGAGAGCCGCACCGAAGATTTGATCATGGATGACGACCTGAAACAGAAATTGCTCCCGCCGCTGCTCGCCTTTAACGTCGTTATCATCACATTCCAGCTGATTTTCAACTTCTCAAATTTCTCCTGGCTCAAGTTTCTACTCGGCGCTGCCATCGCGGCGGTCGCCGCCGGCGCGGCCTATTTCCTCTCGGGGCGCAAGTAGCGGGTGCATCCTCATTGTGCGTGAATCTCTTTGTGCGTGAGTCTCTTTGTGCGTGAGTCTCTTTGTGCGTGAGTCTCTTTGTGCGTGAGTCTCTTT
>CAZMNY010000005.1:36217-70871 GCA_964567745.1 uncultured Pirellulaceae bacterium | reverse complement strand
GTGTGCCCGCGCCTACTGCGACTCTTCTTGCCGCATCAGCTGTGCGATTGCGCGCGAATTCTCGTCGCCCTCGCGGATCAGCCCGGCAATAGCGAGTTTGCGTTAGATCGAACCGACTGGGCGACTACGCGTCAGTCGTTTCGTTTCGCTTCGATCGTTTCGGGCGATGGTTGCGATCATTCTTGATGTCATCGAGCTCTTTCAAGACTCGCTCCATCTGTTCCATCACGCGTTCCATCTGCTCTTCCATGGCCTTGTTGGCGTTGCGCATGCCAGGGAGATCGAGGTGGACGCGCGGCGGTTGAAACTCAAATTCGTTGACGCCGCCCGGCACGAAGATGCCTTCCGGCAACCGCTGGTTGTTGTGCGCCTTCATGTGCTTTTCAACAAGGGATCGGACATCCTTGGGCAACTTGTCTAACTTGTCTTCCGTTGCTTTGAATGTCTTGCCATTCTTCTTGATAACGATCTTTGCGGGGCCTTCGTCCGATTTTTCAATGTGAAACTGAAATTGTTCATTGAGTTCGGCGTTGCCTTCTTGAGCCTTCTTGAGCAAGGCTTCGATGTCGATTTCTTGTCCTGGTAAGACTTGCATTCCCGGTCCAAAAAACATCAGCCGCTTGGGGTCGCCCGGCTTTTCAGTCCACTTGAACGTCATGTCGCCATGACCCTTCGGTCGATTCGCCGGCGTCACTTTGACTTTCTGTTCGCTGCCACCGCGAAGGAGCACGAGGTCTAGCGATTTCCCGTCCGCTTTGCCGATGGCGGCAATCAGAGACCCGATATCCGAAAGGGCCTTGCCGTTGGCCTTGAGCAAGATGTCGTGTGACTTGACGCCCGCTTTCGCCGCGGGGCCTTTCGGTACGACTTCCGAGACGGCGAGCCCAGTCTTCAGTCGCAGTTGAGTCTTGACGATGTCGCTGATTGGCGTCGCCATCACGCCGATCCAATACTTGCTCGCATGTTGTCCATTTTCTCCCACCAGGACCAAATCGATCTCGCCGTCTAGCTCGTCGCCATCGCCGACGACCACCAGATCGATTTCATCGGCCCCGCCGCGCGCTTCGCCATCTTGCTGTGAGTTGGTGATGCGAACGACTTTGCGCTGGATGTCTTGAGCGTAGGACCAGGCGCCAATCGAGGCGGCCAGGAGGGTGATCCCCGCGAAATACCATGTACTCTTCATCTGCTTTCTCCCGAATTGTGAATACGACTCAGAGTTGAGCCTTGTTTCTGGGGTCTCCGACTTGTCATCTCAGAGACATCGTTAACGTGTGAGGGCGCACAATCTTGTCAATGAAGCCCAACTCGTATCATTGAAAATCGTCCGCGGACACCGGGACGATCTCCCACCGCTGAATCGGTACAACAAATCGTCTGCCGTCAGGCGTTTCGATCGGAGCGAAGTACTGTTCGCGTCTTCCGACGTGGTTGCCGCTGGCGATCAGACGGTTGTGAATCTCATCTTCGTGAGGCGTGACGCTGCCGGCTTCGAGCCAGTCTTCTCCCGCTTTCCAATCGACGATCGGCACATCGACTTGTTGCGAGCCGCCCGCTTCATCGTGGACGACCAGAGTTAGACCACTTGGCAAATCTTGGGCGGGCCTCTGTTCCGGCGATGGTTTATCGGGAGTGCGCGGCGCGGCGAGGGGGTCACGTGGCGGGTTTGCATCCGACGCGAGCCACATCGGGTCGTCAAAACGATGCGGCAACCGTTCGGATGCGATACCCATGCCAAAAGCGATCATGATCGCCGCGGCGATCGTCAGCCATGCCGTCCAACTCATCCGTCCCCGCATGCTTGTGCGAGTTTGAGCCGGTTCGGACTTGCGTTCTGTTTGAGTTCTCTCGGGTCCTTGTCTCAACGGGCTGGGCGATGATGGGGCGCCAAGCGTCGCTGAATGGATCGGCTCTATCGGATACTTGAACGTGTCGGCCAACACGTGCGACCAGGTTTGGGCCTCGAGAAACGCCAACGCGCAACGTCGCCAGTCTCCGCCATCGGAATCGGCTTCCAACAGGAGCAGCGTATCGCGTCTCTCTTCGTCGGACATTTCGCCATCGACCAGCCGATCGAGATCGACATCGGAGAGCGGGCTTGTATCGGTCATGTTCAACTCACTTCAACAGCCCCCATCGCGGTGAGCCGAGTGCGTAGACGCTTTCGGGCGCGATGGAGTCGTGATTCAATAGCGCTGATGCTGACGCCCAGCTTGTCGGCCATCTGCCGGTAGGACCATCGTTCGCAATATTTCAGCATCAACAGTTCGGCGTCACGCGAGGGAAGTTTGTCCATCGCTTGACGCACCATGGCGTTGCGTTCCGTCGCCATTAACCAATCGGTGCCATCCGATTCAAAATCAGGCGACGACTTGCTCAATTCAAAATATCGTTGCGTGAGAGCTCGGCGTCTTCCGCATTTGCGACGAAACAACAGGGCCTGCCGAATCGCGATTCGATACAACCAAGGCGCCGCCTTGGCCGGGTCGCGCAACGAATCGCCTTTTCGCATCACCGCAACCGCGACTTCCTGCATCACCTCGTCCACATCGTGACGATCTCGCAAGCGGGCATACAACGCCATTCGCAGCCAGCGGTCATTCTCCGCAAGCAACTCCTGGCGAAATGTAGAGTCGTTGATCGGTTTGGTCATCTAGTCAATCGGATTCGTCGCGACAACGTCTCACTGCCAGCCCGGTTATGAGACAGTTTCCGCTCGAGGAAAAATCTTGCACAAAAAATTTCGCGGCGCCGCGACCTGAGGCGCAAATCGCTTTGAATACTGAGCTTACGAGAATCTCGTTCCCATGGCCGGTTGTTGCTAGCGACAGAGTTCCGCTGTGGCCATAATACGCATCGCCCAGCGGGTGTGGTTCAATTCCATTTCGCCACCAGCTTGAACCGAATTCGACCCGCCAGCTCAAGTCGCCAAAAAAACAACTCCCCCAGCCCTTCGGCACGAGGAATCCCTTGATGACACAACAACTGAATCCCGCAGACTCTTTCATTCGTGTCGCGATCACTTTGCTTGCCGTGTTCGCGTTGACCGCGGTGCCCGCAACCGGAAAAGAACCGAGAAAAAAGACGAAACACAAAATGAGCATCGAAAAGTCGGCGTTTGGAAAGACCAAGGACGGCAAGGCCGTGGAGATGTACACCTGCACCAACTCCAACGGCTTGGCGCTGAAGATAATCACCTACGGTGCCATCGTTGTTTCGCTTGAGACTCCCGATCGAAATGGCAAGATGGCCAACATTAATCTCGGTTTCGATTCAATCGAACCTTATCTAGAACGACATCCGTATTTCGGATCGACCGTCGGCCGCTACTGCAATCGCATCGCCCAGGGCAAATTTTCACTCGACGGAAAGTCGTACAAGCTGGCGACCAACAACGACCCCAACCATCTGCACGGCGGCGAGTACGGATTTGACCGACGACTCTGGTCGGCAAAGCCGGTGAAGACCGATGGCGGCGTCGGCGTTCAGTTTAACTACGTCAGTGAAGACGGTGAGGAGGGATACCCGGGCGAATTGAGCGCCCAGGTGACTTATACGCTGACGGACAAGAACGAATTGGCCATGGAGTTTCAGGCGACGACGAATAAGGCGACTCCCGTCAACTTGACGAACCACAACTACTGGAATCTCGGCGGTGCCGGCTCGGGAAAGATCTATGACCACGAACTGACTTTGACGTCCGACCACTATCTGGCCGTCGACGACACGCTCATCCCCACAGGCAAAATGATCGACGTCGCCAAGACGCCCTTTGATTTTCGCAAAGCAAAACCGCTCGGCCAAGATCTCAAGAAAATCGTCGCCGACCCGGTTGGCTACGACCACTGTTACGTCTTGCGAGGCCAAGGCGGCAAGATGGCGCTGGCGGCCAAAGTCAAAGACCCAGCCAGCGGCCGAGTCATGGAGATCCGCACCACTCAGCCCGGCATTCAACTTTACACCGGTAACTTCCTGGACGGCTCCGAAGGCAACGGCAACAACCCTCAACACACCGCCTTCTGCCTGGAAACTCAACACTATCCCGACTCGCCAAACCAAAGCGCGTTTCCCTCGACCATCCTCAAGCCAGGCGAAACGTATCGCCAGAAAACGGTACACAAGTTTTGGGCTGAGTAGGCTCAGGCTTCGATTTCGTTTAACCCGTTGCCGCAGGCGAGACAGCCTCGTAGGCAATATCGAATATCGAGCAAGGCATGAAGAAGCAGAAGGAATACACGAAACGAGCCCAACTCTTCGTGTCTTCTCGTGCCTCTTCGTGGCCATCTCTTCCCAGGACGGGCCACGAAAAACGCGAAGAGCCACAAAGAAAACTCGGCACGTCGGACGCTCGGAGGAGATTGCCAAAAGCCGATCGTCCGAGTCTCGTCGTGCAGGTGTCAGCTTGACCACCAAGCGTCGCAGCCAGGCATTAATCGACGTAGACGAAGGCGTTGGAGTTGAAGAGTGCGACGCAGACGTCGGTCCACGCTGCGCCGTGCTCGCGCTTCATCGTTAGCGGCATCGGTATGGGAAGTCGCTCGCTTCGTTCTTCGTCGCTCGCCACGAGGCGTTCGGTTTGAGTTTTAACAAACTCAACCACTCGTTGATGCTCGGCGCTTGTCGGGCTGCGTGAGACGATTAATCGAAACGCCTCCTTGACGCGCTCGTCGGTCGTCTGGTGCTCGAGAAGCAGTTGCCCGGCGGTTCGTTGGGCAAAGGTCATTGTCAGGTTGCCGTTGAGCAGGATCAGCGATTGCGGCGCTGTCGTCGATCGGTTTCGCCGCGGGCAGCTGGCATTTGGGTCGGGCCGGTCGAACGCCTCAAAGATCGGATATCGAAGATTCCGCCTGGCGAAGACGTAGATACTTCGGCGCACGTGGTTTTCCGGTTTCCGGTCGGCATTCCAATGGTCTCGCAACAACGAACCAACCAGCTCCTTCGGCATCGGCGGGCGGACACCCGGTCCGCCGCCAGCGAAATTGAGCTGGCGAGCGATCGACAACATCGCGTCTCGTATCGATTCGCCGTCCAATCGACGGCGCGGAAAGCGGGAAAGAAACGCGTTGTTGCGGTCCTTTGCCAATGACGCCTTCCAGTTGGCGTCGTCGGGATCGGTATGACTTCGCTGACGGTACACGGACGATGTCACGATCCAGCGATGAAGTCGCTTGAGATTCCAGCCGTCCGCAACGAACCGATTGGCCAAGTGGTCGAGCAGTTCCGAGTAGATCGGCTCGTCGCCCATCGTGCCAAAATCGCTGGGCGTGCTGGAGAGCCCTTCTCCAAAGTGATGCTGCCAAATTCGATTGACGAACACTCGCGCTGTTAGTGGATTTTCCGGTTGAATCAACCAGGCGGCGAGATCGGCGCGACGACTGAGTGAATCTTCTTGCTGCGATGATCTCCCTGCAGACGATTTACCTGCCAATGATTGCCCTGTCTCGATCACTCGCGGCGTGTTGGGTTGAACGCTCGGTCCCGGGCGTCGCCAATCGCCACGGATCATCAAGCGGCTCGGCGTCTTTTTCTCGGTTGTCGTCAAAAACCCGACCGACTTATTCTGGCTCAGCTTTACCGACGAATCGAAGAAGCTTCGCAAACGATAGAAATCGAGCTGGCTGATTGGGTCGTACTTGTGATCGTGGCATTGAGCACAGCCGAATTGCAGACCCAACATGACTGAGCCGACCGTTGCCGTCATTTCGTTTAGAAAGCTGTGGCGTCGCTCGTCTTGCGAATTGATGTCGGGCATGTCGGGTCCGGCCGTGCAGAAGCCCGTGGCCCAACGAGCCTTCTCGTCCCCTGGCTGCAATTGATCGCCGGCAATCTGCAGCGCGATGAAGTTGTCGACAGGCATATTCTGATTCAGCGCATCGATGACCCAGTCGCGATAGCGCCAGGCGTCGCTGCGAACTTTGTCGTGCTCAAAGCCATCCGTCTCCGCGTATCTCGCCAGCTCTAACCAGTGCTGAGCCCAGCGCCTCCCGTACTCTGGACTCGCCAATAGCTCGTCGACTTTGCATTCGTATGCATCGGGCCGGCGATCGTTTTCGAAATCGGCGAGCTCGGCGGGAGTGGGAGGCAGGCCCGTTAGATCGAAGCAAAGCCGCCTCAGCAACGTCGCTCGACTCGCTTCGTCCTGCAACCTCAAACCCAAGCGCTCGAGCTTGGCCAAGATGAATCGATCAATCGATGTTCTCGCGAGTTGATGATTCGCGACCGCAGGAACATCGTGATCCACTCTAGGCCTAAACGACCAATGATCTCGGTCCTCGGCCGTAATCGGTTGCTCACCTTCCTTGTCGCCGTCGTTAGCCCGGGTAGTGATTCCGAAGCCGACGAGCAAAGCAAGCGTGACGGTGATTCTTGCGAGTAGGCCTTGAGCGGGCATTGCCTTGGCGACGATTGAGGTTGGGGTTAGGGAAGTTGATTCAAGCACAAACGTTTCGCTCTTTCCTTCTTTCCTATCGTGAGTCAAACGTTGTTCAAAATCTCTTTGACGACGTGGGCTTCGACTGGGCCGGTGAGTCGTTCTTCGAGTCCGTTGTGGTAGTAGGTGAGTTCTGTATTATCGATGCCGAGCAGGGCGAGCAATGTGGCGTGAAAATCGCGCACATGAATCTTGTTCTGTTCCGCTCGTAGGCCAATCGCATCGGTCGCGCCGACGGCTCGTCCGCCTTGAAGCCCTGCGCCGGCGAGCCACAGCGAGTAACCCCACGGGTTATGATCGCGCCCCTTCCCCTGTTCGCTCATCGGCATCCGCCCGAACTCGCCGCCCCAAATGACCAAGGTGTCGTCGAGCAGTCCTCGTCGGCGCAGGTCTTTGAGCAAACCGGCAACGGGCTTGTCGGTGCGTTGGCAGTATTCCGTATGGTTCGAGAGCACGTCGTTGTGCGCGTCCCAACCGTTCGTGTTGCCCGAATAAAGTTGAACAAATCGGACACCGCTTTCGATCATCCGTCGGGCAAGCAAACAGCGTGTGCCGAATTCGTTGGTCTTGCGGTCGCCGATGCCGTACAGCTTCATCGTCTCGGCCGACTCCTGGCTCAAGTCGACAAGTTTCGGCGCTTCCGTCTGCATTCGAAATGCGAGTTCGTACGCTTTGATGCGCGCAGCAAGTTCATCGTCGCCGTCGCGCTTTGCGAGGTGTTGATGATTGATGTCGTTTAGCAAGTTCAAGACGCCTTGCTGACGCGTGGACGAGACGCCTCGGGGCGGCTTCAAATTGAGCAGCGGCGTCTTGCCGGGCCTCATCGTCACGCCTTGAAACGTCGCGGGAAGAAAACCGCTTCCCCAGGCCGGAGGACCTCCCTTGAGCCCGCCGCCCGGATCGGGCAGCACAACAAAGGCCGGCATGTTCTCGTTCTCGCTGCCCATGCCATACGCGATCCAACTGCCGCAACTCGGACGCCCCATCAGAATGGAGCCCGTGTTCATCTGATAGACCGATTGAGGATGATTGACGCTGTCGCCATGCACGCTGCGAAGCACAACCAGCTCGTCGGCGCAATCGGAAATGTGAGGGAGAAAGTCGCTGATCTCCAGCCCCGATTTTCCTCGCGGACGAAACGGCTTGATTGGTCCGAGCAGAGGATTGCGGGCGACTTTTCGCCGAGTCATCACAGGGCCGAAACTCTCTGGCAACCGCTTGCCCGCGAGACGCTTGAGTTCTGGCTTGGGATCAAACAAATCAACTTGGCTCGGACCGCCGTGCATGAACAGCCAAATCACTCGCTTGGCTCTCGGCGCTCGGACCTTGCTACTGTTGGACTTGCTAGTGTCGGATTCCGTGTCGGCTCGAACGACTCGGTCGCCATCCATCAACGCTTGCAGCGCGATGATCCCGGCACCGCCGCCAGCGGTTGCGAGAAAGTGTCGTCGATCCCGTCTCAAGTCGCCCATTTTCGCAATTATAGCGGCTCCGGCGAGCAACTGACGGCCATTGCCGCACAATCGCCGGGAAACAACATATCGGCAGCCGAGCCAAACCGGCGTGGATCGGTCCAGCCCAAACAACAGGGCCATTTTCTGCTCAACGCCCCGCGCTGCATGAGGGCCGTTCCCAAATCGACCTCGTCAAGTTTGCGGACCGAACGTAAGATACTGACGCCGTTAGGTCGAGTTCGGCCAGTGGCAATGGCGTTGCAGCTTATTTTTTCGAATTCGAGGGTTGGTCTCACGGGACCAAAAGTGGATGGGAATCTACGATCGCGATTACGTTCGAGGCGACGAACCGACTGGTTGGCAAGTCGGCGGTGCCGCCCATTCAATTGCTATTCAGCTCATCGCGGTGAACGTGGTCGCTTGGATCGTTTGCGCACTCGGCGGCGACAATGTCACCTCGCTTTTCGCCCTACATGCCGACTCGATCTACAAGCCGTGGATGTGGTGGCAATTCGTCACCTATGCCTTCGTTCACGACACCACTTCATTGCGGCACCTCGGATTCAATATGCTCGGTCTCTTCTTCTTCGGACGGGAGATTGAGGCGATATATGGTCGCCGCGCTTTCTTGCGACTCTATCTGGCCGCAGCGGTCGCTGGGTCAATCGTGTGGGCAGCCAGATTAGCCATCTCGAGTTCGGGCAGCCCAGAAGTTCTCACTCAGTTCTCACTCGTTGGAGCATCGGGCGCGGTCGCAGCCATCGTGATTCTGTTTTGTTTGAAACTCCCTCAACGCATTATTTTGCTGATGTTTGTGCTTCCGGTGCCTGCTTGGATTCTGGGCATCCTTCTCATCGCCAGCGACATTTGGGGCGCCAGCGCATCGCGCGGGACGGGCGTCGCCTTTGATGTTCACTTGGTTGGCGCGGCGGTTGCGTTTGGCTATTTCCGCTACGGTCACTTGCTCGGCTGGTCACAACCGGGCGCCTATTCCAGCAGCTCGAGCGGGCGAAGACGATCGAGCGACCGCCAGGGTGGTTGGGGCTGGCTCTCGTGGCTCAAGCCGAAACCAAAACTCAAGATCCACTCGCCCGAAGCGCGCGCCGAATCGGAAATGGAATACGACGAGTTGGATGACCGAGGCGACGAGATTTTGCTCAAACGACAACGTGAGGGTGAAGAGGGCCTCACGGCCAAAGAACGTGAGATCTTGGCCGCTTACAGTCGCCGCATGCGGCAGAAGCACCGTTAAACGCTTTTGCGATTTCAGTATTTCGATCGCGCGTCTCATTCCCACCATCGCGACGGATTTCGATGACTCAGGACGCCTCCGCCCGTTCGAACTCGCGAGCCCGCCGTTGGCGATCGGGCGTGCTGTCGGCAGCCGCGATTATTTGTCTGAGTTCGGTTTGGTTTGCCTGGCGAAAATGGCGGCCGCAGTCCAGCCCACCGAAACCGCCCACGCTTGCGATCGACACCGGCGATTCGTCGCTCGTCTCACAACCTAAGATGGCGTCGATCGCCGGCGGACAGTTTGTCCAAGGTCGTGACAACGGCCCCGCCGATAGTCGTCCTGCTCGCCGAGTCAAGTTGGACGCGTTTCGAATGGATTTGCATGAGGTGACGAACCTGCGGTTTGAGCAGTTCGTCGAAGAAACGCGCTATGTGACGACGGCGGAGCGTTTGGGGTACGGTTGGGTCTTTGATTTTTCACTTCGCGAAGTCCGCCGAGTCGATGGGGCCGATTGGCGTCATCCAGCCGGCCCCGACTCGCTGATCATCGGGCGCGAAGAGAGTCCTGTGGTTCAAGTCAGCTGGGTCGACGCTTCGATGTTCGCTTCCTGGGACGGCAAGCGACTCCCTACAGAAGCTGAATTTGAACTTGCGGCGCGAGGCGGATTGTTTGACGACGAGTTCCCTTGGGGATCCGAGAAGAGCTCGGCGAAAGCCTGGCGGCACAATGTGTGGCAAGGGTCTTTCCCGCACAGACCGTCGGCGGAAGACGGATTCCGAGTGTTGGCCCGAGTTGGCTCGTTCGAACCCAATGCATTCGGGCTGTACGATATGACGGGCAACGTCCGCGAGTGGTGTCGCGATCGATACCGCGCCGACACCTATCAAGTCGGTTCGGCTGACAATCCAATCGGCCCGGTGAGCGGCGATGAACGCGTGGTCCGAGGAGGCAGTTGGATGTCGCCGGAACAGAGCGGTTCGGCGACGGTTTGGCGACGTTTTCACCGGCAGGAAAACTGGAGCGACGATCAAACCGGGTTTCGATGTGCACAGAGCGAGAAGTCGAATGAGCGAAATCAGTTCTAGTTCGCAGCCGTTGCGGCGGCCGCTTCCGTGCGTCGATTGATTTCGTCAGCCAGCTGTTTGTCGCGTGCTTCCAACTTGGCCGCCAGGGCGGCGTTGGCGCGATACAAGGCGCTGAGTTCCGCGTTGAGCGTCGCCATCTTGGTGCGTAGCTCGCTCGCGTACATGGCTACTTGCTGTTGCTCAGCCTCGAACTTGACTTTGTCCACCAACAGCTGGTCTCGCTCCATCTTGCGGAAATCGCGTTGCTTCGCACTGCGTGTTTCGGCCGCTTGAGTTGAAGTAATTTCCGACTGCATTCGCTGCACGTCCTGCATGATTCGCGTGCGGCGATCGAGCATCTTGTGGAATTCGTAGGTGAAATCGATCAGCCTACGCACGTACCTCTCTTCGACGGGCGCTGCAATGTCTTGCGTGATTAACTCATCAGCTTTCTTTTGATGAAACACAGCGATATCGCCGCTCTTGAACTTAACGCTCTTTCGCTGGTCCTCATCGAGGAAGCCGAGGTTGCCACGTCGGAGTCGATTGACCATTGCCGATCCGGTGGAATCGAAATAGTCCGACGTCAAACCACCCTGTCCTGTGTCGCTATCGACAGCGACTTCATAGTCCTTTTTAAACTGAATCTTGACGAAGATGTTGTCTTCCGAGTCAACGGCGCCGCCAGTTGCCTTCTTGCCGCCGTCCCTCACGATCGAGTTCATGATGGATGTTAGATGAGCTTGAATGATGGGCTCTTGTTGAGGTGTCAGTCCCAGGTTCGCTCGAAATTCTGCAAGGTACCTCGCTGGATCGTAGAGTGTTTGAACTAGCTGAGCATCGACGTCTCCGAAGACCGGCTGACCCTCGACCGCCGTCAAGTGGACGTTCTTATTGGGATCGACGGCGTAGATTTGATGGCTATCGATCGGCATCACTTCATACAACGACCATGTTTCCGCCGTTCCTGCAGATCCTCGGATCAACGTTGTTTGCGACGGGAGCAGCATGCGATTGTCGGTCGGAACCAATGTGACCTGGGTCGGCGTGACAGCTGACGCGCGGAATTCACCCAAGTAGTTGTCCGGTACTTTGACGCTGACGCCAGCGTCCGCTTCGAGAAAGGCGTAGATGATCGCGTTTTCGTCGATCTGATTTGGCGGAGCGTCGGCGACGCCAGCCGGCGCTGTGCTGACTTGAACTTCGCCCGCAGGCGTAACCGCCGTGACCGAACACAATCGCCAAACGCGACCGCGATCAAGCATGACTCGGTTCAGCTTGCTCCGCGCCGTTAGCACGGTCTCAGGAAGGTTGCCCTGTTCATCCATCACGTAGTTGTTGATCAGCTCATCTTTTTCTTTTGCTAACCCATCGAGTTCTTTGGTCAACCGATCGACGCGCTGTCGCCAATGGAGCTTCGTCTTGTGCGAAAGCGCAGCCATCGCCACAAACCACATCGCCATGCCGAAAGTCAGAAACAAGAAAATGACGTGCGGCACTCGAAACGTCTTCGTGAAGAAGTACGTCATGACACAAAAGAACAAAATCAGAAGGATGCCGCCAACAAGGTACAAGGTCGGATTGTTCATCGACTGTTCGCCCTGGGAGGCCACTCCAATCGGTCGATTGGAAACCTCGGAAAAAGTTGGACCACCGCTCGCACGATGATGACTTGAATTGATCTCTGTTTTCGACTCGCCCACTTTGGCTCGGGCTTGTCACTCTCGATCTCAAGCTGCCATGACCTGAGGATGGGTGACCGTTACGGCCACGTGTCCAGTCTAGTCAAAGGCCTGAGATTCTCGCTACTTTCCCGCCATTTTGTTCGCGACGATATGGTGTCGCGATTCTGGATGTGCACTGTCACCACAAGCTGGCGGAAAGCGATTCCCTGCGACTGATGATAAACTGGGGTAAATAGGGTGTCAAGGAAAGTCGGCTCAAGTCTTCCTACGCAAGTTGTTGGCTGCAACCGTTTTGCGACCGAAGAACCGCCCGGTTCCCTACGATCTGAAAAATCGTTCAAGACTGAACGATTTATTCCCGAATGATTAGATGCTGAACCGTCTTGGTGCGAATGATTCGCCACCGAACCTTGTGCGAGCAGATTCTGCCGATCGATTTTGTCGAAAAGGCGTTTTCCGACCGCAAACGACACAACCTCAAAAAGGGATGAACGGAATCATCCAATGACAGAAAACGACCTCACCGGCCCGATTCGCAACGGGGAAGACGCCTCGGCGATCCCCGATACTGCGAAGAACTGGTCGGAAATCGCTCGACTGCTCACCCTCTCCCAACGTACGCTCGGCCGTCTGCTAACCGGCGTCGCACCGGTTTCCGAGTCGGAATTGATGCTGTTGTGGGTCTGTTCCAAGTCGGCGGGCGAACCATCGGCGGGCGAAGACGATGTGCCGTCGGCCGAGGGCCAAGCTCAGGTCGGATTGGCCGAGGCGCTGGGGATGAGTCCGGGTCAGGTCAGCAGTTTGGTCGAGCGGCTGCGATCTCGCGATTTATTGGAGTCAAACCGTTCGACGTCTGACCGCCGCCGTCGTCTTTGGCGACTCACATCCGCCGGCCGCGATTGCCTTGCCGACGCCGGTCGCGTGTTGGCCGAACGCGCGGGCGATCTGAATCGACATCTGAATCCGTCCGAACAGGACTTGTTGCGTGACTTGCTTCAGCGCGTCGCGAGCACGAACCACAACGCCTCAACAGGGCGGAAAGAGAGGGCAGCATGACTCGCATCACAACTCGCTGCCTATTGATGCTGGCCGCCATCGCCGCTTGCGGTTGCCATCGCAGTTTCTATCGGGAACAGGCGGACCTGGAAGCCTACGACCTAATCGCCGAGAAGGCGTCGCATCCTCACTGGAGTCTCGATAACTACACGATTGATCCAGATCCAGTTTCGCGGATGGCGGATTATGACAGCCCCGACTGTCCGCCGATGCCAGCGGACGATCCGCGTTCGCATGAATTCATGCATGTGGTCGACCAGAAACCGGGTTATCCGTTTTGGGACGTCAACGGCCATACGAACTTTGTCGAGAACTCCGCGTGGAAATCGTTCCTGCCTTTGGACGAAGACGGCGTGTTGCATCTCAATTCAAAAGACGCTGTTCGTCTCGCACTGATTCACTCACCTGACTACCAAACACAATTGGAAAATCTTTACTTGTCGGCGCTTGATGTCTCGGCTCAGCGATTCGTCTTCGACCCGCAATACTTTGCTGGCTACGACGTGGAGTACGATGCATTCGGCCGCCTTCATCCGTCGGCGGGCGGTTCGTCGAACAGCACGTTTCGCGCCGCCACTTCGAACACGCAAGTCAGGCGACTCTTCACGACGGGCGCCGAGATGGTTGTCGGTTTCGCCAACTCGCTGATATGGCAGTTCTCCGGCGCCGACACACATACGGCTTCTTCGCTTGTCAATTTCTCACTTGTTCAGCCGCTGCTGCAAAACGCCGGTCGCGACAAAATACTCGAGTCCCTGACGCTCGCCGAAAGAAACCTGCTCGCCGGCGTCCGGCAATTGGAGCGGTATCGGCGCGGATTTTACCTCGACATCGTCTACGGCAGCGGCACCCAAGCTGGACCTGGAGGCAACGCCCTCAACGCCAATTTTGACGTCCGTGGCGGCGGTGCCGGAGGCCTGCTAGGTCTGTTGCAATCGCAGCTAAATATCCGCAACCAAGAAACGAATCTTAACGCGCTCAAGGCCAGTTTGATTCAATTCGAAGCTGCCAGTACGGCTGGACTCCTCTCCTTCTTCCAAGTCGCTCAGCTCAGGCAAAATGTCAACTCAGGGACTCGCTCGCTCCTCAACGCAAAGCGTGCTTATCGGGATCAACTCGACGCATTCAAGCGAGACTTGGGGCTGCCTCCCGACCTCGAAGTCGTCATCGACGACGACCGCCTTGAGGTGGTCAACTTGGTCGACACCAAGTTGCAGTCGATTCAGGACAATATCAAAGCGCTTCGAGCCGAAGCGTCGGCGGTCAACCTGGCGTTGTATGAGCTGCGAAACGCGGACGGATGGTCAGACGAGCTAGCCAATAGGCTGGTGGAGCTCAAATCGCAACTCGCGGCGCTCAGTTCGATCTGCCGCGATGCGGTCAGCGTCGACATGCCTGTCATCGAAGGCGAGATTCAGGAGCTGAAGGCCGCGATTCCTAAACGAAAGAGATTCGTTGCGGAGATGGAGGCTCGAGTCTCTCTGGCGAAAAGTGATGGCGAGAACTCGCTGACTGGCGACATCGATCCAACCATCTTCGATCTCGAGAATTTGCACGGGCTTCGAAAACTCTTTCCCGATCGAAGTCAGCGAGTCGTCTCGCTTGACGACCTTCCCGAGTACCTTGTCGATTGGTTGTCCAAAGTCGAACTGAAGCTAAATGAGATTATCGATGGCAATTCCAGGCTTGCCTTGATCATTGACAATCTGCTCGAAGGCGGCGCGGATCTCGAGAAAGATGCGCTGTCGAGGATCATGAAGGAACAAATTCGCGAAGCAAACCCAGACCAATTCAATCTTGCTGAAGCGAACGTCATCGAGTTGATCTTGATCACCGCCATGGCTCGCGCCGAGAGCTTGATCTTGCCGCCCGTCGAAATCACGGCGGAAGAGGCGGTGAAGATTGCCCGTGTGTTCCGACGCGATTGGATGAACGCTCGCGCCGCGCTCGTCGATGCTTGGCGGCAAGTCGAATTTAACGCGGATGACTTGGAAAGCGTGCTCGATATTGTGTTCAACGGCGAAATTCGAAATACCGGCGATAACCCGTTGCGGTTTCGCGATGCTGCCGGTTCGCTCGGCGTAGGCGTTCAATTCGACGCTCCGCTGACTCGGCTGACCGAGCGAAACAACTATCGAGCCGCTTTGATTCGCTACCAACAAGCTCGACGAGCTTACTATCAAGTCAACGACGCGGTTGCCCAATCGATGCGGTCGCTCATCCGTCAGATCGAATTCAACAAAGTCGACTTTGAAGTTCAGCGCACGGCTTTGCGACTGGCGATCGCCCAAGTTCGATCGAGCCGGGCGGCGATTGAAAAACCACCAAATCCGGAAGGTTTCGAAAGGTTGGGACCGACGGCGTCTCGTGACTTGTCCGATTCGCTCTCCCGCCTCAACGGCGCTCAGGACGCTTTCATTCAGACCTGGGTCAATTTCGAAGTTCAACGTGGCGTGCTCGACCTGCAGATGGGCACGATGCGACTGGACGAGGAGGGGCTCTGGATCGACCCCGTCGCTATCGGGCCAAAACTGGGCTACCCGTCGCAGGCCGAACTACAGCGAGTCCCTGAATACGCGAATCCGCTCGCGACGATCGATGACTTGCTCTACGACAGCGGGCAAGGTCCGTTGGAGGTCATCCCGACTCCTGCTGGCGAGGCGCCGGACACGGTGCCCGGTGAACCCCAGAATGGGGGGGCGAGGCTGGGTCCGGTCCCGATCAGCCCCGATCTCAGCCAATCCGACCTGGAGCCACCCGCCACGCTTCGCCAACCAGAAAGCGTGGTCAAAACGGCGTCGTTTACGACGGAAACTGAGGCGGACCGCCGCGGCCAGGAGACTTCGCCCGCATTGCCCAAAGTGTCACGAAAGGCGGATGGCGGCGTGAGATCGACTATTCGCGACGATACCGATGCGATCAGTCGAAACCCGCTCCGAATGACCGGGTTTGATAACGAGGGGCAAGCGAGGCCGGCGAGTCTGCGATTGAGGCGTTAATTCGCCAGGTTAGGCGGGCGGCGTTAAGGTTGCCGCTCGTGTGGGCCTGATGGGTCTTGCTTCCGCCAAGCGCCTTTGCTGCCGCCCTGCAATTGGTGACTTTTGAAGCAATCCAGACTAAGATAGCCCTACGGGTTTGTTCGCGACGATGCGGCTCACCTCCCACCTTCCTTTTCCTGTGTGCATGCCATGACCTCCCTCCCTCGGCGCGCCAACCGGCGTGGTTCGTTCGCTGTCTTTGTGGTGATCGCGGTATTCGTCGTTGCCGCGGCGGGCGCGGTGGCGCTCTATTTTCAGTTTGAACCGGCAGATGCGACGGCAAAACTGATTACCCACCAAGTCGACCGGTCGCCGTTTCAACACGTTGTGCTGGAGCAGGGCGAAATCGAGAGTTCGCAAAACGTTGAAGTGATCTGCAACGTGAAATCGCGAAATCGCGAAGGCACTGCGATCCTCTGGGTTGTCGACGAAGGCACCTGGGTCAAGAAAGGCGAGAAGCTCGTCGAATTGGACTCTTCTGCTTTGGAGCAGGAGATCAAACAACAACGGATCGTGGTCAACAGCAGCCATGCCCTAAAAATTTCTGCTGCAAGCTCCTTGGAGCAAGCGATTGTAGGGAAAGAGGAGTATCTACAAGGCGAGTTTATCAAACAGGAAAAGACAATCCTCAAGGATATCCTTGAACTAAAAGAGAAGCTGGCCCTGGCCGAAGAGACCGCGAAATTTAGCGCCGAGCAAGCGGCTCAAGGTTTTGTGAATCAACGCGAGCTCCGCGCCGACCAGTTTAGGGTGGAAGCGGCCAAAGTCTCTTTGGACTTGCAAGAGAACAACCTGACAACGCTGCGGAACATCACCAAGCGTAAAGAGCTGATCGGCTTCGATTCCGACATTGAAACGGCGAAAGCTAAGAATGAAGCGGAGATCAAGAGTCACCAAGAGGAACTCGACAAACTAACCGAGATCGAAGAGCAGCTTGAGCTGTGCATTATCTACGCTCCGGAAGACGGCCAAGTCGTGCACGCCAATCGGTTTAGTAGTCGAGGCGGCTCGGCCGAGTTTGTGGTGGAGCCCGGCGCGTTCGTTCGCGAACGGCAAGAGATCATCCGATTGCCCGACCCTGCGAACATGCAAGTCAAAGCCAAGATCAACGAGTCGAAGATTTCGCTCGTTACCGAAGGCATGCCGGTCAAAGTCCAGATGGGCGCCTTTGAAGATGACGTGCTCGATGGCGTCGTTCGCAAGGTGAACAAGTACGCCGAACCGGGCAACTGGTTTTCCTCGGTTAAAGAATACGCGACGATCATCGAAATCATCGAGCCGCCGGGAAACATCCGAACGGGAATGACGGCCGAGGTTCAGATCTTCGTCCAAGAGCTTGATGACACGTTGCAGATCCCTGTGCAAGCTTTGATCAATTATCGCGGCCACTATTTCTGCATGACGCTCAAAGGCGACAAAACGCAAACCGTCGAAGTGAAAATCGGTCCGACAGACGACAAGATGGTCGTGATCGAAGAAGGAGTCGACGCCAACGACGTCGTCGTCATGAATCCAAAGCGATATGACGATTTGCTGGACCTTCCTGACCTGCCCGAGCCTGAAGATGCCAAGCCGGTTCGCAGACGTGGCGGTCGTCCGATGGGTAAAGGCGGAAGCCCGGGCGCGGCCAAGCGCGGTCAGGGCGGTGGACAACATGGTCCTGGTTCCGGCGGCGGTCGGCCAGGAGCAGGCGGCCAGGGTCGGCCAGGCAGTTCCGGCCAGGGTCGGCCAGGCGGTCCCGGAGGCAAAGGCCGGCCGGGCGGCGGCGCACCGAGTGGTCGCGCCCCCAAAGGCAATGCATCGACCGATGCCGTTCAACCTGCTGTGGACAAGACGGCTGCGGATAAGACAGCAACGCCAGAGCCGGCGACTCAAGAGACTTCAACGGAAAAGGCAGTTGATGATAAGGCGGCAACCGATACGACGGGCGCTGCTAATGACGTAACGGACACAGAATCGAAGACGGAGTTTGCTCCTGTTGGCGCACCAGCCGAAGGAAGCCAGAAGCGCGGAGGCGCTCGTTCCACAGGAGCTGGTGAATGACGCCCGCGGCCAAGCTGGTAGATCTCACAAAAGACTACGTTCTAAAAAGTGAAACCGTGCGAGCTCTACGAGGCGTCTCGTTTGAAGTTCCCGTGGGCGACTACGTCTCCATCATGGGACCTTCGGGTTCGGGTAAGAGCACGCTGCTCAACGTCCTCGGCTGTCTCGACAAGCCGACGAGCGGCGAGTTGTGGATGGGCGACAAGCACGTCAACACCATGAACGATGATCAACTGTCGGCGACGCGTGCGACGAGCATCGGGTTCGTCTTTCAGTCGTACAACTTGATCCAGCAACTTACCGTCGTGGAAAACATCGAGGTGCCGCTCTACTACCAGGGCAAAGTCACTTCGGCCAGCCGCAAGCGATGCCACGAGTTGGCGGACTTGGTTGGACTGGGCGACCGCATGAAGCATCGTCCGAATCAGCTTTCCGGCGGTCAACAGCAACGTGTCGCGATCGCTCGAAGCCTGGTCAACGATCCGTACTTTATTTTGGCCGATGAACCGACCGGTAACCTCGATTCAAAGACAACCGAGGAGATCTTGGCCCTGTTTGAGCGTCTCAATGAACAGGGAAAGACGATCATCATCGTGACTCACGAAGACGAAGTCTCGGCCCACACCAAACGTGTAATTCGGCTTCGCGACGGGCTCGTTAAGTCCGACGCTCGCCAAGAGCCGCAGGCGGCCTAGCCCGTTGCCAGCAAGGCAGAATTCGTTTAACCCGTCGCCGCAGGCAAGGCGCTGACAAACTAGCTTGCCCCACCCAGAGAAGATAACGATTGCGGAACGCCTAAAGATTCCGCCCTTGCAGGAGTGCCCCGAGCCTTGATGATTCTGTTTCGTATTCACACGTGGCTGTTGGGCACAAAGAGCCTGATGCTGCACCCCATGCGCTCCCTGCTGACTGTGCTGGGAATCTTCATTGGGGTCTCGAGCGTGATTTGGCTGTTGGCCATCGGCGAGGGAATCAGCATTGAAGCTCGGCGACAGATCGAAGACTTGGGTGCCGACACGATTATCATTCGTTCGGTAAAGCCGCCGCCGGAAGTCACCGCTGGCGCCAACGGTCCGACACCCTACGGTTTGACTCGAGCCGATTATGCACTGCTCACCGACACGATTTCGACCATCAAGACAGCGCTTCCCATTCGCGAGATCCGCCGGCAGTTTCGTTTTTCAGGCCGAGTTGTCGACGGACGGCTCGTTGGCTGTGATCCGGACTACGCCGAGTTCATGCGACTGATTCCGGATCGTGGTCGGTTTCTGGAGTCGCCAGACATCGTCAGCAAGAAGATGTACTGTGTCGTTGCTGGACGTGTGGCCGACCGCCTGTTTCCGTTCGAAGATCCCATCGGCAAACGCGTCTACATTGCCGAGCACCAAGATTTCTACCGCGTGATTGGCGTCATGGAGCATCGGAATCCGACAGCGGCCATCGGCGGTTCACTCGATTCTCAAGACTTCGCCAACGACATCTACATTCCGATTTCAACCATGCGGCAACGGATTGGAGACACGGTTGTAACGCGAGGCAACGGCTCGTTTCAGGGCGAGGTGCTGGAGCTCAATCAGATAACTCTGAAGGTGCACGAGAATCCCGAGCGGACGCTCAAAGACCAAGTCAAAGAGACAGCGGCGCTGGTCGAAGCATCGCTGACTCACCACGACAAGATGAAAGACGTCGCCACCGTTGTGCCTCTTGAGCTGCTTGAACAGGCCGAAAACACTCGGCTGATGTTCATGATGTTCATGGGACTGATCGCGGCGATCTCATTGGTCGTGGGCGGCATCGGCATCATGAACATCATGTTGGCGACAGTTACCGAACGGACTCGAGAGATCGGAATTCGCCGAGCCATCGGTGCGCAGCGAAGCGACATTGTCGGCCAATTCCTGGCCGAGACCGTCCTGCTCGCGATCATGGGCGGATTGACCGGAATCCTCGGCGGCTGCGTTTGTCCTTTCGTCGTCAATCAGTTCCGCAATGCGGTCGTCGCCTATTCTCCGAAGATGATCGAAGGCTTGCCCGAAGCGGTCAAATCCATGACTCCGGTCATCGTCCCCGAGAGTATCCCGCTCGCATTCGGCATCTCAGTGGTCGTCGGAGTTCTCGCGGGCATGTATCCCGCCTACCGCGCCGCCGACATGGATCCGATCGAAGCGCTTCGCCACGAATAGGCGAATCATTTGGGGCCATTGGCTTGCCCTATTTTCGCCACCGGCTTGCCGTTTGTGTGCCACTCGCTTTGCCAGTGCTCGACGCCCAAGTCCGCCTCTTCTGCCGGCTGACATTCTTGCTGCTTGGCCGAAACCATGCGGCTGGTTGCGTCGTCTAAACAATGTGTTGCAGCGCCAGCGAGCTACAATTCTCATAGCCCTGGCGTCATTGCGCCTCGTTTTTCTGGATTTTACGCACCGATCAGCTCCCGTCTAGGAACCTCCGATGAAGTCTCCTGCCATCAAATCGCTCGGCATTTTCGCTCTGTTCGTCGGCCTTACCGTCAGCACGGCTGCGGCCCAGGAGGTCGGGTTCATCGAAGAGTTCGCACTTGCGGAGAACCGCGAGGAGGTCCTCAAGACACTGATTCCCGGCTCGCGGGAATACTACTATTTTCATTGCCTACACTATCTCAACACACAGCAGTTCGACCAGGCTGACGCGCTGCTTGTCGAATGGGTCAAGCGTTATCGCAGCTCGGCTCAGATCACGGAAATGCAAACTCGGCTGGCGCTGCTGACGTACGATCGGAACCCGCAAAAGTCGCTCGAGTTCCTTCGCTCGCGACTGAATCTGAACTTCAATCACCAACGCGACATTTTGGGCGCGGATCCACGCTTACCCACAGCGCTCAACAACGAGCTGATTGGTCGCGAGGCTTTCGTCAAACGAGCTACGGCGAATCGCGGCGACCTCGGCGGATTCGAGGATCGCGCATTGGAGTGGATGAGCCAGCGCAAACTGACTGCGGCGCAGAGACGCAACTTGCTGCAGCGAATGCAACGACCGGACGTGGATGGTTTGGTCGAAACGATCGCAGGCGATCTTCAATCTCCTGGCAGTGGCGGATTCGGTTCGCTGCCCATTCACGGCCGTCTGCTTCGCTCGCAACTCGACTCGCTCTTGCGACTCATGCCGGAACTGCGGAACAACGGGCGGTTCGTGAACGCCTACCTGACTCGGCTGCAACCGGCGGACGCCGACGGTTGGCAATACGACGACACGCAGAAGAAGGCCTACCTGGAACAGCTTTCGTCGTTTGTCGAATCGCTCTCCTCAGTCCACAACTCGCTCAAGGCGCACGTCCTCTATCACCGCCTCGACTTTGATCGCGTCAAGGGAGTCTATGACAAAGACCGCTTCATGACGTATTTGAAGCTTCCGCGAGGTGTTCGCTACGTCAACCCGAAGTACCTGCAACGGCCCGAGCACCAGCGAGTGGCGGCCAACCTCAGCCAGAACTTTCAGAGCGTGACGTTGATGCGGCCCGTCGGAGACGACGAACAATTGGTTCGCAGTTACCTGCATCACTATTTTGTCGATGAAGCATCCTTCACGGCCTACCTGCCATACCTCAATGACACCTACGTGAAAGAGCATTTCGCGGAGGCCAAGTTGGTCAACGGATTAGGCGACGCGGAACGATGGTTTTCGCTCCTTCCTCCCGGGAAATTTCATGCGTTGCGCGACCGCGTCGATTTGGATTTTGCCCTGACAAACAAGAACGAATTCGCCGCCGATGAGAAAGTTCAACTCGATGTCTACGTCAAGAACGTTGAGAACTTGATCGTCAAAGTATTTGAGATCAACACGCAAAATTACTACCGCAGCCGCGGTCGCGAAGTGGGCGTCGACATCGAGCTTAACGGCCTAGTCGCCAATCACGAAACACCTCACGCCTATTCGGAGCCGCCGGTTCGGCGAGTGAAGCGGCGATTCGAACTGCCGATGATCGACAAACGGGGCGTCTACGTTGTCGACTTTATTGGCAATGGGACAAACAGCCGCGCGTTGATTCGAAAGGGCCGATTGCGAAAGCTGGTTAGCACCTCGGCGGCTGGCCACCAATTCACGGTCTTGGACGGCTCCAACAACCGAGTTAAGAAGGCGTCGCTCTGGATGGCAGGCCGAACGTATTCGGCTGAAAAAGACGGCCAAATCAACGTGCCCTTCAGCACCAAACCGGGCCGCCAGACGATCGTGCTCAGCGACGGCGACTTCCATTGGCTCGATTCATTCAATCATCAAAGCGAATCGTATCAGCTGCAAGCTGGCATCCATATCGATCGAGAATCGCTGCTCGCGGGCCGCAAAGCGAAAATCGTTGTTCGCCCATCGCTTCGCATCAACGGAAACGCCGCATTGCTCGGGCATCTTGAAGATGTCGTGATGCAGATTGCCTCGACAAATCGAGACGGCACGAACACCACCAAGGAAGTCAAAGACTTTGAGCTCAAAGAGCTCGAGGAATCGACCTATGAAATTCAGGTTCCCGCTCGTTTGCGATCGATATCGGTAACGCTTCGGGCTCGAGTGCAATCGGTGTCGCAAAACAAAAAGATCAACCTTTCCGCGAGCCGCAAATTCGACCTCAATGGTATCGACGCGACCGATCGAGTCGACGATATCCACTTGGCCAAGTTGGGCGGTCAGTACTACTTGGAATTGGTCGGAAAGACGGGCGAGCAGAAACCGAAGCGTCCGGTTACAGTGCAGGTCAAGCATCGCGACTTCAAGCAGTCCTGGACGGTTTCTCTGCAAACGAACGAGGACGGAAGAATTGCCTTGGGGCCGCTCGGCGAGATCGCTCGAATTAGCGCGACGCCCACTGGCGGACACGCCAAGAGTTGGGCAATGCCGCGAGACGATTACACTTACCGAAACATGGTCTACTCGACCGTTGGCGAAGAGATTGTCGTTCCCTACATGGGCGATTCAAACGAGGCTCGTCGCGAAGAGATTTCTTTGCTCGAAACTCGAGGCGGAGCGTTCGCGAAGGATCACTTTGCGGCTGTTGCCGTCGACAACGGGCTGCTGAAAATTCGCGGCCTGCCTACAGGTCGCTACCAACTGATGCTGAAAGACTCTGGCGCTCGAGTTGCGATTAATGTCGTTCCCGGAAGCGTGCAGAATGGATTCGTGCTCGCCCAACATCGGATCGCCGAGCGACGCGGACGAGACGCCGTGCAGATTCGCGATATCGAATTCGACGAAGAGACGATCACGATCAGCCTTAACAACGCCAATAGCGAGTCGCGAGTCCATGTGTTGGCCACGCGTTACTTGCCCGAGTACGACGCGTTTCAGAGCTTTGCAGCTGTTCGCGACTTGGAAGAGGGTTCGTGGTTCGAAGGACCTCGGCTCTCACTCTACGCAGCTGGCCGACAATTGGGCGACGAAAATCGTTACATCATCGATCGCCAATACGCCACCAAGTACCCCGGCAACCTGCTCGAGCAACCTGGTTTGCTTTTGCATCCGTGGGCCCTGCGAAAGACGGACGCCGAATCGGAAGTCGTCGAACGACCAGGTGCATTCGCTCCGAGCGCCGACGCGCCTTCATCCGAATCGCGGCAGGCGAGTGGCGGGAAACGAAAATCCGCGGGCAATGTCGCCTACGCCAACCTCGACTATCTGGGCGTGAGTTCGCCGATCTTGCTGAACGCCAAGCCGGACCAAAAGGGCCGAATTCGCATCAAAGCGGATTCGCTCCGAGGACGCCAGTACTTGACCGTCGTCGCCGTTGACGACACGGCGACCGCACGACGCTCAGTCGCTTTGCCGAAATGGGAGTCCAACTTCGCCGACCTGCGACTGCTGACGGGTCTCAATCCCGAAAGTCACTTTGTGCAGCAGAAACAAACAAGCGTGGTCAAACCTGGCGACAAGCTGGCGATAGACGATTTCGCTTCATCGCGATTCGAATCTTACAGCGGGTTGAACGCGGTTTATGCGCTGCTGACAACCTTGAATCCGGACGCCAACTTCCGCACATTCGGATTCATTCGACAGTGGGCGACCTTCGACGAGCAACGCAAGCGAGAGCTCTATTCCGAGTACGCTTGCCACGAACTCAATTTCTTTTTGTTCAAGAAGGATCCTCAGTTCTTCCGTGACGTGATTCGCGGCCACTTGGCGAACAAGCATCACAAGACGTTTATGGATCATTGGCTGTTGGGCCACGATCTCAGCCACTTCGAACGGCCCTGGGCTTACGCTCGGCTCAATACAGTCGAACGAGTCCTGTTGGTGCAAGGAAATGCAAACGCCAGAAAGAAAGGCGCCAGAAGAGCTGCGGACCTTTACGACATTCTGCCCCCGGCAACGGCGCGATTGGCCGAGCTCTACAAGTCGGCCATCATGGCCAATGCGATGGACGCCGATGATGACGGACTGGCGTTTAGCTTCCGCCATGGCTTCGGCGGAGAATCTGCGAATGGTAAGCCAGGTCAGCGAGGAGGAGGATCGATGGGAGGTCGCGGCATCGCCGCAGGCGAATCGCTCGGACGCGCCAACAAGAAATTTAGCGAAGACAAATCGGGCAACGAACCGCTCGGCATCATGGCCAACGAGCAGCTATTGGAGGTTGAGGAGAAAGCGAAGGACAGCAGATTCCGCCGCAGTCTCAGCAGTCTCAAGAGCGAACTGCGTGAACAACAAAGCAACCGTGGTCGCTCGCGACGACTCTACGTCAAGCTCGACAAGACTCAAGAATGGGCGGAAAACAATTACTATCATCTGCCAATCGAACGACAGAATAGCGATCTGATCAAGATCAACAAATTCTGGCGAGACTACGCCGCCGCCGATCCGGCCGAGCCGTTTCTTTCGACGTCGTTCACGCAGGCAGCCGGGTCATTCTCGGAGATGATGTTCGCTCTGTCTGTGCTCGACTTGCCGCTCGAAAACGCCGAGGTCAAGACGGACGTGGAAGACCGCACGGCCGTTCTCAGCTCAAAGGCTCCGATCATTGTGTTTCATCAGGAGTTCAAGAGCGTCGAGCCGCACGACGAGAACACGACGATCTTGGTAAGCCAGAACTTCTTCCGCAAGGGCGATCAGTATCGCATGGTTGAAGGCCAGCGAGTCGACAAGTTTGTCGCGGCCGAGTTCCTGATTCACACGGTCTACGGTTGTCAGATTGTTGTGACGAACCCGACCTCGACGCCTCAGAAGCTCGATCTGCTACTTCAGACGCCCGTTGGTTCGCTGCCAGTTTCCGGCGGTCAACGGACACAAAGCGTGCCGATGGAACTGAAGCCCTACCATGCCGAAACGCTGGTCTACTATTTCTACTTCCCAGCTGCCGGTGACTTCGACCACTACCCCGTGCACGTCTCCAAAAATGCCGAACTGCTGGCGTTCACGAAGCCGCTTCGCATGAACGTGGTGAATGAGCCAACCAAAGTGGATCGCACCTCTTGGGCGTACATTTCACAGTACGGGTCGAATGACGATGTTCTTAAGTATCTCAACAACAACAACCCACATCGAGCCAGTCTCGACCGCATTGCGTTTCGCATGAAAGACAAGGGCTTCTTCGACTCGACCTTGGATCTGTTGACCGATTTGGGCGTCTACAATCACACCTTGTGGTCGTATGGAATTAAGCACAACAAAGTCGCGGCCATTCGCGAGTACTTACGAAATTCCAATTCCTTCGTGAAGCAGTGCGGCGTGATGCTCGAGTCGCCGTTGTTGACGATCGACCCGGTCGAGCGGTTGGACTTCCAATTCCTCGAATATCGGCCGCTAGTCAATCCGCGAGCACATCAGTTGGGCGGCCAACGCAAAATCCTCAACGCTCGCCTGCGAGCTCAATACCAAGCATTCCTCAAAGTGCTCAGCTATCAGCGCGAGCTTACCGACAACCAGCAGATCGGCGTCGTTTACTACTTGCTGGCGCAAGGGCGAGTTGCCGAGGCGATCGTGCACTTCGACCGCACGAACCGCGCGCAGGTGGAAGCCAAGATGCAATACGATTACACGTCGCTGTTCTTGAATTTCTACACCGCGGATCTCGATCCAGCGCGCGAAACCGTTAAGCGATACGAATCGTATCCGGTCGATCGTTGGCGTAAGCTGTTTGAGCGAGCTGCGAACCAACTTCGCGAAATCGCGGGCGGCGACTTGGCTGTGGCTGACCAAAAGAGCCGCGAAGAAACGCAGGAGCGGCTGGCCGCCACCCAACCGACTTTCGAGTTTAAGGTCGAGTCGAGAGAGGTTCAGATGAACTACGAGAACTTAAGTTCCGTGACCATGAACTTCTACGAGATGGATGTCGAGCTTATGTTCAGCCGCAACCCGTTTGTGCAGCAGTACAGCGACCAATTCTCGTTCATTCGGCCGAACCGTTCGCAATCGATCAAGCTCAACGGCAACACGGGGAAGAAGGTGATCCCATTGCCGAAAGAACTGCACAACAAGAACGTTCTGGTCGAGATTGTTGGCGGCGGCCGGTCCAAGTCGCAAGTCTATTACTCGAACTCGCTTTCGAGCAAGTTCTATGAGGACTACGGGCAGTTGAGGATTACGACGGGTGAAAAGAACAAGCCGCTGGCCGGCGTCTACGTCAAGGTTTACGCGCGGCTGAATAACGGACTGGTTAAGTTCTACAAGGACGGCTACACCGACCTTCGCGGGAGGTTTGATTACTCCTCGCTTAACTCCGACGATCTCAATCAGGTCCAACGGTTCTCGATGCTCGTGCTCAGCGAAAAGAACGGTGCCGCCGTCTCCGAGGCAGCTCCGCCGAAGCAATAGTATTGACGAGGCGACGGGACGACTTGCACGTCGGACGTCCTGTTTATAAAGCCGAGAGACTGTGGTGCCCGAAAACTGGCTCGATCGCCACTTTTGCGGAGCGAAAGGCGACACAGAGGCGACATTGGCGACACAGAGGCGACGCGGAGCTAGGGCTTTCGTGCAGCCCAGGTCCAATGTCGGTCCGAGGTGGCTTGGACTGTGTCTTCGGCAAAACCTAAGTCGGAAACCAGTGCTCGCATCTCTTCTACGGAGAGCGCGGCGTGAAGCGAGTCGCGGAACATTTTCCGCGCGTGATCCGACTCGTCGCCCGCATACTGCTGGACGAGTCCATCGAGTTCCTCTTGGGACTCGGGTCGCATCAGATCACGAAAATAGAGCACGCCGCCTCGCTTCGTGATGCGGACGGCTTCGGTCAACACCGCCTTCGGATCGGGAATGTGGTGGACGATGCTGTTGGAAATGGCAGCGTCAAACAGTTCGTCGTCGAGGTCGCACTGTTTGGCGTCGATTTGGGCGAGCTGGATGCGCTCGATCAACCCGGCCGCCTCGATGTTGTAGCGGGCGAGGTCCAGCATATGGGCGGCCATATCGACCGCCATGACGCACACGTTCGGCGCCATTTGGCAGAGGATGATCGGAAGTTGGGCTGTGCCGCAGCCGAGATCAACGACTCCGAGCGGTTCTTCGTCTTCATCGCTCGACTCACTGCGCTGGCATCCGAAGGCCAGCAAGTCGTCTACAAAAAGTTGATTGACGGCCTGATGATTCATCGCGTCATAGTCGCGAGCTTCCACTTCGGTGTCCATGACTTCGGGTTCAAGCACTCGGGACAAACTCAATGGTCCTGCTCCAGGTAATCGTGCGGTTGAGATGCAATTTCGCGGCGAACGAGAAACGACCACAATACGACGATCACGGCGCAAATCAAATAGGCGGCCGCGTATCGGTAGGTCGCTTCGGTTTCATGGGCGAGTGACGAATCGGCCAACCAGGGAACGTACATTGCGCCGTTAGCAAATGGCGAATGCATGATGCCGAACAGCGTGGCGGTGGCGGCGAGGGCTAGGTATCCGGCAGCTAAGATTAGTTTTCGATCGATCATCGCCGCAAGTTGCGAGGACCAAAGCAGGCTCGTAATAATGAACCCGTTCGAGAGAATTCTGAGCGTCTTGATGTCGCTGCGCAACAGGGGATTCTCCAACGACGACGATGTGATGCCCGCTGCGATCAAAGCGCCGTCGCCGAACAGTCGATCGACGAAACTAAGCGCCAAGAAGGCGAGTGCCGGGACACAGGCGATCGCGACCGCGGCGTAGTGTCGCTTGGGCGTGGCTCGAAAACTTTGAGCTGTGATTTCCAAGCCGATGAAAATCAGAATTGGAAACACGGTCGGTTTGGGGATGATCAGATACAGAAAGCCGAAGTAGCCTATCAACCCAGCGCTGCCGATGAACAGAGCGGTTGCGAGCACATAAGCGGATCGCCCGCCCATTGCCTTGTACGCGGGGTGTCCTATGTAAGGCGTTGTCTGAATGACGCCGCCGCAAAGCCCGGCTGCTAGAGTCGCAATCGCCTCGCCCGCGATCACTTGGTTCGTCGGAAACTCGTCCCCAGCCGCCGCGGCGCTCTCGGTGCAGTCGATGCCGCCAATCACCGTTCCCAGCGCGAAAGGCAGAACGACGGGCATGTAGAGCATTGAGTCCTTGAGCGCCGTGAGCCATTGAAACCGAAAGACCTCAAGCCACTCGTAAGGTAGTAGTGCGCTGCGTGCGGCCTCGGAAGTAATTCCACCCATCGCATCGCGATCAAAATGCAACAAGCCCAGCCACTGCATCGTGTAGAAGATCAGCGATCCGACAAGCAACGCGGCTAATGCGCCTGGCACGCGACCGGGCGCGGGAATGCGGGCGATCAGAGTCATCAAGACGATTGCCAAAACGGTCATGCCGACAACGGGGAAATGCAGCACCTCCAGCAGCGGGAGAAAACTGATTAGCACTAACGCGACAGCGGCCAACGAACCGAGCAAACCCGCGCGAGGAACCATGCGGCGGATCCAGCCCGAACCGAGCGCGCAAATCATCTTGAACAAACCGCTGACGACGATCGAACAGATTCCGATCCGCCAGCTATAGGCCGCAGCCTCGTCGGGCGCGAGTTCAAGCTGATTCAGGGCGTAGAGGTAGGACGGGCCGAGCACAAAGAACACCATGCCGAATGTGCTGGGCGTGTCGAGTCCCAGGGGCATGGCGGTGACATCGGTGCGGCCTGTTTTCTTGGACAGCCTGACAGCCATTCGGAAAAACAGCAGGTCGCCGACCAAGACGCCGATCGCCGTGCCCGGCACCATGTAACGAAGTGCAAAAATTGTAGGAAATTTGAAAACCGTCGAGAGCAGTCCGACCGTCAGCAACAAATCGGCGACGTTGTCTAACATCAAGCCAAAAAAGGCGTTAACGTCGCCCGGCCCAACCCAGGAGACCCGTTGTTTGGTCACATTGGCCCCTTTGGGCACGGGTTTTGCAAATTGATGCTGGTGAGTGTAAGACGCCCTACGACGCGTGTCAATTCGCGGGCAATGAGCTGACACGATGCAAAAGGGCGACGTCCTGTCATTTCTCCAAAGCGTTACGCTGCAATCACTTCCGCAGTTTTCGCTAAGCTCTCAACGGATTGGGTCGCGATATGATGAACTGTCTGGAGCCGTCTGCGTATACAATGACAGGTGACGACGAGAGTCTCACCTATCCTTCCTTATCACCGCAGCGACGACGTCGCCGCACTCGGAAAAAGTACGCCGTGACTGACGAGCAACTTCTGCTTCGCTACCGCGAAACAGGCGACCGCAGCCTGTTTGCGCAACTCGTGCGCCGGTACGAAGGTGAGTTGTACAACTACTTGCGACGTTACTTGGGTGATGCCGAGATGGCGGAAGATGCATTCCAAGCCGCCTTCCTGCAGGTGCATTTGAAACAAGAGATGTTTGAAGAGGGTCGTCGTTTTCGTCCTTGGCTTTATGCGATCGCAACCAATCAAGCGATTGACGCCCAGCGACGAAACAAACGGCACCGCTCGGTTAGCCTCGACCGACCAGCGGGCGAAAGTGATGATGGCGGGCGGCTGGGCGATCTCCTCGTCAGCGACGAGAACGATCCGCTTTCGCATGCCAGCCGGACGGAAGAAGCACAGTGGATTCAACGCGCCATGGACGGGTTGTCGGATCAAATGCGAGACGTTGTGCATTTGGTCTACTTCCAGGGCCTTAAGTATCGTGAGGCGGCAGAGTCGCTTTCGATTCCAGTCGGAACCGTAAAGAGCCGCCTACACGCCGCCATTCTCAAACTCAACGAGACTTGGCGAGAAACGCACGTAGGACAAAAGTGAGCGACGCAGTTCGAGAAAACCTGTTGGGCCTTTTGCTAGGCGCGCTCGAAGATCACGAGCGGCGCGAGCTCGAGGAACAGCTTGAAACCGATGCCGAGCTTCGCGCCGAATTTGCTCGGCTCAAAGCCGCGGTCGAACCGCTCGATCAAGATCGCGTCGACTTCGAACCCGCTTGGGGGCTCGCCGACCGAACTTTCGCGCATGTGCAACACGAAACCGCTCGAATGGAAATCCAAGATGAGCAAACGACGTCCTTGCCTTGCAAAATGAGCTCCATGCCTGAGCCGGTTTCCAAGCCTTCATCGTGGTCGGTTCGCGATTTGGTTGTCGGCGTCAGCGCCGCTCTGGCTCTCTTGACGCTGATCTTCCCAGCTTTGAAATCCAATTGGGAAATGGCTCGACGTCTCTCCTGCCAAGACAATCTGCGTCAAATCGGAGTTGCGTTGCACGATTTCGCGTCGCAACGCGGCAACCAACGCCTCCCAATAATCCCCCAAGAAGGCAATCGGTCATTCGCTGGCGTGTATGCTCCGATGCTTTTTGAGGCTGGGTATATTGAAGATCAACGAGTTTTTCTGTGTGTCTCGAGCGATCTCGCTCGCAGCCGAATTGTATGGAAACTTCCCACACTCGACGAAATTGATAATACCGAGAACGGTTCACTCTTGCGGATCCAGAGAATGGCCGGCGGGAGCTATGGTTACAACTTGGGGTTCTTCAAGAACGAAAAGTACTTCTCGCCGACCGTCAACGACCAGAATCCGGCCTACGTCTGGGCAGCTGACGCGCCGACGTGGAATCTGGCGGGTCGCAACAGCGTGAACCATCTTGGCAAAGGCCAGAACATGCTGTTTGCCGATCTACACACGGCCTTTGTTGTCGGAAACCTCGTCCAGCAGAACGGCGACGATGTTTTCCGCAATGAACGCGGACTCGTCGCGCCAGGCATTGATCGCTACGACGCGGTCATTGCCGAGAGCCAATCACGGCCGTTCTTGCAAAACGCAAACTTGCGGTAGCGACCTCCTTGCCGTAGCGATCTCCTTGCCGTAGCGATCTTTTCGCACCCGCGCATCACGCCCCAGGATTGAGGTCTGAAACACCAGACCGGTTTGACGGGTAAGGACTTGCATCGATCCATCGAAGTTCGTTCTGCCTTGGGGAAAGTCCATCCGCCCAATGTTCATAGCCGCATTTCTGCTCGCCTTTTCCCTAAGTTGGGCAGTCGATCCAGTCGAATGCCAAGCGGCGGGACCCGACATGGAACGCGTCGATTCGTTGCTTGTCCAAGGGAAACTCGATCAAGTGGAGCGCGAGTTGTCGGAGTGGCTGGCCGAGCATCCCGAGGACGCCTCGCGTCAATTGGCGCTTGGAGTCACTCGCCTCGCGCAGGTGCTGCAAGACACGTATCGCGATCTGATCAAACATGGCGCCAAGGTGAGTCTGGAGAAAGGCAACTTTCAGACGTCCGGCGAGGCGAAACCGCCCAAGGACGCTCCGCAAGTTTCCTACGAAGACGCGCGCCGACTCGTCCGGCGATTTCGCAGACGCGTCGCCAAGGCTCAAAAAGCATTTGAATTGGCTGCCAAACCTGACGCTCGATTTCCCGTTCGACTGGCGGCGATCGGCGTCGACTTAAACGAGGATGGATCGATCGAGGGCGTCGAGCGATTTTCAAAATTGACGCAATTCGGCCTCGGTCGAGATTCAAACGATGACGCTCGCTTCGTGCTCGATCAGACGGACGCGCTGATGCTCAACGCCCACTGTCATGCCACGCTCGGATTCGCAGATTTCATTCTCGCCTACAATTGGAACGAGACATTTGAGCATTTAGGGCATGTGTTTTTCTGGAATACCGAGACGGCATGGAGCAATCGGCTCGGCCCATGGCAGGAGCAGGGCACCTGGCAAGACGCTGTTGCGATGCTACATCTCATTCGCTGGCCGCTTCACAACAAGAAGCGGATGGCGAGCGCCCATCGACACGCGACGGCCTTTGCGGAAAGTGTGGTTCGAGCCACCGATTCTCTCGGGAAGGAAACCGACAATGAGGGTGAACTGTTTGCAGGACCGAAACAAACCGGCGTGGTCAAGTCGTTGCAGTTCTCTGTTTCCGATCTCCAACAGGCCGAGGCGATCGCGAAACACGTCCAGTCGATCATGACGGGCGAGACGCTTGCGCCTCAATTGGGCGACGCGATTCGATATGGGTTCAGCGGTCAGAATAAACTGAGGAAGGGCGTCAATGTGAAACGCTTCTTTCTCGAACCGCGTGAGTTCGACTTGGTGCTCATGCTTCAAGGCGCCGCCAACAAACCCTACCGCGAGGAAGGCATGGTCGACTTTGGGATCTGGAGGGAATTCTCCAGGTCCAATTGGTTGGGCAAGCTCGGGATCATCTGGATTCGCTAGGACGCAAAAGCTGGTGTTTCAACAACATTAGGGTGGAAGTGATGCAACGCAAAATCACATTTATCGTCGCCGCGATAATCGCGATCTCGGTTCGCTCGGCGCAAGCAGACGGTGCCCCAGCGATCGAACCGTTCTTCGCCGAAGGGCGACTGGCCGATGGCGAAGCGATGCTGCTCGACCAGCTCAAGCAAAGCCCGGACAACTCCGAGGCGAAACTGAGCTTAGGCGTCGTTCGCACGCTCATCACGGTCGAACAGCTTGGGCAGAACCTCTACCGTCACGGCTCGAGCCCGCGCAATTTTTTCCTGCTCGGACAACTCGGCGGCCAAATGGGAGGCGGCGGATTGCCGATTCTCCGAATGCCGGTCCCCAAGAATCCCAATCCAGAGCCGATCGACTATGAGCGATTCCGCGAGATCGTCGCTGAGTTCCTCAGCGGACTTGAGAAGGCCGCATCGACGCTTGCGGCGGTGAATGATGCCGATGTGAAACTTCCGCTCAACTTCGGCCGCATCCGGCTCGATCTCGACGGCAACGGTGCCACCAGTGAAGGTGAGGAACTGTGGCGAATTCTATCGGTGATTCAGGGCCGAGCTCGGGCGAGCACGTATCGAGAACTGACGATTGCGATCGATCAGGCCGACGCTCATTGGCTAAGAGGATACTGCCATCTGCTGTCCGGGATCTGCGAAATCATGTTGGCTTACGATCAAAGCGAGCTGTTCAATCGTTGCGGATCGATGGTGTTTCCCAAGGTCGATTCACCCGTCGATCAAATCACAGGGAACGGCGATTTCATTCAAGCGATACTCGACGAAGCCGCCGCGATTCATCTCGCATCGTTTCCTCTCCTGCACCCCGAGCGAACCGTTAAAGCTCATCGCCATTTCAAAGGGACGATCGAGCAGAGTCGAGCGATGTGGGTCGCGATTGAAGCCGAGACCGATAGCGATCGAGAGTGGATCCCAGGGCAACATCAATCCGGCGTTGTGTCGGGCGTCAGAATGACCAAGGAGATGATCGCCGGTTGGAGAGAGTTCCTTGTCGAGGCCGAAGATGTGCTCGACGGCAAAAAGTTGATTCCCTTCTGGCGCGGCGACAACAAGAAACTCGGCGTCAACTTGCGACGCGTGTTTCACGAACCCCGCAAGCTCGACCTCATTCTCTGGGCAAACGGCGCCGCTGCGATTCCCTATCTCGAAGAAGGCGAAGTCAGCAAGCCATCCGTTTGGGATCGCTTCAATCGCATCTTCCGAGGCAACTTTATCGGCTTCGCAATCTGGATCAACTAGCGTCGCCTTTCGCTCCGCCGAAAGTTGCGCATGGCCGAAACAGAATACCGTCGAGCGCGTCATCAGCGAATAGAGCGGAGGCGAGCGTCATGGCACCCATGACGCCGAACAGTCGAGCATCCCTCGCGTCTCCAAAGACGGCGGTCATCCTGCCGGTCACCAAAACGATGGTCGTCATCAATAGCGCGCTCCCAACGCCCGTGAAATCTCGTTCGATTGCGAGCTGGTGATTGTCCGTCGCCGCGTCTTCCTCGGCGTAACGAGTGAGAAAGTGAATCGTGTCATCGACGGCGACTCCAATGCAGATCGTGAACACGCAAACGGTTACCATCTCCAGATATTGTCCTGAAAAATAAAGGATGGTGCCGGTCGCGACCAGTGGAAACAAATTCGGCACCAGCGAGATCAAGCCAACTCGAATCGAACGATAGACGACGGTGAGAATCAGCCAAATGACAACGCCCGCCGTCCCCAAACTGTCGCCAGGTCGGTGACGATTTGGTACACGTGTCGATGGGTCAACTCTGTTCATACCCTGGACCAGCCCGAAACGGCGACTATTGCCCGCAACTCCCCATACGGATGCTCGCCCAAAAAGGTCGTTCGGAGCAGTAAGAGGAGGGCCGTTTGCCTGGCCGGTGTTGAAATGTGGTTCTCCCCGCAGGATACTGTGTTGCTGAATATTGTGTTGCTGAATACTGGTGCTTGCGGAGTACCGGTGCTTGCGGACACTGGGCTTGCGGACACTGGGCTTGCGGACACTGGGCTTGCGGACACTGGGCTTGCGGAC
>CAZMNY010000005.1:0-36117 GCA_964567745.1 uncultured Pirellulaceae bacterium | reverse complement strand
ACTGGGCTTCCCGTCAGCCCGACCCAATACATGTCCTGACTGCCAGTTTCAGTCTGCGTGGACAGGATGCCAATTTCGGTTGGGTTTTCCAGAATTTTCGGCGAGCACGCAGGCCCGCCACCCATTAGACTTCGCTTGGCTGGTCCGAGTCTTTGAAATCATCTAGGAACGACATCATGACGAAACGCTCGCTTTACGTCTCTCTCTTGCTGACCCTATTCGTCTCGCTTCAAGCCGCCGCGGAAGACAAAGTTGCGCCGGTGCGAATGGGCTGCGGCGAAATGACTTTCGACACCGTGCCGGGCTGGGGACTCAGGCCCGACGGACACTCGGCTCTCGGCCCGACTCACGGCGCGGTCGTGATCGACAAGGCGGGCAATATTTATACGAGCGCGCGAAAGGGAGTCGTCGTTTTTTCTCCGGATGGAATAGTCATTCATTCATACCTGGGCGAGAAGTACTCCAACTTGCACGACATGGAAATCCGCGAGGAAGCCGGCGTTGAGTACATTTACGGCGCGCGAAATGTCGACGGCGAGGGAATCAAGTTTGACATTCGAAGCGGCGACATTGTGATGAAACTGCCGTTTCCCGAAGAGTCCGGCTTAGGGCTAAGGAATTTCAGCCCGACCGCCATTACCGTTGGACTCAACGGCGATATTTTTCTCTCCAACGGTTATGCGAGCAATCATGTTTTCAAGTTTGACAAGACCGGCAAATACCTCTCGCACTTTGGCTCCAAGGGCAACGGATTGAAGCAATTCAATACGGCCCATGGCATGACGCTCGACACCCGATACGATCCGCCGCGCCTGCTGATTTGCGACCGCAATCACAAACCCAAAGGTCGCTTGCTGCACTACGATCTCGATGGCAATTTCATGGCCGAGGTGATCACGGGATTGGGCCAGCCGACTTCGGTTTCGATTCAAGGCGATTTCGTCTCCGTGCCCGATCTGCATGGCCGAGTCGTCATTCTCGACAAAAGCAACACCATCATGTCGGTGCTCGGCCACAACTCCAATCCCAAGACGCGAGTCAACTTTAACGTGCCTCAAGACAAATGGATCGAAGGCGTCTTTAGCGGCACCCATGGTTCGTATTGGGACAAAGACGGCAACCTGTACGTCCAGGATTGGAATGTTGACGGCCGCATCATGAAACTCGTGAAGGTCAAATAGCGCAAAGGAATGGATGCTCCTTGCGAGCCGGCGAGCGCCGATTCGTTCGCCGCCGTTGATCGGTTTACTACAACGCTCGGTTGAGTATTTCATTCGTTAGCAACTTTAGGAGCCGTCATGGATCGCATTTGCCACTTCGAAGTGCCCTATGCGGAAAAGGCACGCATGGAGGAGTTTTACGGAAGCGTGTTTGGTTGGCAGTTCATGCCAGCGCCAGGCGAAATGCCGTACACTTTCGTAATCACCACAGAGCTCAACGAGCAATTCATGCCGAAAGAGGCTGGCGGCATCAACGGAGGAGCCTATCCACGCGGTCCTCAAGGCGCGACGTCCCCCGTGATCGTGATTGAAGTGGAATCGTGCGAGCAGCGGATCAAAGATGTTGAAGCGGCTGGCGGGTCTAACGTCATGGGTCCCCACCAGGTCGGCGACATGGGGATCTACGCCCAAGTCAAAGACTCGGAAGACAATATCATTGGTCTCTGGCAGCCGCTGGGCAAAGGCGATTGCGAATCGTAATTAATTCTTATTGCTGAATCCCCACAGAGACGCGAGGCCCCAATCGGTCGCGCGTTTGTTGTTGGGCTGGTTGATCGACGCAATCCGAACTCGCTTCTTATCGGAATGGTCATTGGCGAAATCGGTGTTGGCGATCGGGAGTGGACGGCCATGACGGATACGAACCGAAAGCGACTCGGATGGACGCTCGCGGGCCTGTTCATCATCGCGATGCTCATGGCCACGGGACCAGGTGTTCTGCTCGTCAACCGTCCGACTCAGGTTTTCGGCGCACCGCTGCTCTATGCCTGGGCGATCCTCTGGTATTTCGTCGAGGCCGGAGTTGTTGTTGCGGCCTACCTTCTTGTTTGGCGCACGCCCGCTGAGGCGCAATCGATCAAGACGCGCTCGTCGTAGCTACCAACGAATCCGGCCGAGTCGATTGACGCTTAGATTCGTCTTGCGGCGAATTTTCGATTCTGGTTTAATCCCTCGCCATTTTGGACGCCCCGCAGGCCCCTGCGCTTCTGGCGTCCCGTTGGGGCGGAACGAACGATCAAGGAGCAGCGCTATGGTTACTCGATTCATCGTTTGCAGTGTTGCGATCGTTGCCACTCTGGTCAGTGTGAAGCCGACCCGGGCTCAAGAGGAGCCGAACCAGTCACAACCGAACCAGTCACAACCGCACCAACTCTCGTCGTTTTGTCTCTTGATGGACCAGATTGCTGCGACGGGTCCCTGCTGCACGATGACGCGCGGCGAATTGGCTGAGACGACGGGCGTTCACATGGGGCGATTCCTTGCGAGAGTCGCTGGAAACTCAACTCCGAGTCGCCCAACTTCACCTCGCCCAATCGCGCTCGCGCCGGCCGTCGTCGCCGACTCCAATGTCGCGGACAACGCCGGAGAGAAGGCGCTGCTGCTGCTGGCCCAAATTGAAATCGAAGCGACCGATGCTTCTGGCAAAACGACCGTGCTTTCGCGGCCGCATGTTTTGGCCGTTGAAGGCGAGACGGCGAAAATCGAAATCGCCGACGACGATGGTGAGGCGATGTCGATTCAAATCAAGATGAGACAAGTGACGGGCGCTCCGGCCGAGGCAGTCCAACCAGAGCGGCCGGCTAGTCCGCTCGAAGGCAAGATTTACGCTTCCCCGGCTGAATTAGATTCGGCGCCGCAAGAATCGCAAGTGGAACCCGGACGCGCCGTGGCGGAATTCGACAAGGCTCTACCGATCGTAATCCCCTCCGAGCTGGGTCTCGATTTTTCAACCGCACCTGAGAGCTATTCGCCGTTGCCCAACGCAACATGGCGTCCGGCGCCTACGGCAACCGGACGGCATAGTGCAACGACGACGCCTCGAGTTGCGAAGAAGTGGGAATCGGTCGAGCCGATCCGCGCCGAGGATGACCCCTACTTCACTCGCAAAGCCCTCTACGAAGGTCTCTACGAAAAGAAGATCGCTTCGCTGCTCAGCCACATCCCGAATCTGAAGGTAGCTGTCGAAGTTACCCTTGATTCGCGCCTCCACAGTGCAAGCGAACAGATCGAAAACGCAGTCGGCGGCGGCGTTGTGACAACCGTGGAAGAGCGTAGCCCGTTGTTGATCGAAGACGTGACTGTCTCCGTCGCGTTTCCCGACGACTACGTCGTGCAAGTATGGGACGCGCAGCGTGTCGATGAGCAACCACCGACTGTGAATGAATTGGATCAGGTTATGGCTCAGGTGGAGACGTCGATCGAGACTCTTGTTAGCAATGTCTTGCCGAGAGTCGGAGCTGGTATGAATCCGTTCCCCCGCGTTGCGGTGCGCTCGTACACATCGGTGCGACAACAGCCCGTGCTGGACGACGCGGCACAACCCGTTTCGCTGGCCAAAGCGACGCCGACCATGTCGTCCGTCGCGGCGGCAGAAGTGGAAGCAACGACCAGCAGCACGGCGCTATGGGTCCTCGGAGCGATCGGCTTCTCGCTACTCTGCGGCTCAATCGGCGCTGCGATCCTCTTTCACCGAGTCCCCGCGCCTCCCCACGAAGAACCACACCACTCTAACGACTCGCTCATGCCCCCGCGTCGTCGAGCAGCGTAAAGGAATCGCAACAGGTGCGCGGGGCCGCGCGGGTTGGGATGAGGCGCTAACCGGTCCTACGGGCAACGCCCTAGGCTCTGTCCCTTAATACCAGTTGATGAGCATTCTTGCGATCGCGATGTAGATCATGGCGAGGTAGTGCTCGAGTTTTTTCTCGTAGCGGGTCGCGATTCGTCGAGCTTCCTTGATGTCAATTTCTATGCAATCCCAATTAAGGGACAGAGCCTAGGCCGAAACGGTTAGCGCCGTACTCACATGCCCCATCTCAACCCGCGGCTTATCGCGTGGCTCGCAACCTCGATCGTCGCCCGCCCTCTCTATTCTTCCAACACGGCTTCAAAGCCGCAGAGGATTGGTTTCCCCTTCTGGGCTCGTAGTGAAATCCGCAACGTCCTGTCGATGTCGACGTTGCGAATTGTCTTGATGAGCGGTCTGTAGCGGCCGCCGGTCTCCGCTACGACATCGAGGTTCTCAACCACGAGCCGATCTTGGACCGAGACGTCAAACAGACGCTCGCCCGCTGAGGTGTTGTCGGGTTCAGCGAAGAACAGTCGGATCGTGTATTTGGCTCGCCCCTCATCACGCATGGGAAAGGCAAGTTCTCTAGAGCCGTGATACGACGAGTTGTAGACCCACGCGATCGTCTTGTCTTGGATGCGATCGATGTCAGATTGTCGGTAGCTGAACGAATCAGGTGAGTGGTTGTATCTTGGCAGCCAATTTGCGAATGCGCCGGCTACGTTGTTGTTTCCGGCGTAAGGCAACCAGAGTCGGCCTGTCGCGTCGGTTCGGAAACCGGGCGCACCCAAGTTGACCGCAACATGTTTGACGGGAGTGAGTTTCTTGAGCGGTTCGCCTCGCGAGCTAAAACTCCACGCTTGCGCTTTCTCGCGAGGGTAGAGCACCAGCGACGTTTGGATACCGAATTGGCAGACGCGTCCGGAGCGGCCTTCCGGTGCGATGAAAAGACCATTGGCCGGCACGGCACCCGTGTTGCAGGCCAACTGCATGCCGCCGATCGGTGTGTAGCCCGCTTGTTCGTCGAGGTTGTAATGGGCGAATCCACCCGAGCCAGCATTGCCAAAAATGCAGTTCGCCGAGGCGAGCAGATGATCGCACCCAGAATAGCCTCGAAGAAAATTCATCGCTGTCTTTTCACCGGTCAATGGATTCGTAACCATTCTCGGCTCGCCCGTCTTCAAGCTCCACGCGCCCGGTTCGGCATAGATATACTCGCCCACAATGATCGGCCGTTTGCGGTAGTTTCGGCTGCCCCAAATTAAATCGCCGCTCGTTGAGTCAAACGCGTACATCGCGCGGCGAGCGAATTTGCCCTTCTTAAACTCCTGGTATGGATGGCCAATGCTTCCTATGCCAGCCACGACGACGGTCTTATTCTTGACCATACAAACGATTCCCGAACGCTGACCCGTAATGCGATCGTCGACAGTCACTTTGGAGAAATCGAAGGGCTTCGACCAGGCAACGCGTCCGCTGCGAAGTTCGAGCGCCACCAGCTTCCCCAAGTCGGGCTCAAACGGTTTGCCCCGCCGGTCGACTCCTCGATCGGTTTTGCCCTCGCCGCTCGTCTTCTCTGCGGCAGTTCGTTCGTGATCCGTCAAGTTTCGATCGACGAAGAAGACCTTGCCATCGGCGATGGCGATTCCATCGTGTTCGATCTCGCCGTTCTCGTAAGTCCATGCGGTCGCGCCGTCGTCGACTCGGATTGCAAACATGCCATCCGAAAGTCGGTTTGACGCTCGCCTTCGCCGCTCATCGTGCCGGGAACGACTACCGAGCAGCATGTCGCCGCCTCGCGCGATCCAGCCCCAGTAGTTTGGAGCGTCGTCAGTCGACGGCGGCAGATAGGTACGCCGCGTTTCTCCGGTTAGGCGATCGAGCTGCAAGCAACGTTCGTTATCCGCCACGACATAGAAGAACGCTTCGTCGGCAGCCAGATTGGACGTCCCGGTGGGAAGTTCCGTTCGTTTCGTACCGGGAATCCAACGCTCCCAATATCGCCGCCCGTTGTAGATGTCGTACGCCATCACCAGGTCATTTCCGGTCAGCAGCGCGACGCCGTCCACAACCAGCGGTACAGGCCCCCGCGCATGTCGGTCGATGCGTTTCCGTCATCCGGGCCAAAAAAGGCTCGGCCATTCCAGATCGTTGGCGCTAACCGCGGCGCCGCGCTTGTTGCGAATGTCCAGAGAACAACGCCGTCTTTAGAATCAACAGCGTAGACTCGGTTCTCGCCCGACGCCGCGAAGTAGGCCACGGAGCCAGAAACGGTCACTTGGTAGGCGTCGTCGTAATTCACATTCGGTGCCGACTTGTGGGTGCCATAGCCGTTCACATTCAACGGCCAACCCTCCGCGGGCTCAAAGGCAGGCTCAAAGGCCCAAGCCAGTTTGAGTGGCGGCGCTACATTTTCATTCGTCACGCCCGTCCGCTGGTTGTCATGCGCGTAAGTCGGCCAATCCTCTGCGGACACAGATGCTGTGAGGCGGACGGCGAGCGCGATAGTGAGGACGATCCATCTCAGTTTTTGGCCCATAGGCTGATCTCGTGAGTCTTGATCCAGTCGCCTCGCCGTTGCCCGTCTCGCGAGTTCGCAGGTCCCGTACCGACAAGTATAGGTGACGAGCTTGACTTGGGCTTCCGGCCGATCAGCACGGGCGAGGAGATCGTCCAGCTTTTGTACGCCGTTTGGTGAATCGGGTACCGACGTTGCCCCGAAGGGTCCCGAAGGGGCGCAACATAACAGCCCAGGGGAAGCACTACCGGCGAAGCCGTAGTGCGCCGCCCTGGGTTGGATGGTCATGAGACCTCTAGCCCTGCAAGGGCGTAACAACCTCAACTCGCAAGCGATGACGTCGTCGGATCGCGCGATGCGCGGTAGTTTCGCCCCTCCAGGGCCGCGCTTGCGGCTTCGCCTCAAGACTTCCCCTGGGCTGTTATGTTGCGCCCCTTCGGGGCAACGCGCATGCACCCGTCAAGACTCACACCTAAAGCGCCGGCATTTGAAAGCTGGACGATCTTCTAGCCTCGTCGGGGTCTTGGTGACTATTCGCGTCGCCCCACGCACCTGTTTGCCAGGCGGCCTGGCGATTAAATCAACAAGCCGCAAGCTCGTTGGGGTCTTACGTTTTGCATTTTGCACTTGGACGCTCGTTGGGCTGGGTTGCCGATACACGAATCCTAATTCACCGAACGACATGCGTGGCTGGAAGCCATTGGGCTGCAACATAAGGATGATTGGCTACGAGCTCGAATCGCTGGAGGAGACGAGGCGAGCGAATTCGTCGCGACGTGATGTTGGAACGGCGCGAGTCAGCGAGCTAACGGCGACAAAGGCGATGATGTTGGCGGCGATTCCCCAGGCCATCGCATGCATCGGGACCGCTGTTCGGCACGACTCGACTAGGTCGAGGACCAGCGTCAAGATCGGCCAGCCCAATCCGTTGACCAGCGGCGGGAACATGGAGGTGAAACAAAAGGCGGTCACCAGCCCTGTTGCCAGTCCCGCAGCGGCGCCCCACCGAGTTCCCTTGCGGAGGTAAAGAATGTCGATCGCCAATGGCAGGACTTGAACGGCGAATGCCGCTGCGAAGAGTCCTAGCGCAACGATCATCTGCATGAGTGAAGCGAGCGAACTGCCTTCTCGCCGACCGGCGAGCACAAGCAATAGCGAGAATAGTGTTGCGCCGAGAATCACAAGGCGGCCGACCCAAACTCGCTCACCCTCCCCCGCGTTAGGGCGAATGAAGCGGTCGTAGATGTCGCGCGTCGCGACGGCGGCCAACGAGTGTAAATTGCTGTCCGCGGTGCTCATCGCCGCCGCCATAATGGCCACCACAACCATCGACGCCAACGTCCATCCTAGCGTTTCGCCAAGGACGCGCGGGAGATTGTCATTGATGACGACGACAAGAATCTGATCGAAGCCGCGGACTTCGGGTGCCGGAGACACGCTTCCATCCGCGGCGGTGACGAGCGGATAGAGAACTTGGCCGCCGAGTCCGACAAATGTAATTCCGAACAAGAAGAGAGCCGTTAACAGCACGGTAAAGAGGACCGATCCGCGGCGAAGCACCTCGAGGTTTCGAGCCGAATAGAACCGAATCCACTGGGCCGGTTGGACGATGCCGCCGAGCGGCATGAGCAGGCAGACGCTGAACAGCATGGGCAGCTGCCAGAAGCCGGTGGTACCCGGCACGGTAAGCGACCGATCGGGCAAGCCACCCACGGCGCGACTAAATGCGCTCGGCCCGCCGAATGAGGCAACCATGGCGAAGCCGCCGAGCACGATGCCTCCTCCAAGCAACAGGCATTGCAGCGCGTCAGTCCAAGCGACGCTTCGCATTCCGCCAATCATGATGTAGACCGCGATGACTGCGGCGAGAGAAGTGCAGCCGATCTCGAATGCGTATTGGTAATCGCGAAAGAGCACCGCGGAGAGTTCGCCACCCGCCTTGATCTGCATCATCACATAGGGAACCGCGAACAGGCAGCCCGTCAGCGCGACCAGCAATCGCAACATCACTTGGCTGCCATAGTAATCGCAGATTAGATCGGCCGGAGTGACGTAGCCACGACTGCGGCCCAACCGCCAAATGCGGCCGCCCAACAAATAGATCGCCACGCCCGCGACCGGAACGTTCAAACTCACCAAAGCAAACACCACGCCCTCGCGATACACCATCCCCGGCGCGCCGAGCAGAGCAAAGGAGCTGAAAAAAGTCGCCATGATCGTCAACGACGAAATTAACCAACCTTGATCGCGACCCGCTAGGTAATAGTCCTCCTCGCCGCCCCTCGACTTGAGGTAGCCGACGAATCCGAGAATCAGCAAGAGAAGCAAGTAGAAACCGATCACGATACACGCGATCAAAACTTGACCGTCCGAGACCAACTGCGGCTGATTCGCGTCCGCCATTTCGATTCATCTGGGTAGGAACGGTCTGACTGAGAGTCGTCAAATCTAACCAATTACAAGCGAGTCCGCTCGTCTTAGGAGCTTGGCCGTCACGGTGGTGCGGGTAACAACTCTTGGACGCGCCCTGCCTCGTGCTGGTGAATCCTCGCGCTTCTTGCGGCTCGGCCGTTCTCGCCTGACGAAGTTGGCCACGAAAAGCACTAAGAGACTCGAAACAGAACGTCGGTTTTGAGACGGCTCTAACGGATAAATCGTGACCCGCGGTTGGCCGCCAGTGGGCTTGGCGGTGTTATACGAGCTCCTTTCGATGCCGATATCGACCGCCAACTTCGTACGACGCGGCTTACCGGTGCTGAGTCGAAAAAGAAATCCCTGTTTTTCTTGTCCGCTTGGGGCGACCGCTGGGAATCTCTGGTCCTCGCAACCCTCGCGTTTTAAGGAATCGCCTCGCCGCGAACGGCCAATGCCCAGAGTGTCGATAACGTTGAATTCCGCGGCCTGAGGCACTATCCGAACGAGTGGTGCAACACATATCGAGTCAAGCTGAGCGACGTTCATCCAGAAAAAGCGTCGCAGCTGAAAGCCGATCTGCGAGGGATTCGCGAGCGAGCGGAAGTTCAAATCCGAGCGGCCCTCAAGCGAGGCGACCAGGCGTCGGCCAATCGGATTGCCTCGAAAACATGGGCCGAACTCACGACTCGCGCCCGAAACGTTCTCTACTGGTTTCCGCCGACGAATGTGGTCGTCTACGGCAACGCCGGCAAATCGGAGTTGCGAGAGGCCGTCGACAAACCGGGCGAATGGCAGGTCGCCTTCTTCCGGCTTGGATCGGGTGCCTTTCGCCAAGTCGACTCGCGTATGATCACACGCATCGGACCCTTGGGCGCGAGACCGGCAGCTGGCGGCCTCGCCGCCGTACGCCCTCAGCATGTCTCTGCACCACAAGTGAATCCACCGGTTCGCCGAGTTCCTGTTCACCATTCGCCTGCTCAAACGGTCGCGCCGAAAACCAAAAAGCGCAACGACCAGTTTAACTTGTTGCCTGCCAGCAACCTGGACGACCTCGGAATTTGACGCTCAATTGTGACGGACCGTTTGCTCTTCCGGCAGCTCCTTGGTTAGAGTATCCCAACAACACAGGCCTTATGGAAACACGGATCGCGTCGACCGACGACGTTACCACCAATCGACGAGATTAATTGATGCCAACACCGCGAGCGTTACGACGCGACGAGCAATCACGAATCGTGATCGAATGGGACGATGACTCGGTCCGCACGTATACGCCGCGAGAGTTGCGAGACGCCTGTCCCTGTGCGACCTGTTGTGAGAAGCGACGCGCGCCGAAACCCGACTTGCCCATTCTCGCCGCCGGTGAAATTGGATTGCTGCAAGTAACCGGCATGGAGCCAATGGGTGGTTATGCTTACGCAATCGAGTTTAGTGACGGTCACAACTCGGGAATCTACACGCTCGAACAGCTGATGGAGCTCGGTACCACCGACGGCTAGCTTCCAAAGCCCGTCAAGACTCACAGCTAAAGCGCCGGCATTTGAAAGCCGGACGATCTTCTAGCCTCGTGACGGTCTTGGTGACTATTCGCGTCGTCCCTCGCACCTGTTGGCAGGGCGGCCTACCTCAACGTAGCCTACGGGCAACGCCACTTGTCAAAACCTCAGATGTCTAGGATTTCTTGACGTGCGTCGGCAGCGCGTTTAGGTCACGAACCTGCTAAGCCTCACGGCATGCACCAATGATGTGAAAAGCGAAAACTATCGACTTCAACGTGACGGCGACCGGCAGTACTCATTGCCCGTCGCCGTCATTCGTTGCGTCCAGCCGCATTACTGCTACACGCATTCGCTAAGGGCAGCGAGCAGGCGTTGTACTTCTTCGCTCGTGTTGTAGTGAACCAGTCCGATTCGGAGCATGCCGTGCGGTTCGAGGCCGAGCGTTTCGGTCAAGTTGAAGGCGTAGTAGTTGCCGTCCCAGGTGAATAGGCCGCGCTCGCCGAGACGTTCGGACAACTCGGCGGCGGTTAGCGAGTTATGGGTGACGGCAATCGTCGGAGCACGCTCGCCCAGCCTCGACTTGTCGGCGATTCCCCACAGTCGATACGGGGTCAGTTGGTGGAGTCCGTCGAGCAACTCAATCAAAAGACTTCGCTCGTAGTTCGCGATGGCGCGATAGGCGCAGTCGAGCGAGTCGCGCCGGCTGCCGGATGTGTCTCCGCTGACGAGGCGGCCGATGTCGGCCAAATAATTCACGGCCGCCAGCGAGCCTGCGATGCCTTCGTGATTCTGCGTGCCCGTCATCCATTTGCCCGGCGAGCTGTCGGGCGCAGGCCGAACTTTGTAGGCGGTTAACTCACTCAACAATTCCTGGCGACCCCAGAGCACGCCGACATGCGGCCCGAAGAACTTGTAGACAGAGCAAGCGAGAAAATCGCAGTCGAGATCGGCGACGTCGATCGGGGCATGCGGCGCCAGGTGGACAGCATCTAGAAACACCAGCGCCCCAACCTCGTGGGCCCAAGCGGTGATCTCCTTGACCGGATTGATCGAGCCGACGGCGTTGGACGCGCATCCAATGGCCACGAGCCGTGTTTTGGAACTCAGCTTGTCGCGTAGATCGTCGAGATTCAAAGTGCAGTCTTGCTCGTTGATTTCGACAATCTTAACGACCGCGCCGGCGTCTTGAGCGGCCAACAGCCACGGCGAAAAATTGGCGTCGTGGTCGAGTCGAGTGAGCAAGATCTCGTCGCCAGCGGACCATGTCTTCGCCAAACTGCGAGAAAGCGAAAACGTGAGCGAAGTCATGTTGGCACCGAAAACGACTTCGTCCGCGTTATCCGTTCCCAGAAACTCGGCGAACGCCTGATGGGCTTCATGCAGCACAGCGTCGCTTTCCCGGCTCGTGGCAAAACGACCTTCGTGATTTGCATTGGTCACGCCAAGGTACTCGCCTACGGCGTCGATCACGCATTGAGGCGTCTGTGTTCCGCCGGGACCGTCAAAGAATGCGGCACCGTGACCGTTCACCTGGCGCCGCATCGCCGGATACTGATCGCGAATCGAATCGACATGCTGACGCAAGTCCGCAGCGTTTGTTTCGGTTCCCATTGAAAGCAGATTCCTTTTTCCCATAAGCGAATACTGACGCGGCAAGAACGTCAAATATAGCGACTTCGAAGGCGCTATTTCGGCGACGGGTTGCGGAGATCGATAAACCGCTTCGCCTTACCTTCAAAACGTGGAAGCGACCCAATTGGTGCCGCAATCACGTCGACTCGCAAACCAAGTCGCAAGCGAAGCTCTTTGGCGATTCGCGAAACGTCATCCAATCGATCTTCGACCTCGACGCTCAGCCGGTCGAGTTCGCCGTCGCGCCGGACCGTCATGCGATACTCGAGCACCTCGGGAAAACTTCGCAATATCTGGTCGACGGATGAAGGGAAAATGTTGACGCCGCGAATGATCATCATGTCGTCGGATCGTCCCAACACGCCGCCGTCGAGCAGCACAAATCGGATCTCACCTTCAGCGTTCCATGTCGGTCGAACCAAGTCGCCCGTTCGATAGCGAAGCACTGGGCTGCCAACTCGTCCGAGCGTCGTAAAGACGAGCTCGGAAAGTTCGCCCTCCGCCGCGGGTTTTCCCGTCTCCACAGAAAGAAACTCAGTTACGAATTCGCTTTCGATGACATGCAATCCGCGACTGCTGGGATCCGAAAAACCCCAGGGACCGACTTCGCTCGCGCCACTGTGGTCGATCACCTTGGCGTTCCAAGCCGTCTCGATTCGCTGCCGCACGGCGGGCACCGAACCGCCTGGTTCGCCGGCGACGACGATTCGACGGACATCTAATGAAGCTGTGTCGATTTGGTTTTCGGCCGCGGTGTCGGCGAGGTGAAGCGCATAGCTCGGAGTGCAGAACAACGCGGTCACGGGAGTCGAACGAATTAGCTCTAGCCTGGCCAGCGTGTCGAGTCCGCCGCCAGGAATCACCATGGCGCCGCGAGCCGCGACGGCGTCGTGAGCACTCCAAAATCCGATGAATGGTCCGAATGAGAAGGCCATCATCACGCGGTCTTCCGCGCCAACTTCAGCCGCATCGAGCACAAATTGCCAGGTGTCGATCCACCATCGCCAGTCGTCCGCCGTGTCGAGCACCGCCATCGGTCGGCCGCGAGTGCCTGATGTTCGATGAAATCGCACGTAACGATGTTGAGGATAGGTCAAGTTCGAAGCGAATTGGCCTCCCTTGGGGTTGTTGACCAAGTCGTCCTTGAATGTAAACGGAAGCTCGCTCAACTGGTCCAACGATTTCAACGGCAATGACACCTCCGACAACCTATCGGCGTAAAACCGATTGTGCGGCAGCGTCGCCTCTAAAAGCGCGTTCAATTTGCCCAACTGATGCTCGGCCAACTCGTGCGGCGCCATCCGCTCCAGACGCCGTCTCGCTTCAAAGGTCGCGTTCATGGCAGTCATGATACTCGGTGTCTCAATCGAAAACTTGGCCGCGACCTAGGAAATTCGCCGCCAAACCGACAATTAGACGCTCGTCCGTTTCCATCCGATTGCGTTCGGTCTCGAGTTCGTCAGTCGCCTTTGGGTCAGCGGTCGGTTGGGCTCGACGATCGCTGCCAGCCGCCACCGCTTCGGCCAACGGCTTGAGCATGGATTTGCTTTTGTCCAAGGCGGAAAAGATACCCGAAAATCCGGCCTCGACAACCTGGAGCCCTCGTTCGCCGTCCATGCCGTCGAGCTGCGCGACTTGCTTTACAACAGCTGGCGACTCGGCCGCGATTCTTGGATTGAGAAGTGGTGAGGCGACTGCCGGACTTGTGCCCAGTGCGACCGGCCCGCCAGGCGGCGAAACCGCCAGTGAGGGCGAGACCGGCTCCGCTTTCCAGGACGAGTTGACCAAATAACCGGCGACGGCCGTGATCGCAGCCAGGGCGAGCCCGCTTGCCAGTGCTGGCCATCGCCAACGCTCACGACCACCCATCGATGCCGCCTCGGGCGATGTCGCGGCCAATCCCGGTTTCGATTCCAGATGCGCACGGATTTCGCTTGCTACCGTTGCGGATGCCTTTCGCCGAGACGATGCATCGCGCACGACTTCGTATTCGGCACGCAGCCGCCCGGCAAACTGTCGATCAAAATCAGATTGATGTTCTTGCTCGTCTTGCATGATCATCCTGCATTTCGGTTCAAGTAACAGGGCGGCAACTCGGCCGACTCATCTGCCAGCACACGAGGCGAATCTTTCTCGGACTCGCTGAGTGACGAGCGCCCGAGCCGAACGAGATTTTCCTTGAGACGCCGGCGAACTCGAGAGATACGAGCCTTGCAGGCCGAATGCGACTCGCCCATCACCGAGGCAATCTCCACTAGCGAAAGCTGCTCGGCGTAGTAAAACCAGAGTGTCTGAAACTCGTCGTCGTTCGTGTGATGCCGGATCGTCGACCAGAATTCCTGCCGCGACTCACCCGCCTCCATCTGAGTGCCTGGGTCGCAGTTGCGGGCCGTGAGATCGTCTATCGCTTCCATCGGCAGAGTCGCCTGAACGCGTGGCAACATGCGGCGGGAGATCGTGAACAGCCAAGTGCTGAAGCGACGATTCAAATCGAACTGGCCGATGTGAACGTAGAGCCGGAGAAATGTCTCTTGCACCGCGTCCTCAACATCCCAGCCATTGGCGCCGTGGGCGCAAAGGAAGCAGTGCAGCCGAGACTCGTACTTCGACACTAACTTCTCAAACGCGTCCAAATCGCCGCCTTGGGCGAGTCGAGCAAGTTGAGCGTCTTCGTTGGCGCCAGACATCTCAGAATCCATTCTGATGACGAGTACGATTCAGCCGAGGTTTAAACGTGATGCCATTGGTATGCAAGATGGCCGCCAGTGCGAATCAAACCACTTCGGATCGCACTTCGCACTGGAAGCCAACGACGCCCGAAATGTCATTCGTGGACAAATCGAGCAGCCACTTGCTAGCATCGACTATCGAATTTTTGTGCCGCGTTTTTGCGACGCCAGGTGCTTGGCCTTTGTGGAATACAGGTGCAAGTGGACATTGATGTCGTCGCGGTTGTTCTTCGACTTGATATTCACATCCCAGCTACCAGCAAACGCACTCGCCTTGACCTTCAGGCAATCGTTCTCAAACGATGGCTGCACCATTTTGACGATCACTTTGCCAATCTCTTTGGCGAACAGATCCATATCTTCGTTCGCGGACTTGGGTCCGCCCTTCCCGTCAAGCGAGACGCCGAACGTGAATGAACCGTTCTGCCCGTCCTCGTCAGCCGAGGCAACGTCGTTGTCGCCTTCAGATTCGTCGCCTTCAGATTCGGGCTTCTCCTCTTGGCTGAATCCAGCAATCACGCCGGCCGCGGCTCGGCCAATCAAGTCCGCATTGCCGAGCATGCCAAGCACCGTGGCGCCGATCACTTTTTCCGACTCGCTTCGGCACGTTGTTTCCACATTCAACGTAACTCGCTCTTCGCTGTCTTGGCGAAGACTTGCAATAAGATTGCTCGGCGAACCGCCTGGCTGGTCGTAGGCGACGGTGATCCAAGCGGGACGATCTCCAACCCATGCCTGATACGTCTCTTTCGGCATCGCCTCAGTGGCACCTCGCTGACGATCGAGCGTCTTCAGCATGAGCGGAAGCGACTGAGTCACAATCAACGATCCCGGCTTGGGGAACGCGAGATAAGAGACTTGCGAGTCGTCCTTTTTCTTGGCGTTCGGTTTTCTCGGACCCAACAACGTTGTCCTGATCGCCTCCATGTTCGGACGCCAATGGTGAACCGCGATGCCGTGATGCGAGATTTGAGCGTAGTCGCGACCGTGACCGAGAAGACCGATCAACTTCTCCGCGTCGATTTTGAGATTGGCGAGAACGACGGGTTCGTCCGTGTTCCCCTGCAACTCTTTTTCCGACCAGGTCAAAATAGTCACGTCTTTGACTTCGAGCTGCTTCAAGAACTCCAAACTGGGAGGAACGGAAGCGAGCATCTTCTTCACCTGCGGCATTGCCACCGCCTGAGAGAACAACTGCTTTCCAAACGCGCTCGATTGAAGATTCTCTAAGTCGATGTGAATCGCCATCGACACATCGGCCGGCACAGTGTCGCGACGTGGCGGAGCAGCCAGCAGCGAGGTCGGAAGGACGAGCAACAGCAAAGCGAGAAGAGACTGTCTCATGTTCGATTCCTTTCAGCGTGAACAGTTCAGCGCGCGGCCGGTTTTGGGCTGCCAGAGTGACCTCGACGCCCATCCATGGCTTTTCGCCGAGGCGTATTTTCGAGGTCTTTCGCAGCGGCACCGCACGTGTTGTCAAATACTAATGACTTATAGAGATTGCAGAAGCCGAAGGTGACACAATTCCATAAATTCCGGCCGACTTTCATCCCTCCACCCTCTTGGTTTTCACGTCGCCAACCGCACAGAGGCGTTGGCCGAACTCCAAGGCGATGCTAGCTTGCTATCTGATTCTGGCCGGCCGCGGGGGACTGCGGGAGTTCAACACGATTGAAGTTTTAAAATGTCCGATGCGGAGCTCGATTCAATCCAACTCACCCTGATCGCCACCTGCGCATTCGGGCTCGAAGCCATCGTGCGACGCGAACTTGAGCAACTTGGCTATCAAGGCAAGGTCGTTAGGCCGGGGCAAATCGAATTCGCGGGAGACGATCGCGCGATATGTCGAGCCAATCTCTGGTTGCGAACGGCCGATCGAGTTCTGTTGCGAATGGCGTCGTTCGAGGCAGCCGACTTCGACTCTCTCTTTTTCGGCACCCGCGAGCTCGATTGGTCACGCTGGATTCCCGCCAATGGCGCCTTTCCCGTTATCGGACGATCGCTCGACTCGCAACTCTCGAGCGTGCCGGCCTGCCAACGGACCGTGAAGAAGGCAGTCGTTGAAAGCTTGCTCGCTTCGCATCAAGTGAACACGCTCGACGAGGACGGCGGACTCTACAGAATCGAAATCGCTCTACATAAGAACCAAGCACGACTCACTCTCGACACAACCGGCCCTAGTCTTCACAAGCGAGGGTACCGATTGCAGTCGACCGGCGCGCCGCTCAAAGAGACTCTGGCTGCCGCGCTCGTGATGCTCAGTTTTTGGAATCGCGAACGCCCGCTCATCGATCCGTTTTGCGGCAGCGGCACGATTCCGATTGAAGCCGCGTTGCTCGGTCAGAACATCGCGCCTGGTTCGATGCGTGAATACTCATTTCAGCAATGGCCAGTTATTGCGACGTCGGATTGGGAAGAAGCGAAAACCGAGTCGCTCGACCTCATCAAACCCGGTCTCGAGGAACGGATTCTTGGAGGCGATATCGACAGCCGCGCGCTTTGGGTTGCGAGGAACAATGCGGAACGGGCGGGAGTGGAGGAGTTGATCCATTTCCAACAGCAGTCGTTCGAGGATCTTTCGAGTAAGCGAAAGTACGGCTGTGTGATCATGAACCCGCCCTATGGAGCTCGACTGGGCGAGCAACAGGAGCTCGAACCGCTCTACGCCGAGATCCCTCGAGTGTTGCGGGGCCTTCCGACCTGGTCGCATTTTATATTGACCGCCTATCCTCGATTCGAAGCCCTTGTGCAAAAGAAGGCCAACCGCCGCCGCAAGTTATACAACGGGCGAATTGAGTGCACCTATTTTCAATTCCACGGGCCCAAAGCGCCAAAGCCTCGAAGCGCCGCCGATACGAAACGGACAGACGCTGAATCGACATCGACCGAATCTGCCGGCTCGGAATCGGAAGCTCAGAAGGCCGCGAAAGCGAGTGCTCGAAAAACAAGCTCACCGCCCCCGGTATTTGGCGGCTTGAGCGAAAAGGCGTACGAGCAGGCCGAGCTATTCAAGTCACGGCTACTCAAACGCGCCAGGCATCTTCGCCGCTGGCCGACTCGCAAACGCATCACTTGCTTTCGCCTCTACGAACGCGACATACCGGAGATCCCGCTGATCGTCGACCGCTACGAAGACCATCTGCACATTACCGAATACGAGCGACCGCACGAGCGAGACTTGGCCGAGCATGTCGATTGGCTCGACTTGATGGCGCGCACGGCGGTTGAGACGTTGGAGATCGAGCGAAAGAAAGTATTGTTGAAGAGCCGCTTACGACAACGAGGTGCAACTCAGCACGGCAAGGTTGCGGACGAGCGAAATGAAATTGTCGTCGGCGAAGGCGGACTCAAGTTCATTGTCAACTTGACGGACTACGTCGACACGGGACTATTCCTGGATCACCGCGTGACTCGATCCATGGTGCGAGAGAACGCGTCAGGTGCCAGATTTCTTAATCTGTTCGGCTACACCGGTAGCTTCACGGTCTACGCAGCGTCGGGAGGCGCGACGTCGACGACGACCGTCGATTGGAACAAAACGTATCTCGGCTGGGCTGAACGGAACATGAAGCTCAATGAATTCGAGGGGCCTCAACACGAGTTCATTCGCAGCGACGCCCGCACCTTTCTCAGACAACAACGCAAAAGCAACATTTACGATTTGGCCGTTGTCGATCCGCCGACGTTTTCCAACAGCAAGCGAGCTGAAATTGACTGGCAAGTGCAAGACGACCACGCCGAGATGTTGAATCAGGTGTTGTCCCTGATGAAGCCGTCAGGCGTCGTGTACTTTTCGACAAATTTTCGCCGGTTCAAATTGGACCAAGAGGCGCTTCACGCAGAGGAAATACGCGAGATCAGTTTGCAAACCGTCCCAGAGGACTTTCGCAACCGACGCATCCATCGTTGTTGGCGTTTCGTCCGTTGAGCGACTCGTGTTGCACGCGCATCGGCAACCGACGTCACTCGGAATCGTCGGCGGGGGCCGGCGCTTTGGCGCTGAGCATCACTGCGATCCAGCGAGTCTCTTCGAAGTCGGCCAAAATAATTTTGACGATCATCGTTAACGGCGCGGATAACAACATACCTATCGGTCCGAGCACCCAGCCCCAAAATATGAGAGACAGGAAAACGACAAGGGTCGAAAGGCCGAGGCCTTGTCCCATGAAGCGAGGCTCAATGGCATACGAAATAAAGAAGTTGATAATCAAGTACCCGACTCCAACCATCAGGGCCATCGTAATGCCGTGCTCGATGAAGACGAGCGCGACTGCTGGACCGGCGGCGAGGATGGAGCCAATGTTTGGCACGTAGTTGAACAGAAATGCGAGCAAGCCCCACAACATTGCGTAGCGAACGTTGAAAGTCAGCAGGAACGCCGTTACGAGCAAGCCGGTCAACAAGCTTGTCGATGTTTTGATAAACATGTAACGGCGAATGTTGTCGACCATTTCCCGAATGTGTTCGCTCGCGCTGCCTCGATCGCCGACGGCCGCTTGCAACTTCGCGGGGAATCGCGCCGTTTCGAGCAAGATAAAGATCACGGTCAGCAGGATGAGGAAAGCGCTGCTGAACAGACCGCCCAGATCGGCGAGCAATCGTTTCATCAGATCGACCGCGTCGGCCGGTTCAAGCGACAAAAGTTGTGAAACGTTATCCGACCTGACGGGACCGCCCATGGTGTTCGCGCTCGCTCGACCGGAGCTTTCGAAGGGCGCTGGTGTGTAGGCGCCAATCGCGTCGTCGGTCGAGGATCCCTCGGCTTTCCGATCGCTTCCGGCTGAATCGCTTCGCTCAGACTTGTTGAGCTCATTCGCTGGATCGGTATCGGTGAGCGCTTCCGGCTCGCCATTCTCCGTGGACGAATTGTCGTCCTGATTGCCTTGCTCATCACTCGGCGGTTCACTGTCTTTTTTCTCGGCATTGCCTGTCTCGGCATTGCCTGTCTCGGAGGGTCCGGGCTCGCTATTTCCGGGCTCGCCCTGCTTGGGCTCAGCGTTCCCGAGTTCGGGATCAAGGGACTCGCCGACGCTCGCATCGCCGTCTTTCGCTTTCGTGTCTCCAGGCTCGCCGTTTCCAGATTCGCTCCTGCTTGGATCGTCGTTTTCGATTGGCTCGCCGATCTTGCGTTCGAGCAGCCATTCAGCCCAGGCTTGATCGGTGATCCATTTTTCGATTTCGTTGGCCTTGCTTTGCAGTTGGAGTTGATAGCTTGGCAGCTGTTGCACGAGCTGATTGGCCGACTGACCGACGACGGCCACGACGCCGCCGCCGATGGTGCCGACCAGTGCGATGATCACCAGCAGTGCGACGGGTGTCGAGACTCGGCGAGCCTGCAGCCAGCGCAATCCAGGCGTGAGAATGATCGCGACGAAGAAGGCGAGCAAGAATGTGACGACAAGCGAGCTCGCTTCACGCATCCCGGCGATGATCACGAAGAACGAAGCGATGCTGAGCAGGTATCCCTGGACGGTCGTTTTCTGGCTCATTGGGCTCGATCTTGCGATGAATGGTCCGCCCCTGCGGTCTCGCTGAGACGCTGCAGAACGCGATACGTGCTTGGGTATTCGTTTCTCTCACCGTCGGCTGTAAACTCGCGAGCCACCTCTGACCAGGCGTTGGCGTCCCATTCGGGAAAGTGCGCGTCGCCAGAGATCCGGCAATGCACTTCGGTCAGATAGAGTCGATTGGCGTGCGGCAGGGCGACTCGATAAATCTGTTCACCGCCGATTACAAATACTTCGTCGTCGTCGCATGCTTGAATAGCCTGTTCCCATGTTTTGGCGACACGAACGCCTTCCGCCGCTTGATAATCGTCTTGTCGCGTCAGCACGACGGATGTGCGGCCTGGCAGCGGTCGCCCAATCGACTCGTACGTCTTGCGACCCATGATCATGTGGTGACCCATCGTCGTTCGCTTGAAACGCTTCAGGTCGGCGGACAACCGCCACGGCAAGTCGTTTTCTCGCCCGATCACGTTGTTCTCGGACACCGCCACAATCAAGGAAATTCTCATCAACCCAATCTCGTCTTGAAGCGAATAGTGGACGGGGCCGCGCGGCTCGAGTGCGAGTCGCTACACGGCGACCGGTGCTCGAATGTGCGGATGCGGGTCGTAGTCGACGATCTCAAAATCTTCGAGCCGGAAATCGGCCAAATCCGTAACGTCGGGGTTTATTCGAATCGTCGGCAAATCTCGCGGCTCACGTTCCAGCTGAGTCCGCGCTTGCTGAAAATGGTTGACGTACAAATGGGCGTCGCCGAGCGTATGTACGAATTCGTCTGGCTGCAAACCGGTGACTTGCGCGATCATCATCGTCAGCAAGGCGTAGGACGCGATGTTGAAAGGCACTCCCAGGAACACGTCGGCGCTGCGTTGATAGAGCTGGCAGGAGAGTTTTCCGTTGGCGACGTAAAACTGAAAGAGCAGGTGGCAGGGAGGCAACGCCATTTGCTCGATCTGTCCCACGTTCCAGGCGCTGACAATCAAGCGGCGTGAGTCGGGATTTTCTCGAATGTTGCGCACGACATCGGCGATCTGATCGATCTCGCGGCCGTCCGGCGCGGGCCAACTACGCCATTGTTTCCCATAAACGGGTCCCAACTCGCCATCCGGACTGGCCCACTCGTCCCAGATCGAAACGCCATTTTCTCTCAGGTAGGACGTGTTCGTTTCGCCTCGAAGAAACCACAACAGTTCGACAACAATCGACTTGAGGTGCAGTTTTTTCGTGGTGAGCAGGGGGAAACCCGACGACAAGTCGTAACGCGATTGCCGCCCGAACACGGAATGAGTTCCCGTTCCCGTCCGGTCTGACTTTTCCACTCCGTTATCGAGAATGTCGCCAAGCAGATCCAAGTATTGGCGCATAGAATTGGTCCTATAAGCGGCTGCTGAAAATCGGATTGCCGTCGCAAAGCAGGGACGATTGCGAGACATGTGTTCCTGTTCCGGCAATCATAATCTTTAGCCGCCCCGCTCGTGACCCCCTGCCCTCCCGTGACATGGTGTGAGTCTAACGTGAATTGGGTCGGGGCGTTGCCTGCGGGACAACGGACAGCAGGACGTACCAAAGCATCGAAAATCTGTCTCGTTCGGTGCGTCAGGGTTCAGCGCAACGGATTCTCGCACCAAACGACATTCTCGCTCGCTTGCCCGGCAATGATCAAATCGAGGTCGCCGTCAGCGTCCATGTCGAGGGCTCGAATATCGTAGGCGGCTTGATTCTTGGCGACGACGTGGGTGGTGAAATTGCCTTTCCCATCGTTCTCGAACCAGACCGCCAGCTTGTCGTCTTTGGCGCATGTGGCCGCGTCGATATCGCCATCGCCGTCCATGTCGATCACCACCAAGCAATGAGGACCATGCAGCGTGGCGTGCATCACTCGGCGCTTCCAATCGGGCGCTTGAAACCAAACGACTCCGCGACCGTGACCTCGGCTGGCGATGAAGTCCGTTTTTCCATCGCCATCGACATCAGCGGGATGGATGTTGGTCGCGCCCGGTTCGTCGTCGGAGAGCATGTGTTTCTTCCAAACTTGAGTTGGATCTTTCGGAGCCTCCCACCAGGCGAACCAGTTGCCCAATCCTCGTTTGTCGTTCGGTCCGCCTTTGGCGGCGCTGGCCGCATCCGCTCGACCGTCGCCATTGACGTCGCCAATGCCCAAGTAGTGGCTGAGCCCCGGCGCGTCGTGATCCGCGATCACTCGGCGTTTCCAACGCACGGATTTGGACTTGGCGGGTGCCGCGCCCAATTCGCGCTGGTACCAAACCAACGACTCGGCAAACGGTCCATTCGGCTGAGCGCTATTGGCAAGCAAGTCCTGGCGACCATCGCCATCGACGTCGCCGACAAGCAGTCCGTGTATGCCGTCGACTTGGTCGTCGACCAGCCGTAACGGCCAGCGATCCGTTGTCGGGTTCTTCGGTTGCTCAAGCCAGACAATTCGCCCGGGTTTGTAACGAGCTCCAATGAAATCCAAATCTCCATCGCCATCCACATCCATCGTTTCGCTATGGATGAAATTGAGTTTGAGCTCGCCTTCCAAAACGATCCGCTTCCAGTCGGGCGCCTGCAAGAGAATCGTGCGGCGTCCCGAGTTGCAGATCACGTCCGCCACGCCGTCGCCGGTAAAGTCGCCAGCCACACATGTTGCGCAAGCTCCACCCTCGAAAATCACATGCTTTTTCCAGGGCTTTTGGGCATGAGCACTCGAGACGACTGTAAGTGTGCAAGTAACTGCGGCGAGAACTGCGGCGACGCGAGCTTGCCGGTTCGGCCGATTGTCGATTGGCATGGGACGTCTCCGTACCAGGAAGTGGATCTGATCAGTCACAAACATCTTGAATCTTCCGCGCCACCGTTGCAACCGACGCGATTGGCCGACGATTTAACCCATACGGGGATCGGGGCGGCTCACAACGGACTTTGAACCAAGTCGGCATGGCTCTCTTAATAGCCGCAGGCGCCTTGTTTGCTGTGTTTTCGTTGACTTGCGTCGTTTGTGACCTACTTAGAAGCAGAGGGGCTTGTTATTTGTAGTTTGGAGTTTGGAGTTTGGAGTTGAAACGCTATGGGCGCTCTAGTCTTAGACGTCTTCTTGGTCGCATTAGCCGCAGTCATCGGCGGCGGCACGGGGTGGTTTCTACGCGGCGACGGCCCTTGGGAAACAGAGCCCGATCCCGAGATCGAGGCGGCGATCAAGCGAGCTCAGAGCGATAACGAAGGGATACTTGAAGAGCTTCACGTCCGCGAAGACGAAAACATCGGACTCAAGGAAGAGCTGGACACGGCTCGGCTCGAAGCCGAACACGCCAAAGACGCGCTCGCCGAACTGCACCGAATTGCCGCCGCCATGACGGCCGACGTCAACGAACACAACCGCAGCGTTCGAGCTATCAGCGAAGGACTCGACGACGAAGGCGAGGCGAGTGACATCGTCGCATGCGTTGAACAACTGTTCTCGGCCAACTCAAGAATGCAATCGCAGCTGGCTAACGCAGAGCAAGAGCTCGAAGCCAAACAAGCCGAGATTGTTTCGCATCTCCAAGAGGCTCGGACCGACGCCCTGACCACGCTAGCCAATCGGCGAGCGTTCGACATCGAAATGGAACGCTGTGAGCAAGAATTCGAATCGTCCAACGTGCCCGCTTGCGTTATGGTCATTGACGTCGATCACTTCAAGAAATTCAACGACACATATGGCCATCAAGCCGGCGACGAAGTGCTCCGCGGCGTAGCTCGCGTTCTCAGCGACAGCGTGACCGACCAACAAATCGTCTGCCGCTACGGCGGTGAAGAGTTTTGCGTCATCTTTCCCGCAAGTGATATGCAATCCGCGATACCGATCGCCGAGAAGGCTCGAACCGCCATCGGCGAAGCTGTGTTCCACCACGAAGGCCAAGACCTGCACGTCAAGGCCAGCGGCGGCCTGGCGCAGTTCCTCAAGGCCGAGTCGCACCAAGACTTGGTCAAGCGAGCAGACGACGCCCTTTATGTCTGCAAGGAGTCGGGGCGAGACTGCGGCCATTGGCACGACGGGGATGAGTCGCACCGCATGGCGCCAAAGGACGAGCGTAAGGATGATGCCGAATCCGGCGACAAACTCCAACGAGACATCGACCCACTCACTCAGCTCACATTGAAAGAGCCGTTCGTGGAATCCTTGAAGGACCAAGTTGCTGGTCTTACTCCCAACGGCGAAAAACTCTCGGTCATCTTCATACGCGTCGACGGTTTCAATGCGGTCACGGACGGATTCGGCACGCCGGCCGGCGATCGCGTACTGCGTAGCACCGCCCAGTTCATGGAGTCGGCGATGCGAGAGACCGACACACTCGCGAGATACGATTTTGACCGATTCGGCATCATCCTGCCCAATACGTCGGGCAGCGACGCCTCCACCATCGCCGATCGCATTCGTGAGCTTGCTGAGCATGCCAAGTTGCCTACCGACGCCGGCCTGCTTCGATTCACGATCAGTCTCAGTGTGACCGAGGGCGAGCCGAACGACACGGTCGACACGATTACGGCACGTCTCGAAAACGGCATCAAAGTGGCGATCGACGCTGGCGGCAATCAGTTCCAGCTCGTCGAACCAACCGCCACGAGCTGATCCCGCAGCCCTCTCCACAATCGGTCTCGGTAACTCGCGCCGAAATGCGCCGGTCATTCCAGCGGCGAATCTGATTCACACCGGCGAGCTTCTGCCTCGGTGTCGTTGGCGGCTTTGGGCCGTGCCTCATTTTGATGCAGGGCTGCATATGGCAAAAGCAGGCCGGTCATCTTGAGCCGCTTCGCAGCCACGATTCTCATTGTCTTCAAAAGGCGGGTATTACTGGACTTGCGCCCCGCCGGCTGGCTTGCGTGGAGGCGAATTCGGCGGAGAGAAGGATCTACTGGTCCGCCGTTTGCGTATGCCTAAGATTCACGCATGCCTCTCGTCGTCGGGCCAGTTCGAAGAACGATGGTCGTCGACGTTGGCGTGGCGAACAAGGAAACACACATTCGAGTCGTCCTCGACACCGTACAAAGCAAGGGTCTTTGGCGGGCGACGGCGACGCCGGATCCTGAACAAGGAATCTCCCCGCCATGTCGTTGCTTCAGCGAGTATCTTCCGTCACTAAGCGAGTTGGGATCATCGCACCCGTCGCGTTTTTCTGCTTGGCAGACGGCACGACGCTGTTCGCTCAAGAAGCTGCCGAGTCGGCGCCGGCAGCGTCGCTTGCGGATGTCGACACGCTCTGGGTTTGCCTCGCCGCATTCCTCGTGTTCTTCATGCAAGCTGGTTTCGCGTTGGTTGAAACGGGTTTCACGCGAGCCAAAAACGCATGTAACATCATCATGAAAAACGTGATGGATTTTTCCCTGGGGACGGTGATGTTCTGGATGTTCGGTTTCGGCCTGATGTTTGGTGCCAGTTCCGGTTGGTTCGGCACGAGTCACTTTTTCTATGACGCGGGCGACAACGCATTCAATTGGTCGTTTCTGCTGTTCCAAACTGTCTTTTGTGCGACCGCGGCGACGATCGTTTCAGGTGCCATGGCGGAACGAACGAAGTTCACGTCGTATCTGCTTTACACCTTGGGCATCACGTTGATTGTCTATCCGATCTTTGGCTCCTGGGCGTGGGGCGGCCTGCTCGACGGCGGCGGATGGCTTGAGGGCAACGGCCCTATCCTGTCATCGATGTTCGGAGAAGGCGCGGCTTTTCTTGACTTTGCTGGTTCGACCGTCGTCCATTCCGTTGGCGGTTGGTGCGCATTGGCCGGTGCCATCGTGCTCGGCGCCCGCAAAGGCAAGTATGGAAAAGAGGGCCAAGTGAACGCGATTCCCGGCCACAACATTCCGCTCGCCGCACTCGGCGTTTTCATCCTTTGGTTAGGTTGGTTTGGATTCAACGCCGGCAGTACAACGGCAGTTGGCGGCGGAAGTTTTGCCAAGATCTGTATCACCACCAATCTCGCAGCAGCCGGCGGCGCCCTCAGCGCCATGATCATCTCGTGGTTGAAATTCAAGAAACCCGATCCCTCGTTTACACTCAACGGCGCCTTGGCCGGCTTGGTCGGCATCACCGCCGGCTGTGACGCAATGCACCCCGGTTTCGCTCTGCTGACCGGAGCGATCGCCGGCGTCATTGTCGTCTTCTCGGTCGTTTTGATCGACAAAGTCAAAATCGATGATCCCGTTGGTGCCGTTTCTGTTCACGGCGTTTGTGGAGTGTGGGGCACATTGGCCGTCGGTCTCTTCCACGTCGAGGCGGGTCTTCTCGTGGGCGGAGGAGCAACACAGTTGATGGTGCAGCTCGTCGGAGTTCTCGCGGCGTTTCTGTGGGCGTTCCCGGTCAGCCTGGGCATCTTCCTTGTCATCAAACACACGGTTGGATTGCGTGCATCGGAAGAGCATGAATTCGCCGGGTTGGACATTACCGAACATGGCATGCACGCCTATCCGCCGGCTTTGATCGGCGAAGGCGTCGCGCCTGCTGCGGCACATGCAACGGCAACGGAAGCATCGCCGCAGGCCGTTAAACCCTCCGTTTCCAGCGGGTAGTTTTGGCTGCGATCCTTCGTTGTTCGAAGTTGTTGGGCGGCGTCTGTCACAGCTCGGTAGCTAAAATGCTCACCGGCTGGACACGCCGCGCTTCATTCGCGACGACAGCGCACTGTCTGCCGTTTCTCCCCAAGACACCATGTGAGTTGAAATGAAGAAAATCGAAGCCATCGTTCGCCACTTCAAAGTCGACGCCGTGAAGGACGCCCTCTCCGAGTTCGGTTTGCAAGGGATGACCGTCAGCGAAGTCAAAGGTTTTGGTCGACAGAAGGGGCACAAGGAAATCTACCGCGGTGCCGAATATCAGATCGATTTCGTGCCGAAGGTGAAGTTCGAGGTGGTCGTCGACGATCACCAAGTCGACTCGGTCATCGACGTTATCCTGGACTCCTCACGAACAGGTCAAGTTGGTGACGGCAAAGTCTTCGTCAGCGACATCATGGACTCCGTTCGCATTCGAACAGGCGAACGCGGTGCCGAGGCGCTGTAGCTCCCCGAGTCTCTGGCGTTAGATCCGTTCGCAACCATCACCCCGACCCCAGCGAGAATTCGCGGCTCGTTGGGGGCTGTGTGTTCTTGCGCTGCGAGCCTGTTAGCACCTAATCTGATTCACCGAACGAGCATGCTCGTTGGGGTCTGTCTGGCTGGGCGTTTTTGCAAAGCCGCCCGAGGCTTCCCGCTTCAAGGGATAAAACGATATCCGGCGTCGCGCACGGTTATGAAATGCTTGGGGTTTGTGGAATCGGTTTCGAAGATCTTTCGAAGCCTGAGAATGAATTGATCGACGGCCCGAGTCGTCATGTGGCCGGGAAGATCCCAAACGTTTTCAAGCAGTTCAGCGCGCGGAATAACGCGATCCTCGTTCTCCAGAAAATAGCGAAGCAGTTTAAATTCCAACTCGGTTAGACGAACCGAGTCGCCCGAAACAACGACCTCGCGCGTGCGGTAGTCGATCGTCGCGTCTCCGAATGAATACTGTTCGTTTTCGTCCCGTTTCGCTTCGGTGTAGTGATTGGCCAGAAGATTCTTCACTCGGCTGAGCAACTCCTCCAAATCGAAGGGCTTCGTCAAATACTGGTTGGCGCCGACATCAAATCCTCGCGTGCGGTCCTCTGTCAGAGTGCGAGCGCTCAAGATCAACACAGGCACTCGACTGCCGGTTTCGCGAATCGTCTCGCAAACAGCGTAGCCGCTCATCCGAGGCAACATGAGGTCGAGAATCACGAGGTCGATTTCGTCGGACTGTTCGTTGAACGTCTCGACCGCTGTCACGCCGTCATCGGCGAGAGTCACGCGATACCCTTCGCCTTCCAGATTGAAGCGAATCCCCTTCGCTAGATGCTCTTCGTCTTCGACGAGTAGAATGTGCTTGGAATGCATTTCGGCTTCGCTAAGAATCGACTACGCAATTTGTGGCTGGTTCTGAGTTTCCGACGAGGCCCGTACGAGCTCGACTCCCGGCAAAGTCATCTCGAATAGGGTCCCCTTCCCCGATCGACCTTCCTTGATACGGATCTTGCCTTTCAATTGGCGAACAAGCGTTCCGGTAATGTAGAGGCCCAAGCCCGTGCCCGGTTTTTCTCTTTCGAGCTCGACGCCCAAGCGGACAAAGCGTCCAAAAACTTTACGCCTCATCGGGGCCGGGATTCCGTTACCGTTGTCTTCGATCGCGATGACGGCATCTTGGCCAACCTGATTCAACGTGATCCAAACCTCGGGCTGGTCGTCAGCGTACTTCACGGCATTGTCGATGAGGTTGCGGAGCGCCAAGTCGAGGTCGACCGCCTGGCATTCTATCGTGCAGGCCTCGAGCGCCAGGTGGACAATGTCAGTGGAGTGCCGGTGGCGAAGGCAGACGTCGCTGACGCACTTGCTAATGATCTCGTCGACTCGGACGCTGGTCGGGGCGTCTCTCGATTCGCGGCGCTCCAACCTGGCTGCCGTCAACAATTGGTTGATGAGTGTGTCGAGTCGTTCCACGTCGTCGAGCATGATTTCGTTGAAGTGAACTCGCTCGCTCTCGCCCACCGCTCGACGGCTGAGCGTTTGCAAATAGAGTTTCAGCGAGGCGATGGGCGACTTCAGTTCGTGGGTGACGCTGTCTATGAAATTCGACTGCCTTCGATTCAAGTTGATCGCCTTCACCGAAAGCGTGAGGTAGGTTATGACGCCGGCCAGGACGGTGACGAAGAACAGGGCGCCGACTGCGAGGAATGTCCAATAGAAGGCGGGCCGCTCTTCGTCGGCCCAAGCGCCGGCCACAGCGAGAATGATCCAGCCGACCAACAGGACGACCACCAACACGATCATGACTACGCCGAGCGTAATCGGGAAGCGCAAGGATCGCCGTTCAAACATCCAAACCCTCCCTCCGCCAAGACAAATCAGTTACGACCGCATGGAATCCCGCGGAATCGATTTTAAGCAGAGTCCGAGTTCGGTTGGATGCCGCTGGCGCGGATTTAGGCGATTTTCTTCTCTTCGTGGCTTCTGTAATCGACCACGTCGGAGACTAATCCAGTGACCCGAAGGAGCCGGATCAATTGGTACGTCGCGTCGAATTCCCACCACTTATGCCCATGCTTCGCCATACGCGGATAGGCGTGATGGTTGTTGTGCCAACCTTCGCCGTAGGCAATCAAACCGACCCACCAACAGTTGCGGCTGTCGTCGGTCGTCTCGTAGTTTCGATACCCAAACATATGGCTCGCCGAATTGACAAACCAAGTCGTGTGAAGGACCAAAACCAAACGCACGAACACGCCCCAAACGACCCAGGAAATCGCAACCGGCGTCCCGCCAATCCAATATCCGATGCCGTACAACACGCCGCCCATGACGAAATGAGTCGGGAGAAAGGCGTACGAAATCCAAACCAAAGATTTGTCCCTGAGTAGATCGGGTGCCCAGCGCTTTCGATGACCCTGCAATTGGGCCGGCGTTTTGGCTCGAGCCAGCCACAGCATGTGACTCCACCACGCGCCTTCGTTCGGTGAATGCGGATCGCCGTCGAGATCGCTGAACGCATGGTGCTCGCGGTGCGTCGCAACCCAGTCGAGCACGGATCCCTCTCCGGCAAAACCGCCGATCAATCCCAAAGCCCATTTGATTGGTGCCGACGTCTTGAAGCCAGCATGCGTAAAGTAACGATGGAAACCGAGACAGATTCCCACGCTGCCGCAAAGCCAATGCAGGAAGACGGTAACGCCAAGCGCCGACCAGCTGAAAAACCATGGTGCCGCCAACGCGCCGATGTGAAGCGCTGAAAGCCAACCGACATTTATCCAGTCGATTCCGTTAGGCAACTTCGCGTCGCGCGGCGTCGGCATCGTATCAACATTAATCTTCGCATTCCCCGCACCGTCAGCTTGACTGACCTTGTCGGGCAGCGGCTCGGACTCAGACTTGGGAGGTAGCGTGGTGCTCATCAAACAGGCTCGCTATGGGTTGCTGGCCGAAACCAGGCATTTTCTTCATGGAATATCAACATCGACCGCAGAGTAGCGGACCGGGAATGATAGAGGTAAACGGGCCGAGTTGAGTCATCGAGCTGGAGTCGTTCGGTAATAGTTATGTAATACCGTCAAATTCGCCCCCCAAACGCGGGGTCGAGCGCGGGAGTAGGGGCGGCTTGGGTCCACGGGAAAGCACGGCGAAGCTACTCTCCCGTCACCGTCTTCGCGGCCTCCGCGTGCCCCCTTTTTTGTCTGCGCAACTCGGTTCGCGAAAGAAAGAATCTCACGCTGAGACGCTGAGAGCGCGAAGGAAAAGGAAGCGACTCAACGTCCAACAACGGTGGAAGAAGCATGGACCGTTCCAAGGTCTCGCGCCTAGAAGAGATCTTCAATCGGGTCGCCGTGGTAGATGTGGTTTGGCCGATTGTTGGACTCGTACCAAGCTGCGGTGTGAGGAATACCGAGCGAATGGTAGATGGTGGCGGCGAAGTTTTCAGGCGTTTGCGGATTGTCGGTCGGGTATCCGCCAATCTTGTCTGTCGCCCCAACGACCCGTCCGCCCTGCACGCCGCCGCCCGCAAAGAAGACCGATTGCACGGCACCCCAATGGTCGCGGCCCGGCTTCTTGTAGTGTTTGGGCAGTAACGTGATCTTGGGCGTTCTGCCAAACTCACCAGCCATGACGATCAGCGTGTCATCGAGCAGGCCTTTCTCGGAAAGGTCGTCGAGCAACGCTGAGACGGCCCGGTCGGTCGGCGGGAAGAGACTGTCTTTCAGATGCGGAAATGCATTGCCGTGCGTGTCCCAAGTCTCGTCGTTGCCGAGATTGACTTGAACCAGATTGACTCCGGTTTGCACAAGCTGACTGGCCATCAACAACGACCAGCCGAAGGAGTTCTCTCCATAACGCTGCAATCGTTTCGGATCGGCTCGAGTGACGTCGAGCGCTTCATGCACCTTCTTGTCGGTGAGCAACGAAATCGCGCCTTGTCGAAACCGATCGAAACTCTCTGTCTGGGCGAATCGATCTAGCTCGGCGCGTTGTGAGGAAAGCGACTGGAGCAGGTCGAGCTGACCTCGCAGTCTCCGCATGCCAAGTCCGTGGGGTAGCTCTAGACTGGGCGCCTGAAATTTCCGTTCATCTTTGTTTCCACGTTCTTGATGGTCGAACTGAAACTGCGGAAAGGCACCGTACGAAGTCTTGTGGTAAGGCGATGCTTCGATAAACCAAGGATTGTTGTGATCGCCCAACCGCCCGGCGAATTGCCCTGGGATAACGCGACCAGAATAGTGCACAAGTTTCTCGGGCAGCACGGCCGCCGGCGGCAAGTTGTTTCGCGGCGCTGTCGCAACATTGGCGATCGACGCGATGGATGGCCAGTCGGTCGGTTTAGGCGTCGAAGGACTGAAGCCGGGCGGAAGCATGCTGCGGCCAGTGAGCATCATGTGGTGGGCCGCCGAGTGCTCGTTGGAGCGATGCGTCAGCGAACGGCAAAGCGACCACTTTTCGCTTCGCTCGGCCAACATCGGAAGGTGCTCGCAGATTTGCAGACCGGGCGTTCGCGTCGCAATCGGTTTGAACTCGCCGCGAGTCTCATCGGGCGCGTTAGGCTTCAGATCAAAACTGTCTTGTTGAGCCAGACCGCCCGAGAGGAAGATAAAGATGCACGCTTTCGCTCGAACACCCGGCGCATCATCGGCTGCTCGAAGCGCTTGAACGTGGTTGCCGCCCAAGCCGAGCAGACCGATCGAGCCCGCTTGCAAGGCGACTCGCCGAGACATGCCCGTGTGATTAGGTCGATAGTGGTTCGAGCTGCTCATGACCGTTTCCGGCGCGTAATTCGATGCGCTTTCGTCGTATGCTATCTCGCGGTGAGGAATGGCCCTCGATGCTTCCGAGACTTCCACGCCACCCAAACTTAGTGTCAGTATATCAAAGAAACGGATTCCAATCGAAGGCATCCTGCGGCGACCTAACCGGCGGCCCAGACGGAGGTTGAGTGAATCGCAGCCGAATCAGCCGCGATTAGTCGAGCAACACCGCGGACAATTGAGTCAAAAGTTCTTCCAGGGACCGATAGTATTGATCGACATCCAGCGTCGATTTCTGCTTTCGAAGTTGTTCGATCTGATTCTCCAAGCGATCCCTCGCAGCACGCTGTTCGGGTGAGAGGCTACGTTCGGATTCGGAGCGAATGAGAACGAACTGCGAGGCTCTCAGGCCGTCGATGGCGGCGCCTTTCTTGGCGGACTTGACGGCTCGGACGCCTCGGAAAAATGTCGCTGGGGTTCCCATCTTGTCGCCATTGTCGTCGAGTAGTGCGTGTTCGGTGGCCAGCCGGCCCTCTTGCCGATAGAACTCGGCAACTCGACCCGAGGCGGAAAGGAAAGCTTCGAGCAGAGAAGTTTGACCGTCCTTATCCAGGTCCGCGGCGTCGCCCAAGACTGCTTGAGAAAGGTGATCGCCGAAGCGAGCGAAATTGTGTTCGTAGCCGCTTTTTGAGGCGGTCACAATGACGCGTTCTGACGTCGAGAGTCGATTGACGAAAGGCCCGCTTGCCGACGCGGAGTTGATGACGGCAATCGGTCGTTTTACGCTCTTCAGCCATTCGGCCATTTCAACTGCTGAGACGTCTCGACCACGCATGTTGAACTTGGCCGCTCGCCCGTTAAACGTTCCGTGTCCGATAAGCACAATCCAAAGCGGCTCCGGCGACGGCTGGGCGAATTTTTCAATGGCCGCCTTTAATTGGTCCCGGTCGGCGGCGCCGGACTCCTCGAGTCCAATCGTCAGGGATTCGGCATCCGCCCGCTCGGCCGCTTGCTTCCAACGACCGGCCCATTCGCGAAACAAAGGCGCAAACTCGTCGGCGCCCGACGCGCCGACGACAACGATGATCGCTTGACCGACATCGTCGCTGACCGTCTCTCCGTTCGATTCCGTTGCCGCAGTTGTCTTGGTTTTCGGCGTCTCGGTTTCCGACGACTTGGCTGCCTGAGCCTTTGATTCAGAACTCGGCGTTGGCGTCTTGGGTTGAGTCGGAGGTTGTTGCGCTATCGTCGAACGGAAGCTCGCCGCCGCCAACAACAGCACAAGGACGTTTATCGATTTTCGAAGCATCGTCATAACAGCGTTTCCTAGGCCAAGCCACTCAGTCGGCGCACGCCCCAGTCGAAACAGAGGGCGATCATCAGTAGCGAGAACACGATCAGTTTGCGAAATGGCAAATCCCACCACGAGTAGACCCAGGTTTCTACGAGTGGAATCTTGCGATCCGGAAGGCTCTGAACAAACTCATTGAGATCTTCAAGTTCCACAACTTCACCCTCAGTTTGCTCTGCCAGGTTTTCCAGAGCTTCGCGGTTGGGGCGAAGCCTTTCGAACTCTAGGCGGTCGGGCTCGGCCGTCCAACCCGCCTCGGCATTCCCGACGTCAGCTCCATCGGCTCCTGTGGCAGAAACCTTCACACGAAACGCTCCAGCCTGGCGCGGGATGAAGGTTGCGTGGTACACGCCGGGCTCGGCGTCGTCCGGTAGTGCTGTCAGGTTGACGCTCGATTGCTCAGGCGTCTCGACGACAATTTCGACTTGTGCATTGTCAAGCGGCCGATACTCTTCGTCGCGCAGCGTGACGCGAATGTCTCGACCGAGCCTTGTCGCATCGTTACTGTTCTCAATCTTGGTTTCAATGCGCTGGGGAGTTTCCGAGACGAGCCAACGCAGAGTTTGACGCCATACTTTGTTCAGATCGTGCTCCGGTTCATCCTCCGCGCGCCGCATGCCCCATCGCCACAGGTCGCCGATCAGCAGTGCCGACGTGCGGCCAGCGCCAAATCGTTGCGCCGCGAGCGCGGGTCGATTCTGGCCTTGGGCGTCGGTCGCTGACGCCAGAATGACCGCGCCCGGCTTGACTCCGGAGACGCGATTGAGAGTGACGAAATTAGGCATTTCTTCGAGGCGTTTGTGTTCATCGGTGATCGTGCTGCGAACTCGAAAGAAGCTCCACGGCGGGTGCATTCCATCTCGAGTCAATTTCAGGCGAAATTTTCCATCGTCCGGCAGCCCGTCGAAGCGGGACAAATAGACCGGGAGCAAATCGCCCAAAGGCGTTCGTTCGTAACCGCCATTCTCAAACGACTCCTGACCCGCCAACATCATCAGGCCGCCGCCGCGTTGGTTCACATAAGTCTGCAACGCCAACATCTGATCTTGGTTGAAAAAATCCGCCTCGACATCATCGATGATGATTGCGTCGTAGCGAAACAACACGTCAGCCGTTTGTGGGAACCCATCTCGAAGTTCGACTTCGTCTTCGATACCCAATCGCAGCAAGACCGGCTCGTCATACTGTTCGGCCTGCTCATCTTCGGTGTTGCCAAACCCTCGAAAGAGCGGATTCGTTTTCTCGCCGGCGCGGCTGCGAAAATCAAACTTAGGCTCTCGTTTGGCAATGCGAATCAACCCGACTAAATCGATTTCCTGTTCCGCAGCGAGCGCTCGCCGCAAGAATTTGAATTCCCAATTCGGTCTGCCCGCGACGTATAGCACTCGATAGGGTCCGCCACCGCGATCCACTAGCAACCGCCGCACATTGTTTGACAACGTCGCTTCTTCGCTCTTCGCAGGCGTCGCGAATTGCTCTCCCTCGGCCTTCGAGAACGCCCGCACTTGATAAAACCGCAAGCCTGGATTGTCGGGGCGAAAGTCAAAGTGCAGCGTTAACGAGTCATCATCTTTCGGAGCAGTGAGCTCTTGGTGTTGAACGACCTGGTCGTCTTCGTCCAGCAATTCCACCATCAACGGCTCGCCTTCGTAGCCTTCCGATGCGACGTCGACCTGAATGGAGACTGGCGCCGTTTCGAAGTTGGCTTGGCTGACGGAAATTCGGTCGATTCGGACGTCCCGAGCCGGCGCGTCTTTGCCCATGGGAACGGCGAAAACGGGCGGAAGCTGAGACCAATCGTCGCTCGCCTTGAGGTCGCTATTGCCGTCAGTCAGAAGCAAGATGCCGGCGACCGGACGACCGCGATACCGCTGAGCGATCGACGTTAGCGATGCGGACAACGAAGTGCCTCGACCTTCAAACGTCAACTTGGTGAACGAATCCACCGAGCTCAATCGAGTATCGAACTGGTAATTCCGGACATCAAAATCCTGACCCGCGCGAACTCGCCACGCCTGCTGGTCGCCCAGCGTCTGCTCCATCGACTCGCCTCGCGTCATCGTCGCCTCGCGATCGCGAAGTTGAAGACTGCGACTGTTGTCCGCCATCACGATGAACAAGTTGGCGCCGGGTTGAGGCCTGCGGCCGGTGAAGAGTGGTTCGAGAATCGCCAGGGCGACGAGCAAGAACGCCAAACACTTCACGGCGGACGAGAACAGCACGATCGGCTTACGAACCGGCCCGCGCGCGACCGCCCACAAAACCGTTCCGGCTGCCAGCGCGACTAGAACGAATACGTAGGGGAGCCAGGCGGCGCCGCCCCATTCGCTGGGCCATTCACTCATCGGCCAATTCCTATCCGACGATAGTACTCGCGCACGTCGTCCTCATATCGACTCGGGACCGCGTCGCGATCAGCCGGCGCCAAGTTTTCTTTCGATCCCCGCCGCAACAACTCTTCCGAGATGAGCTGATTCAATTCGACAATCGGCTTGTAGATTTTCTCTTCCACCAAGTCCCAATTTGGCTCCTTCGAGTGACGCTTCAAATCGATCCGCACGCCTCGCATTCGATCGCGAATCCGAGCTGCCTCGCCACGCATCTTGGGATCATCAAGCGACTCCTCAACGTCGCGTAGTCGGTCTTGCCAGTTACGGAAGTCGCCGCCCGTGACTGGATTGAACGGACGGTCGTCGCCACCGTCATAGAACTGGTTCAGCCCCGGCCCTCCGCCCGCCCGCTGCTGCTGTCCCGGTTGTTGTTGGTGACCCGGGTGTTGGTGTTGCCCCGGCTGTTGTTGCTGGCCCGGCTGTTGCTGACCCGGCTGTTGCTGACCCGGCTGTTGTTGTTGGCCCGGTTGCTGTTGC